>NZ_JAENIL010000032.1 GCF_016595505.1 Pelagicoccus mobilis | reverse complement strand
TTCGAGTCAGAGCCTTACGCTAAAGACTCCGCCCGTCTCGAAAAGATCGATACAAGCGTCGCTTGCATCCCCTCAAGCTGCTGCTAGCGCTCCCAAAGGTCAAAGTCGTTAGAATCCGTCTGAGCGCTTACAGCCACGGGTTCCGCGCCAACCGCTTTTGCAGGCTGCACAGTTGGCGACCACGATTGAGCTGCTCTTGCGCTCCGCTGAGAAACGCTTTCAGAATCAGCTCCTTCGACCAGAGCGATCAATCGCTGGGCATAATCCTTCAACTGAACCGCCTGAGTGTTCATTTCCTGAGCGGAAGTTGCGTTCTCCTCAGAAGCCGCCGCCGCTTCCTGAACCTTACCGTCGATTTCTCTTACGCTAGAATTGATCTGACGAATCCCTTGAGCTTGTTCCTGAGAGGACTCGGCGATCTGCTCCATCAAACTCGCCACTTGGTCGATCTGAGACGCTACGCCTTCAAACGAAGTACCCGTTTCCGTCACGATCGATTCGCTTTGCTGAATACTATTTACGGACTGTTCGATCAAACTTCCAGTATCTCTGGCAGCTTCAGCGGCACGCATAGCCAGACTGCGTACTTCATCAGCAACTACAGCAAATCCCGCACCCGCCTCACCCGCGCGAGCCGCCTCAACAGCGGCATTCAATGCGAGGATGTTCGTTTGGAAGGCGATTTCATCAATCGTCTGAACGATCTTGGAAGTCTGATCACTTGTCTCCGAAACGATCTTCATCGACTTCGTCAATTCCTCCATCTGAGCATTCGAGCGCGAAATCGTCTGGCTCGCGTTCTTCATCAAGTCATTGGCTTCGATCGAACCAGATGAGTTCTTTTCTGTCATGGCCGACATCTCCTCGAGTGCTGATGAAATCTCCTCGACGCCAGCAGCTTGGCTCGTAGTTCCATCAGACATACGTTCACTGGTAAGCGATACGAAATTGGACGAGTTTGCCACGTGCTCGGATGAGCTACTCAAGCCCTGAATTATGGTTCCGATGGGCTTCACGACCGAACGTCGTACAAAAAACATGACAAAGCAAATCGCTAAAATGGCTCCAACACCGCCAGCGACAGTAGCCGATTGAGTAAATGAAACAGTGCTTTCCAAAGCGGCCTCACGCACGACTAGCAACTCGGCCTCCATTTCGATGAAATTGGCAATCTCCGCACGGAACGAATCGAAGTATTTCTTGCCGCGAGCTTCGCCCACCACAGCTGCAACTTCATCCATCGTCTTTGAGCTCCCAACTTCGCGGCGAAAAGCGATCATCGGCTCGACGATTTCGCGCTGCCATTCATTGATGATACTTCGAACGTTATCGAGCCGCTGGACCTGAGTCGGGTTGTCGTCTACCGTTCGCTGCAGGTCGTCTACCAAAGTCGAGAAACGCTCCTTGCCTCCGTGATAGGGTTCCAGGAACTCATCCTTCCCCGCCAAAAGAAATCCTCGCATGCCCGTTTCCATGTCGACTGCCGCTCCAACAATGTTCTGCGCATGCCGGATCACCTTGTGCGTATGGTCGACCCAGCCACTGTCCTCTTTCATAGAGGATACCGACACAAATGCGATCGCGCTTACGATCGTGAAGATCACCACAGGAATGGCGTTCAACGCCAAAAGCTTACCATTGAGAGTGAGTTTGTTAAGATTCATATTTCCGATTTCTAGACGCCTTAATTCTGATCCAAATCCCCTTGCTTCAGAGCCTCACTCACATCCCACAGGGGATAAAATCGGGATCAGCAAAAGAGAAAAACGATACGGCAGAGCACACTGCCGCGGGGCTTCCCGCTCGAAACACGGTTTTCTGGGTCAAAAGCATGAGTTCCTATTGGTGTTCAATTCGCCCGGGCAAAGGGCAAGGTAGGTGGTCACCTAAACCTTCGTCCAATCCCGGCATTCCTTTAGCCCCCACTCCCTACTCCCCAGCCCTCGCTCTAGGTAGATGCGGCCAAAAAGTAAGTAGAGACACGCGCTCAAAAATTTGGCAAAAGAGGCATTCACCCCCGGGGTAAAGCCGTCAAGACCGTGATTGCCGCAAGCTGCAATTCGCTGCACGGGAAAATCGTACCGAAATCCTCCCTAGACGCATTTACAGCATATTCAAACCTCTAGACGCTCGTTGCCGAACCCGCCATCTCCAGCAGCCTCGCCTCGTCGATCACCGGCACTCCCAGCGATTCGGCTTTCGCTAGTTTCGAACCCGCCGCTTCTCCCGCGACCAGAAAATCCGTCTTTTTGCTCACGCTCCCGGCGACCTTCCCGCCTTTACTCTCTACGATCGCCTTGGCTTCGCTTCGCTTGAGACTCGGCAGGGTTCCCGTGATAACAAAGGTCTTCCCAGCGAAAATCGCCTCCGCTTCGCTAATTTTCTCTGGAGCAACGGGATTCATTCCCGCTTCGAACAGAGATACCAATACCGCCTTGTTCTTTTCATCAGCGAAGTAAGCCCGTATCCCGTTCGCAGTCTTCTCGCCAATCCCGTCAACCTCGATCAACTGCTCCAGCGACGCGCCCTCCAGCTCCTTTACTCCGCCAAAGGCCTTGGCAAGGTCCTTGGCTGCGGCAGCTCCCACCTGAGGGATCCCCAAACCATGCAACAGTCGCCACAGCTCGACGCCCTTACTCGCCTCGATCGCCGCCACTAGATTCCAAGCGGATTTTTCAGCAAATTTCTCCAGCTCCAACAACTGCTCGAACTCCAAGCGATAGATGTCTGAAATATTGGATACCTTTCCAGTCGCCACCAATTGATCGACCACCGCTTCGCCCAGTCCCTCGATATCCAAGCATTGACGCGAAGCATAGTGCTCCAGACGACCACGAACCTGATCCGGACACTCGATATTCAAGCAACGAACCGCGACCTCTCCCTCAATCTTGCTAACAGGAGTGCCGCAGGCGGGACACGTTTCGGGGAAAACAAAGGGTTCGCTCCCTTCCAGCCGCTTCTCCGTCAACACACGCACTACAGCAGGAATGATCTCGCCCGCCTTTTCGATCATCACCGAGTCTCCGATCCTCACATCCTTACGAGCCATCTCCTCCTGGTTGTGTAGTGTCGCTCTAGATACAGTCGTTCCTGCCAGCTGCACCGGCTCGAGCTCCGCCACTGGAGTCAACGCTCCCGTACGACCGACCTGAATCGTGATGCTGTTTAAAATAGTTTCCGCCTGCTCCGCCGCATATTTAACCGCGATCGCCCATCGAGGCGCTTTAGAAGTCGCCCCTAAAAGATCTTGCTGGCGAAAGCTATCGAGCTTCACCACCGCTCCATCCGTCGGATACGCAAAGCCTTGGCGAATCTCGTCGAGCTCCTCGACGGCCGCCCATGCAGCCTCCGCCCCTTCGACCTCCCAGAATCGCTCCACAATCGGCAGCCCCCAATCGATCAACTGCTTCCGGTATTCACTCTGCGAGGACACCACTACCGGTCGGCACTCGCCCAAGCCATACAGCACAATATCGAGCTTTCGTTTGGCCACCTCCTCCCGATCCAGCATCTTCACGGTCCCAGCGGCCAGATTTCTCGGATTCTTAAACTCCTCGAGCCCTTGCTCCCTCCGTTCGACATTCAAACGCTCGAACTCCTCGTCATGCATGAAAATCTCGCCGCGAATCTCAATCAGATCCGGCAACACCGTTCCTTCCAAGCGAGTCGGCAACCGCTCGATAAAACGAACGTTCGCCGTAATGTCGTCCCCCTCGATCCCATTTCCGCGCGTGACTGCACGTACCAGTTCGCCGTTCTCGTAGGTCACGCTCACCGCAACTCCGTCGATCTTCGGCTCCACTGTCATGCGAGCGCTCTTCCCTTCGATCTCGAGACCTTTCTCCACGCGCCCAACAAATGCCACGAACTCCTCCTGCGAGTACGTATTGTCCAAGCTCTGCATCGGCTGCAAATGCCGGTAGCTAGCGAAACCATCCACTCGATCGTCACCAACAGCCAAACTCGGCGAGTCCCCCAGCGGCAACTCCGGATTGGCCGATTCGAGTTCCGCCAACTCACGCTTCAACGCGTCGTAGTCGAAGTCGCTGATCTCCGGCTCCGCCTGACGATAATACAGTTCGTCATGTCGACGAACCGCCGAGCGGAGTTCTTCAATTCGTTTCAGATCGGAGGCCTTACTCATAGATTCCCGATTAGAATTGGCTAAATCTCAGGTGGCAAGCCGCCGAATATACAAATGACCGAATCCCGCAAAGACCCTGCCGAGAGACGGTCAAACCGTTCTCTAAGCAGTTTTTCTCGAATGCTTTACACTTCAATCCTTTGCTCATTCGAGAACTTTGACTATGCTGAAGTTCCTCCCATTCGGCATCGTCACAAAATTCCACTCTCCACCAGCCGACTCACCGATCCTCCAAATCCCTCCCTTATGAAGATTCTCGTCGTAGACGATAGCTCCACCACTCGCAGCCGCATCCGCAAAGAACTCCTCGCCAGCGGGCACGAAGTCGTCGAGGCAGCCAGCGGAGACGAAGCCCTAGAAAAGATCCCCGAACTCGAGCCAGAGCTCATAACCCTCGACGTCGACATGCCAGGCCTCGACGGCTACGAGACTTGCTACCGCATCAGAAACGGAGGCGTCCCCAAAGCCTTCTCGGAACTTCCCATCATTTTCATCACGGCTAACGACACCATTCAATCCCGCCAAAAGGGCTACCAAGCGGGCGGCAACGAATACATGTCGAAACCTTTCCTCCCCGGGGAACTGAGCATGGCCATCGAACGCGCCCAGAAGGCGCACGACGGTATCCGCGGCCACACCGTGCTCGTGGTCGACGACAGCTCATCAATCCGCTCCCTCCTTACCATCGGCCTAAGGGCGAAGGGACTCAACGTGATCGGAGCCTCCAACGGCAAGGCCGCTATCGAAGCCCTCAAAAAGGAAGCCGACAAGATAGACCTCGTCATCACCGACTACCTCATGCCGGAAATGGACGGAGACGAGCTCTGCCACAAGATCCGCAACGAGCTCGGCTACCGCGACCTCCCCATTATCTTCCTCTCCAGTCTCGGCGAAAAGGACCACATCCTCAAAATGTTCCGCGCAGGAGCCTCCGACTTCATCGTCAAACCCTTCTCGCTCGACGAAGTCCAAGCTCGGGCCGCCGTTCATATCAATTCCAAGATTCTCGGCGACCAGCTCCGCAGCAACGTCTCCGAGCTCAAGCGAGCCCACACCATGAAGGACAAGTTCCTCTCCATCTGCTCGCACGACCTACGCGCCCCGCTCGCCGGCATCCAAGGGTTCGCCGACCTCATGCTCTTCGACGAAGAGCTTTCAGAGGAAAACCTCGAGTATCTCCAGCACATCAAGTCCTCCGCCGATTTCCTCAACTCCATCATCGGCGACCTGCTCGAGCTCGGCCGCGTCCAGTCAGACGGCTCCAGCCTCGAGCTCAAGCCCGTCCAGCTCGCCTCCCAGATCGAGTCCTGCATCAGCAATCTCCAGCACATGGCCTCTCCCAAAAAGATTCGCCTCACCCTGGATACCGCTGGCGAAACCGATCAACGCCTCACCGTCGCCGGCGACAAAAACGCCCTCAAACGCATTTTCAACAACCTCATCTCCAACTCCATCAAGTTCAGCCATCCCGGCAGCGAGGTCGGCGTAAAATTCACACGCAACGACTCCACCAAAAAACTCCACGTCTCCGTTATCGACGCCGGAATCGGCATCCCCGAGGACAAGATCGACGGTCTCTTCGACCCCTCCGCCCGCACCTCTCAGGTCGGCACTTCCGGCGAACAAAGCTTCGGACTCGGCATGGTCATCGTAAAACAGCTCATCGACCAGCACCGCGCCGAAGTCTCCGTCAAAAGCAAAAAAGACGTCGGCACCACAGTCACCGTCTCCTTCCCCTGCTAAGTTTAGCAACGGCGACGCTCACCGTAGCCGCTCAGAGCAGGAGGTCCGCTTCTCACTTCCTGCTCCAAATCTCCCATTCCAGCAGCCGGCGGTACCAGCCCCAGTTGCGATACACAAAGATCGCGACAGCCGCTCCTGCGGCATCAGCTACCCAATCCAGCACATCGAAGCTGCGATCCGGATTGAAAAACTGCAGAACCTCGTCCGCCAACGCGTAAAGCATCGCTCCAGCGAACGCCCATACCCAACGCCGATGTTCCAAAAATCGGATACGAATCCGGCGAAACATCAAAGTACCCAAAAGTCCGAACACGAAAAAGTGGGCCACCTTGTCGAAACCGATAATCTTCGGCCCCGCCGGAACTCCGGAAAAGTGCGAGCTGACGAACAAAACCGCCATCACCCCGATCGCAGGCGCCCAAAGGCGTCTTTGGCTGTATCGAGTCTCGGGTCCCGCAATCGTCGTCATCGGGGCAAGCAATGAACATCCCGCTTCTCGAGCCAATCAAAATCGCCTCGATCCAGATCGCTAGTTCGACTTTTGCGCACCCTACTATTCCTCGAACGTTTTGCCCCTCACCACTTAAATCAAATTTTACATAGAACAGGCAACTAGACTCCTAAACTAGGGCATCTAGAAAATCATTTTTGAACAACATCCTGTGCCAGAAAGGCCAAAAAGTGCATAAAAACGCACGTGTAAACGGGTTCTAATCTGAAGTATAAGTTAAGATGTCGCAGGGAAAACGATTCTTCCCCCACCCCAAACACCATTTCGACTTCGCTTCATGCAGTACCCTAGAAAGTTTCTCGGCACCCTAGCCGCATGTCTGACCGCTAGCGCTACCGCCCTCTTTGCCCAGAGCCCCGTGGACTACCACACTCAAATCGAGCCCATCCTCGAGTCACGATGCTACCGATGCCACGGCCCAGACAAGCAGGAGTCAAATCTGCGACTCGACCGCCGCATCTCCATGCTCAAAGGAGGCGACCTCGGTGCCCTCGTTCTCGTGCCCGGACACCCTGAAGAAGGAGAGCTCCTCAAACGCCTCAAGAGCGACGACCTGGAATTCCGCATGCCACGCGAGGGAGCGCCGCTCGATCCCTCCGAAATCGCCCTCATCGAGCAATGGGTTAAAGAAGGCGCCAAATGGCCGGGCCAAATGGATGCCAAGGAGGAAAAGAAGACCACCGATCTCTGGTCCCTCCAGCCAATCGAAAAGTCAGCCATACCAGCAAACGGCTCCGCCAACCCCATCGACGCCTTTCTCCAAGAAAAGCTCTCCGAACACGATCTGACTCCCAATCCCGCTGCAGAGCCGCACACCCTCATCCGCCGAGCCTCCATCGTACTCACCGGTCTTCCCGCTGCCCCCGAGCGTATCGAAAAGTTCGCTACCGATTTCAAAGCCAATCCCGACCAAGCGTATCAAGAACTTCTAGACGAGCTCTTCGCCTCACCCCACTACGGAGAACGTTGGGCTCAACACTGGCTAGACACCATCCGCTGGGCCGAGACCACCGGGTACGAAAGCAACGAATTTCGAAAAAACGCCTGGCCCTACCGCGACTACGTCGTCGAATCTTTCAACCAAGACAAACCCTACGACCAGTTCGTCAAAGAGCAGATCGCAGGTGATACCCTCGGAAACGACCTCGGCATGGGCCTCCTCGTCGCCGGTCCCCACGCACCCGCCTCCACCGTAGGCCAGCAACCGGCTGATATCAAACAAGCACGCTTCGACCGCCTCGACGAAACCATCCAAAGCGTGAGCTCCTCCATGATGGGGCTCACCTTCGCTTGCGCTCGCTGCCACAGTCACAAGTTCGACCCCATCTCCATCAAGGACTACTATTCCATGGCCGCTGTCTTCAACGACATCGAGTACGACTACCGCACCCCTGATCTACCCGCGGAGCATCCGCGCTCCGCAGCAGGCCAGCGAATCATGAGCGCCATAGCTCAAGAACGCTCCCAATTCGAAAACAAGCAAGGCTGGGTCGAAAAGTGGCCCGACCACCTCAAAGTCCACTTCCCGGAGTCCACCACCAAATCGATCCGCCTCAACTTCAAGCCGGGCAACTTCTCCCTCGACGAAATCCAGCTCTACGCCAGCGCCACTTCTACCCAAAACCTCACTCAGCAAGACGGTATCCAAATATCCAGCTCTAAAAAGGAAGAACACGCCACCCGCCCCGTCGACTACCTCATCGACGACCGCCTCGACAACTTCTTCGTCTGGAAACACAAGAAAGGCGAGAGCGTATCAACTCCTTGGGTACGAATCGATTTCAACGACGAGCAAACACTCTCTCGAGCCGAGCTCAGCGTCAATCGCCTCGCCCACTACGGCTGGCAGTACATGGTCAACAAGAAGGGCGAAACTGTCGGAGGCGAAGTCCCATGGTCATTCCAAAGCATCGAAGTCCTCAAGCAGGACGGCACATGGCTAACCGTCGTCGACGCCGAACAAATTGAGAAAAACCCAGAAAGCCAACAACGCATCGACCGCCTCAACGAACTCGCTCTCGAGCACGACAAAGAAGCGCCTCCGCCAGTCTTCATCGGCAAGCTAATCAAGCCCACCAAAATGCACGTAATGTACCGTGGCAGCCCCACCTCCCCACGTGCGGAAGTCACTCCCATGGCCATGGAAATACTTGACGGCGACTTCGGACAAAGCAGCGACACCCCCGGCCCAGAACGCCGTGCCGCCTTTGCCGATTGGCTTACAGCTCCAGACAACCCGCTCACTTCTCGCGTGATGGTCAACCGCCTCTGGCACCAAGTCTTCGGCACCGGCATCGTCAGCACACCAAGCGATTTCGGCAAGGCCGGCGGCACTCCCTCTCACCCCGAACTCATCGACTGGCTCGCCTCCGACCTGATGGACAACGGATGGTCGATCAAGTACGCCCTTCGCCAAATGCTCTCCAGCGACGCGTTCCGCCGCTCAAGTGCACCTTCCGAGCAATGGTCTTCAGTCGACTCCGACACCCGCCTGCTCTGGCGCTTTCCTCCACGTTGGCTTGAAGCCGAAGTATTAAGAGATTCAATACTCCTCGCTGCGGGCACCATTGACCTGACCCCAGGAGGGCTCGGCTACCACATCTACCAGCCCAAGCTCCGCTACGACCAGTGGAAAGTCGTCGACAACTATGGCCCGCACACCTGGCGCCGCATGCTGTACCAACAGAGAATGCGACGCGTGGACGACCAAATGTTCACCGCCTTCGACTTCCCCGACTGCGCTCAGATCCAAAGCAAACGCACTCGTTCCACCACTCCGCTGCAAGCGCTCAATCTCATGAACGGCAATCTCGTCGTTCAGCAAGCAGAACATCTCGCAAAACGTGCCACCGAAGAAGCAGGCCCCGTACTAGACGACCAACTACGCCACATGTTCATGCTCACCATCGGTCGTCAACCAGAAACCGACGAACTCGACGTCACACGCGCCCTCGCCAACACCAACGGCCTACCTTCCGTAGCCCGCACCCTCTATAACCTCAACGAATTCTTCTACCTCAACTAACAGGAGGGCAATGCTCCGTCATTGCCGCACCGTGAAAGCCATTTCAGCCAAATGAACAAACCAGACCCCACCAAGCTCTCCCTCTTCGGCCAGCACCTCCTCGACCGCCGCAAGTTCCTACGCGACACCGCCAGCCTCGTCGGTAGCTTCTCGCTGCTCAACCTTCTACAAAACGACGGGCTACTCGCCTCGGAAATCGGCCTCTCCAGCGACAAGACCCCTATCCGACCCGTCATCGATCCCAACAATCCTTACGCCTCTCGGCCACCCCACTTCGATCCCGCGGCCAAGCAGTTGCTCATCATCTTTTGCGCCGGAGCCGTAAGCCATGTAGACACTTTCGACTACAAGCCAGAGCTTTCAAAATTCCACGGCATGAAGCCGCCTGGAATGCCCGCCGTCACCTTCGAAGGCCCTTCCGGAAACATACACAAACCCTTCTGGGACTTCAGCCCCCGAGGCCAATCCGGAAAAATGGTCTCCGATCTTCTGCCCAACCTCGGCGGCATGGTCGACGACTTCTCCTTCTTCCACGCCCTCCACAGCGAGACCTCCGCCCACCCGACCGCGGAAAACTTCATGTCGACAGGTTTCACCTTCGAAGGATTCCCGTCTATCGGCTCCTGGGTCTCCTACGCCCTCGGCACAGAAAACCAAGAACTGCCCGCCTTCGTCGCCATCAACGACCCACGCGGCATGCCACGCTCCGCCAAAAACAACTGGGGCAACGGCTTCCTCCCCGCCTCCTTCCAAGGCACCAATTTCTCAGCCGCCTCGCCCATTCCCAACATCGCGACGCCGGACTCCATCAGCGACGCCCACAACAAAGCCACCGTCGACGCGATCGAACGCCTCAACGCCAAGCACCTCGAGAAAAATCCCGGCGACTCAGAGCTCGCCGCCCGGATTGCCTCCTACGAACTGGCTGGCAAGATGCAACTCTCAGTCCCCGAGCTCACCAATATCGACGGCGAGCCCGACTACGTTCTCAAGGAATACGGAGCCGACAGCTCCAATGAATTAAAAAGTGGATACGCAAAAAACTGTATCCTCGCACGCCGCATGATCGAAAAGGGCGTACGCTGCGTACAGCTCTTCAACGGCTCCGATGCCTCCGGCGGCAACGGCGTCACCAACTGGGACTCCCACGGCAACATTCACAAAACCCACGGCATGCAAGCCGAGATCATGGACCAGCCAACCGCCGCCCTACTCAAAGACCTCAAACGACGCGGGCTCCTGGAAGACACCCTCGTCGTTTGGTGCACCGAGTTCGGACGCATGCCCTTCCTGCAAGCCAACGGCACCGGCCGCGACCACAATGCCGAAGCCTTCACCAGCTTCATGATGGGCGCCGGCGTCAAAAAAGGCTTCTCCTACGGACGCAGCGACGAATTCGGCTTCAAGGCAATCGAAGGCAAAACCTCCGTCTACGACTTCAACGCCACCATTCTACACCTGCTCGGCCTCGACCACGAACGACTCAGTTTCTACAACAACGGTCTCGAACGCCGCCTCACCAACGTCCACGGCCACGTAGTAAAAGACGTCCTCGCCTAATAAAGGTAGGGCGTGCCCGCCGCGGCACGCCTAAACAGAACAAACTCAGGCGCCCCCGGAGGGCTACGCTCCGTCGTAGCCTCCCTAAACCAAATTCATCCCCCATCACTCCCCCCTCGGAGGGCAACGCTCCGTCGTTGCCACCCACAACCAAATCCGCCACCCGTCACGCCCCCCCTAAAAACAGTTAAACAAAATCCACCCTTGTCCCATCTGCTCGGACCTTCCTAATACCCAACCACACATCAAGAAACCAAGATCCCTTCCAACGCATTCCCTGGGGCCTAGCGCCCGACGCCTTCCCTTTCCTTCATGAAACGAGCACTTGCCACCCTCTACCTCCTCTTAGCCGCCCTCTTCGCCTTCGCGCCCCTGCTCTTCGAAGCCGGCGAAGAAGCCAGCTCTCCATGGACGCCGTTCATAGCAAGCTTCCACCCGCTCGTACTCCACCTCCCCATCGGCCTCGTCGCCGCAGTGCTCGCCCTCGAGTTCGCCAGCATTTTCAACAAGCACGCTGAAACGGGCGCTCGTAACTTCCTCTGGTTCCTCACCGCTCTCACCGCATCCCTCTCCTTTGCGACTGGCTACCTCCTCGGCGAAGAAGGCGGCTACGAAAAGGAGCTCCTTAACGACCACCTCTGGGCTGCCGGCATTTTCACTTCCATCTGCTGGTCGACCCTTGCGGTCAACATTCTCAAGAAAAACGGTTTCATCCGATTCCTCTCCCTCATCGCCATCACTGCGACCCTCGTTCTGGCAAGCCATCCCGGCGGCCTCATGGTCCACGGAGATCCCTTCGCCAACGCTCCTTGGCTAGCCGAAGAGGAAGAGACGTCACCAGAAGCCCAATACGGGATCCTGCCACTCGTACCAGATCCATTCAATCCCTACACGGACGTCGTCCACCCTATCATCGACGCCAAATGCGTCTCTTGCCACGGACCGAAAAAGAAAAAAGGGAAGCTGCGCGTCGATACCTACGAAGCCCTCATGCTCGGTGGGGATTTCGGTCCCTGCATCGAACCAGGCGACAGCTATGAAAGCCTCTTCGTCGAACTCATGGAGCTACCGATGGATGACGAAGAGCACATGCCTCCGGAAGACGAGCACCAGATGACTCAAGAGGAAATCGACGTCATCAAGTGGTGGATTGACGAGGGAGCAAAAGCGGATGTCGTCATGGCCCGAGCTGAAGCGCCCGCAGCCATCCTCCCCTTCCTCGTCACCGGTTACCGCCTACTTCCCGAGCCTACCGAAGAGGAGCTAGCTGAAGCCGCAGAAGAAGAAGCTCGCAAAGCCGATGAAGCCAACCGCGGCAATGTCGAAGCCCTCCTAGAGACCGTCAGCGCAGAAGTCCGCGACTCCGTCCAGTTCATGAGCCTCACCTCCTCCAAGCTCCGCTTCAAACCAAACGGCAAAGCCGAAGACTTCGACAACGACGCCCTAGAGGCCACAAAAGAGCTCGTCCCAAATTTCGTACGTATCGATCTTTCCGATACCGCTATCAGCAACAATGCTCTCAAGCACCTGAAAAACGCTGAGCGACTAGAGATTCTCTCCCTTCGCAATACCGAAGTCGATGAGGACGCCCTCGAGCATTTGGAAGACCTCGAGAACCTAGAGTCCCTCAACCTCTACGGCACGCCAACGGGCGACGATATCCTCAAAGAACTCCCCACGCTCCCAAATCTCCGAACCCTCTACCTCGGTGAAACAAAAATCTCAACAGAGACGATCGCCAAGCTCCAAACCAAACACCCCGAGGTAGAAATCATCGGCGACCTAAGATAAAATCCATAATCTTTGGCCCCTACAGTCTAAGGTAGCGGCCGCTGTCCCAGCGGCCATTCACAACCTTCTCCACTGTGGTCCGTTGAGGACTAGCATCAGACGAAAAAAGCCTCCCCGAAACAGGGAGGCTTTTGTGCAAAAGAGTTAACGAGCGACTAGCCGTTCATTGTCCACCCCTTGCGGTAAGGCTTGGTCAGATACTGATTCGCGCTCGCGAGGTTGGTGATCTTACCCTTCTTACCATCGTAAGTAAGGGATTCGCCAATACCCGCCCGGTAGCCTACCAGTCCTAGACACATCGTCTCGATCATGTTCGCGCTGTATTCAAAGTTACACGCAGTCTTTGAGGGATCGCCTTGCTTACAAGCACTTGTCCACTGCTCCTGGAAGTTGTCGATCGGCGGGATCTGATCACTCTTCTTGCGTGGCGTGTAGTAGGACAAGTCTGCATTGCTTCCAAACGGATAGAGCATACGGCTTCGGAAGTCAGCGATGATGAAGCCCTTGTCTCCCTTGAAGAAAGCTCCGTGACCAATCTTGTTCAGATCGACCCACTTCGACGGTGACTTTGGCATCGCTCCACCTTGGTACCAAGTTACGCGGAGCTTATCACGCCAGCTATTCTTCGGGAAAATGAAGGACGAAGTAAGATTAACAGGAGTCACGTCCGGGTTGAAAGCCTCCGGAGAGCTCACCTTCACACTGTCTGGCAGATCGGCGTCGATCACATTCCAGATCAAATCCATGGTATGGCTTCCCATATCGCCCATTTGGCCAATGCCAAAGTCCCAGTACATGTTCCATTGGAGACAGTTCGCACCTGGTCGGCCCACAAAGTACTCAGGATTGTATGGGTGATCTGGAGACGGTCCGAGCCAAAGATCCCAGTCGAGACCGGCCGGCGGCTTGCCCGCTGCTGGAAGATAGCCTGGCTTTGGAATCTGACGATTACCCCAGACATGCACGTCCTTGAGAGTGCCGATCGCTCCATCGAGGATCATCTCGCGCAAGCGTGGGAAATTCTCCATCGCATGACGCTGCATCCCTACCTGAGTAGCGAGCTTCTTCTTTTTCTTGAGATAAGTCTTACGAACGATGCGAGCCTCCTCGACCGTGATAGCCAACGGCTTCTCCATGTAGCAATGGAGGTCCCGATTCAGCGCCCAGTTCGAGATAAACGCATGGTGATGGTCCGGCGTACAACAAAGCACCGCGTCGATCCCCTTGTGGTCGATACACTTTCTCCAGTCCGTATAAGCTTTCGCCTTTGGAAACTCCTTTTGAGCAAACGCCAAGTTTTCCGCGCTCACGTCACAGATCGCGACCACGTTTTCATTGTGCAAGGTCTGGTAGTGCGCCTTCGCGCGTCCATACGCCCCGATGAGAGCGATATTGAGCTTGTTGTTCGCGGAGGTCTTCCCGAACAGAGAGCCACTGGGCATCATCATGAAGCCGGCACCAGCTACCGCGCTTTTTTGAATGAAACTACGACGGCTTGTCGCTGAGTTGGTCGATGGGGTGTCTTTCATAGCAAATCCTTTATGTCCTTAAAATCTTAGTACGCGTTTTTGAGCAGTCGTTGAACAGCCTTCTTCTCGGTATCCTTGGGTCTACACTCGACCCCCACGTATCCACGGTACCCGAGATCATACGCAGCCTTGAGAATAGCCTTGTAGTTAAGTTCGCCTGTACCCGGTTCGTGGCGACCTGGCGTATCGGCCAATTGGAGATAACCAACCTGATCGATCCCTCGCTCGAGATAAGTGATCAACGCGCCTTCCGTCAGCTGCATGTGGTAGAAGTCCCAGTTGATCTTGATCATTGGCGAATCGACTTCGCGGCAGATCTCAACTGCGAGCTGGCTGCCATTGAGCAAGTTGTGGCCGTGATTGATCGGATTGAAAGGTTCGATGATGATCATGACACCCGCTTCCTCGCAAAGAGGAGCAACACGCTTCATAGCCGCTGTGTAGTTTGCAACTTGCTCCTCCTCGGAGAGTCCTTTGGTCCACTTGTGGCCCACCACAGTCATTTTCTTGGCCCCAAGAATCTTGGCAGCCTTCAACGCATCCTTAATGCCTGCCTCGAACTCATCGATGTTCTCGCCTGAAGTGATCGACTTTCCCCAAGCAGTGAACTGGACGACTGTCATGTCGAGCTCCTTACACTTGGCCGCGATCGCGGGAAGGTCTTCCTTACCATATTGCCAGAACTCGATCGCATCGAATCCATCAGCATGCGCCTTTTCGATCTTCTCAAGCATGGGAGCTTTCTTGCCACCGTACCAGAGAGCCAGGTTAGCTGCGAACTTGGTCTTTACGTCAGACATCTTCAGGTCTTTCGCGCTCGCCTGCAAGCTCAGGGAAGCCAAAAGCACTGCAGCTAGAACGCTCAACAACAAAGGGGTTTCTCTCTTTCTCATATACTCTTTTCTCTTTTGGGTGCTATATATTAGTAGCGATATATAACTTCTAAATTTTATGGGTTTGTATTCGAACGGCCCTACAAGCGGTCTACTCGACCACAATTCTCTGATCGCAGATTTAATTTTTTTGGGGGTAATTTCGATTCGTTCACTGGTTACAATTCTAAGGAAGCGAAAACTCCCTAGTCTAACGCTGACCGAGTTCTAACCGCGGCCGAGCCAAACGGTCAAAGATGGATGAGTTGAAACAGATAAATGAGAAAGCTGAGGACCGCCGGCGAGCTGAATTTAGCCTGAAACACGGCATTTTTCGATAAATTCTACAAGTACCTAAACCACCCCAGCATCACCACGTCGGACGATTCCACCACAGCCTTCACAAACAAGAAAACTCGCCCTAAGTCGACAGGGGCACTCTAAACAAAATCCGTTCTAGCGTAGCCATTTCATCGATACATTTCGCCCTCAAAAAAACTCTCAGCGAACAGAAATCGATCTCCTTGCCCTTCCCCTTATACAAATGTCGCAAACACGTATGTGTTTTACGCCTTTTCGCATTTCGAAAACGGCATTTTCTGCTATTCTATGCACTTATCCCATCGCCCGAAATACGGCGTTTTTAAATAAAGACTACCAAACCATCGTGACTCTCAAACGTTTCAACCTAGTTGCGACCGCAATCATCGCCTCACTGCTAAGTCCCTATCTCTCTGCAAGTTCCAACACAAAACCAAACATCATATGGTTGATGGCGGAAGACATGGGTACCGACCTCGAATGTTACGGAACTCCCGGCGTGCAGACCCCAAACCTCAACCGTCTCGCCGAAGAAGGAGCGAGATTTGATCGTACCTACTGTGCGAATCCCATCTGTTCCCCCAATCGTTCCTCGATGATGGTCGGAGTGCACCAGACAAAGATAAACGCCCACCACCACCGTAGCAACCGCGACGTCCCTCTCGCCGCCCCTTACAAGCCCATCACCTCCTTCCTTCGGGACGCCGGCTACACCTGCATCCTCGGAAGCGATCTCGTCATGCAAAAGGGCACGAAAATCGACTGTAATTTCAAAACCGAGGCAACCGGCCCCTACGATGGGAAGACCCAGTTCGGACTCTTCGACAAGATCGGCGATCCCCAGCCAGAGGACCAACCTTTCTTCAATCAGGTCCAACTAAAGGTCACCCATCGAGGAGATTGGTGGAATCCCATCCGAAAAGCCTCCAAAGACCCCGTATCCGTCGACGAAATACAGCTCCCGCCCTACTTCGCCGACACTCCCGAAATTCGCTACGATTGGGCAGCCTATCTCGACACTGTCGAATACATGGACAACGAAATCGGCCTCATCATTCAGGACCTGAAGGCCAAGGGCATGTACGAGAACACCATCATCATCTTCATCGCCGACAACGGTCGCTGCAACCTTCGTGGCAAAGGCTACCTGCAAGAACCCGGCATTCACGTCCCCATGATCGTCTGGGCGCCTGGATACGTCGAAGCAGGCACAATCGTCGACGAACTCATCTGCACCACCGACATCTCCGCCACCATACTTGAACTCGCAGGCGCGGAGATCCCAGACTACATCACTTCAAAGCCTATCTTCGGCGTCGAGAATCCTCAGTACCGCGACTACGTCCGCTCCGCTCGCGACATCTGGGACGAAATCGACGAGTGCTCTCGCAGCGTCACGACCAAGAAATTCAAATACATCAAAAACCACATGCCAGAGGTACCTTGGAACACCAGCCAAGCCTACCTCGAACTCAACCGCCCCGCCCTCCACGTAATGCGCAAACTAAAGGCGGAGGGTAAACTCAGCGATGCTGAGATGACGCACTTCCTGGACGAAAAGCCCGTCGAAGAACTCTACGATCTCGAAAACGATCCCCACGAACTCAACAACCTCGCCCTCAATCCAGAGTACGCAAACGTGCTCGCCGAAATGCGTTCCCTCGAAGAAGATTGGCAGTCGGAAAACAAGGACTACGGCCTCGAGGACCTCGGCCAACGCCGACCTGAGCAAGGCCTCGGAGCCGGCATCTCTCGCGAATTTATCAAAGCCAAACACCCCGACCTATGGGATCGCCTCGAAGCAGGCGAGTTGATGGAAACCCAAGCCTGGGGCAAAATGGCTAAGCAAGCCAAGGCCAAGGCTAAAAAGAAAGACAAACAGAGCTAATCAATGAATCCCCCAATCAAGCTCATCGCAACAGCTACCTTGGCGCTATTAAGTTGCCTCCCGCTACAAGCTAAAGAACAGCCCAACATCGTCCTCCTCTTCGTAGACGACATGGGCTGGTCCGACCTCGGCTACCGAAATCCCGACGTTTTCGAGTCTCCAAACATTGACGCCCTCGCCCACGAAGGACTCGACTTCCAACAGGCCTACATTCCGACCCCTACCTGCAGCCCGAGCCGAGCTACCCTCGTAACCGGAAAACACCCGGCTCGCATCAAGATGGTTCGTCACATTCCGACCGCCGCCAACAAGAACGGCTTCGACAAGTTCGGCCGGACCGAGGAGCCCACCAGCCTCTGGCCAACCGATCCCGCTCAATTTCCCATCCCCAATTGGCTCCACCTCGAGCACACGACCTACGCCGAAGCCCTTAAAGAGCTCGGATACTACAACCTCTTCGTCGGCAAATGGCACCTCGGCCATGAGCCCTATCACCCGATCCACCAAGGCTGGGACCAACAAATCGGCACCTCGAACTGGGGCCACCCCAAAGGCTTCAACCCGCCCTATTTCGTCAACTCCGAGGTCTACAAAGGCGAAAAAGAGCGCTACCTCACCGACAAGCTCACGGACGAAACCGTCGACTTCATCTCGGACTACGACAAGGACCAGCCCTTTATGCTCTCCCTCTGGTACTACACGGTGCACGGTCCTCATGATGGACGAGCTGACTACGTGAAGCACTTCCAAGAAAAAGGCCTCGAAGGCCGCTACGCCCACTACGCCGCCATGGTAAAGTCGCTCGACGACTCCGTCGGACGTATCCGCCAAGCCATCACAGACAAAGGCATTGAGAAGGAAACCATCGTCATCTTCCTCTCCGACCAAGGCGGCATGTTCGACAACTCCCCCTTCCACGGAGGCAAACGCCACGACACCCTCTTCGAAGGAGGAGCACGCGTCCCATTCGTTTTCCACTGGCCAGGAGTCACCAAGTCCGGTTCCGAGAACAACAGCGTCGTGCAATCCACCGATCTCTTCCCAACCCTCGTCGAAATCGCAGGAGGCGATGTATCCAAATTTCAAGACCTCGACGGAACCTCCCTTCTCAGCACCATCAAGAAGAACAAATTGCTCAAACGAGGCGAGCCCATCTACGGCTATCGGGCCTACGAGGACCTCTACGCCTCAGTCCGCGAAGGCGACTGGAAGCTGCTCGCCTACCGCAGCGGAAAACTCCAGCTCTTCAACATTTCCCAAGACAAAGGCGAAACCAATGACCTCGCCGCCCAGCATCCGGAAAAGGTCCAAAAGCTCACAGTCAAACTGATTAAATGGGAAAATGAAATGGAGGTCGAACAATACTCCGGCGTCCAGTAGCACACTAAACTGTAGGGCGGGGCGTCGACCCGCCCCCCTCTTGCCCCAACGACCGACACTCCGCATCCCCACTTATTTTACCCATGATTCCCACACGCATCCTCCTCTCCCTCCTATTCGCAGCGCTCGCCCACCTCGCCGCAGCTGCCGATAAGCCAAACATCATACTCTTCGTTTCAGACGACCACGGCATGGACGCCCTTGGCTGCTACGGCAATCCCGTCATCAAGACGCCAAATATGGACCGTCTCGCCGAAGAAGGAGTCCGCTTTACCCAAGCCTACTGCACCAGCGCCAGCTGCGCCGCCAGCCGCTCCGTCATCCTCACCGGCAAATTCGGCCATGGCACCGGCTCCTACGGCCACACCCACGACTACCACCACTTCAGTACCTTCGCAGACCAAAAGTCCCTCCCCGTCCTCCTCGAAGAAGAAGGCTACCACACCGCTCGCATCGGCAAATACCACCTCGCCCCCGAGTCGGTCTATCGCTTCAACACGACTCTCCAGGCCGACCCTCGCTCAACCATCGAAATGGCCACGGCCTGCAAGGACGTCATCAATCAAGACAAACCCTTCTTCCTCTACTTCTGCCCCGACGACCCACACCGCGGACACCCCTTCAAGCCAGATCCATGGGACGCCCCCAACAGCTTCGGTAACACCCCTGGCGGCTACCCCGGCGAAAAAGTCGTCGAGTACGACCCGGCGGACGTCATCGTGCCTCCCTTCCTCCCCGACACCAAGGAATGTCGCGAGGAAATGGCTCAGTACTACCAATCCGTTTCCCGGATAGACCAAGGCCTCGGCAAGCTCCAGAAGCTGCTCAAAAAGGCCGGCAAGACGGACAATACCATCATCATTTACATCTCCGACAACGGCATCGCCTTCCCCGGAGCCAAGACCACTGTCTACGAGCCTGGCATCAAACTCCCCTGCATCGTCAAAGACCCTCGCTCCCCAAAACAAGGTCTCGTCAACAACGCCATGATCAGCTGGGCAGACCTAACTCCTACCCTGCTCGATTTCGCCGGAGCCGACTTCGATGCCGACGCGTTCCACGGACGCTCCTTCAAAAAGATTCTCAACAAGAAGAATCCCAAAGGCTGGAACGAGATCTACGCCTCACACATCTTCCACGAAATCACCATGTACTACCCGATGCGCGTCGTGCGCGAGGGCAACTACAAGCTCATCTGGAACGTCGCCTACCGCCAGCCCTACCCCTTCGCTTCCGACCTCTGGGCCGCCTCCACCTGGCAAGGTATTCACCGAGCCGAGAAGGAGTACTTCGGCAACCGCAAGGTGAGTGACTACCTGTTCCGCGCCGAGTTCGAACTCTACGATCTCTCCAAAGATCCCAACGAGCTCAACAATCTCGCTCTCGACGACAAACACGCCGACCTGCTCACCAAAATGCAGGACAAGATCAAAGCCTTCCAAATTGAAACCCGCGACCCTTGGCAAATTATCTGGGGCAACGAAAGCCAAGTCCAAGGCACCGGCGTAAACCTGTAGCCGACGCAAAGCAAATGTAGGGTCGGCGCTCGCGCCGCACCACAATGCAAGATCCCATCCCCTCAGAAACCAACCAACCCCCAGAAAATGAGTAGCCACGAAAACATCCCCAAAGTCGCTATTCTCGTCAGCACCACCAACGAATGGGGCCGCCGCCTCATCAAAGGCATCCTCGCTTACGTCAAGGAAGTCGGCCCCTGGCATCTCTACATCAGCGAAAGCACTCCCCGCGAGCCGAAAGAATTGCCCAAAGGGTGGAGCGGCGACGGGATCATCGCCCGCGTGACCACCCCCGAGCTGGCCCAAAACATCAGGGATGCCGGCCTCCCCATCGTCAACGTAGCCGACACCCCACTCGAAGGCTTTTCCGCCCCCGTCATCCGGACCGACGACGCCATCGGCGCCGACATGGCCATTCGCCACTTCGTCGACCGCGGACTGCGCAACGTCGCCTTCATAGGTCCCGCCGGAAATCCCAACACCACCTGGTACGCCAACACCTTCCAATCGAACGCCGACTCCGCCGACCTCTCCTTCAACCTCTTTCGCCCACGCTCCGACGCTCCCGATGAAGCGCAAGCGCTCATTGGCTGGCTCAAGCAACTCCCCAAGCCCGTCGGCGTTCTCGCCTGGGGTCACCACTTCGCTCGCGAGGTGGTCGATTGCTGTCTCGCCGCCAACATTTCAGTCCCGCACGACGTTGCGGTTTTGAGCGGCGGATACGACGAACTCCTCAGCCACGCCTGTTTCCCGGCCCTATCCGGCATCCTTTCGCCCACCGATCAAATCGGCTACAAGGCCGCATCGCTCCTGCACGAGCAAATGCAAGGCAAGCAAGTCTCCAGCGAGCCGATCTACCTCCCACCACGCGGCATCATCGAGCACCTCTCCACCGATACCCTCGCTGTCGAAGACCCCAAGCTCGTACAGGTTGTCGAATTCCTGCAGGCCAACGCCTTCAAGAACATCAGCATGACCGACATCCTCAAAGCCGTCCCCATGGCTCGCCGCTCCCTCGAACGCCGCTTCCAAAAAGCCTTCGGTCGCTCCCTCATCGACGAGATTAGACGTATCCGCATCAACAAAGCCCGCACTCTCCTAGCCGAAACCAACCTGCCCATGCAGGACATCGCCGAGATTTGCGGCTACGCCACCTACAACTACTTGACCCACGTCTTCAAAAAGACCACCGGCTCCACCCCACGCGACTACCGCAAACAGTTCCGCATGTAGAGCGCGCCACGCATCACTCATTTTAATTGCTCCTAAGTCTGGAACCAGCTCTCAATAGGCGTTTCCCTCGCTACGCCGTTGAAATCCTGGTTCCCTGATGCCGAACAGTCACTACATCGATCTTGCCGTCGTGGCCGCCTACCTGGTGACCATTACCGTAGTGGGAATCTGGATAGGCCGAAAACACTCGAAGTCCCAAGAAGGCTACTTCCTCGGCAACCGTCAGTTCGGGTGGGTCATGGTCGGCTTCTCCCTCTTCGCCACCAATATCAGCATGGCCTTCTTCGTAGGCGGAACAGGCAAAGCCTACAAAGTCGGGATCGCCGCCCTCACCCCTGAGCTTCTCGGCGGCCTAGGCATGACGGTTTCCGCCCTGCTTTTCATTCCTATCTACCTTCGGTCAAGCATCACCACCCTCCCCCAGTTCCTCGGCAAACGCTTCAACAAATGGGCTAAAGTCTTCTACGGCGGCGTCTTCATCGTATTCACCATCCTCACCAGCCCGCTCACCATGTACACGGGCTCCTTGGCTATACTCAGCCTTTTCCAATTCGAGATCACCCCCGCCAACATCTACCTCGCAAGCGCCGTCATCGCCTGCACCGTCGGCTTGTATTCAGTTCTTGGAGGCCTCACCGCCGTCGTCATAACCGACGCCGCTCAAGTAGTCATCATGATCTTCGGCGGACTGCTCGTCGCGATCATGGGGATCTTCGCCCTCGGAGGATTCTCCGAATTCTGGTCCGCCATTCCCGCCAGCAAACTCGAGCTCCTACTTCCGCACGACGATCCCGAATTTCCCTGGAGCGCCATGATGACCGGACAGCTAATGGCCTCCTTCTTTTTCGCCTTCGCGAATATCACCATGCTGCAACGCGTCCTCGGAGCGCGAAGTCTCGAACACGCACAAAAAGGCATGCTTCTCGGAGCCGGGCTCAAAATGTCCGGCCTTGTTCTCTTCATCCTCCCCGGACTCATAGCCGCCCAACTCTTCCCCGAAATCCACCCCGACACCGCCTTCACCACCCTTACCCGCGAACTTCTCCCCGTCGGCCTCTCTGGACTCGTCCTCGCAGGGATGATCGCAGCCATGATGTCCACCCAAGACTCCGGCATCAACACGCTCGCCAGCATCGTATCCATCGACATCTACCCCACTTTCAGCAAAAAGGCCGATCCTCAAAAAGGCATTCTCATCGGCAAGTCCATAGCAGTCTGCAACATCATCTGGGGCGTCGCCATGGCGCCCATCTTTCTCACCGTGCAGCAAGGCATCTTCGACCTGATGCTTAAATTCGGCGGCTTTATAATGATGCCCACAGGCTTATGTTTCGTACTCGGCCGCTTCTGGAGTCGCGGGACCAGCAAAGCCTGTCTAGCCACCCTTTCCACAGGGCTGCTCCTCGGAGTCTACTACAATCTCAGCAGCTCCCTACCAGCCTTCAGCTCTCTTCTGCCAGAAGCGCTTGGGCAAATGCATTACTATCACGTACTGCCCCTCTTCGCGGCACTGCTCGCCCTCATCTTCATCGTAATAAGCCTCCTCGACCAAGCCCCCACAAAGGAACAGCTAGAATTCCTGAAAGAAAACACTCCAGAGAGACCAGCATCCCCCAAGCCCTGGCACCGCAGCTTCGGCTTCTGGTGGACCCTCTACCTCGTCGCCTTCATCGCCCTATACCTATACTTTTAGTCACTCCACTCGTAGGGCTGTCGCTCGCGACACGCCGCGTAGCCCCAAACATCCGAACACGAAAAAACCGGTCCCTACCGGAACCGGTCCTAAAATTCGAGAGAGTGGTGCCAAGGGGCAGACTTGTACCGAGCAAAGCGAGATGCGCAGCCACTGCCGCACTGTGCTCTTGGTCGGCAGTTCAAGAGTTGGGAACACAAAAATGGCCGACCCTGCTAGGATCGGCCGAAAGTGAGAGAGTAGTGCCAAGGGGCAGACTTGTACCGAAGCAAAGCGAGACGCGCAGCCACTGCCGCACTATGCTCTTGGTCGGCAGTTCAAGAGCTCGAAACACGAAAAAACCGGTCCCTTCCGGAACCGGTTCTAGAAATTCGAGAGAGTGGTGCCAAGGGGCAGACTTGAACTGCCGACCAAGAGCTTATGAGTCTCCTGCTCTACCACTGAGCTACCCTGGCATCTCTCAAAAAGAGATGGCAAAACCTGTGTGCCAACTCTTCCAAGTCAAGACTCTATTAGACTGTTTTTTGCGAAATTGAACAAGCTAGAAATCCGTCGAAAGGTGAGCGGAATCCAACCATGAAAGCCATCGTCCTCAAAAAATACGGCAGTCCCAGCGACCTCGCCCTCGAAGAACACCCCACCCCAACGCCCAAACCAGATGAAGTTCTCGTCAAAATAGTGGCTACCGCCGTAAACGACTGGGACTGGTGCCTGACACGAGCCAAGCCCTTCTACATCCGCCTCCTATGCGGATTCTTCAGCCCCAAAGTCCGAATCCCAGGCGCTGAAATCTCCGGCGTTGTCGAAAAACGAGGCTCTGAAGTAACAACACTCGCGGAAGGCGACGCCGTCTATGCCGACATTTCTGAATGCGGCTTCGGCGGGTTTGCCGAATACGTTTGCGTACCCGCATCCACGGTCTCGAAAAAGCCAGAATCAATCAGCCACTTCCAAGCAGCAGCCCTCCCGCACGCCGCAATGCTCGCCATCCAAGGGCTTTTCGATTCAGGCGAACTTCAACCTGGCCAGTCCCTGCTCGCAAACGGAGCAGGCGGAGGAGTCGGCACGCTCGCCGTTCAGCTCGCCAAAGCCCATGGAGTCGACGATGTCACTGGGGTCGATAGCGCCGACAAAGCCGCGTCCATGAAGGAGCAAGGCTACAACAAGACGATCGACTACCAGGCAGAAGACTTCACGAGAAACGGCGGGCAGTATCACCTTATTCTGGATACAAAAACCAATCGATTCCCTCTTTCCTATCTTCGCGCCCTCCACCCTGGCGGTAGATATGTAACAGTCGGTGGACGAACAAGACATCTCCTCCTGACCTTTCTCGTCGCCCCCTTAATCCACCTATTCACCAAAAAGCGGATACGTATTGTAGGCATACAAACAAACCGAGACCTGGATCAAGTTAGCGAACTCTGCGCGTCAGGAAAACTCACTCCTCTAGTAGAAGGCCCCTTCCCCCTAAAAGAAGCCCCTCGACTCGTTCAGCGTTTTGGCGAAGGCCGCCACCAAGGAAAAATCATCCTGACCACTCAAACCCCTTAATGCACTAGGGAAAAACGAGTAGCTCTTGGAATCAACGAGTCACGATCGGGTATAAACACGTAAACACCCTAGATCCCATCATCAAAGATAGGGCAGACACGCACGCTTGAAAAAGATGGCCGCTCCACGGAGCGATGCAGCATCGAAGGCACTCCCAGCAACATGGCTCGTAAATATTTTACGATCACCTAAACACCCCCTAGCTCTCTTCATGCCTCTCGTGTAAACAACTCTAAATCTATCACTTACAAACAGTACTACAACCTAAACACCTCTCTTAAAGGCCCCTCCCTCAAACGCGAAAAACACTCATCCAATTGGGCTGTTTTTTAGGCAGTTCACCTCAATCTTCACAAATCACTTACAAACGTGGTCAAGCGCTTAACTAAATTTTGAATCCAAACTTCAAACGAATGTGAATTATACCCCTATAGCTTGCTGTGGGGACTTATCCTCATATAGTTTTTGGCAAATAACCACCAACGGGGACTGACCGCCCCGCAATCCAGCCAAAGAATCTAAGACACCACATGAAACGACTCTACATAGTAGACGATTTGACCGCTGTCCGCCAAATGCTAGCTGATGTTCTCGAGCGCCATAACTACGAGATCATCGGAGGCTGCGGAAACGGCCAAGACGCTCTAAAGGAAATCCAAGATCTCAAGCCGGACATCGTCATCGTCGATGCCCGCCTCCCCGGCCTCAACGGCCTGGAAATCGTCCGTCGACTCAACCGCCAGCTCCCAGACACTCGCTTTCTGGTTTTCTCAGCTTACCAAAATCCATCCATCGTGAAGGACATGCTAGAAGCAGGCGCTCACGGATTCGTCGAGAAAACCGCAAACCTTCGCGAGTTCATCAACGGACTCGGCATCGTAGCTGAAGGCGGCACCTTTTTCGGACCCAACGTCGCGGAACTCATCCGCAGCGTAGTCGCCAATCCAGGCAACGTCCAACGCTCCAAGGACACCCTCACCGAACGCGAACGTGAGGTCCTGCAAATGATCGCCGAAGGTCACAGCACCAAGGAGATCGCCGGCAAACTCGGACTAAGCATCAAGACCGTCGACAATCACCGCACGAACATGATGCGAAAGCTCGATCTTCACAACGTCGCCAGCATCACCCGCTACGCCATGCAAAACGGTCTCATCGACCTCGAGCCAGCGATCTAGCCAAACAACAATTCCCAAAAGGGAGAGATCCCACCTTTTGCAGGATGGAAGGCCACGCCTTCCATCCTTTCTCTTTTTCAGGAAGAAGCCCCAAACGCCTCCCGATACCGCTGCTCCAGCAAATCTGCCAGCATCGGACTCTCGCCAACCAGAGGAGCGAACAGGACCTCCCCACCTTCACGCACCAGCTCAGAATCCGCCACGATCTGAGCGATATCTCCGCCCGGCCCCGCGTGACGCCCAGGTGAAAAGAAAAGCTGACTCAAAGCCACCCGCTTCCAGCCACGATCCTTCGCGAACCCCAGAGCCCTTTCCAGCAACGGCTCGCAAAAATCGTATTCCTCCCCCTCTCGACGCTCCATCGACGATGCGATCAACCCGCCAGCCGGCGTCTTCAATAGCTCCGCCAACTGCCGCCCCACCAGATCTCGGCACGCGGCAACCTCAGGCAACGGACTTCCATGGTCGACCAAAACCACTCCATCGAGCGAAACTGTATCCAAATTCCGGATAAGTAGATCCCTTAACAAAACGGCGATCCCGTCCTCATTCTCACGTGCCGGATCGATCAATGTCCCCGCCACTTCCACCGACGCTGCCCCATGCTTCGCCGCGACCTCAGCCGTCACCTTCGGCATATAATCCACCACCGCCGAACTCGGACCAAAAAACAAGGGAACAACTCGGAACCGAACGACTCCCTCTTCTATACTCTTTCGCAAAAAGCGTCTCCAAGTCGCCGCTTCCTGCCCATCGAGATCCTCCGCTGGAATCTTGCTCGAATGCAGCAGCGAGACCGGATGTACCTTCTTGCCGATCCTTCCCTCAAGCTCAGCCGCGATTCGCCGTAAACTCCGTACAGAATCCGGCCTCAGCGAACCGTTATCCAGCAAAACAATACATTCCTCTTGGTTTTCCATCATTAGCAGCGAAATTCCCTCTAAACTCTTGCCAGTAAATTCTTGCCGAAGTTTAGCGAATACCGATAGTCGCATAATACGAAGACCAAGCTCTCCATCATGTTCAAGAAAATCGTCCTTATCGCCACCGCCTCCCTCATCGCTTTCGCCTTTACCGGCTGCTCCAAAAAGCCTCGTCGCCCCAACCCCCTAGACACCGTGATGGGTCCAGGTTACGAATCCGGCCAGCAGTCAGACACCTTTAACAGCATGGAGCTCGAAGGCGACGGCGCATTGCTCGAATCCCGCGACGATTGGGGAACCGCCAGCCTCGAAGACCTTATCGCTCGAGCTGACCGCAACATGTTCTCTCCCGTTCTCTTCCAGTTCGACTCCTCCGCGATCGCTCCCACAGAACGCCCCACTCTCCAAAACGCAGCCGATTTCCTCAACAGCAACCCGAACGCGAAGCTGATTCTCGAAGGACATTGCGACTGGCGCGGCACTCAGGAGTACAACCTCGCCCTCGGCGACCGCCGCGCAAAAAGCGCCCTCGACTACATCGTAACCATGGGAGTCGACCCAAGCCGCCTGAAGACTCTCTCCCAAGGCGACCTCAAGGCCATCGAAGGAGCTACCTCAGCTCAAATGGCTCAAGAACGTAAAGTCGAGCTGCTCGTTATTCGCTAACAACAAGCTCAAACTTAATTTCCAAAGCCTCGCAGCGTACCTGCGAGGCTTTTTAGTGCTTGGAAACTCCACGGAAATCTCTTCCAACTCCCAGAGTAGCATTGGCACGTCCATTGCTACCGACTGCCAATAGCGACAGACGTTACTCTGGCGTAACGCCGGGGAAGCATCATGCTGTTGCTATTGCGCAAAATAAGTGTTGAGTCGCGTAAATCGGAGCAATGCTGACGTTCCAACTTACGAGACCCTCAACACGCTACCGGTACCAATAAGAAGACAAACTCATGAAAAAGACTACTATAGCCGCTGCCAAAAAAGCTGCTAAGAAAGCTGTCAAAAAGGCTGCCGTTAAAAAGGTAGCCGCTAAGAAAGCACCCGCCAAGAAGGTGGCTAAGAAAGCCCCGGTCAAAAAGGTAGCCGCCAAAAAGGCTCCCGCTAAGAAGGCCGTCGCTAAGAAAGCCGCTCCCAAGAAGGCGGTCGCTAAAAAAGCGGCACCTAAGAAGGCAGCAGCCAAGAAAACCGCAAAGAAGGCTACGCCAAAGACAACCATCGCCGCTAGCGTCGATGTCGGATTTGGCAACACCTTGTACCTGCGTGGCGCCGCACCTGGCCTATCTTGGTCAGAAGGCGTACCAATGGACTGCAAGGCGGACTCGTCTTGGAGCATCGACATCGCTGGCGTTACAACAGCGTTCGAGTTCAAGGTACTTATCAACGATGAGTACTGGAGCGCTGGATACAACGAGGTCGCAGAACCAGGCAAGAAAACAAGCGTTACGCCTGTTTTCTAATTCGGAAACCAACCTATAAACTTTTCCCAAACGGGCGACATTCTTCGGAGTGTCGCCCGTCTTGCTTTCAGCATCGTCTCCAACCCCTCACTACAGAGCAATGTCGCCTTCCCGACTCCGCGGGTGAAACTCCTCATGGGCGCTTCGAGTTCGCTCCGACTCCACCGAGGTATAGATCTGCGTTGTCGCGATATCCGAATGGCCCAGCAACTCCTGAATAACTCGCAAGTCAGCCCCTCCCGTCAGCAAATGGGTCGCGAACGAGTGCCGCAGCATGTGCGGCTTCACCGGCTTGTCGATACCCGCAGCCTTGGTGTGCTTCTTTACGATCACCCAAATCGTCTTGCGAGAAATCGCGGTGCCCCGATTGCTAAGAAATACCGAACTGCCCGTTTTAGCTTTCACCAAAAATGGGCGCCCATTGCTCAAATAGTTTTCCAGAGCTTTAACCGCCTGGCGCCCCATGGGACAAACACGCTCTTTCGACCCTTTTCCATACACCTTCAATGCACCCAGCTCCAAATCGATTTGCTGCAGCATTAGTCCCGAAAGCTCCGAAACACGCAATCCCGAGGAATAAAAGAGCTCAAGCATCGCTCGATCCCGCAAGCCTTGCGGCGTCGTTTCGTCAGGCGCAGATAGCAGCTTTTCTACTTCTC
Organism: Pelagicoccus mobilis; assembly: GCF_016595505.1. GTDB lineage: Bacteria > Verrucomicrobiota > Verrucomicrobiia > Opitutales > Opitutaceae > Pelagicoccus > Pelagicoccus mobilis. The sequence goes on along the minus strand of NZ_JAENIL010000032.1, from coordinate 66,401 downwards.
GGATCGTAAGCGTATAAGGTGCTTTGCGACGCAGCTTCGGTCCCACAACAATCTCCGTAAACGATTTCTCGATACGACGCTCCCGCAATAGATAGCTGTCCAAAGCCCGAACCGCGCTCAACTTTCGACACAAACTCGCGTTCGAGTAATCCTCTTCGCTCAGCGAATAAATCCAGTCGGAAACGTCAGCGGCTGTCACCTGATTCCAACTACCCGGCGTCGAGGAAGCCCGGAGCCGATCAACAAACTGCTCCAAATCCCCTTGGTAGCTTTCCATCGTATTCTCGGAAAGCCCCTTCTCTAAGCTCAGGTAGGCAAGAAGATCCTCTACACCCTCAGCGAGATCGCTCGGCACGGATCAAATCTTGTTCGCGGAAACGCCTCCCGCAAGAAGCAATTACTTCCTACGACGCGGGCCGAAGGAACGAATCGGAGCATTACGGTTCTGAGCCGCGTTACGCAAACGGTATACGATGCGAGCCTTGTTCAGGTCATAAGGGCTCATCTCCATCTTAACAAGGTCCCCCGCCGTGATCTTGATAAAGTGCTTGCGAAGCTTTCCTGAGATGTGGGCAAGGACCTGGTGTCCATTCTCAAGCTCAACTCGGAACATGGTTCCCGGAAGCACTTGGACTATCTTGCCTTCTACTTGGATTGTTTCGTCTGACATATATTGGTGATCAAAATCTGGCTACACCGGCCAGGGCGGAAAAAGATGGAAGCGTCGTTCCTTTCATATCCTTGCCATTAGTCAAGAGTATTCATACCCACCTACTTTGCTGCCAATACCATGTCGCACCCGCCTAAACCAGCTCCCGAGTGTCCTTTTGAAAAACGCTACCCGTCAGCTCTCAACCGAGACGATCGCTACTTCATGGAACTCGCCTATAACCGAGCCATCGACGCCTGGCGTCAGAATGAAGTCCCAATCGGAGCCGTGATCGAATATGGCGGAGAAGTCATAGGCCAAGCCCACAACCAAGTAGAGTCCACAAACGATCCCACCGCCCACGCCGAAATGCTCGCCATCACCCAAGCGAGCGACGCCATAAAAAATTGGCGCCTCAACGAAGCCACCCTCTACGTCACCAAGGAACCCTGCCCCATGTGCTCCGGCGCCACCATGATGTCTCGCCTCAAACGCGTCGTCTACGCCGTGCCGGACCCAAAGATGGGCGGACTCGGCGGTCTCTACGACGTCAACAGCTACCCCACCATTAACCACAGCTTGGAGGTTGAAATCGGACTCATGCAGGACGACTGTCTCCAACTGCTGCAAGCCTTCTTCCAACTAAAGCGCGAGATGGGCAAAACTTCGATTTGACAAAGATTATTCTTTATTTAAAAGAATCTCTCTTCGAATTTAACCACTCACCTAAAACCTAATACCAACACTAATAAAATGGCATACGAACTCCCTGCACTCGACTACGCATACGACGCGCTCGAACCACACTTCGACGCACGCACGATGGAGATCCATCACAGCAAGCACCACCAGACTTACATCAACAACGTAAACGGCATGATCGCCGGCACCGACCTCGAGTCGAAGTCCGCGGAAGAGCTAATGGCGGACCTCGATTCCGTGCCAGAAGGCATCCGCACTGGCGTTCGCAACAACGCAGGCGGCCACGCAAACCACAGCTTCTTCTGGAAGGTCATCGGACCAAACGGTGGCGGAGCTCCAGTCGGCAAGCTTGCGGAAGCGATCGAATCTGAGCTCGGCGGACTCGACGCATTCAAGGAAGCCTTCGCTAAGGCTGGCGCCACTCGCTTCGGCAGCGGCTGGGCATGGCTCACAGTCAAGGACGGCAAGCTCGCCGTTACTTCCACTGCGAACCAGGACTCCCCTCTCATGGACGGAGCGACTCCAGTTCTCGGACTCGACGTTTGGGAGCACGCTTACTACCTCAACTTCCAAAACCGTCGCCCCGACTACATCGCGGCATTCTGGAACGTGGTAAACTGGGAAGCAGCCAACGCGAACTACGAAGCAGCCCTCTAAGCTTCAGAAAAGAATTTCAATTCGCACAAAAGCCGAACTCCTCGCGGGGTTCGGCTTTTTTCATAACGTAGCGCGGCGCTTCAGCCCGCGTATCGCGAACTACTGCACGTAGCTTGGCTGAGAAACCTTGGTCCGACTACCAGAAATCACGTAGCTCTTACCCGACAGAGAATCCAAGATCTTGATCTCGCTCCGATTCGCACGGCGGTGCGTATAAAGCAAGTGACGCCCATCCTTAAGCCACTGGGGCTCGATCGCATCGCCCCGATCATTGGATACGATCCTGCTCTTCCCTACTGTCGAGTCGAAGATTACAATCTGACGCCCTGATCCGATAGCGGCACTGAAGGCGATCTGGTTTGAGAACTCTGGATTCCAGTCAGGCTGAGCGCAATGTCCGCTAATATTCGTAGCTAGACGACGGTAGCTTCCACCGTGAGATGGCATGACGTAAAGCTGAGGCCCACCGCGCTCGTCCGATGAGAATACAAGACGAGTTCCATCGGGAGACCAAGAAGGCGACGCCTCCAAGCCTCGAGACTTTGTAAGGTTCTTCATACGACCGCTCGACTCACGGACCCAAACATCCGCGTTTTTGCCGCCAGAAATGATCATCGCAATGCGCGTGCCATCTGGACTGTAGCGTGCGTCCATGTTCAGCCCCTTGTAGTTCGCGATCACCTCGCGGCGGTTGTTCCTAAGGTCCAATCGATAGATATCTGGAAAACCAGCCTTGTAACTAGTGTACACGATCGAACTGCCGTCGGGCGACCAACGTGGACGAACCGCGCTCACTCGATCCTGAGTCAACATCGAGATCTTTCTGAACAGAAGGTCAGTTGTGCAAACCTCAGTGAATCCCGTCTCCTCGCTGATAAAAGCGATCTTGCCCGAGAAAAAGCCCTTCTTTCCGCGAGTCTTGTAGATAGCTCGGTCAATCGCTTTGTACACCGCGTTGAGGCTAGATGATCCCGCAACCGTTTCGCCCAACAAAGATCTCCCAGCCGATGTGATGGACAAGCGAGCCCCTTGCGAACCGACCGGATCGACCGTGATCACGAAATCGGCTTGATCGCTGGAATTAACGACCTCGAACCCACCGTGGATCCGAAACGCGGTCGTAAGAATCGCCTTCGTGCTAGAATTACCAGACGCCACGACTACCGGAGTCGTGGCCGGAATACCGCGAACATTCACGGTTCCGCCATCAATTTGGGCGAATGCAACGCCAGCAAACGGCAGCGTTATCAAAATTAAAAGGGTGGCACGAAAAGAAATCAGGGATCGGAGAATCATACAGCAACAAGCGCAGACTTGACAGAGGCGCGAATGTTTCAGGTTTCTGAAGAAAGGCCTTTTTATGGTCCACGTTTTCTTAAGAGCAAGCGCTGGAGTCCGCCTAAAGGCACAAAATTCAATTACCGCATTAGAGTGAGTCTCGAAAAGATCAACCAAGCCCTTAAAAGCGTAAAATATCCGGGTTTCAGCCGCGACATAGTTTCCTTCGGCATCGTCCGAGACGTCGCGTTCGAAGACGGTAAAGCGAGCGTCTCGATCGCTATCACCACATCCGACGCCAACATCCCACCCGCAATCCGCGATTCAGTCGAGGAAGCGCTCAACGCTCTTCCCGAAGTGAACGAGGTCGACGTATCCGTCGTTCTCTCCGGCGGAAAGAAGCCAAGCCAGACTGCTGGCGTCGCTCCCACTGAAGGCATCCCTGGCGTAAAGCACGTCATTGCCGTTTCCAGCGGTAAGGGCGGAGTCGGCAAATCCACTTTCGCCGTCAACCTCGCCTGCGCCTTCCAGCAGATCCTCGCCCAAGAAGGCAAAAAAGCAGGCATCATGGACTGCGACATCTACGGCCCCTCCGTGCCGCTTATGCTGGGACTTTCCGGCCGCCCCTACGTTGAAGGTGAATCTCTCATCCCGATGGAGGGTCACAATCTCAGCGTCATGTCGATGGGCTTCCTCGTCGACGAAGACACTCCAGTCGTCTGGCGCGGCCCAATGGTCATGAAGACCATCCAGCAATTCTCCCAAAACGTGAAATGGGGCGATCTCGAGCTTCTCGTCGTCGACCTTCCCCCTGGCACGGGCGATGCCCAGCTATCCCTCGTTCAAACGATCCCTCTCAGCGGAGCAGTGCTCGTCACCACTCCACAGCCGGCAGCCACCCAAGTTGCGAAACGCGGCGCTCGCATGCTCGAAAAAACCAACGTCAAGATCCTCGGCGTAGCGGAGAACATGAGCTACCTCGAAGCTCCCGACGGCTCGCGTCAGAACATTTTTGGCGAAGGCGGAGGCACTCAGACCGCAACCGACCTCAACACAGAATTCCTTGGCCAAATTCCGCTCGACAAATCGATCCGAGAGGGCGGCGACGCCGGCACGCCAATCGTGCTCAGCAAACCAGAATCGGAAGCCGCCAAGGTCTTTGTATCGATTGCCAATTCCCTACTCGCAAAAGTACGCGCATAAGTTTCCGGATGGCATCAGCTTACAGCCTTACCTGATTGTAAACTCGGGTCACTCTTACTGTAAAAAAGATTGGCCTCCGAGAATTTAGCCTCAATGCTTTCCCCTATCGCTCCCGTTCTTAGTCCGTGCGCTAATCCGCTGCGGACACGACCTTCAAACTTTGAATTCGAGTTGCTAAATCGCTAATCGCGAGGATCTTTATCGAAGGAAAAGTCCACCGGATACTCCAAAGGTTAAGCAAACAGACGGGCCTGATATGCAACTTATGTCAGCAAAGAAAAACCAGTCGAGCGGCCAGCACGAATTCGTCAAGCAGTCGAGCCTCTACCAAGAGTTCCTCGCCGAGCGTGAAGAAATCCTGCGCCACAAGTGGCTCGAGTCCGAACGCCTCGGATACGATATCGGATTCGAGCGTGCCCTGTTAGACTGGATACGTAAACACCGCGACAGCTGGCGTGCCGCAAGACGCCGGCCAGACGCAAACTAGGCCGACTCCGGCCACCTCTTCCCTCCTCTTCCCTGGAGATTTGGACACAAAAAAGCGACACCTCGAAAAGTGTCGCTTTTATTGTGAAATTCTAAATCGAAGCAGGCTTACTTGATTTCCTTGTGAACCGTATGGCGCTTCAGATGCGGGTTGTACTTCTTCTTCTCAACACGTTCTGTGACGGTCTTCTTATTGCGAGAAGAGAGGTAACGGGATACTGGCTTACCTTCAGCCTTGGCTTCGGTACATTCGAGAGTGATTACTTCGCGTGGCATGGTGTGTAAAAATTAAAGAGGACGGACCTTCGCACCTCACAAGCAGAATGCAAGGGAAAACTGCAGATCTAACCTAGCTGACTCAAAGCGTCCGCCCGCCAAACGATCGCTCCACCAATGGAAGAGCAATTCCGCTGCGGAATACAGTCACCTGCCCCGAACTAGACGAGACCACGATCGCCAAACAATCAGTCGCGATCGAGATCGCAGCCCCCGCCGCATGGCGAGCTCCCAGGCCACTGGGAAGCTGCTGATCGAAGTCAGGCGTATGAATCAAGCTCCCCGCAGAGTTCAGCACCCCGTCGCCTGTAATGATAAACGCTCCATCCAAACCGGAGAACTCCTTGACCGTCTCGTCCATAAACGGGCTCAAAATGTTTCGGTCCTCCTCCTTGTACCCATAGAATGGGTTCAAAACGAGTGGCTTAGTCATGCTTTCGACCTTCTTGGTATCCCCTAGCACAAAAAGCGTACCGACCGGCTTGCCTTCGCGGCCCTCGATCGAGAGCTCCATTGCAACGCCAATCACACGCTCAAGCACTTCGGGCGACACGTCGGCCGGCATAAAATTCTCTCTCTCAGCTAGCAGGGCCTGAAACTCGTCCTTCAGATCGATGACCATCAGCGTATCGAACTGATCACTGCCCGGCAAACCACCCACACAAGCAATCTTGTGATGGGTCCTGAAAACGCCACGGGTTAGGCCCACCAGAAATGCGGAACGCATCTGGGCCAAGCGACCGTTGGAAAACGAGCGAACTTGGATCATCTCGTCAAAAGGCTGATCCTCGATAAACTCACCATCCTTGGCGCGACGGGAAACCAAGACCGTATTGAAATCCCTGAAGCCCTCAGGCACATCGATTTGCCCAGAGGAAATGGTATCGCCAAACACCGCGATCGAATCGCAATGAGCCCCTTTGGCGATGCGCATCACTTGGCGAAGCATCAAATTATTGATCGAACTCTGACGCTTCTTCTTCGGAGCCGCCAAAATACCACCGAAGGCGGCCATCATCTGGTCATGCAGCTCATCAAGAGACTGGGAGCGAACCAGTTGATCGACAAAGGCCTGGTCCTTCACCAGCCGGGCAACCGCAGCCAGAACGTTCAGGTAATCCTTGGCCCCCTCGCCTGCCAAGAGAAGCACCACGAGGTGAACCTTCTCTTGCCCTTTCAAGCCTTCATACTCGAACCCTTCCCTTGAGCGTCCAATGGCGAAGACGTATTTGCGACGCATCTTCACTCGGATATGAGGCAGGACCACACCATTGCCCAAGTAGGTCGTCATAGTGCTCTCCCGCTGCATCAAACCGGGGAGCAGCTTTTTCCGCTCGAGATCCTTGAAGCGGGATACGGTCGTTTTGAGCAGCTCTTTGAGAGAGCCTTCAAAATCGTCGCTTTCGAGGTCGAGAAATCGCCTCCGCGAAAAATATCGGTCGAGTTTCATCTTGGGGCAAAGCCCCCTGCGACCTGGCTAGGACAGCTTTACTTTTCCCACTCCAAAGCGCCCTTCTTCAACTCGTAGGCAAGCCCGACGACGAGCACACCGAGGAAAAAGAGGATTGGACCAAGAATCGGAAGGCCGTTGAACACGAATTCGCGATACACCAGCACCCAGGGGATTAGAAAAAGGACTTCGATATCGAAGAGGATGAAGAGCATCGCAGTCACGTAGAACTTCACCGAGAAGCGCGTGTTGGTCTTTCCATCAGTCTTGATACCGCACTCGTAAGCGTAGTTCTTGATCGCGTTTTTAGAGCCACGCTGGCCGAAAAGGACGCTTCCAGTGAGGATAGCTCCGGCGAGTCCCGCTGCGAGGGCGATTTGGATCAATACAGGTACGAAGTCAGAAACGGTCATGACGCAGGCTAAGATTCCCAATAACTTACGTATTTCAAGGCAAATGGTTAAATCTAAGCGCTGAATTCCCACATTCGTAGGGTTTTGCGGTAAAGAAGCAGCACAACAGGCGGTCTAGCAGCTTCGTGAATGGACAACCTTTGAAGCACAAAAAAAGCGGAGCTCAAACGAGCTCCGCTTCGAAAGTATCTAATCTACTGATACAGGCTTAGTCGTCCTTGCCAGCTGCCTGGTCGAGGATGTCACCGAGGTTCATCAAGTCGCCGCCGTCAGACATGTTTTCGTATGTCTGAGTTTCCGCTGCGAGCTGAGACTCGTCGTAGTTAGCAGCCTTGATGGAGAGGCCGAGGCGGCGCTCTTCGCGGTCGATCTTGATAACGCGAGCAGTAACTTCGGCGCCGATGTCTACGACGTCCTTGATCTTCTCTACGCGCTCTTCGCTGATCTGGCTGATGTGTACGAGACCGTCGATGTGATCCTGTAGTTCGACGAATGCGCCGAAGGAAGTGATCTTGGAAACAGTACCTGTAACCACGTCACCGATACGGAAGCGACCGTCGATATCTTCCCAAGGATCGTCAGCGAGCTGCTTCATGCCGAGGGAGATGCGCTGGTTGCCTGTATCCACGTCGAGTACGATCGCGTCGATCTCGTCACCCTTCTTGAGTACTTCAGATGGGTGGTTGATCTTGCGTGTCCAAGACATGTCGGAAACGTGAACCATGCCGTCGATGCCCTCTTCGAGCTCAACGAATGCACCGTAAGTAGTGATGTTGCGAACCTTGCCGTGTACGTGGGCGCCAACTGGGTAGTTGTGAACGACCATATCCCATGGGTTTGGATCGAGCTGGCGGATACCGAGAGAGATCTTCTCTTCGTCCTTCTGGATGCCGAGTACCACTGCTTCCACGTCGTCCCCAACCTTGAGGAGCTCGCTTGGCTTGGTGATGCGCTTTGTCCAGGACATTTCGGTAACGTGTACGAGACCTTCAACACCTTCTTCGATTTCGATGAACGCGCCGTATGGTACGAGGTTAACAACCTTACCAGCAACCTTAGCACCGATTGGGTACTTGGCTTCGATATCTTGCCATGGGTTGGACTTGGTCTGCTTGAGACCGAGGGAGACACGCTCCTTCTCACGATTGATCTCGATGATCATAACATCGATCTCTTCACCCTGCTTGAGCATTTCGCTTGGGTGAGAAATACGACCCCAGCTCATGTCGGTGATGTGGAGGAGACCGTCCATGCCATCGAGGTCGATGAACGCACCGAAGTCGGTGATGTTCTTGACCACACCCTTGACGATATCGCCTGGGTTGACGCGCTCGAGAAGGTCGCGACGCTTGCTTGCGCGTTGCTCTTCGATGAGTTCGCGGCGTGAAAGAACGATGTTCTTACGCTCCAAATTGATCTTGAGAACCTTGTAGTCGTAGGTCTGGCCAACGTACTGATCGAGGTTCTTTGGCGGCTGGATGTCGATGTGGGAAGCAGGGAGGAAAGCGTCGACGCCCATCGCTACGATGAGGCCACCCTTGACCTTGCCCTTTACGCGGCCCTGAACGATTGAACCTTCTTCACACTTGGTGATGATGTTCTCCCAGTTCTTCTTTTGCTCAGCCTTGTCGAATGAGAGGAGAGGATTACCTTCCTTGTCTTCGAGCTTTTCAAGGTAGACTTCGATCTCTTCGCCGATCTGAAGTTCGCCGAGGTCGACGAATTCTTGGCCAGGAACGAGTCCTTCGGATTTACCACCGATGTCTACGACTACTTCGTTTTGACGGATTTCGGTGATGGTGCCCTTTACGATTGAACCTTCCTTGAGCTGGTCGAAGGAAGTTTGGGCGAGAAGTTCAGACATTATTGAACTCATGATGTATGTGGCGGTTTCATCTCGGGAACTTCCAACCTCCGCGATGACCTTCCTAGAGGTGAGCCAGCGAACCGGCTCGGGTTTGATTTTTGAATAGCTCAACCGGAAGAATTTGCGACTAGGCCGAGCTTGTTTTGTGTCGCGAGCGGGCGGATATCGCACCCTCGCCTGCCTTGGGCAAGCGTAAATGCGAGAAAAGCCCTCTAATATAAAGAAAAGCGGCGATTTTTAGTAATCGCCGCCGAAAAACTGGATTGGTAGCGACCGCTGCCCCGAGCGGCCATCAAAGGGTCGAATCCTAGTAAACGACCTTATTGAGCGGGTACTCGATGATACCTTCCGCTCCGAGCTCCTTAAGCTGCGGAATGATGTCACGAACAACCTTCTCCTCGAGAATCACCTCTACCGCTGACCACTCACCATCTGAGAGACGGTTAACAGTTGGGTTACGAAGCGCAGGGAGAATTTCGAGAATCGCGTCGAGCTTGTCCTTCGGAGCGTTAAGCTTGAGGCCCACCTTGTCCGCTGCAGAGAGAGCTGCTTGGAGCATCATCGCCATATTCTCGATCTTCGCCCGCTTCTTTGGGTCTTCCCAGCTCTTCTTGTTAGCGATGAGCTTGGTGTTAGTCTTTAGAAGCGTGTCGACGATGCGGAGCTTATTGGCCCGAAGGGAGTTACCAGTTTCGGTGAGATCGACGATGGCATCCACCATGTCCGGTACCTTCACCTCGGTCGCGCCCCAGGAGAATTCGATTTCCGCTTCAACGCCGTGCTTAGCGAGGAAGTTACGTGTCATGCCCACAACTTCAGTCGCGATGCGCTTACCTTGCAGGTCCTTGATCTCCTTGATTGGAGACGCTTCAGGTACCGCGAGAACCCAGTAGGACGGGCGGTTCGAAGCGCGGCTGTAAACGAGGTCACAAACCTCAACCACATCGGACTCGTTTTCCACTACCCAGTCGTAGCCGCAAAGACCGCAATCGAAGAATCCATGATCAACATAACGGCTGATCTCCTGGCTACGGACAAAGCGTCCGTCCAATTCAGGATCGTCAATACTCGGCTTGTAGGAGCGCGAGCTCTTGCGGATATTCCAGCCCGCCTTTTTGAAAAGGCGGATGGTTGGTTCTTCGAGACTACCCTTCGGCAGTCCAAACATGATCAGTGACTCTTCTTGTGACACGCAAAAGGGAAAAAACCGAGACGCCGCAGGTCACAAGACAAAAGAACGCAAGAAAATTCCATTTTTTTACATTTTGTGATTTTACATTTGTTAAAAATGGGTATTGTTGCCCACATCACTTACTTCAAAGCACCTTGAATTCTCTAAGTGCCCCACCTGATTCAAGCACTAGCGTATTAAACGGAAGAGTGATCGATCCTCAAAATTAAATAACTCAGTATCCTCCTGACATGCCGACAAAACCAAAACCGCTCGTACTCATCGTCGAAGACGAAACCGAACTCGCCAACGTGATTTCGGAGCACCTGGAAGCGGCCGGCATGCAAACCCAAGTTTGCAACCGCTGCGCCCTTGCGATGCGCTTCCTCAAGCACAATTTCGCAAACATCCTCCTGCTCGACCTCACCCTTCCCGATCAAAACGGATTTTCTTTTTTGGAAGACCTCAAGCGCGAGGACATCAACATCCCCACCATCTTCCTCACTGGCAACGATTCGGAGATTTCAAAGGTCAAAGGCCTCGAACTCGGAGCTGACGACTACGTCACCAAACCATTCTCCGCTCCTGAGCTCGTAGCTCGTATCCACGCCGTTCTCCGCCGCGCGGAAGTAGCCCACGACTTCAACGTCACCAAAAACGTCAAGCTCACCGACGCGCCATTCGAGTTCAACACCGCCTCCGTCAACCCGACTTCTATGGAAGTTACCTTCCCAGACGGCGAAATCGTGAATATCGGCCGCAAAGAAATCGGCATCCTTTCCTACCTGCACGAGAATCCAGACACGATCATCACACGAAAAAACCTGATCCACTCCGTCTGGGGCATCCATGCAGATATCCGAAGCCGCTCCCTCGACCAGTACATCGTGAAAATCCGCGATCTCTTCAAACGTAAGGAAGCACCTCTCGACAATCTCAAGACCATCCACGGCATCGGCTACCAATACGAGCCGCTGGTCCGTTCTTCTGACTAATTTTAGATTTTAAGTTACCGCTAAAGACACAAAAGCCCTGCTGGACCTAAACCAGCAGGGCTTTTTGCGTCTGGACAAAGTAGTGAAGCTCTAGTCTCGCAACTCGCTCAACGCCTCCTCGCCATCGACCGGCAAATAATGAAATCCATCTTCGTCCTCATAGCCAACCGGAGCTTCCGCCACACTATTCAGCATGAGCCAAGAGCCAGCTACAACCATTGCACCGTAGATGAATAAAAACGTTTCGAGCATTCCCCTCCTATCGGCTTTCCCCCCTCCAACTGAATAAGGTCCAATACCAATTAGCTAAAAATTAATCCCAAGGCACAAAGATCTAGCCCTCACGCCCTTTCCCGCTACACATACCCCACCGTGCACCTCGACAAACTCCAACAAGCCAAAACCTTCCTACTCGATTACCAAGCCAGACTTTGCGCCAAGCTCGAGAATCATGAGGTTTCAGGAAAAACCTTCCTCACCGATCCCTGGGAGCGGGCCGAAGGTGGGGGCGGAATCTCAAAAGTGCTCGAAGGCGGAGACATCTTCGAAAAAGCAGGGGTAAACTTCTCCCACGTCATGGGAAACAAACTCCCCCCATCCGCAACAGCCAATCGCCCACAACTCGCCGGTCGCCCTTTTCACGCCACAGGCGTCTCCATCGTCATCCACCCGCGAAATCCCTACGTCCCCACATCCCACGCTAATGTGCGCTTCTTTATCGCTCCGGCTCAAAAAGAAGGCGAGCAAGACATCTGGTGGGTCGGCGGCGGCTTCGACCTAACTCCCTACTACGGGTTCACGGAAGATTGCAGAGATTGGCACCAACATGCCAAAGACGCATGCGACCCCTTCGGCGAACACCTGTATCCAAAATTCAAAACTTGGTGCGATGACTACTTCTTCCTCAAGCACCGCAATGAACCCCGCGGAATCGGCGGTCTCTTCTTCGACGATTTCGACGAAGGCGGATTCGAAAACGCCTTTGGCCTAATCAAAAGCGTGGCGGAACACTACAAGGACGCCTACTCGGAAATCGTAACCAAGCGAGTCAACTCATCCTACGGCGAACGCGAACGCAGTTTCCAACTGTATCGCCGTGGCCGATACGTCGAGTTCAACCTAGTCTGGGACCGCGGCACACACTTCGGCTTGCAAAGCAATGGTCGCACCGAGTCCATCCTCATGTCCCTACCTCCTATTGTAGAGTGGAAATACGACTACCAGCCTGAAGCTGACAGTCCAGAAGCCGAGCTCTACGACACATTCCTCAAGCCAACTGACTGGCTCGCATAATTTCTAAATTCCTTCTCAAAGCAGATGAATTCCAAAGAACGCTTCCTCGCCGCCCTCGATTGTCAACCACTCGACCGCCCTCCCATCTGGGTCATGCGCCAAGCCGGCCGCTACCTCCCCGAGTACCGAGCACTCAAAGAAAAATACAGTTTTCTCGAGCTCGCTCAAACTCCCGAACTCGCGCTTGAGGTAACCATGCAGCCACTACGCCGCTTCAATCTCGACGCCGCCATCCTCTTCTCCGACATCCTCGTCATCCCCGAGGCCATGGGCCAAGGCTACCACTTCCGCGAACGCGGTGGCATCGGCATGGACTACACCCTCGAAAACCGCGAGCAGATCGAAAAACTCTCGACCACCGCCATCGAAGAAAAATTAGACTACGTCGCCCAAGCCTTAAAGCTCATCGACGCTGAACTCGACGGTTCCAAGATGCTTCTCGGCTTCGGCGGTTCCCCTTGGACTCTAGGCACCTACATGCTCGAAGGCGGCAGCTCCAAAGATTTCGCCAAGGTCAAAGCCCTCTTCTATCAAGACAGAGCCACCTTCGATCTCCTCATGGAGAAGATCTCCGACGCCCTCATCGCCTACTTCCGCATGCAAAAAGCAGCCGGAGCAGACGCGATCCAGATTTTCGACTCCTGGGGCGGAATCATCTCCGGCGAAGATTACGAAGCCGCATCCCTCAAATGGATACGCAAAGTCATCGACGCAGTCCGCGACGAGATTCCAATGATCATCTATGCCAAGGGCACCACACCACACATCGCTCGCCAAGCCGCCTGCGATCCCAAGGCGATAGCGGTTGATTGGACAATCCCAATTGAGGAAGCCGCCGAACGCATTCCTTCCAACATAGCTATCCAAGGAAACCTCGACCCCGTCCTACTCGATACCAAACCCGAAATCGTCAAAGAGAGCGCCACGCGCATCCTAGACGCCATGAAAAACCGCCCTGGACACATTTTCAATCTCGGTCACGGTATCCACCCAACCGCCCGTATCGAGAACATGGAGACCCTAGTCGAAACCGTCTGCAATTACAGGTAACGGCCGTTAGCCCTAACGACCATTCGCCAACGCTTTCACCTCATCCAAGCTCGGCACGGGGTGGATCGATGGAAATCGAGCGCACACTAAAGCTGCGGTTGCTGCTCCGTACCGAACAGTCCTCTCCCCATCGTACCCTCGAGCCACCGCATACGCCACCCCCGCTCGAAAGGAATCTCCTGCAGCGAGCGTATCCACAACCTCGACGTCATACGGATCTATCGATTTCACTTCGCCATCTTCAGCGTACAAGATCTCACCCTCTCCCGAGGTAAACACCACCAAGCCCGAGCACTCCTTAGCATACAGCTCCAGCAACTCCCTCTTTCCAACGCCCTCGTACTGCTGATCCCGATACTCGCCGGATACAACAATCGCAGCCGCTCCCCTAGCCAACACATCATCAAACGGAGCATCCACTGAAACGAACGGGGTCCCAACGTCCAAGCACGCTTCCGCAACAGCACGGGAGCTGTCACCAAAAAATGGATCCAAAGCAACTACGTCAGCCTCCGCGACCGCCTCTGTATTCAATTCGTTCCAATACTTGTCTTCGACCGCGAACAGAGCCTGAAACCAACCAAAAACGGTACGCGTCCCACCTCCACACAAAACAATATCCTTCCACCCCTCGAAACTCGGGTCGTAAGTCAAAAGCGAACAATCCACCCCGAAGTTTCCAAAAGCGGCCAACAACGCTTGCCGGGTCCGACTCCCCAGATGCGTTCCGTCTAGCTTTGTCTCGACGCCCCATTTCGCCAATAGAATAGCCCCATTGGCCGCTTCTCCCCCGGGAACGGTTTCCGTTTGAACGATCTCCTCGTAGGTATCCTCAGCCGGGTACCCCGTCTTGAGCTTGTGAATCGTAGAAAGCAAGGACATGCCATAGACATACGCCTTGAGCGGGGACGTTTCCGGAGGGCTCATGCGAACGAGCCTCTCTCCTTCTTCGCCTTCCCTCAAGCGGATTGGTACCTCGCCATTCTCTTACTATTTACCTCTGAATTTATCGTACTCGGGATTCGTGTCCTGATCGCGGAACTGCTCGCGGTCTTTCCACAAATTATAGGTAGCTTCCAGCTGAACGTCCGCCTCATCCGCTTGCCCCAAATCACCCGTTTCAGCGATCCAATCCTCCAGGATCTTTCGATGCCGTTCCAATTGCGCCGCAAACTCCGGACTCTTAGCCAAATTATTAACCTGATGCGGATCCTTCTCGATATCGTACAACTCTTCTTCAGGGCGTAGACCGAACCAATGCTCCTCTTGATAGTCGGTAAGCGCCCCCGCAGCGTGAAGTCGTCTCATGTCTAGCACTACCTTCGACTTATCCCGATACTGAGGCTGCGAAAGCGTCCGCTCCGGAAAATAATTTCGAATATAACGATATGTATCCGTACGAACCGTACGTATCTGATCAATCGTGAAGTCGCAACGATCACGAGCGGAAATGACGAACTCACGCTCCTCGTACTCAGGACTGAACAGGTTTTGCCCATCGAGATAGTCCGGCATCTTCGCTCCCGCCAAAGCGAGAGTAGTCGCTGAGATGTCCAAGCCAGATACCAATTCGCTCCGAACGACGCCTTCCCCTATCGCAGCATGTCCCCCCGCAACGATTAGCGGCACATGCACGCCTCCCTCGTAGCAAAACTGCTTGTGACGCAACGAATGATTGCTGCCATGGTCCGAAAAGAAAAACACGATCGTATTCTCAAGCTCTCCATCTGCTTCGAGCTGCGACATCACCGTCTCCACTTCCGCATCGGTCCCCCGCACCGCATTGTAATGGGCCGTCCAAGCCTTTCGGTGAGCGGGGGTATCCGGAAAATACGGAGGCAATGGAACCGCCTTGTCCGCGAGCAGTTCACCTTCACGCACAAAGCGGTTGTTCCCCTTCCCCCCACGTAGAGTCAACTGGCCGAACCATGGCTGGTCCTTGTCAGGACGCGAGCTCCACACGTCATGCACCACCGACGCCCCATGAGGCGACTTGTTTCCCTGCCACCCATTCATCCCCTCAACATAGCTCTCCTCCGTTCCAATATCGTAAAGAGCTCGGCGGTCGTAGTGGAAATTATAGTCGTCCTTCCCGTTGTTGAAGGTGAAGTAGCCAGCCTCCTTCATTAGCTCAGGGATCGTTTTCATCCCCTCCGGAAGGTGAATCCGAACATGAGCAGGCACGACCTCCCCATCCGTCCAACGGCTCGATCGATGCTCCTGTGTCCCTGTCGTCGTCTGCATCACTCCTGTGATGATAGCCGATCTGCTAGCAGAACAAACGGGGGCCGAAACATAGGCACGCTCAAAGCGAACTCCCGATGCCGCCAAACGATCGATCGCCGGGGTATGCCCCGCATTGATCGGATCCCCATAACATCCAAGAAATGGAGACATATCCTCGGGAAAAATCCAAAGGATGTTCGGCTTGCGAGCTTCGCCAACCAACACGCTGCACGCCGACGCTAAAGCCACAAAGAAAACGAGGGGAATACGAATTTTCATAACACAACCGGGATTGATCCACATTAATACTAGGGTAAACAAAGGGCCTTGAATAGCGATCATCCGGTCCATTCAGATACGGCATCCCGCCAGCCCTAGCATTGAGGCATTGCCAAAGTCCACCCTTCACCCTAGGACCCTTATTCTCTCATGCAAGATGCGATCATACTTGGAGGAGGCATCAGCGGACTCACCGCGGGATACCTCGCGCAAAAAGAAGGTCTCGACGTTTCCGTAATCGAGAAACGAACCGAGCCCGGAGGCCCTATCTCTACGCACAAGGAAGGCGACTACCTCGTCGAACGCGGCCCCAATTCGCTGCTTCTCCCCGAGCCTTGGGTGGAGAGTTTCATCGCAGAACTTGGCCTTACCAACCAGTTGCAAGAGACAAAGCCAATAGCGAGCAAACGCTATATCATCAAAAATGGCCGCCCAGTACCAGTACCCACCAGTCCACTACAGGCCATCACGACCCCGCTGTTCTCCTTCGTCGGTAAACTAGGTTTCCTCCTCGAGCCCTTTCGCAAGCAAATCTCCAACCGAGCAGGAGCGACTGAAACCGTTGCCGATTTTGTCAGCCGTCGCATGGGACGCGACTTCCTCGACTACGCCATAGACCCCTTCGTCAGCGGAGTCTACGCCGGAGACCCCCATAAACTCATTCTCGAACACGCCTTTCCAATCATGCGGAGCTT
This sequence comes from Pelagicoccus mobilis, assembly GCF_016595505.1. GTDB lineage: Bacteria > Verrucomicrobiota > Verrucomicrobiia > Opitutales > Opitutaceae > Pelagicoccus > Pelagicoccus mobilis. Next base: position 49,711 of record NZ_JAENIL010000032.1, on the reverse strand, counting down.
TGAGCGTGAAGGCGGCTCCATCATCCGCGGAGCCATCAAACACAAGAAAAAGCAAAAGCGAGAAGGCACCGCCTACAAGAAACGCTCCATAAGCTTCAAAGAAGGTCTAGGCATTCTGCCCAAAACGCTCGCTCGCAAACTCGGCAACCGTCTCTGGCTCGACTCCGAGGTAGTAGCGGTCAATCGCATCGACAACGCTTGGCAAGTCACCTGGAAACGCGACGGCGAGAATTTCGAAGGTTTCGCAAAAAAGCTAGTCGTCTGCCTACCCTCTCATGCCATAAAGCGGATCGCTTGGAGCGAAGCCATAGCTCCCCCTCTCAAAGCGTCTCCAAACCTCGAATACCCCGCCGTACACAGCCTCGCCCTTGGCTTCAAACGGGAGCAGATTCCCCACCTCCTCGATGGCTTCGGGATGCTGGTGCCAAGCAAGGAGTCACCCACCATCCTTGGGGCTCTGTTTAGCTCCTCACTCTACGACGGTCGAGCGCCAGAAGGACACTGCCTGCTCACCGTTATGATCGGCGGCATTCGCAGACCTGATTTAGCTGCACTCAGCAAAGAGAAACTCGAAGAGATCGCCCTCAACGACCTCAGGAATCTCGTCGGGCTAGAAGGATCTCCCACATTCTCTCACTGCAGCTCCTGGCCCCGAGCCATTCCTCAATACACCCAGAACTTCTCCCCTTGGAAAGAAACGCTCAAATCCCTCGAGCTTGAGTTTCCAGGCCTCCACTTCGGAGGTAACTGCGTCGACGGCATCGCCATGGGATCCTCGATTCTCAGCGGGAAGCGAATAGCGGCTTGCCTTAGCACAAATACCTAGTAAATCTAGATTTCCCTTTGAAGAGAGGCCCATCGACCTGGGCCCGGCCCAAATCTAGAATGAAAATCCCAATCCCCGCACTCCTCGTGGCGGTTCTTCTCTGTGCCCTGCCCTCCCATCTCGAAGCGAAGAAGAAACAGCCCAAAATTGGCAACACCACAGAAAACCTGCTACGTCCGCCACGCGTCTACAATATGACGATGTCACCAGATGGTAAATACGCCGCGAGCGTGGCACCTATTGGTGAGGACGGTGATCGTGGGCTCGTCATCTTCGATCTCGATACCATGAAGATCCATCGATCCTTCAAGTGGCGGGCCAAGGATATCGATAGCGTTACCTGGACCACCAATGAAGATGTTGCTTTCCACCTCAGCAAATGGGGTGCCTACGTCGAAGGCATTTTCAGCGTAAACGTCAACCGCAAGGAGATCTACCCTCTGATAGCCAATGACGCTGTCGTAAGCTGGGCCGATCCTATGAGAGAAGACAAAGACGCATGGATCTGGATACGGGACAGTTTCCGAGCAAAACCGGGCTTAGCCCGACTTCGAGCTACCGGAAACGCAAAGATCAGATCAGGTCCTGGCGAAACCGAAACAGCACCAACAAGCTCGAATCCTCTCATCTCAAATCGCATCTACAATCCACCAGGTGACATTTTCTGGTGGGGGTTTGACCATGAACATCAGCCTCGAATCGTTCTTCGCTTCCACCAGGACAAACTCGAGTATATTCACCGCTACACCAAAGAGGAGGACTGGAAACCGCTCAAATTAGACCCAGAGCGCTGGGACATCGAGCTGTTCGGAGCAGAAAAGAACACACTCTTCGTATCCGGTTACAATGGTGAAAAAACCAAGGGTCTCTACACCTACGACATAGAATCTGAATCAATCGGGGAACTTTTGTTTCGCGACGACTATTATGACTTTTCGGATACAGCTCGCTACCTTTACTACGGGAAGCAAGTCGTCGGCTTTCGTTACCTAAGAGATACCATGACTTTTGTATGGCTTCATGATGAATTAGAAAGCATCCAACGCATGGTCGATAGCGCGATACCGAATCGAGTAAACATTATCTACAATTCGAGCACTGATTTCAGCAGGCATCTTGTTTACTCCTACTCCGATTCAGTGCCTCCAGAATACTCTATCCTAGATCTTCGAGCAAAGACCCTAAATCAAATATCCAAGACAGCTCCTTGGCTCGATTACGAAAAGCTATCTCCGACCCAGGTTTTTCACTACAAAACAAAAGACGGTCTCCGATTAGAGGGCTACCTTACTCTACCAAAAGGAAAGAAAAAAGGTCCCTATCCAACGATATGTCTGATACACGGAGGACCTTGGGTCCGCGACTCGGGAGGTTATGATGATGAAACTCAATTTTTCACATCAAACGGATACGCAGTAGTCCGAGTCAACTATAGGGGATCAACAGGATATGGGAAAGAGATCTCATTCGATCCCCAATACCACTTCCGAAAAATGCAGGACGATATCACGCAAGCTGCCAAACTCATGGTCAAGCAAGGCATCGCCGATCCTGATCGACTCGCCATCATGGGAGCCAGCTTTGGGGGTTACTCAGCCTTGTGCGGAGCAACATTCGAACCCGATCTTTACAGTTGCGCCATCACAAATATGGGGGTTTTCGATTGGGAGGAAATGATCAAGTCTCGCAAGCGCCAAGACCATCACTATTCGCATCACAAACTGAAAGAAGAGTTGGGCGATCCCAAAGAGAACCAAGACCGATTCGAAGAGATCTCTCCCATCTACCACATAGACAAAGTCAAAATTCCGATCTTTGTGATTCACGGAAAAGACGATTCCAACGTTTCAATTCGACAGTCCAAAAAGCTAAAAACCGAGCTACAAAAACACGAAGTGGAGCATGAGGTACTGTTCATTGGTGACGAAGGTCATAACATCTTTTCGCTAAAGAAACGTGTCAAAACCTACGAGAGAGTTCTAGCCTTCCTCAACAAACACATGAGCTAAGCACTCGTATCACGCCTCGGCCCTAAGCGGGAAGCGTCTAGCAAATACCCTAAGCGCTTAAGGTTACCTGGATTGTAAGCAAACCCAGAGAACGTAACGAAAGCCTAACAAACCTTGGGATACCAACTTCGTGAGTAACTTTACTCACAAACAACCTTACTCAATAAGGTTCAGGTACTTATAAGAAACGTAGAGGGAAACACCCCAAATAGGCATACCGATTGCTAGATTTCTGCCCAACTCCCAAACACCAAGCAGAAATGAAAAACCTAATCCTCTCTCTTGCCGCAGCCGGACTGTTAACCGTGTCTGCTAGTGCGATTACCAAAACCCTAACTTTCGATGAAGGAGCTCTCGCTCACGGGAAAATCGTTACAAACGATTTCGAATCGAGTCATGGAGTGGTAATCAGCGGCCTAAACAACGACAACGGTCTCGAACTTGCAGTACTCTTTAACAGTGAGTTGACTGACACCCGAGACCCAGACCTACAAAGAACTGGATACGGAACGGACAAAGACGCTTGGGATGGAGGGAATCTCGACAAGGATACAGTCCTAAATCGACTCCTCATAGTCCAAGAGAACAATACCGGCACTCGCGATGGAGTGGCAGATCTACCAGATGACGAAGGAACGCGCTTCAGCAACAAATACACCGGCGTTCTCACTTTTGATTTCGTCCAATCTATTTTTTCATTTGGTCTCGATCTAATTGACGTTGAAGGCGTAAGAACGCCCGAAGATGGAGCTCTAAAATTCTTCAGCGGACTCAATTCGGTAACAGTGGGTTTTGACTCACTCGGGGTCACGGATTGGGGTGACAACAAAATCAATCGGGTTAGCCCGATTCTCGCATCAGACCACAATTTAACATCCTTCGACAAAGTCGAAGTTCACCTCGGAGGCTCGGGCGCAGTCGACAATATCACATGGACCGTTCCTGATTCTGGATCGACGCTCGGTCTCGCTGGCCTTGCTCTTCTTGGCCTCGCCGCGATGCGCCGTCGCCGCTAATTTCCCAATACAATCAATTTCTCTAAGCCTCCGTCAGACGTGCGGAGGCTTTTTTGTACCCGCTCAGCAATCACGCCTCGAAACGGTACCCTACATCTCGAATCGTAAGCACATGCTTCGGCCTCGAGGGCTCTGGTTCGATTTTCGAGCGCAGCGTCGTCACACAGCGATCCACACTCCTTTGCGTCACCAGCACGCTGCTTCCCCAAACCGTATTCATAATGCCTTGGCGAGTCAGAGCCTTGCCTTGATTTGTCAATAAGTATTCGAGCAACTGATACTCTTTACGAGTCAGTTTCACCACATCGCCATCTCGGCTCAACGCCTGAGAATCCCGATCAAAACGAAACTCCCCAAACTCGAATACGCGCTCCTCGATCGAACGGTGACGCCGAAGAAACGCCTTAACTCGAGCCATCAGCTCCTTTACTGAAAACGGCTTTACCACGTAATCGTCCGCCCCCAACTCGAGCCCGCGCACAATATCCCGCTCCTGCCCCTTCGCCGTCAGCATGATGATCGGCATGTCGCAGCCTTCCTTCCGAGCAGTATCGCATATCGAAAAACCGTCAAGCCCCGGCAGCATCACATCCAACAACGCAATGTCGGGCCCCTGCTCCAATATCATATCGAGCCCCGTATCGCCATCGGCCGCATAGAGCACTTCGTAGCCCTCGAAGCCAAAGTTGTCTCTCAATCCACGAGCGAGCGCTTCATCATCTTCAACAATCAAAATCTTAGGCATAAGGAATCCTCACTTTAAACAAACTTCCTACTCCCTCTTCACTTTCCAACTCAATACGTCCGGAATGCTTGGATACAACGAAATCCACAATGCTCAACCCCAGGCCAACACTTCCACTCTGAGCGCCGCGGACCCCATCCACCTGGTAAAATTTCCGGAAGATCCGCTTTTGCTCACGCTTCGGAATCCCTTGCCCAAAATCCTCGACCTCAAACTCCACCCCATCCACCACATTGCTAGCTCTCAGGACAATCTCACGATCTCGCCCGCCGTACTTGAAGGCATTCTCCAAAAGATTGCCCAACACAGTCGACAACGCATCGGCATCCCCTTGGATCTGTGGCAAGTTATCAGGAACCACCACCTCAAGCGAAAAACGCTGCCCTTGAAAACGTTCGCGAAACGCTTCCTCCGCGGACTCCACAACTTCAATCGGAGAAATCGGACTAATATCAAAACTGCCCTTCGAGCGTTCCATTCGCGAAAAGGATAGAAAGTTATCGATCAATCGTCCCAAACGATGGTTCTCTCGGGAAATCAGCTCGATATACTCCTGCGTATCCACCTTTCCTCGACGCTCCTCATCCATCAATGTGTCAACAAGCAAACGAATGGATGCCACAGGGGTCTTCAACTCGTGCGTAACCGTGGCGACCAAGTTATCCTTCAAGCGAGTCACGCTAGCCTGACGACGAACCGACATCACAATCGCCACCCCCGAAAAGATAGACAAACCGAGCACGATCACAGCGATCCACAAATAAAGCACCGACTTCTCGACCGAGACCTCGGAACGAAACTCCTCGAACGAGGAGTGAATGTACAAAAAGTCCAAAGGCTCGGAAAGCTGCTTCACGCTTTGATTGTCCGAGCTTCCCTCCAACTCGAGCTCGAATCGATTCACCTGCAGCGATTCGAGCTGCCTCCCTGCCTCCAACAAAGCATCATGCGGGAAAAGCAACGCCTCCTGAGCATCCAGATTCACCACACTAAAATACCCCTCTCCACTGCCTAGCTCACGAAGACGATCCGCATCCTCGACCCATCGATTAACCAGTTCTTGCTTCTCTAAAATGAGCTGAATTTCGGAAGACTCCGAATAGGCCGCGTATCGCTGCACCGAATACCGGAACTGACGACTCAGCAATGTTTCCTCCGATTGCTTAGCGATGTACTCATCCGCCGATTCGATAAACGTATCGCTCAACGCATCACCTTCACCACTTGAGCTCATCCCCAATTCCAACAGAACGGGTCCAATCGGTCTACCGCCCAACAGTCTCGCATCCGACACATCAGCATCAGCCAAATAGCCAGCCAACTTCTCTTGCACCGCTAGACTTTCGAGCCCTTTCAACTCCTCCCGTATCTCGTCCAACAGAGCCTTGCTCGCCTTCTGCTCATCTCTCGACACCGCGACCGATCGACGGCCAAAGAAATAGCGGACGCCACCATTCTCCTCACTAGGAACCATGTTCATCGCCGTAAGACGAATCAGAGAATCAGCATCGAGCAGGCTCCTCTCTTGCGATTCCTTCACCAGCTCCCGGACCTGAGCGGTTTCGCTTTCAACCGTTTTTTGCAAAAGCCAGATTACGCAAACAACTGGACTGATGATCCCGATCGCCAAAAGCAAGTAAGTCACCCAAGCCGACGCTTGGGTGACACTTGGCTTCGCATTACCAGTACGGCCAAACATACTAGAGTTCCGTTTTTAAGCTCATTACGATCTTCTCGAAAATCGGTAGCATCTCGTCTGTATCACCTGGGGGCATCGCTCCCTGGAAAACGTAGTGCTTCTCCTCTCCCAATAAAATGTAGAGGTAGACGTCTCCCTGCGTCTGCGATCCCTCAGGAGCCTCGAAGAGAAAAGCTCCCGCCTCCAAACCGCCCAACTCAAATCGCTTCAATTCGACCGGATCAGATTTGATTTCGCTAAATTGTCTCCTCACCTTCCCAGTCATCTCGGCGAGCATCCCATCGATCGAAATCGGCTCCTCCTTCTTCCAATCCGTGTTGAGCTCTGAGGCCGCCATGTAGACGCCACGCACCATCGGCTCCGCCAACCACACGACCTGGTCGCTCTCGTCACTCGCCTTATCGTGCGGAATCACCGACCAAGCAGCAGGGACTTCCAACGAGAAACCATGCTTCTCGTTCTCGTACAAACGTGGAGCATCGAAATTGACCGTCTCTACCTTCGTGAGGTGAGCCTCTACTCCACCCACCTTGTAGATGACTGGAATGCGGCGCTCATCTGCGGTAAAGATAACGCTTTGCTTTTGCACCTGCATATCGATTTCGACTTCATAACATTCGAGGTGACCTAGAGCCGTATCCAATTCCTCTATACTCTTAATCTCAAAAGTGATATCGATCGGCATCCCCGAGAAAGACACAAAAATCTTTTTGGCCATCCGGTACCCTAGCTCGATCGGGATTTGCCTCATCAAATCAACAGCTTGCTCGTTGTCGTAAACACGTTGGTTAAAATCGAAACTACTGCTCTTACCCGTTTTCGAGTATTCTACATTCACCGAACGTCCATCCTCCGCGTACCAAGCCCGGCAATTCCCCATCTTTTCGAGATTCATCCGGCCGTAAGCCGTATTGAAAGTCTTCTTGTCAAACTCCACCGCAGTCGAGCGATGCCCATTGAGAACAAATCGCGTCTCCTTTCGCCAAAGCTCCCTGCCCTCCCATTCATAGGAGTAAATCGTCGAAAAGCTACGCCCAACCAAATCTCCGGTCGGCATTAGCCAGTCGTAGTAAGTCCTCTCGCCATCCTCCCAGGGCGTGATTTCCGGCACGAACTTCTTTGGCAGCACCGCCTCCGCTTCCGCCACCCACTGCGACTCCTCTGGATAGTTTTCGACCAAATCCGACAGCAGCTTCATCGCCAACGCTTGCTTCCCCTGGTCCAAATAGACCATCGCCAAGCGATAACTCGTCTCCGCCGCTATCGAATCGACAAGCTCGCTCTCCTCCAAGATGCCACGATACGCTTGGGCAGCCTTCCCCAAGTCCGCCTCACCCTCGTGCAAATAGATCGCCTGCTCCAATTCATCAGACAGCTTCAAGGAAACAGAATCACCCTCATTTGCCGCTCCCCACGCGTACCCCGTCAACGCGCCCCAAGACGCAACCAGCCTAAAAATCACCGTCGTTCTCATAATCACACCATGCTACCGACTTCGTGTTACCCGCATGTTACCAATAGGTAATCGCTTAATTCTTTCTTCATCAACCAAAGAGAACCGCTTTCGCTTTGCCAAAAACAGAAAACAGGCTTTGCCTGCCGGACTTCCTATGAAATTCGACCTCTCAATCGTCGCCCAACACTTTCCCGAATTCACGCCCGATCAGATCGCGAAATTCGAAACCTACGCCTCCGCCATCGCCGAGTGGAACGAGAAGATCAACCTGATCTCCCGCTCAGACGTCGAAAACCTCCCCAAGCGACACATCCTCCACTCCCTCGCCATCGCCAAAACCATGGCCTTCAAGCCCGACACCACCGTGATCGATGTCGGCACCGGAGGCGGATTCCCAGGCGTCCCCCTCGCCATCGCCTTCCCGGAAACACGTTTTCTCCTCGTCGACTCGATCGGCAAAAAGATCAAAGTCGTGCAAGACTGCATCGAACGCCTCGGCCTCGAAAACGCAGTCGCCATCCAATGCCGAGTCGAGGAGGTCGACCGCCAAGTCGACTTCATCGTCGCCCGCGCCGTCACCCAACTCCCTAAGTTCATGAAGTGGATCCGCAAGAAAGTGAAACGCTCCTGCTTCAACGACCTGCCCAACGGAGTCCTCTACCTCAAAGGCGGCGAACTAAGCGAAGAGCTCTCCTCCATAAAAGAAACACCAGAACCGTATCCGATCCGAAACTACTTCGACTACGACGAATTCGACCAAAAATACGTCATCCACGTCCCCGTAAAAAGGTAGCGGCCGCTGTCCCCAGTGGCCACAACCCAAACCCGATCCACTTCCCACTTCTGCATTCTTAATTCTTCATTCGCCGAATGCGACTCCGCATCATACTCCCGCCAAATCTCGAAAGCAGCGCTCCACGCGACGCCATCCCGACCAAAATCGAGATCAAGCTCACCAACGGAAGCAACATCCAGCCCGACAAGCTCGGACCGCAACAACTCGGCGAACTCAACGAAGCCGGCCGTGTCGCCGCCTTCTCCCTCTTCCAGTGGTGCGGCGGCCAGCTCTCCCCCTTCCTCCAACTCGACCGCGAAAAGCTCTCCACCCTCGTATCCACACTCCAAGGAGAAGACGATTTCTACTGGGCCAACAAACCCCACAATCCCATTCCCTGGAACGGCTCCGAACTCATCGGCGTAACCGAACATTTAAAATCTCCATCCCCACAACCCGATGTGGGAAGCGACCTTGCGTCGCGATCTCCGGCGCCTAAATCCACCCGAAAAGAAAGAGAGCCCACCACCTTCGACGGCAAGCCCCTCGAGGTCGACGGATCCTCACACTACCTAGCCATCTCCCTCCCCTCTCGAGAGCACCCCTTCTACGAAGAAATCCGCGAGCTCCTGCAAACGCACCGCTTCAAGCTAGAGCCTGGCAACCGAAAATGGTGGCTCCGCAATCGACACCTCGCCCTAAACTTTCTCGGCGAATACTGGGGAGACCTCGAAGAAAAATACCAAGCCGAGTTCACCTCCAACTTCAAGCAACGCGTCGGTTCCCTGCCCGAGGCCAAGATAAAAACCGAAATCGTCGAGGAGCGAAACGGATACAATCTCACCGTATCCATAAACGCAGGACAAGCCTCACAGCACGAAATCAGTCAAAGCCTCAACACCGGCAAGCACTACATCGAAAATGGCGACAAGGTATTCCTCATAAAGCGCTCAAACCTCGACAAGCTCAACACCGTCCAGAAGCAGCTAACCGGCGATTTCAACGCCCCGCTCCTTCACAACGGAAGCTACAAGATCCCCTACTCGCGCAGTCTTGAGGTCGAGGAACCCCTCTCCGAACTCAACCCGAACTTCAAGCCCCCATCCACCTGGCGCTCGCGCAGCGAAGCCCTCAAGCATCTCGACAGACTCGCCGTTCCACGACTTTCCAAGTCGCTCGACTCCACACTCCGCCCCTACCAAAAAACCGGCGTCGCTTGGCTCCACCACCTCTTCACCCACCAACTGGGCGGCATCCTCGCCGACGAGATGGGTCTTGGTAAGACACTTCAGGCTCTCGCCCTGCTTTCCAGTATTGTAAACAATACCAAACGATCCCCCTCCCTCATTGTCTGCCCAGCATCTCTCGTCGAGAACTGGCGACGTGAAGCCGCGAAGTTCACTCCTGAGCTAAAGGTGTTTTGCAACCACGGCTCGACCCGATTGAAGGCTCCAGCTGATGCCTACGCCTACGATCTGATCATCACCTCCTACGGTACGCTCATCCGCGACAAGAAGCTGCTCGCAGAGCTAAACTTCACCTGCGTGATCGCTGACGAAGCCCAGCACATCAAAAACCGTCGCACCCAAAACGCCAAAGCCCTCACCGCCCTGCAAACCAACGGGCGTATCCTGCTCACGGGTACACCAATCGAAAACAGCATCCAGGACCTGATGTCGCTACTCGACTTCATCATGCCCGGAGGCTGGAAGCCTATTCCAAGCGGGGCTCGCGGCGATGAGCGACGCTGGCACGAACGCCGAATCCTCGACCAAGCCGCCCCTTACATTCTCCGTCGCACCAAGGACAAGGTTGCCACAGAACTGCCCGACAAGATCGAACAAGTTCTCTTCATGGAGATGACCGGCGAGCAAAAGAAGGTATACGACACAGCTCGCAAACACGCCGAAGCAGAAATCTCCCAACTCGAGAAAAGCGGAGCCAGCGAAGGCGCTCTTCGCATGAAGACCCTCACCCAACTTCTCCGCCTCCGCCAAACCTGTTGCGACCCGCGCCTGCTCGACGAGTCACTAGAAGCCAAAGCATCCTCCAAGCTCAACTCCTTCAACGAACTCCTCGAGGAGTCCATCGATGGAGGACACCGCATTCTCGTCTTTTCCCAATTCGTATCCTTGCTTTCGATACTAAAGGAAGAGCTCGAATCCCAGGAGATCCCCTTCTGCTATATCGACGGTTCCACTCGCAACCGCATGGCCGAGGTGGACAGATTCAACGAATCGGACGACATCCCAATCTTCCTCATCTCCCTCAAAGCGGGCGGTACCGGACTCAACCTCACCGCCGCGGACACCGTAGTCCACTTCGACCCTTGGTGGAACCCCGCAGCGGAAGCTCAAGCCACCGACCGCGCCCACCGTATCGGACAAACCAAGGTGGTCACCAGCTACAAGCTGATCGTGAGCGACTCTGTCGAAGAAAAGGTACTCGAGCTCCAGACCAAGAAGCGGAAGCTCCTCCAAGACGTCTTCGAAGCCAGCGAGGCCGCCAACGCCAAGATCACCCTCCAAGACCTCAAAGAGCTCATTTAGCCACCCCCTCATCCTCAACACCACCCCATCCACGACCGCGAAAAGCGCAACGTTGCATATTTCACGGTCGCACGAGTGTCAGTTGCGCTAGCTTCCTCTTTCGGAGCTCGTAAGCTCTTTTCCCGAGGTAGTCTTCAGGCAGTAGCTTCGACGGCAAAAACGGATCTCTTTCAAACGCCGCACGCCAAAGACGATTCTCCTCAAATAGCCAGTCTTCCAAACCGCCCGACACGACTTCTTCAGCAATCGAACTTTCCAAGTACGCGATGTATTTTTGATACCCATGGTTAATCGCAGGAAAGTCCCAAGCATCCGTGACAACAGCAAAATCAGAACTCAACGAATGTGGTTCTCCTTCAAACAGAATAAGGCTTGAACTAGGAATCTTCATTTCCTCCAAAGCGATACGCCATGAGGATTCGAACCAAGGCGAAACGCGGACACTTCCTTGAAGCCGACCAAATCGGTTGAGGTCTAACCAATCTCCCAGTTGATTTCGCATCTTCCGGGAGGCACTTGGCAAATCAAACGAGAACAGATGCCACTTTCCGTTCCAGTCCCGATTCCATCGCTCTTCGGGCACGATTCCATCATTCGCGACCGCTAGCCCTTTCTCTGTTAAACTCAAAACCCAGTTCCCTTTGCCCTCAGTCCGCTCATAGCTCAACAGCCCGTTTCTTTCCAATCGGGCCAACTGTTTTCGCAGCTGGTCCGAACTGTCCCAGCCACACCCCTCAATCAATCGAGAGCTAGGACGGCACACCGTGTTTAAAGTATCGAATCCGGTAGTAACTAATACTTCCAAAAACAAACGAGTTCTGGGTCCAAGACGCATAGGCAACAAGAGAGAGCCGAAGCAGCTTCGTATCGATCGACTCCAAACTGCTTCAAGATTGAATTCCGCTTACCAGGCTGGAGATTAACCGCGAAAATTGCAACGTTGCGCATTTCACGGCCGAGCCGGGCATTGGCTGGTCAGCTGAGTCTCAACCGAACCGAAAACCAGATTAGTTAATCGATCTTCTCAGCGACCTGTTCACCGTTTTCATTGGTGCTCACCTTAAGGCTCGTTTTGCAATCAAGACAATCGGCCTTGCGAGTCTTGAGCGGCACAGCGAACCCGAACAGCACGATCCCTAGAGCCGCGACTCCGCTAAGCTCCCGAACTTTCACCTTAGCGGAATCACAGTACGGACACTTCAGAGTCGGCTCTTCAACAGGCGGCAATCCCAGCAACTCCACTGCCTTTTCGAATTCCCCCTCCGGAACCTCCAGCTTCACTCCACCAATCGCCTGCGAGTAAAACCAGTCGACTCCGATCGTATGCCCGTCTCGGATATGTGGAGACAGCCCGCTCCCCTCAAGAACCGATGCAGCCAAATACGCATCGTCAGCTTTCTGGTATCGGGCAACAACTCTCATCAAAACTACAGACGCTTATCCGCTAGAGCTTTCAAGCGGTCCCATTCCTCGATATACTGGACGAAGTGCTTCTTTCCCTTGGCGATTTCCTCATCTAACAACACTCGCACCAACGCCTGTTCCCGATCGTAAGCTTCCGCATTCAGCAATCCCGAGAAATGCGCGATCCGCGCCCAAAGCAGGTGCGTCGTGATCGCATCAAACTCGTTGTAATCAAGAATGTCCTGCAGTTTCCCCTGTAACCAGAGATCAGATACAAAACCACCCTCAGTATCCACCTTGCCGGGAATCCCCGACAGCGTCGCGATCTCATGGAGACGGGGGGTCTGCCCCCAACGTCCAACCATCGGGGCCAGATCCACGTTATGGTCTCCGCTCGTCGCGAAATAGTCGACCCCCTCCCAAGGCTTATTTGGACGCTCACCCATTCCTTGCCCAAAAAGTCCATGGACAATGGCACGCTGGACGATGATGGGGACATCCGCATTGTGAGAATTGTAGCCCACAAGCTGAGGCTTTCGCGTGCCGATCGCCTTGAGAAGCTGCTTAAGAATGGTCCCTTCCTTCTCCTTTTCTGGGTCTCCCGCGACCGCTGGGAGCGTCACTAACTTAAGTCGCACATTTCCCGAAGCCACTTCACGCAGTACTCCCGAAACGGATACGATCCGGCAAAGTACCGTCTTCAGATACGGCTGGGGCATCTCCTCAGTCGCTCCCCCCTCCTTCCAGAGACGCTTCATAGCCTCCTCCGGGCCGTGAGTCCCACTTGTATCCACGTCAAATAGCATCTCCGCGCTTAAGGGGTCGGGGATCCACTCCAAATCAAAAGAAAACAGGCAGGGTTCGATAGTCTTTAACACAGTACTCCATCAAGAAGACATGCTACGCTTATGTTAAGTCTTTCTTGCATAGAACGAGACACTTTCCATCGTCGCCCCATGCCATTCGAACAGGAACTCCAAGTCGCCAAAGAAGCTGTACGCAAAGCTTCCCTCCTCTGCTCCGCCGCCCAAGCTGGTCTCGTCGACTCTGAAAAGCACGACAAAGCTGACAAATCCCCCGTAACCGTCGCCGACTACGGGGCCCAAGCCCTCGTCCTGTCGACCCTGGCCGCCGCATTTCCAAACGATCCGGCCGTCGGCGAAGAAGACTCCAGCGACCTCAGAAAAGAAGAAAACGCCGAACTCTTCTCCCGCGTCGTCGAATATGCGCAGAAAGTAGACGGCAGCCTGGACGCCGAATCCGTGCTTGCCGCCATCGATCGCGGCAAGCACGCCGGCGGCTCACAAGGTCGATTCTGGACGCTAGACCCAATCGACGGCACCAAGGGCTTTCTCCGCGGCCAACAATACGCAGTCGCCCTCGCTCTCATCGAAAATGGCGAAGTCGTGCTCGGCGTCTTGGGTTGCCCAAACCTTCCCGTCGACCCCGCGAACGCAAACAGCGAAAAAGGATCCCTCCTCTTCGCCGTCAAAGGCCAGGGAGCGTTCCAAGCGCCACTAAGCGAAATCGATTCCGCCACCAAGATCTCCGTCGACCAGATCGACGATCCTGCCAAAGCCGTCTTCTGCGAATCCGTCGAGTCAGGCCACACCGCTCACGGTCGTTCCGCAGCCATCACCAACGCGCTCGGCACTTCGGTAGAGCCATTCAGAATGGACAGCCAATGCAAATACGCGGCAGTTTCCCGCGGCCAAGCCTCTGTCTATCTACGCCTCCCGACTCGTCCTGGCTACGAGGAGAAGATCTGGGACCATGCTGCCGGCTACATTGTGCTCCAGGAAGCCGGAGGCCGCATCGCTGACACCTTTGGCAATCCCCTCGACTTCTCGCTGGGCCGCACGCTCAAAAACAACAAGGGCATCGTCGCCACCTCTCCTGCCGTCTTTGAATCCGTTGTAAAAGCGGTCGTCGATTCAGCAGAGTAGGCCTCGAATCCATCCGACTCGCTCAGATCGAAATGTTACAATTTCGCCGGCGAGTCGCTCCCAGCCCACCATACAGATCCGAATAGCCCTCTCCCACAGAGGCAAAGCTAAGGCGAATACCTTACTACGTAGGTTTTTCTCCTCTCTCTCTTCCAGAGCTCAAGTTTCATCGTTTTCGAACGATCATAGAGTGCCGAACTTAACTAGTTAGCACTCTGAAAACACGAACTCACAATCGCATCCCTTCAGGAAGCCCCGATTCGAGTCCCCTCGCTCGTGGCCTTCGCGCGTCTGCCATCACCCTGCTTTCAGGCGCCTTCCTTGCCGTCTCCGCCCATAGCCAGTCGCTCAGCGAGTCGCTTGCTTCCGCATTGGACAACTACCCGAAAATCCGGGTGCTCGAGTCCCGGGTTCAGATCGAGCAAGGCAAGCTCGACACCGAGCGCTCAAACCTCCGTCCGCAACTCTCGCTCAGCATGCGAGGGGGCGAGGAAAGCTTCGGGGACAGCAAAGGCGTGCAAATCTATGGCGAAACAGGCAACGCCTCTCTCCAGGGTCGCCAGCTGCTCTTCGACGGCGGAAACACCAAGCACCGCATTACCGAAGCCCAAGCCAATCTGCGTACCAGCGAAGAATCTCTTCGGCGCGTCCGCGAAGAAATCGCTCTCGAACTCGTCACCACCTACGTCAACGTCATCAAGTACACCCGCCTCGTTAACCTCGCCCAGCAAAGCGTCTACTTGCATGAAGACGCCCTAGACAAGATCGAGGAAAAGTTCGAAGCAGGAGCCGGCCCCAAAGCAGACGTCATTCTCGTCAAGGCTCGCCTCGCCATGGCGGAAGCCACTCTCGAGTCACGTAGGCGCCAACTCAATACCGCGAGCAACAGCTTTCTCAAGCTCACCGGCGAATACCCGCAACAACTGATCGAACCGGAATTTCCAATCTGGGCTCTCCCCGAATCGATCGACGAGGTCACCTTCGAAAGCAACCCAAACATCCGAGCCGCCCACTCCGAACTGCAAGCGACCTACTCCCGACGCAAGGTCGCGGAAAGCCAGTTCCGCCCGCAGCTTAACTTCGTCCTCGAAGGCGACGCCGCTCAGTCCGACCGCTACGAACATGTGCAAGAGGACGCGATGGCGCTGATCACCCTTTCCTACAGTATCTTCGATGGCGGACGACGCCGCTCCGAAGTCCGCCGAGCCAATTCCCAAATCGATGAAGCGGACTGGCAGCTCAAAAACACACTTATCGAAACAGAGACCTCCTTCGCCAACGCCTGGGAAGATTTGTCTTCGACCGAGGAACGTATCCACCTGCTCAGGACGCATCGCGACGCCATGGAAGCGGTCGTCGAAGCCTACAACGAACAATTCGAACTCGGGAAACGCCCACTCATCAATCTCCTAGATGTCGAAAACGAACTTTCCTCCGCTCGAGCCTCAGTCGAGGAGGAACGCCTCAATCGCCTCCAAGCCGCCTACCGTCTCCTCTCCGCGATGGGCACCCTTACCTCATCCGTTAACCAATAATCCCGACTTACTTCACATTCCAGTCACATGAGTTCCACATCAAACAACAAGACTTCAAAAGGTAAGCTCAGAGTCCTCATCGTCGAAGACTCCAAGATTGAAGCGAAGTTCACCGCCAATCTTCTCAAGAAAAACGGATACGAAGTCACCAGCGAACGTGTCGAGACCCGCGACGACATGCAGGAGCAACTCGACAACCACGAGTGGGACATCGTCATCTCCGACTACCAGATGCCCGAGTTCGACGGCATGCAAGCGCTCGAGCTTTTCCAGACCTACGACCTGGACATCCCCTTCATTCTCGTCTCCGGCAAGATCGGCGAAGAAAGCGCCGTCGACCTCATGAAGATGGGAGCCAACGACTACATAATGAAGGGCAACACTGCCCGATTGCTCCCAGCCATCGAAACCCACCTCAAGGAAACGGCCAACCGCCGCGAGAAAATCCGCCTCGAAAGCAAGCTGCGCGAGAGCGAAGCGCAATACCGCGGATTCTTCGAAAACGCCGCCATCGGCATTTTCCGATGCGACGGAGAAAGCAACATTCTCGACGTGAACACCTTCCTAGCGGGAGCCCTCGGTTTCTCTTCACGCGAAGAATGCATCGAAGTATCCGAAAAGCTGACACCGGAAGTTTATGACAACGACACTCAGGAAGCCTACACCGTAGACCTCGCCGAGGAAGCGGCTCAAGGAGGACGCTTCGAGGCAATCTTCCATCGCAAAGACGGGACCGTCATGGAAGCCATCATAAACGTCTGGTCCATCGAGGACGAAAACACCGACGGCATTTTCCTAGAAGGCACCATCGAAGACGTAACCGAGCAGCGTGAGATGGAACGAAAACTCCGCGAAATGGAGCAACTTCACGAATCCCTCATCGACCTGACCAGCAACCTCTAATGATCTCCGACAAGAAAAACAGCCGGCTCGCGCCAGCGATTCGCAAGACTCCCCCCAAGTCTCGCCTGGCAAAGCCTGAGCCTAAAGCAGAGGCGAAGACTCGTCCTGCCGAGGAGCCGCCAGTCTTTGACGATCAGCTTCTGGATTGCCTCATTCTCATCGGCAAGCTTCACGATCGCCAACTCTCCGGCGACGTCCTCACCTCCGGGCTTCCCCTCGTCGACAATCGCCTCACCCCGCGCCTTTTCGTTCGCGCCGCGAACAACGCAAACTTTTCCGCCCGCATCGTAAAACGATCCCTCGCCTCCATTCCCGAGCTCGTTTTCCCCTGCGTACTTCTTTTAAAGGACAATCGAGCAGCCGTACTCACCGGTCGCTCCGGCCACGACTATTCAGTCATTCTTCCAGAAACGGGATCCGGTCAGGTTTCCCTCAGTCAAGAGAAGTTGGAATCTGAATACATCGGAAGCTGTATCTTCCTCAAACCGGAATTCGCTTTCGGTTCCCGTGCCGATGATTCCACGAGTACAGTCTCATCCAAAAACTGGTTCTGGGGTACTCTTTGGAAATACCGCCGCGTCTACCGCAATGTACTGATCGCAGCCGTATTCATCAACCTCTTCGCCGTCGCTGGCTCGATGTTCGTTATGAACGTCTACGACCGCGTCATTCCGAACAACGCCATCGACACCCTCTGGGTACTGGCCATCGGCGTCACTCTCGTCTACGCCTTCGACTTCCTGCTCAAAACCTTGCGCAGCGCCCTCATCGACAAGGCAGGGAAAAACGCGGACGTCCTACTCTCCAGCTTCATCTTCCAGCGAGTCCTCGGCATCAAGATGCAGCATAAGCCAGCTTCCGCCGGAAGCTTCGCCAACCAAGTCAAAGGGTACGAAAGCCTTCGCGAGTTCTTCACTTCCGCAACTTTGGCGACCCTCGTCGATCTCCCCTTCGTATTGCTCTTCATCGGGTTCATGTATTTCATCGCCGGATGGGTCGCCTTCATTCCGCTCGCAGGAATCTTGGCAGTGCTAGCCATCGGCGCCGCACTGCATATCCCTCTCAAGCGTGCGGCTGAATCGTCACAAGGCGCCGCAGCTCAAAAGCACGCGTTGCTTGTCGAAGCGATCGGAGGCTTCGAAGCCATTCGCGGACTCTCTGCCGCTGGCATCTTCCAGCGCCGAATGGAGAGTTTCCTCGGCAACTCCGCGAAGAGTGAAGTCGCATCCCGCCGAATCTCTGCGGCAGCCACGAACTTCACCATCTTCGTAACGCAAATGGTTTCCGTTTGTATCGTCGTCGCATCCGTATTTCGGATACGCGAAGGAGAGATGAGCATGGGAGCATTGATCGGCTGTACTATTCTAGCAGGCCGAGCAATGGGGCCGATCGGTCAGGTCGCTTCGTTGCTCTCTCGCCTACAGCAATCGCTACTCTCGCTTAAGGGCCTCAACGAAATCGTAGAGCTTCCGCAAGAACGTGAAGAGAACCGGAACTACGTTCGCAAAAACGACTTCCGCCCAAGCATCGAATTCAAGGAAGTTACCTTTTCCTATTCGGAGGATACTGAGCCCGCCGTACGCAATGCCAGTTTTACGATAGAGCCCGGCGAGAAGGTCGCGATTCTCGGACGCGTTGGTTCAGGGAAGAGCACCCTGCTCCGCCTTATACTCGGTTTCTATCAGCCCACCTCTGGAATGATTTTGGTCAACGGCACTGATATCCGCCAGCTCGACCCGGCCGAACTGCGCCGTCGCCTTGGATACATTGCTCAGGACAACAATCTCTTTTTCGGATCTCTCAAAGAAAACATCATGATGGGCGCCCCTTGGGCAGAAGAGGAAGACTTGCTCAAAGCCTCCAAGCTCTCCGGCGTAGAGCGTTACGCATCCGTTCACCCAATGGGCTACGACCTGCAAATCGGCGAGCGCGGAGAACGCCTCTCCGGCGGACAACGCCAAGCGATCAACATCGCCCGGGCCCTCATCGCCAAGCCGCCCGTTCTGGTCATGGACGAACCGACGAGCGCCATGGACGCGAACGCCGAACGCGAGTTCATCTCAAGCATGGACACATACGGAAACGAAGGCGATCGCACCCTAATCCTCTCAACCCACAAGCCATCCATGCTCAAACTAGCCGATCGCATCATCGTTATGGACCAAGGCAAAATCGCCGCCAATGGACCAAAGGCAGAAGTAATGAGACAACTTTCAGGTGGAGCCGGAAGAAACTAATGTCTGAGCAAAGCAACAAACCAACACCCGCCCCCAAACAGGACGTGAAACCTCAAAAGAGCGATCTCGATTTCGTCGCCGACACCAAGGCTGCGTTCCTCGAAAACCGCAGCCCCTACGCTAGCATTTTGCTTTTCGTAATCGTTGGGATCATCTCCGCGTTCACCTTCTGGGCCAGCAAGTCCTCGATCGACGAGGTCACTCGCGGGCAGGGGAAAGTGGTACCCAGCTCCTACCTACAAGTCGTGCAAAGCCTTGAAGGCGGCATCCTGTCCGAGTTGAAAGTAGCTGAAGGCGACATCGTTGAAAAGGGCCAGAGTCTGCTCAAGATCGACAGTACCGCCTTCACCGCAGCCATGAGTGAAAGCTCCGCTCAACGCGACAACCTCATGGCAAGCATCGCTCGCCTGGAAGCGGAAGCGGCCGCTCAAGAGACAATTGAGTTCCCTCAACACATCGCCGAACACCGTCAAGACCTCGTCCAGAGCGAAAGCAAGCTCTTCCAAAGCAGACGGGAAAATCTGAAAAGTTCGGTCGAGCACCTGACGAAGAGCCTCGAGTTCAAGCGAAAAGAGCTGGACATGACCCGTCCCCTCGCCGCTAAAGGAATCGTCTCCCAAGTGGAGCTACTACGATTGGAATCCGTCGTAAACGACACTGAAAGCGAACTCGCTCGTATCCAATCCGAGTATACCAAGGAAGTCCTCACCAGCCGCAACGACGCCAAAGGAAAACTCGAGCAGGTCCTGCAAAACATCATCGCCTTCGAAGACAAGATTCGCCGCACCAATATCCAATCTCCCGTCACAGGCACCATCAACAAGGTGAACTTCAAAACGCTAGGAGGAGTCATCCGCTCGGGAGAACCGATCATCGAGATCGTACCCAACGAGAGCGACCTGATTGTTGAGGCAAACGTTGCCCCTAAGGACATCGGGTTCATCCACCCAGGCCAAGAAGCGACCGTAAAGCTGACAGCCTACGATTTCTCGATCTATGGCGGGCTTAAGGGAGTCGTAGAACACATAAGCGCCGACACACTAACCGACGAACGGGGTGACAGCTTCTACACAATTCGCGTCCGAACCAGCGAGCGGACCCTTTCGACCTCGGAACAAAGTCTAAAGATCATCCCGGGCATGCAGGTTGAGGTCGATATCCTTACCGGCGAAAAGACGATCCTCGACTACATCTTCAAGCCTCTCCTTCGAGCCAAGATGAACGCCCTCACCGAGCGCTAATCGGGACAGTCAGACTCTATCAAAAATTTTAAGGCCGCGGATAAAACCGCGGCCTTTTAACTACAAACCTAACCTAATTCTACTCAAATTGCTCTTGGCGATCTAAACCGCCTCACTCACTTCCCACTTCTTCGTAAGTGGTGCCTAAATCGGAAACCTCCTCGATCGGACTTCCATTCAACACGCTGTAAGCGAACGCCCAAACGGCGACGAGACAAGTGCCCAATACCTTGATCACAAAGCTCTTGCTGCTCTGCGCATTCGAAAATTCTAAGGTCTCTGTAGTGTCGGATTTCATCCCTCTTTATTTTCGTGAAATAATGAGCTCTTTTTCTTCTTAATGCAACATTAGAATGATGAATAACTCTAATTCACAAAAATCAGATTCGCTAATCCTTCTGGATCTTGCGGTTCTTCTTGAAGATATAGTAAACGACGCCGCCGATCATGATTAGCGGCAAGAAGCTAAGAATCGCCGTTGTCGCATAGTAAGCGGTACGAGCCTCCTCTTTACCAACCACGCAAACCGAACAGGCTTGGCTGACACTCACGAGTGAAAGCGCGGCAATCAAAAAGAAAGCCAACCGAACAGATGAACTTGAACGCGATATCTTCATCTTCCGAATCCTAGTCGAGATAAACCAGATAGTAGAGCACAGGCCAAACGCCGACTACGAAGTACCAGAAGGTCTGCCCTGCCCTAAAACTCTGCAATCGAAGCGTTCCCTTGCGGAATTTCCAAAACAAACGCCCCTGAGCAATCAAAGATCCGACCGCATGAATCGCATGGGCGCCAATTATGAGGTAGAAAAAGGCGCCGTAGTTTCCAGATTGCATGGTCAAACCGTCACTGAGGATGCGAGCCCACTCGAAACCTTGGAAGACGACGAAAAACGTTCCTAGGCCCAAGGTCACGAGAAAGAGCATCTTGCTCTTCGAGCTAAATCCTTCGCGATCAAAGGCACGCCCCGTGAGGTACATCGTCACTCCGCTCAAAAGCAGAATAGCAGTGTTGAAAGCAGTCGCTTCAACCGGAAGCCGCGGTTGCCCGACCGGAGGCCACTCGACCGCATTGGCCTTGGAGATCATGAATGCGCTGATCAATCCAAGAAAGAACATCACCTCCGCCATAATGAAGATGATGACTCCCAATACGCTATTGGAGAAGATCGGTTCCTTGCTGGAACCGCCCTCTGCTGACAATCCTGCCTCCGCGTACCTCATTTTAGAAAAGCGCCGGACCTAGTGGTCGTGGCCGCTGTGATCGTCGTGTGAATGATCACCGTGGTCGTCATGGTGATCAAAGCCCTTGTCTTCAGGGAGAACGATTGGAGTTTTCTCCCAGTTGTGACCTTCTGACTTCATAGCGTCCGTCGCTGTGCCAAAGAAGAACACGAACAATAGAGCGACCATCGACAGAAGAATGTACGGGGCGTAAATCTTCTCGAACTTCAAATGCATGAAGTATGCGAGAACGTAGTACGCTTTAACCAAAGCGATACCAAAAGCGGTGATCAATACGAGTATGAGGCGAGTAGCCCCTTCTAGCTTCATAATGTCTGCGATCTCAGGTCCAGCGACGCTGATCACGAAGAGCACTAGCAGCATGATGTAGATCTTAAGGTAACTTGGATGACTATGTGATGCCATTTCTGAAATTATTCCGTATTCGGGTTTAAACTACTTAGCGATGTAGAGGAGCGGGAAGAGGAAGATCCAAACGATGTCTACAAAGTGCCAGTAGAGACCGATGTTTTCCACTCGATGCCAGTTACGCTCCTTCTTGATGTCGTTTTCCGCGATGATCGCCATAATGACCATACCGCATAGAACGTGGAAACCGTGAAGTCCGGTCGCCGTGTAGTAGAAGCTCCAGAAGTTACTCGTGAAGAGAGTAAAGCCGTGCGAAATTTCAGTCGCATACTCATAGCTCTTGAAGCCCATGAACATGCCACCTAGCCCAATTGTGTACCACAGGTACTTACGCGCAGTCTTCGCGTCACGCTTTTCAGCAGCAGAGTGCGCGAGCACTACGAAGTAACTAGAAGTGAGCAGCCAGAAGGTATTCGCGCCGCCGATGAAAGTATTGGTGTAAGCAGCCGACTCCGCCCAAGAACCGTGCAAGAAACGGTTGAGCAAATATGTCGCGATCAAGCCGCCGAAAATTACGATTTCAGAAGCGATAACCCACCAAACCGCGAGACGGCCAGTTGGGATGCCAGTAGCGCTACGGCCCGTTGCAATGATTTTATGACCCATTGTATCTAGAGATTGGTTACGTTGCTATTACTTGGATGTTTCTGACGGACCTGGATCAGGCTCGTTCTGAGGCCAGTAGTCTTCCTCACGTCCTTCAACTGAGAACTCGTAAGGACCACGGTAAACTTGCGGGAGGTCATCACCGAAGTTGCCATGTGGAGGTGGAGATGGAGCAACCCACTCTAGCGTGTTCGCGTTCCATGGATTTGGTCCCGCCTTCTGACCACGCTTCAAGCTAACGATAAAGTTAACGAAGAATGGGATTTGGAAGAGGATCAAAACGATGAGCGAGCCAGTCGCGAAAACGCGAAGGTCTTGGAAATTCTCAGTGTAGAGGTCCGGATACGCCGTGTAACCAGCGATACGTCGGTGCTGCCCTGCTGCGCCCAAAATGAAGAGCGGAAGGAAGATCCCGTTGAATGGGATGATCGTACCCCAGAAGTGAATCTTACCCCAGAACTCGTTGAGCTTGCGGCCGAACATCTTCGGGAACCAGTAGTAGAGGGCTGAGAATGTACCAATGATCGCGATCGGTACGAAAGTGTAGTGGAAGTGAGCCAATACAAAGTACGTATCGTGCAAATAGATGTCCGTGCCACTCGAGCCGAGCCAGATACCAGTCACACCACCGATGAGGAATTCAGCGATGAATGACAAAGCGAAAAGCATCGCGGTCGTGAAGCGGATCGAACCGCCCCAGAGTGTACCGATCATGGCGAAGAGCATGAGAGCGACCGGAATCGAGATCAGAAGTGTCGTCGTGGTGAAAAGGTAAGTTGCACGTGGATCTACACCAGAGATGAACTGGTGGTGAGCCCAAACGAAGAAACTGAGGATACCCAAGCCAACTGAGCTGTATAGGATCATCTTGTAGCCGAAGAGCTTCTTACGAGCGAAGGTACAGATGATCTCGATCACAACACCCATCGCTGGGAGGAGTACCACGTATACTTCAGGGTGACCGAAGAACCAGAACAGGTGCTGCCAGAGAACTGGATCGCCCCCTGCTGCCGGGTCGAAGAATCCAGTCCCTAAGGTCTGGTCGAAAAGCAGCATCACAGCACCAGCAACGAGTGGTCCAACTGAAGCCATGAAGAGGATGGAAGCGATAACGATCATCCAAACAACCATTGGGATGTCGTAGAGCTTCATGCCCTTAGCACGGGCGTTCATTACTGTGGTGATGAAGTTGATACCACCCAAAAGGAACGCTACAATTTCCAGCGTCACCGCTATCAGCCACATAGGCGCCCCGAACGGCGTTCCATTGTATTCAGCCTCCGACGACAGTGGAGGATAAGCGGTCCACGCACCTCCGAAACCGCCCTGAGGGACGAAGAAGGAAGCGATCAGCACAATCGCGCTGATAAGGAAGATCTGATAAGAGAGACGGTTGATCCTCGGAAAGACCATATCGTCACATCCGATCATGAGAGGGATCAGGAAGTTACCCAAAGCAGCGATGAGAACTGGCATCGCTACCCAGAAAATCATGATAGTACCGTGGTTGGTGACCAGAGAGTTATAAGCCGCTGGCGAAACGATTCCGAAGAAAGGAACTTCAGAACCTGGAAATGCCAGGTGCATGCGGAAAACATAGGAGAAGAATCCTCCGATGAGTCCCATCGCCATACCTGTGAACAGGTATTGGAAACCGATAATTTTATGGTCGGTGGAGAAGATGTACTTGCTCCAGAAAGACTCGGAATGACCGTGATCGTCGTGATGATCAACGGCGGTTGCAGTTGCAGTATCAGCCATTGTTAGAGGCCTCCTTCAGTTCAGATTCGTCGTTGTTAGCGTAGGCAGTGTTCGCCGCATCAGCAGGCGTGTTGGCAGCGATCCAAGCATCATATTCGTCTGCAGGAAGGATCTTAACGCGTGCCGGCATGAAACCGTGTCCATAACCGCACATTTCCGCACACTGGATATCCCATTCCCCTTCGAGGATCGGCTTGAAGTGACCGTAAATGTTACGGCCGGGGATAGAGTCCTGCTTCAAACGGAAAACCGGAATCGAGAAACTGTGCATCACGTCGAGCGCTTGCAGCTCGTACTTGTACTGCGTGTCCTTTTTAAGAACGAGCTCATTGATCGTCACGATATCGTCGTCCGTATCGAGAATGCCGTCCGCACCAGCGTGTTCAAACGTCCAAGCCCATTGCTGGGAGATGACGCGAACCTCTTCATCGAACTCAGGCATATCGATCTTAACCTCATGCCACACCTTGAAGGTGTAGATGAGAATAACCAGGTCGCAAACGAGGATCAGATAGTGCGGAATTTCCACCGCCATCTTCTCCTTGTGCTTCTCGCCCGTGACGTATTGGGCTTTTTGCCCCGCTTTGGCGCGAAAACGGAAAACGACGTAGAAGAAGAACGCCATGGTCAGCAAAAACCAAAACATGACCAGATACGTGATCAGGTCGAAGAGATGGTCGATGCTTCCAGCGAACGATGAGGCCCTTGGAAGGAAGTACTCTAGCATGTGAGGATTAGGTTAAGCAGTACGCAAAGCTGTCAGGCAAGCTACGCGACCAGATGGAAGAAATACCAGATTGCGAGGATCGTGCCGGAGAACAAAACCGTTCCCCAAAGCGTGAATTTGAAGAGCCGACGCGTAATCGCATACGCGTACTGCTCTTGTTCCGGATCTGGAGGTGTGTTCTCTTCGCTCATTCTGTCAGGTCTTGAGGGTGGAAAGGAGGAGGATAAGGCGGCGCGCTACTTGTTCAGCGTCTGGATGTAGGCAACAACATCCTTAACCGCTTGATCGTTCGCCAAAGTCATAGCCATCGGACGCATCTGGGAACCGGTGATGTCGGCTGGGTTGCCACCGCGGATGCCATCCTTGAACTTCTTTAGCTGCGCCACGTGATACCAGTCGTGCTGGCCAAGAAGAGAAGGAGCGTTGAGCAGATCGTTACCCTTGCCGTCCGCGCCATGGCAGGCTTGGCACGTCATGTAGAGAGCCTTGCCAGTTTCCGGGTTGCCGCCTTCGATCGTGTCCGGGTGAGTTTTCGCAGGAAGCGAAGCCACGTACTTGGAGACAGCTGCGATATCCGCTTCGGACGTCAGCAACATCGACATCGGACGCATCTGCAGACCGGTAGCGTCGCGTGGATCTCCACCGCGATGACCTTCCTTGAACTTCTTGATCTGCTCGCCAACGTACTTTTCTGAAAGTCCAGCGATCGCCGGAGCGTTGAGAAGCTTGTTGCCGGAGCCATCAGCTTGGTGGCAAGCCACACAATTGACGTAGAGCTGCTTGCCCTTCTCGTCGTTAGCGCTCGAGGTAGCGGCAACCAAAGACGCTAAAAATCCGACCATTGCGAGTCGGAGTCCAGACTTAGTGAGAGACGATCGATTCGATTTCATGTTAGAGTAAAGACGCTCCTCGACAGTGGGATCGAGGCAACGTCAAATCAGAGCTATGTTGTTATTATTCCGGGTTCGTCTTGGTGCAAAAATCTAGGATACGGAAAACAGGCATCCCAGCATCGCATAATCGCCGCCAGAAAACCGGCTAATACCCTTTTTGGCTTCCCTATTGTCAAGGCAAAAGGCCTTGAGATCGAAAGAGATAATCCACCTTCGATTCACAGCGATTCCAGCCTTGGTTCAAGCCCTATTAGGCATAATTGCCAAGCCCCGGCGCGATGCCAATCCAGCTAATAGCGGACCTAGAGTAAAACTTATTTCAAAAGGCCCCTGAACCGCCTTCCAGGCTTACAATTGACGACATCACGCCGAAGATGAAGCGAAGGATTCCTAGACGCCGCACCACAGCGTCTCCCATTCACTGACCCAGACCATTCCCATGCTTCGTCCTACACTCGACCAGCATCCCCATAGAAGATGATCGAGCCGCACCCCAACGCGCCACGACGGCGCATCCTCGTGATCGATGATACCGAGTCGATCCACTCAGACTTCGAGAAAGTCCTCTCCCCTACTTCCTCCAGCAAGAGCGAACGCGCTCTAGAAGAACTGGACCGTCTCATGTTCGACGACGAGCGGAGCTCCGAAGCTGAAACCGAGCTTCAGTTCAGCTTTGAAATCGACCACGCCTATCAAGGCGAAGAAGGCTACCAAAAGATCAAAGACGCCTGCCAAACCGACAGCCCCTACACCGTCGCGTTTGTCGACATGCGTATGCCACCAGGCTGGGACGGCCTCAAAACCGTAGAAGAAGTCTTCAAAGTCGACCCCAACATCCAGCTCGTCATCTGCAGCGCTTACAGCGACTACTCCTGGCGCCAGATCATCGAACGCGTCGGACATACCGATCGCCTGCTAATCCTCAAAAAACCCTTCGATCAGGCAGAAGTCTATCAGCTCGCAGTCGCCCTGAGCGAAAAGTGGCTCGCCGAGAAACGCACCCGCGACCTCCTCGACGATCTCGAGCGCAAAGTCGAAACGCGTACTACCCAGATTACCGAAGCCAATCAAACGCTCAACAAACTCAACACCGAGCTACAGATCGCAGTCGAGGAAGCCCGATCAGCCGAAAGAGCCAAAGGACGTTTCCTTGCGACCATGAGTCACGAGATTCGCACCACGCTCAACGGCATCATCGGAGCATCCCATATGCTCAACCACTCCCCGAGCTTGCCCGACTCGGATCGCGAATTCGCCAACATCATCCAAACCAGCGGCGACGCGTTGATGATCATCATCAACGACATCCTCGATTACTCGAAATACGAAAGCGGCCAACTTGAGCTAGAACGGACCCCCTTCTCGCTGAAAGACCTCGCTAGAGAGTGCACCAACCTCATGGATACTGCACTCACCAAACACAACGTCACCCTGAACCTGGAACAAGAGGAAACCCTGCCCGAACTCGTGGTCGGAGATCCCGCCCGCATCCGCCAGGTCGTTCTAAACCTCCTGAACAACGCTTTCAAATTCGGTCGTGACGGTGTGGTGACCCTTTCACTGCGAACCGAACAGAGAAAAGACGACAGCGTCGTGCTGAACATCGAAATCCGGGACGAAGGCATCGGGATGAGCCCTTCCACCATCGAACGCCTCTTCTCCGCTTTCATGCAAGCAGACTCCTCGACCACCCGCGAATACGGAGGCACAGGGCTCGGCTTGGCAATTTGCAAACTGCTCGCCGACGCCATGAACGCGCGGATCGACGTCACCAGCGAACTCGGCAAAGGCTCTTCCTTCATCTTCGTGCTCGAACTCCCGCTCCCAACCGACAACGCCAAGCCCGTCGAGATCGAGAAAACCAAAACCGAAAAGGAGGAAACCGATAGCGTCCAAAAAGCGGTCCATCAGGACTTCGGCTCCAAACGCATCCTCCTCGTCGACGACAACGCCATCAACCGAAAGCTCGGCAAACGCTTCCTCAAGCAAATGAAGTTCGAAGTCGAGCTCGCCGAAAACGGTCTAGAAGCTTACGAGAAGGCCACCACTGAAGATTTCGACCTGGTCCTCATGGATCTGCAAATGCCCGAACTCGACGGCATTGCCGCCACCCGGAAGATACGTGAGAGCGATTCCCCTAGAAGCGATGTTCCCATCGTCGCCCTGACGGCCAACGCATTCGCAGAAGTCAAAGAGCAATGCAAAGACGCAGGCATGCAGGACTTCATAACCAAGCCTCTCCGCGTTAACGCGCTGAGCGAGGTACTGGAACGCTGGATACCGACATCAGAAGGAACCCAATCCCCATAGCCCTAGCAGTGCGATGAAGCTGATCCCACTGGTCACTGTATCGATAGCGCTTTTCGCGTCCCATATTTCGGCTGCGCCATCCAGCCAGCCCCTGAATGCCCCCCTCAACCTAGCCGGCATCCTTCCCTACGAAATCTTCGACGAGAAGGACATCGGGGGCTCATCACAAGGCAACTTCATAACAAGCGCTCCAGATGGCCGCCTCTTCTACTGCAACGAAGCCGGCGTGCACATATACGACGGATCCTCGTGGAACATCATATACCAGACCTCGAACACCAGAAACTCGATTCGCAGTCTAATTTGGACTGAATCTGGCCTGTACGCGGCAAGCCAAGGCAATTTCGGAAGATTCGAGGGATCGATCGAACATGGCGTCGTCTTCACTCCGATCGAAGCCGAGAGCCTACAAACCGTCGAGAACGAGTTTTTCGCGACCGCCCACAACATTGGGGACGAACTCTTCTTCATCGGAGAGCAAAGCGTAATCCAGCACAACCTCGCTAACGCAAAAACCAGAGTCCACAAACTGGATACCTGGACAAAAGGATCGATCGTCAAAAACAACAGCCTGTTCGTAGCGACCGAAGACGAAGGCCTCCTCAAGTTCAAGAATGGCGACTTTACCGTTGTCCCCTCCTTCACTGGGTTCACTGGCAGGGACGTCATCGTAAAGTTCTCACACTCTCCTCACGTAGGAATAGTCTTCCTCACCCAAAGCGGCAAAATCTACAAAACCGAGCCCTTCGCGCCACTTTCGTCGTATTCCCCATTCAATTACAACCCCGCGGAAGACCCAACCGACATTTGCCAACTAAAGGACGGTCTCATTGCCCTTTCAATATCAGGAAAAGGAATCGATATAATCGACCAACACGGAAAGCTGCGTCACACCCTGCACAAGCCAATCGATTATCGCTGGGCCGGAGCAGGCCAGCTTCACTCTGATCGCTACGGAACACTCTGGACCCTAACCGATAACTCGATCGCCAAGATCCTTATCGACAGCGCTCTCACCTCTATCGACCAACGCATCCGCCCCAACCTCTTCTACCCAACTATAAAAGAAGCGAATGGCATCCCCTACCTAAACAACCAAAGCACCGTCCTCGAGCCACGCTTCAACACCAACGGGGAACTCGAAACCTTTGAAAGCATCCTAACGGGAGAAGAGCTCTCCTCCTCGGCAATCCTTCCAACGAACGACGGGCTCTACCTTTTCGCAGACGAAGGCATATTTCTCCACACCCGAAAAGGCCTCAAAAAGCTCAGCACCATCACAGGCATCGAACGAGCCCACCCCTTCCATTCAGACCCAAGCAAGATCTTAGCGATCTCCCCCAAGCAGGTAATGGTTCTCCAAAGAAGAGGGAACAAGCTAGTACAACTCGCCGCATCTCCAGCCCGCTCCGACTTCGTGAACCGAATCGCATGCACTTCCTCAGATCATTTCTGGATCGAATACGGCATGGGGAAACTACAGAAAATCCAATACAAGAACGGCGAACTTCAAATAACTCTATACGACGAATCAAAAGGGCTACCCACCGATTGGATCACGGTTTGGCAACATGGGGACGATGTCTTGTTCGCCGAACGCACTGGCATCTATCAATACGACCCCAACTCGGATAGCTTCGAAAGATCAAACATCCTAGACTCATACTTCCCACGAGAAACCGGCCCGTACCATAGAGTGAGAACCGACCCATCCGGAAACATCTGGGTCTCGTACGATAATTTTAACTACATCCTCTGGAAACAAGACGACGGAACCTACACAAAAGACGCCGAGTCGCTCGCACCACTCGACGAACTATTCATAAACCATTTTTCATTCCTTTCCAACGGCGACGCCATCCTGCTAACAGCCTATCAAATGTTTCACGTCAGGTTGGAAAAACTCGATCGCAAGTTTCAATCAACGCCCCCTCCCCCCATCCTCACCAGAACGACAAATATAGACGGGACCCGAAGCTTCTACACCAATCTCGGTTCTACTGAAGAAACTCCAATCTTCGACTTCAGCTCAAACATTCGAAACCTCGTTTTCGAGTTCAGCAACCCAAGATCCGCCACGCTCAAGCAACCTAGATTCTCCTTTTTCCTGGAAGGACTATCGGAAGAGTGGTCGAAGTGGAGCGTATCGAACCAGTTCACTTTCCCTCGCCTTGCTCACGGCGACTACCAACTCAAAGTCAAAACGCGTTCCGGAGGATCCAAACAAGAGACGGAAATCACGATCCCCTTCCACATCGAGCCCAAAGCCACAGCGACCCCACTTGCCTACCTCCTCTACCTCTTCATAGCGGGCGGCGTAGTGCATTTTGGATACTATCGCTTCACAAAACGCCTCCACGATCGCAACGCCAAACTCGAGTCAATGGTGACCGAGCGAACCAAGACGATCGAAAGCAAAAACCAGGAGCTTGAACAAAACACACTCGACCTAACACAAGCGCTTGAAGAGCTTCGCAACGCGCAGGACACCATCATCTCAACCTCTCGCAAAGCGGGCATGGCGGAGGTCGCGACCAATGTACTACACAACGTCGGAAACGTCCTCAACAGCATCAACGTCGGAATCCTTACCCTCTCAGAACGCCTCGAACTCGAACGCGTCACCAAACTCTCCCGCGTCTCGGACCTCATCAACGACAACAAGGAAAACCTCCCAGAATTCCTGACCGACGATCCCAAAGGCAAAGCGATCCCCGCCTACCTGACCCAACTCTCGAATGTACTGCTAGACGACTTCTCCCACTACCAAGTCGAAGTCGATTGCATCCACGAGAACATCGAGCACATCAAAAAGATCATCGCGACTCAACAGACACACGCCAAAACCGTTGAAGTCCTGCAGACAGTAAACCTTCCGGAATTGATCGAGTCCGCGATCGACCTGATCATCGGAGACCTCGAACACTCCCTCTACGAGATAAACACCGACTTCGAGTCCAACTTAGAAATCGTCTCCGACAAGCACAGTATCCTGCAAATGGTGACAAATTTCATAAAGAACGCGAAAGAGTCTATCCAGGAGCAACAAACTCCGCTCGGCCTTATCAGCGTATCAGCGAAAACCGACGAAGACCCTAACTTCGTCCGTATTCAGATTTCAGACAACGGAGTCGGCATATCGGAATCCAACCTCCGCAAGATCTTCACTCACGGATTTACCACCAAAAAGGACGGACACGGATTCGGCATGCACAGTTGCGCGAACGCGGCGAAAGTCCTAGGTGGCAGTCTCCAAATCCACAGCGAAGGAGTTGGTAAAGGAGCGACAGTGACCGTCACGCTTCCCGTATCTCCCAAAAACAAGAAGACTTCACGCACCAGCAGCGGCACCAAAGCCACCCCCATCCCCCTCGCGTAAAACAGCTACTTCGCTAGACCAAAACGCTTGGTAAACGGATAGTAGATCATGATGGGGCGGCCAACGACCGCCTCCTCCGGCACATAGCCCCACATGCGGCCGTCTTCGCTATTGTCGCTATTGTCGCCCAAGGCGAGAAACTGCCCCTCGGGAACAGTGTTTTCGCGAGTCAGGTCGACCGACAGACGACTCTTCCCTTTCATCGTCAAATACCCATCGTAGCCATCAACGCCCTGGGCATTCTTCTCAAAGGCGATCGAACCTTTAGCCGGCTCGCCATTTACGATCATAGCTTGACCGTCGATTCGCACTTTATCGCCCGGCGTCCCCACCAATCGCTTGATGTAGAACTTGTCCTCTCGGATACCAGGAATCGAATCCGTTTTAAACACAAAGCCGTCACCAACCTTTGGAGACACGAAATGATAAGACATGCGATCGACGAAAAGCTGATCACCCGTCATCAGATCAAAGCTCAGCAAGGTC
This sequence comes from Pelagicoccus mobilis, assembly GCF_016595505.1. Taxonomy (GTDB): domain Bacteria; phylum Verrucomicrobiota; class Verrucomicrobiia; order Opitutales; family Opitutaceae; genus Pelagicoccus; species Pelagicoccus mobilis. The sequence goes on along the minus strand of NZ_JAENIL010000032.1, from coordinate 17,555 downwards.
TCCCCTTCCTCCACCTTTCGACCAGTACGCAACAAGTACAGCTTCACATTTACATTTCGCCCGGTTCGCGGGTCGTAGACCGTCTCCGTCACCTGACCAGCAAACGCATCCGGACCAAGCCCATTCATACTCGCCACACGATCAAAAGGAGTAGCAGTACCCGCCTTCTTCATCGGCTCGAGCACCTGCCTCTCCAAATTGAAGTCTGCCGGGTACTTGAAAGAGACACGCTCGTCGCCCACATAAAAACTATGCTCGATCCCCGGAGCATTGATTAGAAAGTAGCGCTTCACGTTGGCTGGACGGCGAAACACCTGATAGCCACTGCCGCTACGCTGCATCGGTATCAGCAACTCTCCACTGGCAGGAGCCTTCACGTCATAGTGCTTAGCCCCGAAGCTGACGAAGCGAAACGCCTTGGCGATCGCGCCAGGCTTATCCTCGTCCTCGTGATACACCTCGCCCGTCATTCCAAAGTAGCTCGGCCACATAGAATTGGTAGGGATCTTGAACGGCTTGATGAAAAAGGTGGTAAACCCGACGTAGATAATCAGAGCCGCAAAAAAGAACTCCACGTTCTCCGCCATCGAAGTGCGTGGGTAGTAGTTGCCCCCCACCTGCTCCATATGGTCCTTCAAAGCCTCGATGGAAGAACGCAAGCGATTGTCAGACGAATCCGACTTGTCCTTCATCCCGACCTTAACCTCCTCGCTCAAACGCACGAGCGTGGACAGCTCCGTCTCGCTCAACAAATCCTTGCGGAAATGATAGACCTTACCGGCATGGTAGAGCCAGTTTTTCGCAGTTTCCCGCAACTTGGTGGATTCGTTTTTGAGGAAGGAAAACATAGAAATTACGCTAGGGAAGCCCGACACTGGCTAGCGAATATCGATCCCGCGAGCGAAAAATCCGAGCAATCGCCTGCGAGCTCCAGCGTCGAACCCTAGATATTAGTCGTTCTTCAGAACCTTGATGAAAGCGTCCGGCGGGATGGATACGTTTCCGATGTTCTTCATCTTCCGCTTACCTTCCTTCTGCTTCTCGAGCAGCTTCCGCTTACGTGAAATATCACCACCGTAACACTTTGCCGTAACGTCCTTACGCATCGTCCGCACATTGTCACGGGCGACAATCTTACCTCCAATCGCGGCCTGAACAGCGATCTTGAAGAGGTGCGGCGGAATGATGTCGGCCAGCTTAGAACAAAGTTCGCCACCCTTGGTGTGCGCCTTGTCGGTGTGCACGATCGAGGAGAACGCATCGACCGGCTCGCCGTTCACGAGAATGTCCATCTTGACCAGCTTCGCAGGTCGGTAGTCGCCGAGCTCGTACTCCATCGAACCGTAACCTCGAGTGATGCTCTTCAGGCGATCGTTGAAATCGACCAGGATCTCATTGAGCGGCAAAATACACTCGAGAATCAGGCGAGTGCCATCGAGAGTATCCGTACGTTCACACGAACCACGCTTTTCCATGACCAGAGCGAGAATATCCCCCACGCAGTCATTCGGCACGTGAATGTGGGCCACGATCGTCGGCTCCAAAATCGTCTCAATCGCAGAGGGATCAGGAAGGTTGATCGGGTTATCGACCTCGATCTCTTCGCCATTCTGCTTTTGCACCTTGTAAACAACACTTGGATACGTCGAAATGATATCCACCCCATACTCGCGGCGAATACGTTCCTGGATAATCTCCATGTGCAAGAGACCGAGGAATCCGCAACGGAAACCAAAACCAAGAGCAACCGAACTCTCCGCCTGAAAGCTGAAGGCTGCGTCATTGAGCTGCAGCTTAGCCATGCTGGCTTTGAGCTTTTCGAAGTCCTGCGTCTCCACCGGATAGATACCACTGAAAACCATCGGGCGAACTTCCTTATAACCAGGAAGCATCTCCGCAGCCGGGTTCGCGTTCTGCGTGATAGTATCCCCTACCTTGATGTCCGCTGGATTCTTGATGTTACACACCATGTAGCCAACATCACCAGGTCCGAGCGAATCGACCTTCTGCGGGGCAGGCGTGAACACGCCAACTTCCTTCACCTCAGCACGCGTGTGATCGCTCATCATGAGGATCTGATCGCGCATTTTGATCGAACCCGAAAAATTCCGCAGGAATACGATCGCGCCACGGTAGGCATCGTAAACAGAGTCAAACACGAGCGAACGCGTCGCATCGCTATCCGTCCAACGCGGTGACGGGATTCGCTCCACTACCGCCTCCAAAATCTCCTCGATCCCGATTCCGCTCTTACCACTGGCGAGGATCGCTTCCTCGGCAGGAATCGCCAGCAAGTCTTCAAGCTGCTGCAAGCACAGGTCGAGATTCGCGCTTGGCAAATCGATCTTGTTGATCACCGGGATGATCGTCAGCCCCTGCTCTTCCGCAAGGTGAGCATTCGCAACTGTCTGGGCTTCAACGCCCTGCGCCGCATCGATCAAGAGCAGAGCACCTTCACAAGCCGCCAAGCTTCGCGAGACCTCGTAGGAGAAGTCCACGTGGCCCGGGGTGTCCATCAGGTTGAGCTGATAAGTCGTCCCGTTCTTAGCCGGGTAGAACATAGTAACCGGGTGGCTCTTAATAGTGATGCCACGCTCCCTCTCCAAATCCATGGAATCGAGGTGCTGATCCTCCAGCACGCGATCCGCCACGGTATTGGTGAATTGAAGCAGACGGTCGGACAGAGTCGTCTTCCCATGATCGACATGGGCAATGATGCTGAAATTACGCTTGTTAACCGTCTCCATATGAAAAGCGGAAGAAGTTGCGCACTCCTTCCACCGCTTTCAAGTCACAATGAAGACAAAGGTAGCGGCCGCTGTCTCTAGCGGCCACATTACTGGAGCTTTTACGCTTCCAAATCCGCCCAAGTCTCGAAGGCCGCGTTCGCCCACTCACGATTCGTACGCTTCACCTGGCCCTTGAGCACTCCGCCTACGCCAAGCTCCCAGAAGAGATCCACTCCGCCAGCTTGAGCGTTCACCAAGCAATCTTCCCAGAGAACGGAGGAAACCACCTGCTTCACCAGAGCTTCGCGCAAGTCGTTCGGCTCGGAAACCTCTTTACCCGTGGTGTTTGTGAAAACTGTCACCTGTGGAGCCTTGAACTCGATACCCGCCAAAAACGCCGCGAACCCGTCGCGTGCCGGCATCATCAGGCGACTGTGGTAGGCGCCTGCCACATCCAACGGCATCACACGGCGGAATCCACGTTCCTTGCCGGCCGCCACAGCCGCTTCGATCTTGGCTGCTTCACCAGAGATCACGATCTGGCCTGGGCAATTGAGATTGGCCATCTCCACGTCCATTTCCTGGCAAAATTCCGCCACCACATCGCGCTCGACCCCAATGACCGCCGCCATGGAGCCGTTCGTCGCCTCACAGGCCTCCTGCATCAGACGAGCACGCTCGGCCACGACCTTAAGCCCTGTCTCGAAATCGAAAACGCCCGCCGCTGTCATCGCGGTTACTTCCCCAAGACTCAGCCCCATAGCGACCTTCACATCGTCGAGCTTCCCCTGAGACTTCATGATCTCGTAGACGGCATAGCCGTGCACGAAAAGAGCAACCTGGCAGACCTTGGTCTCAGTCAACGCCTCCTGAGGCCCCTCGAAAGATAGATCTGTAATCTTCCAGCCGAGAATCTCATCAGCCTTGTCATAGAGAGCGCGAGCAATCTCGCTGTTCTCGTAGAGGTCCTTGCCCATGCCCACTTTCTGGGCGCCTTGTCCGGAAAACATCAACGCGGTCGTCATAAGAGCAAACTTCGCAAAACATTTCCCCTTCCCTGACAACCAAAAAACGCCAGCCCTTCCGTGTCATAACCAGAACTGATCGCAGCTAGAGGCGACTAGGTCACAACTTCGGCTTCCGAAATTTGTCCATTCGGTCCATTGCCTTGCCTTCGTATTCTCGGCGAAGCTGGAACATGGGACGATCAAGGGTGAGTTCCCAAGCGAAGAGCTTCTTGTAGAGTTCACGCACGAGATGCGGATGTTTGTTCGCGAGATTATTAACCTCTGAAATGTCTTCGGCTATGTTATAGAGTTCAGCCGGACGATCAGGGAAACGAAGCAGCTTCCAATCGCCGTCTCGAATAGCTCCACGGTTTTCCTTTTTCCAGTAAAGAGTTTGGTGAGGACGGCCTTTTCGCTCTCCAACCACAAAGGGTCGAAGGTCTACGCCATCGACTCCATCAAGATTCCCAACATCTCCTCCACCGGCTGCATAAAAAGTCGGCAAAAGATCCAAGGTACTCACCGGGTATTCAAACTTTGAATTCTCATCTACAACTCCTGGCCAACGCATCAGGAACGGAACGCGGATACCGCCTTCGAGATGATTCGCCTTAGTGCCGCTAAGCGGATCGTTGACAGAGTGGTTCGAATCGGACGGACCTCCATTGTCGTTCGTATAGACAATCAGAGTATTCTCGGACAATCCCATTTCATCTAATTGATCGAGCAGGCGACCGCACTCCCGATCCAGTGAGAGCGTCATCCCCGCAAGCGCCTTACGCCTTCCCGTAAGCTCTGGGAACTGAGCGAGATCCTTCTTCTCCGAGTGCATTGGAGTGTGGGGGGCATTGTAACAGAGCATGAGGAAGAACGGCTGATCCTGGTTTCGTTCCACAAAATTGATCGCCTCATCCGTAAAGACCTCGGTCAGGTACTTATTGGGTTCTTCAAACTTGCCAAAACCGATTTCGATACGGTCCTCTTTGCGCTCTACGTCATCAGATGTCGGATACGGCCAGAAACTGCGAGCACCACCACGAAAACCATAGAACTCGTCAAAGCCTCTTTTTAGCGGATGATAACGGTCCGCATTTCCTAGATGCCACTTGCCAATGATCATGGTGCGGTAACCAATCTCTCGCATGTAGTCGCCAATCGTTTTCTGATCGAGCGGCAGGCCCATGTCGTCCCCGGTCGTACTGTTCAGGCTCATGTATCCAGGAACATTGTTCTCTTCGTATCCAAAACGTTGCTGATACTTGCCTGTATAGAGACCGGCCCGCGAGGGACCGCAAACAGCCGCCGAAACGTAGGCTTCCTTGAACAACATCCCCTGCTCCGCGAATGAGTCGAGGCGAGGCGTTCTCATGATCTTGCTGCCATGAAACCCGAAGTCCGCATACCCTGCGTCATCGGAGAAGATCAGAATGATGTTAGGCTTTTTCGCAGCAAAGGCGCAGCTGACGATACCAGTCAAAACGAGGGCAAAACACAGGAGATTCTTCACACGATATTTCATTGCTAAAATTGCATGCAATCACCACCCCAACTACCACTTAAACAGAAAAGGCCCGGCCAATAGCCGAGCCTTGAGAATGAAAATACCGATGACTTACTCGTAGGTATCGCGAGAGAGGAAGAATTCCTTCAACCACTCGTCGACTTCGAAGCGTTCCATCCAGCCACGTTGGCCATCGACTCGGTGGCAAAGCCCCCAACGAAGTCCTTCGAGAGGTCCCTTGTCATGGTCTGGTGTTCGGAAGAGGCCATTCGCTTCGGGAGCGCCTTTGATGTAGGACATGATCTCGAAATTCACACCGTCGGGAGCCCACTGGAGCGTGTTGCGTTCGGGGCCATCAGTTGTCAGCATGGCTGCGATTCCACCCTTGTAGTGCCACACGCATACTTCGTGACCCGAATTCGTGATCGGATTGTATTCACTGCGAACATACGGCCCCTCTGGCTTCTCGGAAATAGCGACTCCCCACTTGGTTTCACGTCCACCCATGTACATTTTTTCGCCCATCGGCTCACCCTTGTAGTAAAGGTAGAACTTATCGTTGAAGTACATGAGGCATGGATCGTGGACCTTGTGGCTGTCGAAGCTACCTTGGCTCTCGACAAGGAAGCGATTGTCCTTGTCTCCCTTCCAGACGCCGTCTTGGGCAGTCTCAAGGATCGGGCCATCCACCTTGGTCCAGGGACCATAAGGCGAGTCAGCGACCGCCATAGATATGTGCTCGTAAGAACGACGAACGTACGGCGACTTCACAACCTGGTAGACAAGGTAATATTTGCCATCGTGAGCGAGGATTTCTGGAGTAAATACGCTTCGGTCATCGTACGAACCTGCAGGACCACGTCCGACCGCTAGCCCCTGCTCTTCCCAATGCCAACCGTCCTTGCTCGTGGCATGCCAGACTTCGCAGTAGTCCCATGGAAAAGTCTTCTTTTCCAGATCTCCCGAGCCAAATCCGTAGCTCTCGCCTTCGCCCTTGCTGTACCAAACATGGTAGAGACCATCCGCAAAAATGACCGCAGAGGGATCACGGCGTACCATGCCCTCCTTCACCTCGGCCAAATCGCCCGTGATCGGCTTCTCACGGATTTCGCAGTACCACTCAGGACCTTGCATGTGATTGTTCTTCTGGGCGCGAAGCGTCGCGGCGCTTAGTTTCTTTTCGCTCATATCGTACAAAGGGGTTAAAGTTGCACATTGTACACAATAACATCCTTTGTCGAAGCCCAAAATGATGGAATATCTTCCAATCGGACGCGTTTTACGAACAGCTCACATCCGGAAAACGAATGATCTATTTTAACGATGATACGGCCTTCGGCCTAGATGATCGCCTCAGGCGAGCAGGATGAGAGAACAAACACAATAGTTTCACACTCATCATGTTGGCAAAGCCATCATCGCTCGCGAAGCGATCATCGTTAAAAAAATCCTGTCCGCTAGCGCTCCAGTCGCTCCACCTTCCCGACGAGGAAGACGTAGCTCATGGCTCCGAGCAGAGTCATCACTCCGATATAGATTAGAGCGGGCGCGAAGTTTCCGTCAGCTGCAAGATAACCGATAACTACGGGAGTAACGATCCCCGAGAGGCCCCCGATGCAATTGAAGGTACCTCCAGCCAAACCAAGCAGATTCTTCGGAGCCAAGAGTGAAACAAAGACCCAAGCGATCGATGCCAATCCACTGCCGAAGAAGGCGATACTCATAAAGACCGCCACCCAGAATGGTTCATCCACGAAGTTCGCGCCTATGATACTCGCTGACAATAATAGCCCCGTGATAACTGGAGTTTTGCGAGCAACGGCAGGCGACACACCTTTTCGTGTCAGGAAGTCAGAGGTGAACCCAGAAAGCAGCACTCCGAGGAAGGCAAAGAGAAATGGCACAGCCGCAACCAGCCAAGATTCGGAGAGGTTTATCCCGCGGTCATCCTTCAGGTACTTCGGGAACCAAGTGAGAAAGAAAATTTGCGTCGAACCTAGACCAAACTGCCCCAAGTAGATTCCCCAGAGTTTACGCTGCGAGAGCACCCAACCCAGATTGCTCAGGCGGAAGGGCTCGCCCTTCTTCTTCGTCTCAGAATTGCTTCGATCGACGATGCCTCCACCATCTTCGATGTATTTGAGCTCCGCCTCATTCGCCATCGGATGCTCCTCCGGATTCCTGTAAAAGAACCACCAGACCACCGCAAACACGACACCGATTCCACCTGTCACGTAAAACAGGCCACGCCATCCGATGTATTGCTCAGCGGCAATCATCGCGGGAGCAAGGAATGCAAGACTGAGAAACTGGGCCGAAGTATAGGTCGCAATGGCTCCGGCGCGTTCGCTCTCAGGGAACCAGCTCGACGCGATGCGATTGTTCATTGGATACGAGGGCGCTTGAAAAATTCCTACTAGGATTCGCAAGCCCACGAATGTCGCCAATCCGTATCCAAATCCCATTGCCACTGTGGCAAGTGACCAGAGAGCGATGCAGACAGTATAGAAACTTCGGATACTAAATCGGTCGGCCAATATTCCGCCAGGAATCTGCAGTGTCGCATAAGTCCAACCAAATGCGGAAAATATGTATCCCATCTGCACATTTGTAAAACCGAGTTCCCCTTGCAGCGAACTGGCCGCAAACGCGATGTTGTTACGGTCCATATAGTTGACCGCAACACTAAGGAAGACCGCCGCCAGCACGAAATAGCGGGCATTGGACTGTTTTACAGAAGGGGTATCAGAAACAGAGGAAGAGGCACTCACGATGACTAAAACTGCAACTCATCGCCCAATCCCCAAGCAAAAAGGCGCTCCCCTCACCTGGAAAGCGCCTCGAAAGCCGAGTTTAGTAAAACCTTAGTCGATATCCCACAATTCTTCGTGATAGCGGTAGTAGCCTTTACCAAAGGCTTCCTTCTCGTTATTCATCTCCGCGTGGAGCTTCTTGCTGCGGTCGATCGCAGCTTCCTGGTCTCCGACCATAAGCGTATGGAAGTTCGAAGAGAGTACATCGCCTTCAGCGTTCACAAGCTCGAGACGTACCTTGAAGAGTTCATAGTCCTCACCCTCGATCGTCGTGTTGAGCGGGAGAACTTCCGCAGAGCTATCCGCTTCGGCACTTACCGCGTGGCTACCGGAATCGATTACCTCGCCCGCTGGATTCTCAACCGCCCAGTTGAGCGTGAGATTCTCATAAGCGAATTGATGATCGTTCACGATCCAAACGCTGGCTTCGAGCGGAGAACCTGCTTTGAAGCGACGCTTGCGGTACTCAAGGCTTGGAAGCAACGGCTGGTAAGCACGCTTCACATAATCGAAAGCAACCTTCTTCTCACCGTAGTAGTCGATAATGCCCCACTTGATATCTGGAAGATAAGTCATGAAGTGACAAAGAGCCACCGCGCTCACGCGCGGCTTGCGACGCCGGAAGTGCTCAAGCGCATACTGGGCGATGATGCCGTGGGCCAACTGCGTAGAGTCGACAAACTCCTCCAGCGAGCCGTCACGCGTGTCACCAAATACCTCCACATTGAGAAGCTTGAGGATAGTGATATCCGCCCAGTGGTAGCCCCAACTTGGCCCCATTGGCCAAAGCTCGTTTTCGGGGATAAACTTCTTGAGGCTCTCAACCGACGGAGCGGACGCAGCGGTTAACTCAGGGATCACGCAGTAATCCATGGTACCATAATAGTCCTCCATGAGAACGTGACCGGCGCCATAATAGTGCTCGTTGGCGTGCGTGGATTCCTTCGGCTTGAATCCAAGCTTCTGGCCGTAGTGCCCACTTAATGGAGACGCGAGCGAGTAAGGAATGTTGGTCACTTCAGCAACCGCCTTGCCGATCTCTTCCATGATCAGCTTGTTGTCGCTGTCCACGTGAGCATCAGAGAAGAAGACCTCTTCGCCCCCCATCCAGATAATATTGGACGGATGGTTACGACGCTGCACCACAGTCGCCTTACACTCGTCAAGTACGCCATAGAGGAACTCGGTGGTCGCTTCGAAAGCCTGGGTCGCAAAACCGAAGTTTGTCCAAACTGTAATGCCGAGACGGTCACACAGCTCGTAGAATTCAGGAACTTCTGGAGGGTGCCAGCCAAAGATACGGAGGTTGTTGACGTTCGCCTCCTTAACCATGTTTAGACGGTCTTCGTACTTCTTGAATGAATTGCGTCCGTAGAAGTATGACGGCGGGCCACCCCAGCAGTTCGAGCGGAGGAAGTGGCGTTTGCCGTTGATCATGAAGGTCCAAGGATTCTCAACCTCGTCTTCAGTGAAGCCTGGATTCATCTCCATCTTGACCTCGCGAATACCGAATACCTCGCTCGCGGCATCGAGCTCGGCACCGTCAGACTTCATGGATACGTCCAACTGATAGAGATTTTGATCACCCATATCCCAAGGCCACCAAAGCTTCGCCTGCTCGACCGGGATTTCAAATTTCAGAGTGTTCTTACCCGGTCCGACACGGAAGGTATTCGATTGGCTTTGCTCAGCACCCTCAAAGTTCTCGCCCTTGAGTACGGAGTCGAGTGTTACTTCGAACGGGTTGTACCCAAGATTGGATACTTCGACTTCCACACGCACATTCGCAGCATCTCCTTCAAGGAGATCAGATTCGATACGGAAATTCTCGATACGAGCGATGCCAGAGGCACGCACCTTCACCGGACGCCAGATACCAAACGGTACGAGACCTGGCATGTAGTCGCCAGAGAAGCAGAACTTCTTGCCCGCTACGCGACGGTAATTGCGTGGCGGTGGGTCGAGCTTGATCATCACGATGTTGCAGCCTTCGAACCACTGTTCGAAACGTGTCTTGCTCGTGATATCGAAGGAGAAGTCCGAGTACATGCCCTCGTGCTTTCCGAGGTACTGGCCGTTCAGCCATACCTCACAAGAATAGTCGACCCCTTCGAAGAGCAGCTCGATCTTCTTGCCCTGCATCTCTTCTGGGGCGTTAAATTTGGATACATACCAATACTCGTACTCATGGGCCCATTTGGCTTTGCCCATGTTACGCCCCATCAGGATGTCATCGATCTCCCCTGCGCGTTGCAGGTCAGTGTACACGTCACCTGGAACGGAGGCCTGATTCCAGTTGAAGTAGGTTCCCTGATACTCGGACGGCAGTTTGTGCCATCCCTCCATCACCCCGGCTCCAGGGCGAATCTTCTCCATCTTCCAGTGATTACCGCTTAGGTCGATTTCGAGTGCTTTAGGCTTCATCAGTCTTTTTCTCTTTCTGTTTCACTCAGCTTCTCACGCGTTGGGAGCAATCCGCTGACAGAGGGCCTACACGGACGTTGACTAAAATATTGGGGTCCAACGAACAGAGCTCCACGGAGAAGCGAAGCGCATATCTATCTACTTGTAGATTGTGTGCAATCTCATCAAGTAAATTTCACTAGCAAAACTCACTTTTATATTTCTTAAACCCATTTCCCGAAGGGTTGATACCGCAACGCAAAGGTTGTGATACGGATCGGCCCACGAAGGACACGAAGAAGCACGAAGATAAACACCCCAAATGGTCCTTCGTGTCCCTCAGTGCCCTTCGTGGGCAAGAATTCAACTACCCGATCTCAATCGTAGCCACCGCATCCGGCAAACCTTCCGCCTTAGCCGTCACTGTCACATTCGAAGCTTCGCTGCCCGCTCTCACGATCGCCAAACAACGTCCCCTATTGGTAACGATCTTCTTAGCCTGGAAGTCCTGCACATTGTCACGTGCTCCGTTATCGACACCGAGCCATTCGCAATCGCCACTGACCTCGAACTTGATCTCCGCTTCACTGCAAACCACGTCGTTTCCGTCCACGTCTTTCAACTGCGCTACGATGTGGGCAGCATCGTAGGAGTCCGCGGCAAGTTTCGGCTTATCGACTGAAAGTTCAATCGCCGCAGCGTCACCATCAGTGATCCGAGAGCAGGAACTTTCCCCCGCCCCTCCGCGCCCAACCGCTTCCAGCTTACCGGCTGCAAACGGAACCGCCCACTTGTAGATGCGATCTTCGAAATCCTCTAAACGCTTCACGCCAAGAGACTCGCCATTCAAGAAGAGCTCCACTTCCTCGCAATTCGAGTAAACCTCGGCCGCGATCATTTCACCTTCTTCGTAATTCCAGCTCTCGTTCATGTCGTGCCAGATCCAGAGAGCCTGCTCCCAAGCCTTCGGATCCTTGGCAACAATCTCGCCAGACTCCTCATCGATCTTGTTGATCGACTTCTCAAGCGTCTGAGTCGCGAGGTACACATGCGGTTCCTCCTTATTCCAAAGCGTCTTCATCATGTGGAAAGACGGTTTCTTAAAGCCCCCCACATCGAGCAGACCTGCAGCGAGCGCCTTCACGGGCCACTGCTTGTTAACCTCTCCCATGTAGTCGATACCCGTCCAGAGGAAGGTGCCGCAAATATGCGGACGTTCTTCAATCGCCTTCCACTCATGCCACTGTCCGAGATTCTCGGTTCCCATGATCACCTTGTCCGGGAAGTTCTCGTGACAGAGGTCGTACATCACGCGGCGGTAGCTGTATCCAACAATATCAAGCGCCTCACCATAGCCTGTAACATGGCTCACCGACGGTAGAATACAGTTCGCGATCACCGGGCGACTCGTATCCAGCTCACGCGTCCACGCAGCCAACTTCTTTGCAGTGTCAGCTAATGTATAATTGTCGGCCGGGCTATTGTCGTACGCCTCTTTGATTTCCTCGAAATTCCGAGGCGGGTGCTCCCAAAAGTAGTTGCCCTCCCATGACATGTTGAAAAATCCAGTCGCCGCCACGTCACGCGGGTAGGTCCATTCGATCTCGTTACCGATAGACCACTGAATAATCGACGGGTGGTTGCGATCACGCAGCATGACTGCCTTAAGGTCCGCCTCTGCCCATTCTTGGAAATAGCGAGTATACCCTTCCGACAAGTAGTCCGGCTCCTGCTCCTCCTTGTTCAGGCGCTTGTCCTTGGGATTGTCCCACTCGTCGAAGAACTCATTCTGCACCAACAAGCCCATCTCATCACAGAGATCGATAAACTCCGTAGAGCCAGGGTTGTGAGCAATACGGATAGCGTTACATCCGCCATCCTTCAGAGCCTGGAATCGTCGACGCCAAACCTCCTTCGGCACGGCCGCCCCGACAAGCCCTGCATCATGGTGCAAGCACACTCCCTTGATCAGTTCATTTCTCCCATTGAGGAAAAAGCCTTCGTTTGGATCGAAGCGGATGCTGCGAATTCCAAAAACAGTATCGTAGGTATCCAGAATTTCATCATCCACGATCACAGTTGTCACCGCCTTGTAGAGTTCCGGAGTCTCGAGATCCCAACGGTGAGGATTGGCAATTGAGGTCTTCTGGTTCCGAGTCGCCTCACTTCCGGCAGAAAGCGAAACCATATCCGTTACCGAAGCTACCTCGTAGCGACCTGGACAATAGAAACGAGTCGTCACCTTCGCCTCTACTGCTTGGCCAGAATCATTCCTCAGTTTGTACTCCAAACTCACCTCAGCCTTTTCGGCCGAGACTTCTGGTGTCGTCACGAAGGTACCCCAAATTGGCACGTGCACCTTGCTCACGGTAACCAGCTTAACATTACGGTAGATGCCAGATCCCGTATACCATCGACTATCGCAATAGCGTGAATGGTCTACCCGCACGGCAATCACGTTGTCGCTTCCGTCCTTCGTCAGGTAGGGCGTCAGGTCGTACTTGATCGGAGAGTAACCGTAAGGATGGAAACCTAGCTTGTGGCCATTCACCCAAAACTCGGAGTTGTTGTATACGCCGTCGAACACCACGAAGGTCGACACATCATCGCCTCCTTCCGGAGTCGGGAAATGCTTACGGTACCAACCGATTCCACCAACAAGGTAACCAGTCGCGCCCTCGCCTTTTTCCTTGTCGAAACTGAATCCGACACTCCAGTCGTGCGGCAGACGGAGCTCACGCCACTTGCTGTCGTCAAAGCCCTGTCCACTAAATCTCGTTTCGTCTTCAAGCGCAAAGCGCCAACCGAAATTGAAGTCTTTTTCTCGCTTCATAATTGGGAGCCTCCTAGGGGTAAGGAGACGGTTTAAGGAACACAGACTCGACAGAAACTCAAGAAACGAATTGTACACAATATGCAGGTTCGTAACATTGATACCTTACCGCAAAATTTTGTACCAATGCTCGCAAACGCCAAACTGTAGGGTCGTCGCTCGCGACGCACCGTCCCGCCTCACATCCACTCCTACCCCATGCAAATCACCAAGATAAAGACCTACCCCACCCGCATCGGCAACAGCGCCCAGCTCCTCGTCAAAGTGGAGACCAGCAAGGGCACTTACGGCTGGGGCGCCTCAGGCCTCACCTCTCGCGAACATGCCGTCATCGGCGCCATCAGGCATTTCGAGAATTTCCTCATAGGCCAAGACCCACGTCGCATCGGAGCCATCTGGCAGGAGCTCTACCGTGGCCAATACTTCGAAGGCGGACGCGTGCTCACCGCGGCGATCTCCGCCATCGACATCGCCCTACACGACATCAAAGCCAAGTCGCTCAACATCCCCGTCTACGAACTGCTCGGCGGACGCCAACGCGACTTCGTTGATTGCTTCGCCTCCATCAAATTCCGTGACGCCGAGCAAGCAATCGAACGCTGCAAGACAACCCTCGACGCAGGTTGGAACGCCCTTCGACTCACTCATTTCGACGACCAGGCAACGGGTGACGACGCGCTCACCTTCGAACCACGCGAGTCTGTCGATCACATCGCCAATTGCTTCACCACACTTCGCGAAGCCATCGGATCCCGCCCCGTCGTCGGCTTCGACTATCACCACCGTCTGAGCATCCCCGAAACCGTTTCTTTCTTGCAACGTATGCCAGAGGGCACCCTGGATTTCCTCGAAGAGCCGATCCGTGACGAGAACCCAGAAGCCTACAAAACGCTTCGCAGTATGACCACGGTCCCTTTCGCGATCGGCGAAGAGTTCGCCAGCAAATGGCAATTCCGTCCATTCATCGAAGAAGGCCTCACCCAATTCGCCCGCATCGACGTCTGCAATCTAGGCGGACTTACCGAAAGCATGAAGGTCGCCGCCATGGCCGAGACCCACTACATCGATCTCATGCCGCACAACCCGCTCGGCCCCATCTGCACGGCCGCTTCAATTCACCTCGCCGCAGCCTCCCCGAATTTCGCCTACCTCGAAGAGATTCACACACCGGTCGATAATCCCGGCCTTTGCGACGAACGTTTTTACCCAGTCCAACCTGAGCTCGAAGGAGCACGCTACCCCGTATCCGAAACGCCAGGACTCGGTGTCGAAGTCGACGAAGCCGAAGTAGAGAAAGCAGAATTCTCCCTCCTAGAAGTCCCCCACTTCCGCCGCAAAGACGGCTCGTTTACCAATTGGTAAGAATCAAAAGCCCACGAATCACACAAATTTTCACAAATCCAATTCGAGAAGATTCGAGCAATTCGTGGGCTCATCATCTCCGATCACGTATCAACCCGCATCACCGGCAGGTTCACTTTCTGAAACTCGTTCCAAACCTCTCCAACCCGAACAGCTCCCATGTGTTCGTAAAATCCAGCTGCATCAGGATCAGAAGCGAGTGTGAAGCTGAACAGGATAGTAACAATCGAAAGAGCCATCTGTAGGGCGGCGTGCTGAGCCGCCACAACGACTCCGGCGGCTCGACGCGCCGCCCTACAGAAACACAAAAGAAACAGGACGCTGGCCGCTACCTAGGATGCATACACAAAATGGCCCACAAAAACCACTAAGCGACACGATTCCAGATACCCAAAGTATCCTTCGTGCCCCTTAGTGCCCTTCGTGGGCAAAAAATCCAACTGCCTAGTACTTGATATAGACTACTCGCTTTTGCAGGTACTCTTCGATCCCGTAAGTACCGTCTTCACCGCCGATACCACTTCGCTTGTGACCGTTATGGTAACCTTGGATGTAACCACAGATGCCCTTATTCACAAACACTGTACCGACCTGCATACGCTCAACTGCATCTAGGATTGTACTGTAATCCTTAGTCCAAAGGTAAGCGGAGAGCCCTTCTTCGCGGTCGTTGCAAAGCTCGAGTGCTTCATCGTATCCAGAAATCGTTACGATTGGGAGAACAGGTCCAAAGATCTCTTCCTTGAAGACGGACATATCCTTGGTCACACCGGTCAAAACGGTCGGCTCGTACCAATTGCCTTTCTCAAACTCAGGACCTTCTGGACGCTTACCGCCGAACTCCAAGGTCGCGCCTTCCGCAATCGTCTGCTTCACGATACCATCAATGCGATCTACAGCCGGCTTGCTGGTGCTCGGGCCCATACCTTCGCTCTTCATTGGGTCACCACACTTCACCTGCTTACAGCGTTCGATGAGCTTCGCGGTGAACTCCTCGGCAATCTTTTCGTGAACGAGTACCATTTCGTTACAGATACAAACCTGACCGCAGTTCGCGTAACGAGCGATCGCTGCCGCCTCTACCGCTTCGTCTATGTCCGCATCCTCGAGAACGATGAACGGAGCTTTACCGCCGAGCTCTAGAACGAGCTTGGAAATGTTCTTCGCCGCAGAAGCAGCAATCGCCTGACCGGCTCGAATACTCCCGGTCATGGTCACGAGCTTGGTGCGGAAATCTTCGACTAGCGCAGATCCAATCTCAGCGCCGGTACCGATCACCATATTCACTACACCCTTTGGCAAATTAACCTCTTCGATGATCTTACAAAACTCAGAGGCAGTAACCGGAGTGATTTCGTGAGGCTTGAGCACCATTGTGTTACCCGTCACGAGCGCTGGGCCGAGCTTACGACCGATCAGTGCCAGCGGGTAATTGAACGCGCAGAGTCCAACAGTCACACCATACGGAACCTTATTGATCCATAGCTGCTCGCTGGGTGCGTCCGCAGGAAAAATCTGTCCTTGGAGACGACGAGCTGCCTGCGCCGCATACTCCATGTAAGTGATCGTCCCATCAACTTCACCACGGGCCTCAACCAAAGTCTTGCCCTGCTCCATAACAAGCAGTTTGGCGAAGTGCTCCTTGCGCTCTCTGAGCTTTTCACAGATTGCCATCAAGTAGTTGCCGCGTTCCATCGCTGGCAAAGCTTGCCATGCTGGTTGAGCTTTCTCGCAGCTTTCTAGAGCTGCTTCCGCCTGGGCAACAGTACAGGATGGAACCTGCGCCCAAATCTCATCGTTAGCTGGATTGACAACGTCTATACGGTCGCCGCTCGCGCTATCGACCCACTCGCCGTCGATGTAGCATTGATAGTAAGTAACTTCAGTTGAGGTAGTAGACATAGCTGATTCTTGTATGGGTATAGGTTTCTATTTTGAGAGTATTAGCAAAAAATGGATACGTGGGGGCGTGCTTGTCACGCGATTCGGTCAGGGGGAAAATCGATCAAGTCACGTGACAAGCACGCTCCTACATTTTGAAAATTTGAGTTCATTTCCCGATGTAAACCGGTGGGCGTTTTTCACAGAAGGCCTTGAAGCCTTCCTGTGCGTCGTGAGTATTATAGAGATCGTCGACAAGGTTGGCCTCCAGTTGAAGACCGTCCGCTAGCCCCATTTCACAGCCTTGCTGCAAGGACTTCTTTAAAGCGGCTAGAGTGAGCGGAGGACCATCGGCAATATTCTGAGCATCCTCGGCAACTGCAGCATCGAATCCATCTGCTGGATACAGGCGATTCACCAGGCCGATTCGGTGCGCTTCTTGAGGTGATATGTTATCCCCCAGTGCCATCAGCTCCATCGCTTTGCTCACCCCAACAAGCCGAAGCAAACGCTGGGTTCCACCATTACCTGGCAACAAGCCAAGCTTCACTTCCGGCAAGCCAAGCAGGTACTTCCCTTCGCTCGCGATACGCAGATCGCAGGCCATAGCGATTTCTAGTCCACCGCCGAGCGCGTGTCCGCTTAGAACCGCGATGTAGAATTTTGAACTCGTCTCGATCTTAGCCAAGGCAGCCCGAGCGAGATCAACCATCGCTTTATTGGTCTCAACGTCATTCTCCGAAAACGTCCGAATGTCCGAACCCGCACAAAAGAACTTTTCCAAGTCGCTCTTCAGAACAACAACGCGAGCCCCCTCGCACGCGTTCGCCTCGTCGAGCGCAGCGTTAAAGGCCCGCATGAAATCGATATCGTAGGCATTCGCCTTGGGACGATTAAATCGGATCGCCCCAATCGTTCCCTCGAGTTCAAAACGGACCCACTCTGCGGAATTTAATGACATTGCATACAATATGCATTACAGCTTCCAAATATCAAGCGGATAAAAATGGTAGGGCGGACTGGCCC
>NZ_JAENIL010000031.1 GCF_016595505.1 Pelagicoccus mobilis | reverse complement strand
GCGCCGCGCTACGGCGATGAAAAAGCCCTCCGCTGTTGAGCGGAGGGCTTGGAAAATGGCTTAGGGAGTGTGGACCGCTTAGGCCTTGGCGGCTGCCTCGACCTTGCTGCGCATTGCGAAGAGGATGCCGAAGAAGACGATGAGGGCGAGCGGGAAGAGGGTCATGTTGGTGAGGGTAGACTGACCAGCTACGAGCTCAATTTGCTCGGCGTCTACGCCTGCTGCTGTGGCTTCGGCGCGAGCGGAGTCGATCCAGCCACCGATGACTGGGTTCCAGAGTCCGGTAGCGAACATGCCGGCGCCTCCCATGAGGGACATGCCGAGGGCTCCTGTCTTTGGCTGATACTCGCCGACGAAACCGATCATGGTTGGCCAGAAGTAGCAGACGCCGATGGCGAAGACGATTGTGGCGAGGTATACCATTGCTCCGGTCGCGATGCTGAGGAGGTAGATACCAATGGTGGCGACGATTGCCGAGAGCAGGAGAACGCCGATCGGGTTGAGCTTGTGGATGACTGGACCAGCGAACTGGCGGCCGATCGCCATGAGGCCGGTGCCGAGGGCGAGGATGATCATCGGAGAGGCTCCACTTTCAGAGAGGATGCGTCCAACCCACTGCTGGGTGCCGAGCTCGGCGGTAGCGGTGAGGGTCATGCAGACGATCATGAACAGGTAGAGCGGGTGGAAGAGGCTCTTAATATTGGTAGAGGTGGAAGTCTCGATGTTTTCGGACTTCGGGAAGGTCTGGGTGAAGATGTAGATGCCGTAGATGACGGTTGGAACCAGCATGATGGCGATTTGAAGCTGCCAGCCGAGGTTTGCGTCGGTCATGAACTTGGACGAGAGGGCGCCAATTACGATACCGCCAGGGAACCAGACGTGGAAACGGTTGAGCATGGTTGTCTGGTTCTTCGGATACATGTCGGCGATCAGCGGGTTACAAGCTGCTTCGACCGAGCCGTTGGCGAAACCGATGAGGAAGGTGGAGATGAGTAGTCCCCAGAAGCCTCCTGCGAAGATGGTGAGCAAGAGGCCGGCGATGTGGCCGATGAAGGCCATGATCAGGATGTTGCGGGCTCCGAGGAAATTGTAGGCGAGGCCGAGAACCATCATGGCTACGGGAAAGCCGAGGAAGGCCATGGAGTTGACCCAGCCGAGCTGTGTGTCGGAGAGGCCAAAGTCGGTTGAGAGCTGAGAAAGGATGCCGGCGCGGATGGCGAAGGTCATCGCTGTCACGATCAGTGCGAGACAGCTCGCCGTGAACAATTTGGAGGGATTAACGTTACTCATAGATTCTTGCTACACGCAGTTAGGTTCAGTTGAGGGAAGCTGCCATCCACCGAGCGACTCTCGGGCAGGAGGCAGGTTTGTGATTCTAAGGGGTGTTACGCGACGTCGCCACGCGTCCTGGTGGGTTGGGGCCGGAGCGTGAGGATTGGCAACTCGCAACACGATTAGGAATTTCAGGTGTCTGTCCATCCCTAACACCTTAAACGCGTTAATGCTTATGAGTTAAAGTGAAGTTAATGGGGGCTATTGCTTGAGGATGAGTGGCTTTGCGGGACTGATGGTATTTTGCTGTCAAAAACCATTGACAAAGGGGGCGCTCGGTGAATTTTAGTGCTCCTCTTTTTTAGGATGGTGGTAGTAGCTCAGTTGGTTAGAGCACCGGATTGTGATTCCGGGGGTCGCCGGTTCGAGTCCGGTTTATCACCCCATCCTGAAAGGCCTGCAGCTGAGGAACTTAGAGATCTTTGGCTGCAGGCTTTTTTGTAGCTAGTTTTGGGACCCGGGACCGATTGGGGACCATCAGTCGTCCGGATTTCGAGTTTTTCTGCTTTGGTGCAGCTAGAATTGCAGGTGTTTTCAGGCACTATCTAAGTTGTTGGTGATCCAGATCCATTTTTTGAGATTGCCCGTTAATTGAAGTCCAGATGGGAATTGAGCTCTGGGCTGGTTTTTCCCGGTGCAGAAATGGAGCACATACGCCATGGGATGCCTGTGAAACTATTCTGTAACTGATCAATTCGTTTTCTCGGGTGCATAAGTTTTCCTGCAATCTGCTCAGCTGCAGCAAACTTACCTCAGGTATTTTGTTCAGTTAGCCGAACGGCGGAATCTATGGGTAGTAAATACGATTCACTATGGGGGCTCTTGGATGAATTGTCGTATTCATTTTTCGGCCCATCGGTGGAAGATACCTATGATGGAGGCTATGACAAAAAAGATCCAAGCGAGGATGACCTTTATCGAGCGGAGTTGCTGTTAGAACTCGCTAGGTGGGCATGTGAGAGGGTTGAATTACTTGAGCAGACGTGTCCTCATTTAGTGCGTAGGGTCGCCGGAACTAAGTTGAGTTGGCCTATTCTAGCCTACGCCACGCAGGATCGAAAAAACTCATCAAAGCGCGATGGACCTCAAAACAAGCGGATTGAGTTTGAACGTCGAATTAACGCTCTAAAGCTGGGGATGTCCCTTCCGGTGCATTACAATCCCATGCATGATGAGTTCAACTTGGTAATTCTGGATTTTGTCCAAAGAAGATATCTTGAAAAATCTGGACCAGAACCAGCCCTGTATACTCTAGAGTCTTTGAGGAAAGAGTATGAAGGCTGGGGGGTAGATTCTTCCAATCTAAGCCAGTTCGACTTGGATTTACACAACGAAATCGCATCTAAGGAGCTTCGTAAGTACAAGCTCCCAAAGTTGACTAAGAAAACAGCTCGAATATGGGCGGAAGCTATTGTTCTCGACGAGGTTGAAGTACCTGGCATTGAGAGTTTCATAGATCAACGTGGCAATGTCGTTTATCGAGTAGCTTATCCATCCTTGCACAATTCGATTTGTCGAAAGTTGGAGGCTGTTCGAGCCTCGGATTTAAAGGAGGCTTCTAATGCTCTGTCTAGAGGTCCGTCTAAGAAAGAGGTTGCTGAGTCCTGGGAGGAGAAAGCTGAAACAGTTCAGAGATCGATCGAAAGTGGTAGGTTCGAGAAGTCTTATGTGCTGGCTGAAGTTGAAAGTCGTATACAGGGGCTTATAAAGTAATGAAGGCTAGTGTGTCCTCAAGATTTTGTAGGATTGGAGTCTCTAGGAAATCGATATAAGCTCAATTGTAACTTCAAAATGGGGTCGGCAACGCGCCTGAGATCTGGATATTGTCTTTAGCCTTTTCTTTGTGAAGGGATTCGGCAGCAGTAAGTATCTGAGTTCATTGTTTTTGGGCAAATTAGCTCAATCGTTTCTTGAGTAGAATTCTCTGTGTGCTCGGTGTTTTCTGTACTTTTGGAGTATTTGTGTATCCTGCTAAAGTATACAAAGTCAGTGGGTTATGTTTGTTCTGTTAGGTTTCTCCCATGGGGGAGAGTGCTTTAAAATCAGAGAGGGAAGTTCCTAGGTTGAAAGACGCGATTTATGATTAGTCGCGAAGCCTAGAAATGAGCAAACTAATTGAGAAGAAAATACAGCTACGTTTGAGGGAGATTTTGCTATGTGTAGCGAATCCTCCCTCTGATATGACCCTAGTTGGGTCCCCACCGAGTCTTTGCTGCTCAGACAAACGGTTGAGGGGCTGCTTTTTCTCCATTGAGGCTTTAGGTAATGTGGGAGAAGCTGAGTTTTGTGTTCGCCTTGCTAATGGATCGAACCAGCGGTGTCAACGCGTACTCACTGATTTCTGTATCCGGATTTTGAGGTCGATTTCTATCGTGGGTAGAAATCGAATTCGGTAAGCTTTGTTTGGTAGCGAGGATGGATACATCTGACTTTCAGACTATTGCTTTGACCATGCTTGCCGAATTGAAGGCAGAAGTCGCAAGCTTGCGTGAAGAAAGAAATGATGTTAATGTATCTTACGAATGGATACGAAGAGAAGTTGGGTGGGGCGATTTGTCGGACTCTGCAATCTATCACCGCCTCAGACGAAGGCACATATACCAAAAATCAAAAGGGTTTTGGAGTCGGAAAGAAATCGAAAAGGAATTTTTGCGGTAGAAAATCGTAAGCTATTGAAGCATGAGTGGATGGTGCTGGGTAACTGGCTTTCGGCCGAGTAGTGATGAATTAGCCTTGATCGATCGGTTGCAAGTAGAGGATGGATAGTGGAAACAACCGGAAGCCCTTCGTGCGTTGGTAGAGATTGTTTTACATCCGAACAATCTAGTCTAGGGCGTGAGTGCGAGTCTATTTGTGACTCAGGTTCGATAGGGGTCCATATAGGAGTCTTTTTCAGTTTGCGACTCTGCTTTAAGGTGTTTTAATTCAAGGGTTTATGATTTTTAGTTACTGGGATCGGGAGAAGTTGGACTGAATTGAAATCAAGTGTATGAGGAGGTATGCTTGCTCGTCCGGCTGGAACTCTAGGGAATTGTGGCGGCGTCATTCCCCTATTCGGGGGATAGACCTGTCTCGAGTGATCCGGTAACATCTCTTCATCTCACACGACCTGAACCCAGAGCATGGCTGTCGATTGAACAGAAATCGGGTCGTTCACTTTCACCTCAGATTACCTCTAAGCACTCAACCCCCTCTATTCTTCCTCTGCGATAAAGATTGGCAGAGCTCTTTTCGCGTAGTCCGCGAGGTGCTCCCTAAAGCGAAGTCGAAGAGCCTGACACAACGTGACTGACCATATCTCATTAAAGACTAAAGTAGCCTATGGCCTGGGAGCCTTGGGCAAAGACTTTGGTTGCGCCCCAATCTACATTTTCCTGATGTTCTACTTCACGGACATCGCCGGACTTGAAGCAGCGTTTGTGGGGACCATGTTCCTGTTCGCTCGGTTCATAGATGCGGTGACGGATCCGATGATGGGTATGGTCGTTGATAATACCAAGAGTCGGTTTGGCAAATTCAGACCTTGGATCGTTATTGGTACACTGGTTAACGCCGTGGTGGTTCTTGCCTTGTTCAAAGCTCACCTGTTCGAGGGGACGAGCCTTTATGTGTATGCAACCATCGCCTACATCGTTTGGGGTGTGACGTACACGATTATGGACATCCCCTTCTGGTCGATCATCCCAGCCCTGTCCAAGAGTCGCCCTGAGCGCGAAAAGCTAGTTGTTTGGCCACGTATATTCGCGAGTATGGCTTGGTGGTTAGTCGGTGCTTATGGACTGGTCACGGTCAGCTACTTTGGCAATGGCGACCAAGCGGAAGGCTTCTTCAATGCGTCTCTCGCCATTTGCGTGGTGTTCATCGCCAGCGCTTTCATCGTGTTCTTCAATGTAAAGGAAAAGGTTAACACCAAGGTCCATTCCAAGTTCACTCCCAAAGACGTTATCGCCATAATTAAAAACAACGATCAGCTGAGAATCCTGATCGGATGCGTATTGGCGTTCCAGGTGGCCAACATGATGATCGGCGGCTTCGCCCTGTATTACTTCAAGTATGTCGTAGGCACGGAGGGGTTGTTTTCTGAATACATGTGGGCCGCGGGTCTGTCTGAGATCGCCGGGGTATTCCTGCTTCCTCACTTAGCAAGCAGACTTCCAAGGAAATGGATGTGGCTGCTCGCATGTACTCTCCCGATTATTTCCTGCTCGGTGCTCTATGCCGCAGGTATCATTTCTCCTCAAACTGCGATCTTCGTCGCTATCTCTGGCGGTATTGTGAAGTTTGGAGTAGGCATGTTCAACGTGCTGTCCACGGTTATGCTAGCCGATGTCGTCGATTACGGCGAGCACAAGACCGGCATGCGGAGCGAGAGCGTGATTTTCTCAGTTCAAACCATGCTTGTGAAGCTTGCTGGGGCATTGTCCGCCTTTATGACCGGGGTAGGCTTAAGCATCATCGGATATGAAGCCAACGTAGAGCAGAGCGAATCGACTGTTACAGGGATCCAGTTCCTGATGCTCGGCATGCCCAGCATTCTGATGCTTTTAAGCGCTTTTATATATAAGAAGTATTATAAGATGCATGAGGGCTTTGATGAAAAGGCTTTCGAGCCGGCGATAAAAACCGAGGCCCAAGGATGAGTCGCGAAAACCTAGGTCATGTTTTGTATTCGTGAAGGTGTGACAAACAAACGAATGAATAAAGCGAGAAGTTTCCAAGATATCGTCAACGCTGAGGACTGGCAGAATCAACGAGTCGTCAAGCTCAATACTGTGAGTCCTCATAGTCCATTATATGGATACGCATCCCGTGAGGAAGGGATGGCTGGAGGTAGCGGCAGTAGGCGGCTTTTGAACGGAGCTTGGAAGTTCAAGCTCTTCGATGCTCCGGCGAGCGTAGAGGCGGCGGCTGTGGAAGCAGGTTTCGAAGATGAGGGCTGGAGTGATATACAGGTTCCGGCGAATTGGCAGCTTCAAGGCTATGACCGGCCTATCTACACCAACGTTAAGTACCCGTTCGAGGACAATGCTCCTTTTACTCCTGAAGAGAACCCGACGGGCGTTTACAGAACCCGCTTCACTCTTACTGAGGCAGACTTGGAAGGATTTACGAAAATCGTCTTCGACGGTGTGAGTAGCGCTATGCATCTATGGCTCAACGGTGTGTGGGTCGGATACAGCCAAGACAGTCGAACGGCTGCCGAGTTCGATCTCAGCTCCTACCTGCGTGTGGGTGAGAACACGATTGTTGTAATGGTCATACGATGGAGCGACGGGTCCTACCTCGAGGACCAGGATATGTGGTGGCTCAGTGGTATATTTCGTGACGTTTATCTCTACCGGAAGCCGGAAATCGCCATCGCTGATGTACAAATCCAAGCGAAACTAGACAAGGAGTTTAGAAACGCCACACTCACGGTCTCGACCTTCATCACCCAATGCAGCGATGTGCATGCTCTGAAACTCCAGTTGTTTGACGATGCCTCAAATGAGGTTGCGCTATTAGGCGAGACAACCGTCTCAACCGCGGAGAAGGAGGTTGATGAGAAGGGACCTTACCGTGACCGTTTTTTTCAAACGCTTGGCGTCACGAACCCCAAGCATTGGTCAGCTGAATCTCCCTATCTTTATCGTTGCGTGCTCAGTCTTCTCGACGTGGATGGCAAAGTCATCGATTGTGAGGCCTACAACGTTGGTTTCAGGAATGTAGAGGTTTCTGATGGTCTGCTCAAACTAAACGGTAAGCCACTGCTCATTCGCGGAGTTAATCGGCACGAGCACGATCCCAAGACTGGCCACTACATCAGCAGAGAAAGCATGATAGCTGACATAAAGCTGATGAAGCAGCTCAATTTCAATGCTGTCCGTACGGCGCATTATCCGAACGCCCCTCTTTGGTACGATTTGTGCGACGAATACGGCCTCTATGTGGTAGATGAGGCAAACATAGAATCGCACGGGCAATTCCCAATGGGCAGGTTGTCCAACGATATCAGCTGGATAGACGCCTACATGCAGCGCATGAGCGGTATGGTAGAACGCGATAAGAATCATCCATCCGTTATCATTTGGTCTCTGGGCAATGAGTCCGGACTCGGGCTAAACCACCATGCGATGTATCAGTGGACCAAGCAAAAGGATCCAACCCGCCCTGTTCAATACGAAGGGGGAGGAGCACAGTCCGCGGCTACCGACATCATCGCGCCTATGTATGCGCGTCACCATAAGGATTTGCCTCACGATACGAACACGCGTTACGCATTGGACAAATGGATCGCAATGCCGGGCGAGAGCCGACCATTGATTTTGTGCGAGTACGCTCATGCCATGGGAAACAGCCTTGGTGGCTTCTTCAAGTATTGGGAGAACTTTCGAAAACACGATCGCCTGCAAGGCGGTTTCATATGGGATTGGGTAGACCAGGGGCTTTCTAAGCAGGACGAGGACGGTCGAGAATACTGGGCTTATGGTGGCGACTTCGGAGATAGCGTAAACGACAGGCAATTCTGTATAAACGGTCTCGTGTTTCCTGATCGCACGCCTCATCCATCTGCATTGGAAGCGAAGAAAGCCCAGGAGTTCTACCAGTTCAAATTGGTGGGCAACGATCCTATTAGCGTCGAGGTTACCAGTGAACACTTGTTCTCCGACGACTGCAAAAAACGACTTAGGTTGAGCGTCTTAAAAGAGAAGGAAGTCGTTCACGTGCAGGAGATGGATTTCTCTATTGATCCGGAATCAACGCTTCAGATCAAATCCCAGGATACGATCGATTACGCTTCTGACTTCGATTACTGGCTCAACCTCGATGTGATCATTGACGAGGATTTGCCATGGTGCGAAAAAGGGCAAGTGGTAGCGGAAGCGCAGCTCAAACTTAGCTCGAAGGATGTTCTCAGCATCGATGGCGATATGGATTCGAAAGCGCCAGAGATTACTGATCAGAATGAAGAACGTATCCTGATAAAGGATACCGATTTCGAGCTTGTCTTCGACGCTAGGACGGGCGGACTAAACAGCTGGAGAAAGGGCGGCAAGGAGCTTCTCGGTTACGGTCTTAGAGACAACTTCTTTCGAGCTCCCATCGATAACGACATCGGCACCAGTGAGGTTGATCGAGTTGATCCAAATACCTATCTTGCCAAGTGGGAACGTCTCGGTTTGGACAAGCTGAATCAAGACTGTACAAATATCTCGCTCTCCGTGGATGAGTGGTATGCAACGGTTACAGCGGAGTTTAGCTATTCCAATGAAGAGCGAGAATTGCTCAGAAGCGCTTGGCAGTACAGGGTAGATAGTTCTGGGAAGATTTCCCTTACGGTTGATGTTACCGCGAGCAAGCTCATCGAAACTTTGCCTCGAGTCGGCCTTGCTTTTTCTTTGCTTTCAATGCCCGATTCTCTGCAGTGGTTCGGTAGGGGGCCTCACGAAAACTACCCTGATCGCAAGTCGAGTGCACGTATGGGATTGTATTCGAGCAGTATCGAATCCATGCATACGGATTACATATTTCCTAGCGAAAATGGACTGCGCTGCGATACGCGGGAACTTCAGGTCGGAGGAATCGTTGTCTCGGGAGACTTCCATTTCGGCGTCAGTCCCTACACGCAACAGAACCTTGCAAAGGCCAAGCACACTAGCGATCTCGTTAAAACTCAGGAGCTACACGTGCGAATTGACGGATTTCACATGGGCGTGGGAGGAGATGATTCTTGGAGCGCTAGCGTGCATGACGAGTACCTGTTGAATCAGGCGGAATATCGTTACGAGCTTACGTTAAAGGCAGAGGGTAGTGTCTGATGTTCGATCTTACCTTTGCTGACTAAGATACCCTGACCACTTTCTCTTAGGGAAAAACCCTTTGGCGGAAGGTTTCTGAGGTGAGCAATTTTCACGCTCTCGTAAATATCCTCTCCGATGGAGGCGTGGATCAGAGGGTATCGAATATGTAAGTGATGACGCTTCTAGCCGGAACTACTATTTCCTCGTCTCCTTTGTGCTCTACGAGGTCTGAGTATTTATTGGTCAAATACGATTTCGCCAGTTTCGTATCCTGAAAAGAGCCGCCGTTTGTGAAGTCGATCATGAGCTCTTCGTCCTTGTGCCCGGAATTAATGGCGATCAAAACGATCTGAGATGAATCGCCGCTGAGGTAGGCTGAAGCGGCGACTCCGTTTATGTTGTCAGCCCCAGAAAGAGCGACTCGTTTGAAGCCAGGCCTAATGAAGCGGCTGTAGTTTCCCAAAGCCCACATAAGCTTTGAAGGGGTCACGCTTTCGGGGGCGAGATCTGGATCAACCTTGATCAGCCCATCCTTGTAGTCGTAGGGAGTCATAGCCAGCCACCAGTGCCAGGCAGACACATTTAGTCTGGTCAAATCACGGTGGATCACTCTCGCGACATGCAAAGCGAGTTCCATGTCCAAGGGATCGAATCCGGGACCAGAAAAACTTCGCACGTCTCCAGGCTCTCCCATGATGCAGAATTCGCTCATCCACAGTTTCGCATCAGGTGAAACCTTCTGAACGCTTTTAAGTGTAAGATCCCTTAGTCGGTTCATTCGTTCGCTGTTGGCATCCGAAAAATACCCATGCATCGAAAGCTTGTTGCCCAGTATGGATCTCATTTCTGGATCTCCCAGGAGCTCGTCAATATAGTTTCGATACAAACCATTGAGTGACTTGTTCATGCCTCCATTGTAGATTTGATCGTCGAACTTGAGCTTGTAGGGATCAGATAAAGCCGCGGTGTACTCTACGGCTTCCGCACCATCTAAGTGAATGACTTCCGAAAGTCCTGATTTCTTGAGAGACGCATGCACGGATTTGTACACCGCTTTAAGCTCATCCATATTGTATCGATTCCCTTCTTGGGATTCGCCTTCCCATTCCCACGTTGGCTCATTGACAGGGCTCAAATGGTTGACGGGTACGCCGACGTATTCGCTTCTTAGGTACGTAATAACTTCCGAAAGGAAGTCCGCGAAGGAATGTAGATGTTTGGGGTCCAGATTGGACGATCCGACACCTTCGCCTTTGCTAGGATGAGACAAACCGTTTTTGGTCGCCCATACTGGAGGGCTGTTCACGAAGGCGACGAACTCGGATACTCCTCTTTCGTGGGCTTCCTTGAGCAGTCGTACTTGCCCAGCTTGTTTCGAATGGTCCACTTCGCCTCCAGGGCGGGAAACAAATAGTTCTGCTCTCCTGTAGGGATCTGGAATTCGGCTTTTCTCGCCTTGCTCCGAGCTGCCAGCTCCGATGTTGAATCTCCAAGCTGATAATCCGATTCCCTCCGCCGTGGAGAAAAGGAGATTGGCAAGGTGTTCTATGGCCTTCTCGTCCCCAGTGGAGGCCCACTTTCGAATCGCTGGATCGATACTCCAAGCGTCTGAAGCTCCAAAACTTTCAATTGTCTGGTACTTGAGGCCCAAATCAACCTCAACTCGAGATCCAAGAATAGCAGGGACTGGAAACATGAGCATCAGGAAAAAACAAAGCAATGGTTTCATACTTAAAGGGGTGGACTTTTATTGGTGTATCGCAGTCGCGATTATAGCACTAACGAGGAGTGTTCTCATTCACCCTTTTGGGGGATTTTGTGTGCGAGACGATTAGCTCGAATTTCTCGACAGAAGTCTGTGTTGATCCCGAATCCGTGACGCTTTTGTGGGTCAAACTGTTTGCTGACTGTTTTCTTTGGGTGTGAGAGGCCAAATTGACCTCGTGTAAGAAAAAACGAATGGCATGAAGTGAAGTTGATACAAAAATTGAGTTTGCATAGGAGAGAGCAGTGGGGAACGCTGACGATCAGTGGTATCATCCTGCATGAGCGAAAAAGTACGTATCGGAATTGTGGGATTGGGCTTTGGTAGCGAATTTATACCCATTTATCAAAATCACCCTCAGGCGGAAATGGTAGCGATTTGCCAACGCAACGTCGATAGCCTGAATCAGATCGGTGACGCGTTTGGAGTCGAGAAACGCTTCACGGACTATCAGGAGATGCTTGCGGATCCGGATATCGATGCGATCCACATAAACACTCCGATACCAGCGCATGCCGAACAAAGTATCCAGGCTTTGAATGCAGGTAAGCATTGCGCTTGTACGGTTCCGGCCGCGACCAATTTAGAAGCTCTGAAGGGGATTGTTCGTGCTCAGATTTCTTCAGGTAAAAAGTACATGATGATGGAGACCGTTGTTTACGCTCGGGAGTACTTGTACGTGAAGGATCTCTACGATAGCGGGGAGATGGGGAGACTTCAGTTCCTCCGTGGTTCTCACCAGCAGGAGATGGCGGGCTGGCCGGGATACTGGGAAGGTCTACCTCCGATGCACTATGCGACACATTGTATTGGCCCATTGCTTGCCCTTTCAGGCAAATTAGCGGAGAGCGTCGTGTGTCATGGTTCGGGACGTATCGACGAAGCTCTCATCTTGAAGAATGGCTCTCCGTTTGCAATCGAGACAGCAACTCTTTCTCTCAAGGACAGCGATGTTAAAGCGGAGGTCACCCGTTCGCTCTTCAATACGGCGCGCCAATACAGGGAGAGCTTTGATGTTTATTGTAGCGATGTCTCTTGGGAGTGGACCTTGATCGAGCACGAGCAGAGCGTTTTACATAGAGGAGAGGACCCGGAGCGGGTGTCTGTTCCGGATTTCGCCGATCGCCTGCCGGAGGGTATCCGCAAGTTTACTACGAAGGGTGTGTATGACCTCTCGGAGAATACTCACCTTTCCTTTAAGCAGGGGAGTGGCCATGGAGGTTCTCATCCGCATTTAGCCCACGAGTTTGTTTCTGCAATTGTGGAGGATAGAGAACCTTTCCCAAATGCCGTGCAGTCAGCAAACTGGACCGCGGCAGGACTTTGCGCTCATGAGTCGGCAATGAGGGACGGGGAGCGTGTCCAGATTCCTGACTTTCTGAGTCTCTAGATGTGTTAGTAGTAGGGACGGCTCGCTCCTTGGGGCAGGGGCGAGCCTATTCCTTGTAGGCGATAGGCTGAAGAGGAATGTCCGGATCTGGGCTTGGTATTGCGGACAGGAGCGATCTTGTGTATCCATGTTCTGGATTTGAAAAAAGCTCTGAGGTTGTTTTGGACTCAACAACTTCACCTTTGCGCATTACCAGTACGCGGTCGCAAATGTGTTTTACTACGCTTAGATCGTGGGCGACGAAAATATAGGTGAGCTGAAACTCTTCCTGCAGATCTTGAAGAAGGTTTATTACTTGCGCTTGTACCGAGACGTCGAGCGCAGAAACGGACTCGTCGGCGACGATTAGGGATGGCTTCATTATGAGCGCTCGAGCGATTCCAATCCGTTGTCTTTGACCACCAGAAAAGGCGTGCGGATAGCGGTTTAGGTGTTCGGCGGCTAGGCCGACTTTTTCGAGAATGCTGACGACTTGCTCTTTTAGGGCTGCCCCTTTGGAGAGCTTGTGTATGAGCATTGGCTCGGCGACGGTTTCTCCCACGGTCATTCTTGGATTGAGTGAGGAGAATGGATCTTGGAAGATCATTTGCATCTCTTGTCGCAGAGGCTTGAGTTGCTTCTCGCTTAGTTGGGCTAGGTCCAAGGGACCATTCCTCGACTGAAAGATCACTTCTCCCTCACTGGGTTCGAGAGCTCTCAGGACGCATCGGGCGCAGGTTGTCTTACCGGAGCCGCTTTCGCCGACGATGCCTAAGGTCTCTCCTGGCATCAGGTCGAAATTGACGTCATTTACTGCGGTGAAGTTATCTACCACGCGACGAACCACGCCATCGCTGTAGATGGGAAATCGCTTGCTGAGACGTTTGACGCTTAGAATAGGTTTGGTTGTTGGCATGGGTAGAGACTTATTTGGAATGGCGAGCGGCCTCTTCTGGGGCGAGCGCTACGGATCGACCTGCTCCGATTTCTATGAGTTCAGTATGAGTCGAGATATCGGTGTCGCCTAGGACCGAGTCGATGGTTGGGAGCCGAGCTCCTAAGTTCTTCTGGCTCGGAATGGCTGCGAGGAGGGCTTTGGTGTACGGGTGTAGTGGATCTTTCAGTACTTGTCTCACGCTACCTTTCTCGACAATCCGTCCTTTGTACATGACTGCGACATCGTCTGCGATTTGGGCGACGACGCCTAGGTCATGGGTGATGAATATCACGGATGTTCCAGTTTCCTTCTGCAATTTGGAAAGCAGGGTGAGGATCTGAGCCTGTATGGTGACGTCGAGCGCGGTGGTCGGCTCGTCTGCGATGATGATTTCCGGTTCGCAGATAAGCGCCATGGCGATTACAACGCGTTGTCTCATGCCGCCTGAGAATTCGTGGGGGTATTGTTTTAGGCGAGTCGCCGGATCGGTGATTCCTACTTTTTCGAGCATTTCGATTGCGACTCGTTCCGCCTCCTTTTTGTCCACGCTCTTGTGGAGGAAAAGAGCTTCGCAGAGTTGATTCCCTATCGAGTGAACTGGGCTGAGGGCAGTCATCGGCTCTTGGAAGATCATTCCGATCTTTCCTCCACGAATTTTGAAGAGGAGGTCGTCTTTCTCGCTTAAGGTGGTGATATCCACCGGGTTTCCCTTCTTGGGGTAAAATAGTATTTGTCCATTGGATACTCTTCCCGGAGCTTGAATCAAGCCGAGTATCGCGTTTGCGGTTACGCTTTTGCCGGAGCCGCTCTCGCCAACGACTGCGAGGACTTTTCCTCGAGGTACGTCGTAGGAAACGTTGCGGACGGCTTCGAATGCCCCGTCCTCCGAGTCGAATGTCACGCTCAGTTCTCTAATGCTTAAGGCGTTTTCGTTTGGGTTGGGCATGGGAGAGCTAGTGGGAGGATTGACTTGCCGGGTTTAACGATGGATTGTCATGGAAGCGTTGCCAAAGGGAGCGAATGTAGCGAGGAACGGCAGCGCAGGCGAGGTAGGGATCGCCCGGAATGCCTGCTCCCTGGGAGGCGATGGGACCTTTGAAACCATTGCTCCAAAGGTAGCCTAGAATTCCGGCGATGTCGATTTCTCCTTGGTCGATCTGGACGGCACTAAACCAGCCCGGCGATACTTTCGCGTTGGTCATCACGGCGTAATTGAGTGGGCTCATCTTAGGGAGTTCGAGGCTTTCTTCGAGGGTACAGCTATTGTCGTTTGCGTACCAGTGATGGCAGCAGAAACTTGCTGCAACCGCTTGGGCATCGGCGTCGGATAGAATCTTCGATAGGGACTGGGGGGTGTCGCATATCCAGTCGATGTGCGGATAGAGATAGACTTTTACTTGGTTTTGGGCTGCTGCTCGGTCCACTGCTTCTATGATTTGGGCGGCCCGTTCCCAGTGGCGCTCTTCCGCTTTTGCGGAGCCACGTTCAGCGATCGTCTCTCCGCCGAGTTCGTCAGTCCCGCTTAAGGAAAGGGTCATGTAGGTATTACCCCCGATCTGAGCAATCTTGTGGATGCGTCTTTCCAGCAGGGCGATTTCGGAGTCGATGTTCTCGGCTTGAGCGTCAATGACCGCTTGGGTGCTATAGTGAAAACCGAGGTGAGTGAAGGCGTGCTTTTCGAGGAGTGGTTCTATGTTTGCCCAGTCCTTTTCGAAGTCCATCATTACGAACTCGAAGCCGTCGAAGCCGCAGTCTTTGGCGATAGCGAACTTGGTTTTCCAGGAGTAGCTCCGTTTGTAACCTTCAAAAAAGTTGTCGAAGAGAATAATCGGGTTCATCGAAATTTGTTCCAATTGTGTGTGACACTTAATGAGTATCGGAAAAAAGAGTACGGTACGCTTTAGTCGTCTGGGGTTAGTGGGTTCGCTGTAGGTCGCGTCGGTAGCGAAGGGGGGTCTGGTTGTACTTTCTCTTGAAGGCTCCGATAAAGCCCGCAACCGAAGTGTAGCCTACGTTTTCCGCAACGCGGCCGATGGATAGGTCAGTATCCTTGAGAAGTTTGCTGGCGATCGCCAATTTTCCATTTCGGATTACCTTTCCTGGTGTGGCGGTTTGCCATTGACTGCGAAGCTTACGCGAGAAGTGTGTTCGGGAATATCCGATTTCTTCGGCAAGCGCTTTGACGTTCTTGACCGTGTGGTAAGGGATGATACGCGAGTCGCAATCGCTAAAGTCGAGCTCGCTGGCGAATGGGTTTCCGTATGTATCCAAATACTGGTGCAAGGTGGAAATGAAATCGTAGACCTCTTGGGAATGCTCTTCGACGCTTTCCGTTCGTTGAGCGCGTTGGGGCAAGCTCAATAGTGACCGGATCGGGGGGGAGTCGTGGGGCAGTTTTGCGAGGTGTCCGTGTTTCTCGATGATATCCTGAACTGCGCGAATCGTGGGTACTCCGAAGAGCGCTACGGTGCTTCGCTTCCAGCGTTTACTCGCGGTATTGGGAGTGAAGGAGATGTTTGAGGGCGATGGGTAGAGGATGAGATCTCCGGGAGTGAGATG
This sequence comes from Pelagicoccus mobilis, assembly GCF_016595505.1. GTDB lineage: Bacteria > Verrucomicrobiota > Verrucomicrobiia > Opitutales > Opitutaceae > Pelagicoccus > Pelagicoccus mobilis. The sequence goes on along the minus strand of NZ_JAENIL010000031.1, from coordinate 80,393 downwards.
GTAGCGTTTGGTTTTCCAGCAAACCGTGGCCGATCCGGAGTGAGTGTAAGTGAAAAAACACTTTTTGCGGAAGGGTTCGAAGGACATGTCGATAGGTGTATCGATGGTTTCCCTACGGTGGTGCAGACCTATTGTAAAATAGGGAAGCGCGTTGCGTTGATCGTTTTCCAGGGTGTAGCAACCTTCGTCTGCGAAGGCTGGAGTCTCTTGGTGGTAGGATGTGAGGAGGGCTTTCTTCTTCGCCTGGATTTCCTTTTCAGCTTCGTGAAGGGAATAGTGGTCTAGGTTGAGATAGCGTGGCGTGACGAATCGAGCTGCGTTCGGATCTTTTCGGTAAGCTTGGGGCGTTAGCCCTGTCTTTTTCTTGAAGGAGCTGATGAAGGCCGAGAGAGAAGCGTACCCTGCTTCCAGAGCGACTTGATAGACTTTGAGATCGCTGTCGCGAAGGTTCAGCATCGCCCATTCTATTCTAAGCGAGTGCTGGATTTCCGCTAGATTGGCGCCCCACTCATCGCGTATGTAACGGCTGATCAAAGTGCGGGAGCACCCTTTCGCTTGGGTGATTTCCTTAACCGATTGCTTTGCGAACTCCATCATGGCGATATCGCCTTTCGAGAGTTTCAAGAGGATGCCGAAGGGAAGTCTGTGATTGGAGAGGTATTGATTCAATGAGCAGAGCCAACGATTTGCCTGGCGGGCTTTTTGGTGAGGAGATTCGTCGTCGCTCTTTGGTTGAGTGGCGGTGGTCAAAGCGAATTGGATGGCAGCTGAGGAAGATGGTAATTCATAGTAGGCACCGTATTCGCTGCGCAGATACTTTGCATGGTGGAGGCTTTGCTTCCCGGAGAGTTCGACGATGATGAATTCCCAGTCAGAGGATCGTTGGTGTTGTTCTATGCTCGTTCCGGATATGGTGGGGATTGAAAGGACGGAACCGGGTTTCAGCAGGTACCTCAGGCCTTGGATACTGAGAGTCGCCCCTCCGGCGGTTGTGATAATCCAGATTGCGGTATCGCCCGAGGACGCTCGGCACAGTCGGTCGAGTTTGAAGGTCTCACCTGAGTGTAGGCTCCATTCCTTTACTCGGATACAGGAAGGGGGAGTGCACGTGTAGGAAGGGTGGGATTGCTTTGTATTTTGTCGTAGAGCTAAGGGCTGCGTGGATGGGGGAGACATATTGAGTCCTTTCAAGGACTCATGTCGTAGAGTGTCTGGCAATTCCTAGATTGCTCTCAGTGCCCTGGATGGTTCGGAAATTGAATTTATCCCGTAATGGAAGCCGTAGTGAGCGTCCGTGTTCAGGTATTGGATGCTGGACGTGTCAGCTCATGCCAAAAAGAGGGAGCATCTCGGTGATCGTCGAAAAACGAGTACTCGCCCTTCGAGCAGAATTCGTGAAGGGCGGTGGTCATGGGGAGCTGGAAGCTCCGCTTGGCGGCATCGTCGGTGAAATACGGGAGCTCTCGGAACTTGACGCTGATGTTGCTGCCATTTCCCTTGAGGACTTCAGCGGCGACGTTGCGGATCCGGTCGTCCCAGGAGTCTGGCCAGATTTCCTCGATTTGCTCGAGGGAGAGTCCGGTGTTTTGAGCGTAGGCGAGGATTTCCAGGTACATGGCGTTCTCGAATGCCATTTTGAGTTGGTTAACTCCTTTCATGGCCTGGCCGGAACCTGTTTCTCCACAATGGTAGATCATGCCGTCGCCTCCGATCACAACGAGAACGGGACGTGCTTTTTCGAGGGTTTGAACGCTGCCGCCTGCAAAGATTTTAAGACAACGGTTTTCTGCTCCGTATTTTCCGCCGGATACAGGACAGTCGATGAGAGTGGCGCCTCGTTCGTCGAATTTCTTGCTCAATTCGATGAACGCCGAGCTTACAGTGGTGCCAGTCTCAATCACTAGCTGGTTGGGGCGTATTCTTGGCAGGATTTCGTTTTCCGCGACGGATAGGAAGGCTTTGCTGCTGGGGAGGCTTGTAAGGATGATATCGCTTTTTTCGACAAGGTCAGCGATATCCTTGGCAGGGGTTACTCCCTTCTGAGCGACCTGTTCAAGCTTTTCGGGTTGCAGGTCGAAGCCTACACTTGGAAAGCCGCTTGCAGCGAGATTGATGGAGTAGGCGGCTCCCATATCCCCAAGTCCGATAACGCCGATAGTTGGTTTGCTGGTCATAATACTGATTTGCGAGTTCTATCCCCTTTATGGCAGATCAGTCCCCATGGCGGGGAGGCAAAAGTGCGACTGCTGCTACAGAATTTGAGTTTGTTCGGGAAGTAGCTTTCCTGATGCGAAGTGCGCTTCAAAAATTCAAATTATGACATTCAAAGAAGTATGCAATGGATGCTGGATGATCTATCATTGAGGGACTCGGCGCTTCGGGGTGAAGGCCGGGTCGATGTTCTTAGTTACCACGCTAGCGCCCTCTTTTAGGGGGCGCTTGCCGTTTCTGACCTCAATACCTTAGGATCGCGATTTTACTTCAATTGGAACTACGCAAAATAAAGTTTATAGGGAGCCTTGCTTTAAAGCTGGCGGCAACGTTGTTGGGAATCGGTCTCTTCCTGTATGCATGGGGATGGCTTTTCCGTCCGGAGGTGGCGAGCGAACGACCTGCGTTTGACCAAGCTTCGGTGGCGGAGGCGAAGGCCTTGCGTTCGGCTCGCTTAGACGAGGTCGATCAAGTCGTAAACTGGGTGGATACGGACTATGGGGCAGGAGCGGATGCCGTTTGGTACCCTAAAGAGGAGGCGCCGCTTCTAGGCGAACTCGTCGAATCTGGTGTGTTGGCGTCTGTCGAAGAACGTGTGGGTCCTGAACCGGTCGTTTTGTGCGGATTGGAGGCGGATGCCCGTTACGGCGGTACACTCTTTAAGGTGATGCAGCCTGGGGCGTTTTTGGATATAACCAGCCGTTATAGCGGCTCGACCCTGGCGCGTTGGTCAGCCCAGGGCTATCCGGTGGTGCCGCATGTTGCGAAGTCTTGGGAGGTCGGGGAGGACTCGCGGGAGTTCACATTCCATCTGCGTCGCGGTATGCGTTGGTCAGATGGACACCCGTTTACGGCTGACGATATTCTCTACTTTTGGGAAGCGGAAATCTTGGATCCAGACGTGCCAAGCTATTTCGAGAACGTGTATTCAACAAATGGAGTACGCGGGCAGCTCGAAAAATTGGACACTTACAGCTTCAAGATCACGTTTGAAAGCCCGAACGTGGTGTTTCTGGAACGGCTTGCGACCGCGTTTGGAGCCTTCATATGTGATGCTCCCAAGCACTATCTGGAGAAGTATCACCCGAATCGAGGTGATCCGGATCTGATCGCCCAGAAAATGGCGGAGCTCGATGCTCCCAGTCCGAACGCGATGTATTTGAAATTAAAGGACTGGAGCAATCCCGAACATCCTCGTTTGTGGCCTTGGGTATACCGAACATACAAAACGAGCCCACCTCAGGTGTTCGTTCGCAATCCCTATTACTTCGCTGTGGACGAGCAGGGGCGGCAGTTGCCGTATATTGATCAGATCCACTATGAGGCCCGGTCCAAGGATATGGGAATCATCGCTGTTTCGGGGGGAGAAGTTTCGATCTATCGGGAGCTTCCGTTCGATCAGTACACCATGCTGATGTCGCAACGCGAAAATGGCGGCTATGATCTCTATCATTGGTATAGCTTCGATACGACAGAGTTTTTGATCCTGCCCAATCACAATCACATGGAGGGTTCCAAGGATCCGGAGGGCGCGAAGAAGAGAGAGCTGTTTCAGGATAAACGTTTTCGGCAAGCGCTTTCCTTGTCGATCGACCGCGAGCGAATCAATCGAGCGGAGTTTAGCGGCTTGCTGGAGCCGTCACAGCTGGCTCCGGCTAAGGAAACGCCCTTCTACGAGCCCTCGCTATTTAACGCCTACGTTCAATTTGACCCGAAGCGGGCGAATGATTTGCTGGACCAGATTGGCTTGAGCAACCGCGATTCGGAGGGAATGCGCACCTTCAAGGACGGCTCGCGAATGCAGTTTTACCTGGACTACCGGGCGACTGAAAATCCAGCGATCAGCGAAATGGTGGTTGAGGACTGGAGGGCGTTGGGTTTGCGGGTGGTTGCTCGCAACCGTGCTCCAGCCCTGTTTCAAGTAGAGCAAGCCGGTTATCAGCAGGATCTTATCGTCACCCGTATGAATGGGAAGATGAACCCGTTGATCGATCCTAAGAACTACGTTCCAACGCGTGACTCCGACTGGGCGAAAGCTTTTGGCCTATGGTATAGCGCTGGAGGGCTTCGAGGGAATGAAAGCGCTTCCCGAAAAGGGGCGGCGGCACCTCCTCCAGATTCTGAATACATCAAGGTGATGAAACTGTATGAGGAGGCTTCGAATGCCTCTACGCGTGAGGAACAGATCGAGCTTTTTCGAGAGGTGCTGAAGATAGCGGCGGAGCAAGTGTGGACGATCAATATTGGTCGCTCCCCGCCGACCTTGATGGCCGTGGATAGGGATTTAAAGAATGTACCGCAGTTGGCGGTTATGAATTTCGACTTTTCCAGTCCAGCCAACGTCGCTCCGGAAACCTTCTTTTTCGAGACGCAAACGAATTCGGAAGGGGTGGTTGCGGCTATCCAGGAAGCCATCGCAAATGGCAGCAAGATGAGCGGTGGTCCGATCGGGGACTCAAACGAAGCCGCTGAAAGCGCATTTGGAGGTTTGATACGTTGGGTAGTCGGCGGCATATTGACTGTCGCGGTGCTGCTCCTGGCGGTACGTCATCCTTTTATCGGACGTCGTTTGGCGATAATGGTGCCGACCCTGTTCGTTGTATCCATAATTACCTTCACGGTTGTGCAGCTGCCGCCAGGCGACTACTTGACCTCCTATATCTATCAGCTGGAGTCGAATGGGGAAGAAGTCGATCAACAGCAGGTTGAGGAATTGCGAGAGATGTTCGAACTGGATAAAGGAGTGGTGTCTCGCTACTTGAGCTGGATGGGCTTCAAGTGGTTCTTCTCTTTCGACTCTAGTGATCGCGGGTTATTGCAGGGAGAGATGGGAAGATCGATGAAGACTTTCAAGTCGGTCAACGAAGAGTTGGGGGACCGACTGCTTTTGACGATGGCGATTAGCGTACTGGCGATCTTGTTTACCTGGGTGGTTGCCTTGCCTATCGGCGTGTATTCTGCAGTGCGTCAGTATTCGATTGGAGACTACGTCGCGACCTTTGTTGGGTTTGTCGGTATGTGCGTGCCGAATTTCTTGCTCGCTTTGATCCTGATGTACGTGTCGATGCGGTATTTCGACGTGCCGGTGTCGGGTCTGTTCTCGGTAGAGTATGCCTCGGAGCCGGGGTGGTCGGCAGGAAAGGTATGGGATTTGATAAAGCACATTTGGGTACCGATCTTGGTTGTGGGCATCGGTTCAACGGCCTGGATGATCCGAGTGATGCGGGCTAATCTGTTGGACGAACTGAAGAAGCCCTATGTAACGACCGCTCGAGCGAAGGGGGTCCGTCCACTGAAGCTTCTGATAAAATATCCGATCCGCATCGCTTTAAATCCCTTTGTCTCAAGTATTGGGAGCTTGTTTCCTCAGCTCGTTTCAGGGGGCGCTATTGTGGCGTTGATACTTAGTCTCCCGACGATTGGGCCGTTGCTGCTGGACGCGTTGCAGACGGAGGACATGTACCTCGCTGGGTCGATGCTAATGCTTCTCAGTTTACTTGGAATCCTAGGAACGCTTGTGAGTGATCTTTTGCTTTTGGCCTTGGATCCGCGGATCCGCTTGGAAGGAGGGAAAAAGTGATTCGTATGAAACAAGGAATTCAAGAGGATCCCTCGGTTAAGAATGAGGTGAGGCGAGATTCTCAATTCGCTCTCATGTCCCGCAAATTCGGTAAGCACAAAGCGGCTGTGATCAGCGGTTTGGTGCTGTTGATGCTCTACATCGTTGCGGCGTTTTCGGGATTTTTCGCTCCGTATGGGGCGAATTCAAAGGATTTGGACTATGCCTATCTCCCCCCGCAGGAATTGAATTTCAGTCTTTCCGAAGGCCTGCATTCTCCTGTGCTTACGTTGCAGGAAGATCCAGTTACGCTCCGCAAGTACTATTTGAAAAATGAAGAGGAGTCGATTCCTCTGGGTTTTTTCGTGAGAGGAGAGGCGTATTCGCTTTTTGGAGTTTTTGAGTGCGATCGTCACTTCTTTGGAGTGAACATCGACAAGTGGGCCAAGGGGAATTCCTCGGGTGAGGTTGCTCCACGTTTTGCTCTTCTCGGCACAGACCGCTATGGACGAGACATGTTGAGCAAAATCGTGCACGGTTCGAGAATCAGCCTTTCGATCGGATTGGTTGCGATTGTGATCACCTTTATCCTTGGTGTGGCGATTGGCGGCGTTTCAGGATACTTCGGCGGTACGACAGATGTGGTCATTCAACGCGTCATCGAGATTATCAACTCTTTCCCACAATTGCCGCTTTGGTTGGCGATCGGCGCAATCTTACCGGATACTTGGACGCCGTTGAAAGTCTATTTGGCGATCACGATTGTATTGAGTTTTCTGAACTGGACCGGACTTGGACGGGTGGTTCGAGGTAAAATTCTATCACTGAGGAACGAGGACTATGTGGTCGCGGCTAAGCTGATGGGGGCGAGTCATGGTCGGATCATCTTCAAGCATTTGCTGCCCGGTTTCGCGAGTCATATCATCGTCACCCTGACTCTGAGTGTGCCTGGAATGATACTCGGTGAAACGGCCCTCAGTTTTCTAGGGCTTGGTTTGCGGGCTCCAATTATTAGTTGGGGTGTGCTATTGCAGGATTGTTTGAACCTGAGCACGATATCGAATTACCCGTGGCTGCTGATGCCGGTAGTGATGATCGTATTGACGGTCTTGTGCTTCAACTTTCTGGGAGACGGGCTGCGCGATGCGGCGGATCCGTATTCTTCGAAGCGTTGATGAGCCACAGAGCCCGCTAGTAAGGGCGAGTGAGAAATTCCAGAGGCGTATCGTTTCCGCCTGGCAGCCCTTCGTGTCCGTAGTCAGGATAGATGATCACGTTTTTCTTGGATTGGATCTTATTGTAGGCGGCGAATTGGGTGGAAGGCGGGCAGATATCGTCCATCAGGCCTGTGAGCATGAGGACCTCTGAGGTGATGCGGGGCGCTAGGTGTTGGCAATCGATATAACCAAGCTTCGTAAAGATGGCGTCCTTCTTTTCGTGAGTAGGGTCTCGACGTCGAAAGAAGTAGCTGAGCTCTTCGTAAGCTCCTTTGGCGAGGTCCATTTCCCAGACGCGCTGGTAGTCGCACAAGAAAGGGAAGGTGGCAGAACAACGCTTGATCAGAGGAGAGAGAGCGGCGCAGGCGAGGGAAAGCCCACCTCCTTGGGAGCCGCCAACGCAGCTTATTTGCTCTGCATTCACTTCGTCGAACGAGGCAACCACGCGAGCGAGTTGTACGGTATCCAGAAAATGGGAACGGTAGAGGAGATTTTTCGGGTCAGGGTCTTCTAGGCCTCTGACGATGTGTCCACGTAGGGTTGTGCCTTTTACGCTGCCGACGTCTTCGGAAAGACCGCCTTGACCTCGGCAATCCATGGAGGCTACCGCGTGGCCCTGGATGACGAATGAGAGTTTTTCGCTCCAGTCGCCGGATTCCAAACTGTAACCGTGAAAAGCGAGCGTTGCCGGGCAGTTGCTTGCGTTTTTCGGTTTAATATATTTCGCGTATATCCGAGCTCCTCCGACGCTGGTGAAGCGTAGGTCGAAACACTCTGCATGCTGTAGGGTGAGCGTCTGGTTGGGAACCAGTTCCGGTTCTGGTGCGATCTGGTCTAATTCGGCGAGGCTCTCGTCCCAAAAGGAGTCGAAGTCCTGAGGGCACGGATTGATGCCTTGATAAGTTCTAAGTTCGGGCAGCGGTTTGTCTAGGATCGGCATGGAGCGTGTGGCGATGTGAGGAGCATCAAGATTGAAGCAGATGTTGTATAAGCGTGTTTACGTTGTGAATACTCGATGGATGGGTTACTACTTCTGAAGAGTGTCCGGGCAAGTAGCAGGCTACCGAGCCGCCCCATTGCGTGGTCGATAAATAGGCTTGGACGTAGGTCTTGTCGTCCAGTTCCGTGTGCAAGAGAGGGGATATTTCACCTTCGGGCTGTAGGTTGATATAGATTTCGTCTGTAGGGAAGTCGGCTTCCTTCAGCGATTGGGATAGTGGGGGTGCGGGATCGGGTCGTCTGAGCAAATAGGGTTGTACGGGGTGTGTGGAAGGGGGAGCGTTACCGGGATCGTCTTGTCGTACCCACCGTAGTCCTACATTTCTGCGCCACCAATCGTAGGGCCAGAAGGCGGCGGATGCTCCGTGGAGAAGGAGCAGCGGCTTCCTTTTTTGCAAATAGTGCCTTACGCTCTCAGCATGAGTCTCCGTGGGCGTTGGATGGTCGCCGGTGCTGTGGATCATGTTCAGGACAAGAAGATCCGCGCTTTCGATGGGGCCGCGCAAATCGAGGGCGCTCCACTCGTTTTCGAAAAAGTCGATATTATGTGTGTGACGGAGGGCTTTGTAGAGCGCGTATCCCGGTCGAGCTGAGAAGTGATCGTCTGCGAGGAAGAGTATTTTGTGCACCTTGAGAATGATTTTGAGAGATGAATTGGATCGACGGCCTTCTCGAGACGCTAGAGCAGGTTTTGCTTTTCGCGTTAAGTCGTGTGGCGTCGTTTTACGGGTTTCATACGCAAATGAGTGTATTCGTTGAGAAGATTTCTTGATGTAATAGTCCATCGACGAGAACTGTATGTGTTATGGAAGACAAAGAGATGCTATCGGCCCCGGTAGGGAGTGAATTTGAGTCGAGTGGAAATGAGCCTACTCGTCCAAGCCAGCGATTGCATTTGATCCTCCTGGGAGTGGAGAATGTGCAACGGTCTGCTCAGTTCTACGAAGAGCTTGGGTGGAAACGTGCGGAATCGAGTGATGAAGGTTTCGTGAAGTTCGATTTGGGTGGATACGCGTTGGCTCTGATCTCAAGGGAGGACTTTGCTAAGGATTCGTTGTATTCAAGCTCTGTTGGGACTGGCTTTTCTGGGGTAGGGTTGATCTATCTCGCGAGATCTGCCGAGGAGGTTCCAAGGATTTTGGCCAAAGCGGTAGATGCCGGAGGCGTTTTGGTGAAGTCTGCGACTAGAACACATTGGGGAGTCGCCGGCTACTTTAAGGATCCGGACGGGCATCTCTTTGAGGTCGACTACGAAGAGACTTGGATCTTTGACGAGGGACATCGGCTGGTCGTTGATCCGACTGAGGACTCACCTGAGAACAAGTAACGACAAAGTGGAGACGCGTAAGGTCGCTCGCCGCTTTACGGGATGATTTGTTTTAGGTTTTGATAGGGGAGCTGTGTCTCTGTGACTCCTTCTGGATGAAGAGACTTAATTGGAAGCGGTTCGGTTTTTGGTTTGGCTTGCTCGCTTTGCTGTGCTGCTTGAGTTTCGAACCGCCTTTCGAGGGAATGTCGGTACAGGCCTGGAGGACTGCTGGATTGGGCATGTTGATGGCCATTTGGTGGATGACTGAATGCCTGCCCTTAGCGGCAACTTCTTTTTTGCCGATCGTCATCGCCCCTACGATCGGATTGATTTCTGTAAAGGAGGTCACGAGCGCTTATGCGAATCCGCTGATCTATCTATTTCTAGGGGGCTTTCTGTTGTCGATCGCGATGGAGCGAACTGGACTGCATCTTCGTATTGCTCGAGCAGTCGTATCGTCGATTAGTTCAAGCCCGCGTAGCCAAATAGGTGGGATGATGGCGGTGGCCGCATTCCTAAGTATGTGGATGTCGAATACGGCGACTACCATCATGATGTTGCCAGTCGCTCTCTCGACTGCTTCCTTTCTGGTGAAGCAAGGCAAGGCGATGCCTGGATTCGGTCCGGTACTGCTTCTTAGCGTTGCCTATGCTGCGAGTATTGGGGGAATGGCGACTTTGATTGGAACGCCGCCTAATGCTCTGTTGGCGGCCTATCTTGAAAATTCCTATGGCATCGAAATCGGGTTTGCCCAGTGGATGTTGTTTGGAGTGCCTTTCAGTATCGTTATGTTGGTGGGGACTTGGCTGCTTTTGACTGCGAGGATGCAGCGAGTTGGGCCGAGCGCTGTTGAGTCTCAAAGCGATGAAGAGCGATTTGGTAAGCTTGACGCAATCTCTAGAGATGAAATTGCGGTTGCGGTGATCTTCGGAGTCGCGGCTTTGGGTTGGATCTTTCGATCCCATTTGAACGAGTGGTTAGGTCTTGCTGTCTCGGATACAGGAATCGCTATGGCAGCGGCTCTTTTGCTATTCATCGTTCCGTCTGGGAGGCGGGAAGGGAAAGGCTTGTTGGAGTGGAAGGATACTGGGAGCGTCCCATGGGGGGTTCTGCTGTTGTTTGGTGGCGGTTTAGCTTTGGCTTCATTGATGAAGTCCTCCGGCTTAGCGACTTATGTTGGCGGCTTGTTTGAAGGGCTTTCAGGCATGGGGACGATTTGGGTGGTTGCGGTCGTCGCGTTGGTTGTCGTGTTTCTTACAGAAGTAACCAGCAACACGGCTACCACTGCGGGATTGTTGCCATTGATGGGGCCGATCGCCTTGACGCTAGGGGAGTCGCCCTTGTTGCTTGCGATTCCCACGGCGGTGGTGGCGAGCTGCGCGTTTATGTTGCCTGTGGCAACCCCGCCGAACGCGATTGTGTTCGCTTCTGGGGAATTGAAGATCAGCCAAATGATGCGAGCAGGGATTTATTTGAACCTAGTTTCGGTGGCCTTGCTGGTGGCGTTTTCCAAGTGGCTTTTACCCTTGGTGTTTTAGGGATGTATCCAGGAGTTGGAAGAATTGCGCGTCTTGCTAGGAACGGATTTCCTAGCGACGGGGGCCGTATGAAGGAACCAGTCGAATAGTTCGAGTCTCAACTTTTGGCAGAGTAGCCGCGTTTCCTCGGTCGGTTCTGATGCGAGATTGCGTTCCTCCTTTGGGTCGTTATTGGCATCATAGAGTTCTTCGTATCCGTTTCCGTACCAGATATAGGTCCAATCTTCAGTGCGGATAGATTTCGTATAATCGCCAGGGATGTTGAAGGAGGTCGATTGACCTAGAGGATCCCCGTTCTTCTTGGCATCGTTCAAAGCGTCTATGAACTCTGGATACGTAGAGAAGGGATTGCGCATGTCCGGGTAGCAGACCTCGGCATGAGTGCTTTTGCGATGCGATGCGGTTTGCTGCTCGAGCAAAGGTACCATCGATTTTCCTTGGATTGTCGGAGGTCTTGGTATGGAGGCGAGTTCGAGAAGGGTGGGGACGATATCAGCATGCTCCGTAAACGTTTTGTCGACGACTTGCGGGGGGATCTTTCCAGGCCAGCTGATGATGCAAGGAACGTGAAGGAGGCTTTCGTAGAGTAGAAGATCCTTCTTGCAGAGTCCGTGGTCCCAGTTGAAGTCCCCGTGGTCGGAAAGGAATACGATAATGGTATTCTCAGCGTCCTCGCGTTTGCCAAGTTCTTCGATGATGTCCCCGATGAGTTCGTCAACATAGCTGCACATCGAGTAGTAGACAGAGGAATAGAGCCGTTTCTCTTGCAAACTGGCCCGAAGGGCGCCTTGAGCTTCTTGCTTGAGGGCGACTCTGGGAGCTTTGTCCTTCAGGTTCTCGTTCGGATTGATTGGAATCTGTATATCCTTTGGTGGATACTCTTTCTCGAAGCGCTTGGGAGCGAGATGGGGCACATGAGGGTCGTAGAACGATGCGGTGATTGACCAGGGGCGATCGTGGGGAGCGACACGGATAGCGGTCGCGACGCTGGTGGCGATCAGGCCAGAGGTCGTGGCCATATCTGGAAAGTCGTGGTATTCGGAGGATGCGTAGCTGCCGATTGATTCGAGTCGTTGGAGCGATCGCTCTTCCAGTTCTTGATAGGCTTTGCGTTGGGAGTCGTCGCTGTGTTCTGAGAAGGTTTCAAATACGTTTAGGTTAGCTCGGAATTCATCGTCTTCGAGAAGGTGGTTCTTCCCGAAGTACGACAGATGGTAGCCGGCTTCTTTGAGGATAGAGAAGAGGTGGTCCTCTCCGGAAGGATAGCGTACGAAGTTTTCCAATACGTTTGTGGAGTGCGGGTAGCGTCCGGAGAAAATCGTACAGCGAGATGGCACGCAGACGGGAGCTTGGGAGTAGTGTTTTCGCAGATCAGCTCCCTGAGCGGCTAGAGCATCGAGGTTTGGCGTTCGAGCTACTCCGTTGTGGCATGACAGAGCGTCGAAACGCTGCTGATCGGTCATGATAAAGAGTAGATTGGGCGCTCGGGTTTCGCAGGACATCAGCTTAGTTGGGTGAAGGTAACAGCACTAGACGTTTCATGGCTATCATTGCCGTTTGCGATTCTGTTGTACGTTTATCGCGTTATGCTAGAATGAATTTTTGTCTAGGTTGCATCTTCAAGCAGGAAGAGTGGGCTGAAATCTCATTTGTTCATGTGTGCTCCGAAGGTTTTGCACTGAAAGCGAATAAAGATTCAAAAGTAGGTGGTGTTGGTTCTGGTTTCGATCGTGTTCCCGGTCTGATTGGGGGCATGAATCAAGCTTAGGTTGATTTTTGGGGGCTTTGCGATGGGCCGTATTTGGCCCTCTAAGGGCTAGGCGTCGGTCTCGGGGAGTTTTACGCGACTTGAGATTGGAATCACTTTGGGAGTGATAGGGAGAGCCGAAGACGAAATTGGGAGCAGGCTGGGATTACGTGATAAGTGTTTCTCTGCTTTCGCCATTGGCGGTGAGCTGGCATGAGTTCGTTTTAACCCGATTCATTGGAATAGATTATGTCGAAAGTGAAATGCGCAGTGATCGGCCTCGGAATGGGGCGCCACCATGCCTATGGCTTTAGAAAGCGAGACGACATCGAGCTCGTCGGCTTGGCGGAACTCAACAACGAGCTTCTCCAGGAGATGGGCAAGGAGCTGGAAGTAGAAGCCCTTTTCGAGGATTACTCGGAGATGCTAGAGGCGACCAAGCCTGATATCGTAAGTGTGGCGTTGCCGAACTTTTTGCACGAGAAAGTGGCGATCGATGCGATGGAAAGCGGGGCTCATGTGCTTTGCGAGAAACCCTTGGCGATGAGTGTCGAGGAAGGGGAGCGAATGAAGGAAGTCGCCCAGCGCTGCGGAAGACAGCTCGGCTTGAATTTGAGCTATCGTTTTAGTCCTGCGGGTCAGGCGCTAAAGCAGCTGGTTGACGATGGATTTATAGGCGAGGCTTACCACGGATATACACGTTGGCTTCGAAGAGACGGTTTTCCACGCTTCGGTGGATGGTTCGGTAAACGAGGCCAGTCGGGCGGTGGACCCTTGATCGATCTTGGGGTGCACCGGATTGATTTAGCAATGTGGCTAATGGGCTCTCCGGAACCAGTGAGCGTTTCGGGGGCAGTGCATGAACGTATCGGTCGCGGCCGCGCTGCAGCTGAGGGCAAGGAATTCGATGTCGAGGATTTAGCCTCAGGCATGGTGAAATTCGAAAATGGGGCCTCTTTGTTGCTGGAGGCTTCTTGGGCTGGTCTGCAGGAAAAGCAGGAGGATATGTTGACGCGAGTTATGGGCGAGCGAGGAACTCTCATCCATCAGAATATTGGGGAGGGCTACGAGTTCGAGGCTCGCTTTGCTCGTTCGGAAGCGGGGCAGTACCTGACTGGTAGGGTTGAGCTGAATACGTACAACGCGAGCGATCCTTACCAGGAGATGGTGTCTTGCGTGAAGGAAGGAAGACCATTCCCAGTGGACGTCGATGATGGTTTGAGAATCCAAAAGGTGCTCGATGGGCTTTATCAAAGCGCCGCAAGCGGCCGTGAAGTCGTATTCGGGAACAGCTCGGTAGCTGCTCTCGAGGTGTAGAAAATTTTAGAATCGATTGAAATGAATAGCAAGAAACTGAACGTAGTTGTTTGGGGGGAAAACGTGCACGAGCACACGAACGAAGTGGTCGGCCGTCTATATCCGGAGGGGATGCACGCGACGATTGCGGAAGCGCTGAGGGAGCTGGGGCCCGAACTTGAGGTCGGGACCGCAACTTTGCAGGAAGACGAGTGTGGGCTTACCGAGGAGCGTCTCGCCAATACGGACGTATTGACCTGGTGGGGACACTGCGCTCATGGAGATGTGCCGGACGAAATCGTAGATCGCGTCCAGAAGCGTGTGCTAGAGGGAATGGGGCTTATCGTTCTGCATTCGGGCCACTATTCCAAGATTTTCAAAAGGATGATGGGGACGACCTGTTCCTTGACTTGGCGTGAGGCTGGAGAGAAAGAGCGCTTGTGGGTTTGCAATCCGGGCCATCCGATAGCTCAAGGAGTCGACAAGTATATTGAGCTTGAGCAGACGGAGATGTATGGTGAGCCTTTTGGAATTCCAGCTCCGGACGAACAGGTGTTTGTATCCTGGTTTGAGGGGGGAGAGGTATTTCGATCCGGTTGTTGCTGGAATCGTGGCAACGGAAAGATCTTCTACTTTCGGCCGGGTCATGAAACGTATCCGATCTATTATGACAAGAACGTACGTCGGGTACTGATAAACGCTGTTCGTTGGGCGGCTCCTCAAGGGAGTATTTGGAAAGACGAAGCCCCGAATATTCCGATTGAAGACGCTCCTGAGAAAATCGAGAAATGCGGCGATTCGTTGCATGCCGCAGGCGAAGAGGGATTCAAGTAAGATTTCCGCTAGAGGACCGGGTCTATTGCAATGAAGCTGCTCTTCGTACTCTTTACGTTTTCGGCGATGAGTAGCGTTTTTATTCAGGCTCAGTACTTGAGAGTCAGCGAAAATGGTCGGTATTTGGAAACCGACGACGGAAACCCCTTATTTTGGCTCGCGGACACGGCTTGGGAGTTGGTTCATCGATTGGATCTCGAGGAGAGCGAGCGCTATTTGCGAAATCGTGCCGCGAAGGGATTCACGGTCGTACAAGTCGTATTGTTAGCGGAGTGCAATGGCCTGACGGATCCGACTCCCGATGGCCATCTGCCGCTCGAGGATCTAGATCCTACTCGTCCCAACGAAGCCTACTTTCAGCACGTTGATAAGGTCGTGTCTTTGGCTGCGGAACAGGGGGTCTATCTGGCGATGCTGCCAACCTGGGGCGCTCATGCTCAGGACAAGGCGCATCCGCTTTTCGAGAACCACAGCTTGTTCTCAAAGGAAACCGCTCGCGCCTATGGTCGTTTTTTGGGGGAACGCTATCGAGACGCTTGGAACATCGTGTGGGTTCTGGGCGGGGATCGCTCTCCTGAAGATACGGAAGATATTTGGGACAGTATGGCCAGCGGCTTGAAGGAAGGAGATGGCGGCAAGCATTTAATCAGCTATCATCCAGGCGGAGGCCACGCGACGACGGAGTATTTTCCCGACACTCCTTGGCTTGATTTTCACATGAGACAGTCGGGGCATGACGCTCGTGACATCCCAGTATGGGAAGATATTGGAAGTGACTATCTGACCCATCCAGCGAAGCCGGTGCTCAATGCCGAACCGGCTTACGAGCAGATACCGATTGGCTGGAATGAGGTAAATGGCAGGTTCGACGCTTACGACATTCGCAAGTCTGCCTATCTATCTGTTTTCGCGGGTGCGTTCGGGCATAGCTATGGACATAACAGCGTTTGGCAGATGCTTGAGGAAGGGAGGGAGCCAATCGTTTGGGCGGAAGATCCCTGGCATGTCGCAATCGATTCGCCGGTTTCCTACCAGATGCGGCATTTGCGTTCTCTGATGGAGTCGAGGCCTTTTCTAAGTCGGATCCCCGATCAATCGTTGCTTCTGACGGAGGAGAATTTTGGCAGCGCTTATATCCAGATTACACGCGATGGCGTACTGGGAGAAAAGGATGCTAGTTATATTATGGCCTATCTGTCGATTGCTCGTGCTTTGAAGTTGGATACGAGCGTGATCGAGGGAGGTCGATTGAAGGCTTGGTGGTATGATCCTCGGACTGGATTGACCTACTTTATCGAATCCTTCGAAAACGAAGGCACCTATAGTCCCAAGTGGGAAGACCGAGTCAGTCTAGACATGGGGGGACCGGATTGGGTGCTTGTGATTGACGACGCCGAACGTGGTTATGGAAAACCGGGAAGTTGACGTGTCCAATCGGATAAGACGTTACTCAGAGTGAACGGTCTCTAACGGATTACAGTTGTTCTGGTGAACCCATTTGCTGGAATCGTAGAGAATCGCTAAAAACCAGTTTTGGGATCGTCTTATGCTCACTGTTGAGAAAATCACTGATCGGATTATCAAGCACTCGGTTGGGGAGCCCAGAGAAAGGAGCAACGATACGCTTAAGTGCGGATCCGAGTCTATGTCAGTTTCGAGGGTTGCTGTTTGTTTTGTCGCTTCGGTGGAGGTTGTTCGAAAGGCGATCGCCTGCGGCGCGGAAATGATCGTGACTCACGAACCGACTTGGTATAACGCGTCCGATGAGTTCTTCGAATGGATGGAGGCTGATACGGTTCAAAGAGAAAAGCGCCAACTGATTGAGGACTCCGGTTTGGCCGTGTGGCGTTTTCATGATTACATGCACGCGATCCGTCCCGACCTAATCGATGTTGGGGTGGTTGAGGAAATGGGGTGGAGCGACTTTCGAATCGAAGGATCCTATAAGCGGTTTCGCATTTCAGAGCAGACGGTTGCTGATGTAGCGAATGCTTTGAAGGTCGCTCTCAACGCGACGTGTCCACGTTTGGTTGGAGATCCGGATCTCGTGGTGAGTCAAGTCGCCTTTTGCGCCGGCGCTCCTGCGTCTCGCTCGCAGATCCAGGCTTTGCGTGACGAGTCGGTCGAGCTTCTAGTCGGAGGTGAATCGCGAGAATGGGAGACGGTGGAGTATGTGCGTGATGCCGTTGCCCTTGGGCAGCGAAAAGCCTACTTGATTCTCGGTCACTCGGCGTCCGAGGAAGGAGGCATGAAGCACGCAGCAAGCTGGCTACGACGTATCTTGCCGGAAGTGCAAGTTGAATACATCGAGTCCGGAGATCCGTTCGTAGCGGTCTAGATGTATCTACTAGTTGGTGACGATCTCATAGACCACCTGCCCATCTTGCCTGAGTTTGCGGCCTCCGTTTTCGAAGATAGCTTGTTCGGCGATTCTCTGAATGCGAGTAACGATATCGCTGATTCGAGTGAAGTTGGGTAAACCGTCACGCGAATAGTTGATGTACTGGTCGTTGAATGGTGTTTCCCATGGCCAGCGGCTTGGGAGGTCTCTGGTAAGCGTGTCTGGAATGGAACTGCCACCATTGATAATCCCCAGGAGGCCACCGCAGGTAGCTGCTTGATTGTCGCAGTCGTAGCCCGCGGTTGTTGCGATGGAAACGGTTTTCATGAAGTCGCCCTCGCCATAGAGGATCGACATGATTCCGATTAGGCCATTGATCACAGCCCCGCCCATTTCATAGGGAACTTCGAAGTCGTCGACGCGAGTGTAGTACTTATCGTGTATCAGCTTCCTCGTGACGTGCCAGTCAGCGTGTTGGAGGCTCCACATAAGGGTTTCTTCTATTCCCCGGCGATAAGGACTCTCTTTGGGAAGCTTGCGGGCTGCATCAGTGACGAGTTTCCTGACGTCGCTTTCGAAAAAGGCGGCACTGTACATGGATGCGTAGACGATGTCCGGATGAGTCGCCCAGTCGGCGGTCATCATTTTGGCATTCCATTCGGCACGTTCAGCGGCTTGTAGTGTCATACCTGGATAGAAGGCTCCCCAGATCTCCGTCATGAGTTGCGAGGAGATGCCAAACCAGCGGTGGTTGTTTTCGCGATCTCCTGTTTCGGGTGGAAGAAGCCCTGTATCCATATTGTCACGCGCTGCGCGGGCTGCGGCCCAGATGTAGCGGTTTACGTGTTTCTTCCAAAAGGCGACGATTTCAGGATAGGTGATGTCGAGCCCATATTCTTCAACGGCATGCAAGGTGGCGAATTCGATATCTGTGTCATCGTCGCTCCAGGCTCCGCCAAGGGCATCGGCTAGGATGGGGGTATAGGATCGTCGGTCATCGAGGTTCATTTTCAGCCCGAGTGCTTCGGCATCCTTGAAGGTGTAATAGCGTTCGATAAAGACTGGGATAGGCTCTTCGTCGTAGAGATTTTCAAAGGGGAAGCCTATGTAATTTCCAGTGAGTTGGCCGATCCAGTAGCCGTGGATCTTGTCCTTTAAGTCCGTTTCGGAGATCCGTTTCAGGCCCTCTTCAGCTTGTGCGAAGGTAGACTGGGTGTGCAGCAGGAAGAGCGCTGAGATCGTTGCGATTGATTTGAGTGGCATTGGTGAAAATTTAGGTACTTGCAGTCGCGGGTTCTGGTTTCTGGACTCTGCGTTGGAGCCAATCTTTAGCGAGTTCGTGCCAACCTGAGACCGCATGCTCGGATGGACGGATACCGTAGCCATGGCCGCCGTGAGGGAAAATGTGCAGCTCGGAAGGAACGTTCTGGCGTTGCAACTCCAAGTAGTAAGCGATCGCATTGGTCACCGGGATGGGATCGTCTTGGGTATGGACGATGAAGCTTGGCGGCGTTTTGCTGGTGACAGCTAGCCCTTCGCAGAGCTGAAGTTTTTCGTCGGCAAGGTAAGCTGGGTAGACGAGGAGTGCGAAGTCTGGAAGGCAGGAGAGCAGATCGGCTTCGTCCACGGCGGAGTACGAACGACTGTTGTAGTTGGAGCAGAGGTTGACGGAGAGGTGAGCCCCTGCGGAAAAGCCTAGTATTCCAATCTGCTGTTGATCTAGATTCCACTCCTGCGCTTTGGAACGCAAGATACCCATTGCTCTTTGCGCATCTTGAAGGGCTCCTACGCGATTTTGGGAGGTGCGGTATTTCAGTATCGCTGCAGAGAAGCCGAGACTGTTCAGCCAGTCGGCAATTTCCGTTCCCTCTTTGTCCCAGGCGAGTATGTCGTATCCGCCTCCTGGGCACACGAGAACGGTGGGCAATGCGGAAGAAGACTCGATGAGCTGCAGGGAGAGAAGCGGTGTCGCGACATCCTTGTAGGCTTCGGTGTCGGGCTGGAAATAGTGCGTCTCTACGAGGTTGGTGTCGTGTGGAACAGGTACGTCGCCGTTCCAAAGCGGGGACTCGAATTTCGTTAGTTTCATTTTGTTGGGAGAATTATGTATTGGTAAGTTTTCTCCTCGATTTTTGGCGGAGCTTATTCCGTTAAGCAATTGGACGATTGATTGACTAGTCCTTTGCTTTCGGCCGGGAGAGTGGGGATTCGGTTTTGGCGTATTGATTCCGTTTTCGGAAATGATGTGGGGTTTCGCCAAGCTCCCTTTTGAAGACGACCCCCATGTACTCGGGGTGTTCGAATCCAGCTTTGTAGGCGATTTCTTCGATCGAATAGTTTGTTTCAATCAAGAGCTGTTTTATCCGATTGAGGCGGACGTTGAGAATTTCCTTATGAGGGGAGGTTTTAAGTAAAGCCGAGAACCTTCCTTCCAGAGCACGTCGGGAGAGAGGAACCGCCTTGAGCAGGTCGCTTACGCTGATAGGATCGCAGGCGTGTTCGCGAATGAAACGGAGGGCAAGGGCGACCTCTCTATCGTTTATGGCGAGTATGTCGGTAGATTGACGGGTCGTGACTCCTATGGGAGGGATGAGCGTTTCGATCCTTTGCGGGTGGAATCCGTTCATCATATGATCCAACTGTTCCGCTGCAGTGTAGCCAGCGAGCTGGGCGTTGGGAATGATACTGGAAAGTGGCGGGTTGGAGAGTTCGCAGATGAGCTCGTCGTCGTCGACTCCAAGAACTGCGACTTCTTCGGGAACGGACAATCCTGCTTCACGGCAGGCTTCTAGGACGCGGTGCCCCATTAGGTCGTAGCAGGCGAAGACGGCAATGGGCGTTGGCAGATTTTTTAGCCACTTGATGAGTGATTCATTGTCGGGACGTCTCAAAGTGTTGCCGGAATCAACGTTTCGACTGAAGCAATAGAGTCCGCTCTCCTTGAGTTTTGCTTTAAAGGCTTCGCCCCTTTGCTTGGACCAGTTAAATCGAGAGTCCCCGACGAATGCATAGTGGGTAAAACCGCGTGAGTGGAAGTGATCGTAGGCGAGGTGGGCGATGCGTCTGTCATCCGTTTCTACCCAGGGTAGGAAGGGGAGGTGTCGTCCGGCGCTCAGGTCGATCGCGGGGACATTCGAATTTGTAACCGATTCTGCGATACGCTTGTTTTCGATGCGAGCGATGATGCCCTGTCCTTTCCAATTTTCGAGCCAGTCGGGCGGGGTTTCTCCGCGGCTTTTTTCAACCAGGTGAAAGGCCCAGGTTTCGTGCTTCCGAATGTAGTCGACGATTCCATACAGTAAATTTCGTGCGTAGGCATTGGAAGTTTCGATTATGAGAGCGACTTCCTTCCGCCTCTTGTAGCTCGAAGAGGTGTCTGATGCGTTTTTCTCCTCTCGCTCGACGGGAGACATACCAAGAGGCAAGGGACTCTGTGAAGGGCTGGACATGGTACTCAGGCGAATCTCGTATCCTAGAAGGCTAGGGAATTGAGGTTTTGCAAAAAGAGGATGAAGGCGATCGAAGCTGTACTCAGGAGGACCAAGCTGCCTGCCGTTCGACTTGGGACAATTTGCCACCACATGAATAGACCTGTTAAGGCCCAGATGACGAGCGAAAGCGCGGTCATGTCGCTAAGCAGGGTCCAAACCCATTTGCTATTTATAGACTCGGGGTAGCTGTGGTTCGTATGCAGTCTCCTAGCGGCAAGACTTAGGTTGAATCGGGAGGGAGAATCATTGGCCACTCCTGTGAGCTTACCCGTTGCGAGATTGTAACCGCCTCGCCATTCTTTTCTGTCACGGTCCATTAGTACGAACCTTAGCTCGGCGTTTGAGCCTTGCATGGCGGGACTCAGCGGTACGTCGAGCTTTGTGCCTTCTGTTTCGAGCAGCGTATTCAGTTGTTTTGCAAGGGGCTCTAGTTGCGGGGTCGGAAGGTGCACGTACATTCCATGGTAGGGGGCATGTTCCTGGTCGGGTCCCTGTTTTCTGAATACGACTGTATTTGAGGATCCGTCTTTCGGTGACAGGTGAAGTCGCACACCTTGGGTGCCTTGGTCGCCTACGAAGCGCAATGGGCCGTGTAGCCAGGCGCTTTTCAATTCATAATCTTGGCCGAGCTCGGAAGAGATGCGGGACAAGAGAGAGTGAGATAGTTCTTGGATCTCTATGGGGCGAAAGTCAGTGTACGTTTCGATTTGTTTAGGGGTGAATGTCGCAACCGTATCCACCGTTCCTCCCCAGAATGGGGAAACGTGATTAAAAAGAAATCCGCTCGCTCCGTAGAGTAAAACCCACGGGAGCAACAGGAGACCGAGATACATATGGAAGCGACGAACGAGCTTCAGAGCCCTAGTTCGAATGCTTCTCGGGAAGGGGTTCATGCTTCTACGCTTTGAGCCTTTGGCCGAAGTTCCAGTTCGATGAACCCCCCGTCGGGATAACTGTTTGTCCGACCGTTTGGGAGCGTGAGGTAAGTGGGGATACCAGTTGGAGTCTTTGCGTCGATGCGGAAGAATCCGTTTTCGTCGCATTCCCAGCTGATGGAGATTTCACCGACTGGGGAGGGAAAGGAGCCGCAGGCCGAGCGAGTTGCCTCGTAGCGGGGAGCGATTTGAATTTCTCGCCATCCTGGTTTGGCGGGGCGGGCTCCGAGTAGGGATTGGAAAAATTCGATTACTGGCCAGCTACTCCAGGCATGACAGTCGCTGCGTGTGTTTTTCTCATTTTCAGGCCATGTGGTGAAAGCGTCATGGATAAGCTGATACCAAGGATCTAGGGTTTTTGGGAAAAAGTGGGACGAGTCGCCGATTCGATCGAGGGCTTGGCAGAGGTAGAAGCGTTGAAAGAGAGACATCTTCTTAAGTTCAGTATCGTCGAGGAGTCGGCCTTTTAGCGCTTCCCGTTGTTCAGATGTGGCTGCTCCAGAGAGGATAGCCCATGCTTGAGCGTGCTGAGAAAACGGGTCTTCTTCCCGACCGGGACCGTCCAGAAAATATAGATCCTCTGAGCTCCATGTCTTTTCTCGGATGGATATGAGAAGCTGTTCGCGAAGCGCTTTCCATTGCCCTGAATCGTCGGAACTTTCAGTTTCGTCTATGAGTCGAGTTGCGGCTTCAAGGGCTAGGGCGAAGAGGGCGGTGTGGTAGGTTGACCCGTTACCGCCTTGGTCGGCAGGGGACACGCCGCGTTCCCAACCCGCGACCCAATCGGTCCAAGTCCAATTGTCGAGCTCTCCCACAAAACCGTGTTGGTTGAGATGATCCCGGAAATAGGACAGGACGCTGATTACCGCGGGGAGGTTGGAGCGAACGAAGTCCCGTCCATCAGGGCCGACCCATTTCCAATAGTCGTTGAGCATTAGGATCCAGTGCAAAGAGAATGCTGGAATCTCTTGTCGCTCGTTGCAGGGCTCCCGGCTGGCGGTAAGACCGTGCGACTGAAGAGAGTGTCTATAAAGTTGGATACAGCGCTTTGCCAGTGATGTATCATTGGCGAGATAATAACTGCAAAGGGCCTGCAGGCGCGTGTCTCCGACGTAGTTGAGCTGCTCGAAATAGGGACAGTCTTCGTAGGTTTCGTGAGCGCAGAGCTGGAGAGTGCGAAGGCTGATATCCCATAGCTTCTTTACTTGAGGGTGGGCGCAAATGAAGCGAGCGGAGAAATCTTGAGGGTAGGTGGTAAAGCGATAATCTGCTCGTGTTAGGGTCACTGCTTGGTCGCCCGAATATACTTTTACCTTGATGAACCAGAAGGTTCTCCAGTGGAACGGTTCGAAAACCGTTTGGCCTCCGTCCAAGATTATGGAGTCGCTGTAGCCGTGAGGTTCAGAGGAGTCTATATCCGAGCGCGGGCGGCTTTTTTCCCAACGTCCGTCTTGCCATTTCCCGAGCGCTTCAGCGTAGGTGATATCGATTCGGCGACCTTCTCCTCCGGTAAAGTGGAGATTGGGGTAGCCAGTGGTAAGCTTTCCAGCGTCGAGCCAGAGTTCTTTTGATTCGCCTGGTAGGATGGTGAAGGGAAACTCCGTTGGCGTGCGGTTTAGGAGTATGCTATCGAAATCAAGAGGCGTTTCTAGGAGGTGTGGAATGTCTCGCTCAACTAGACAATGGGCAGGATCGATGCCCCATGGGTTACGTATTGGAACCTCCCCTACGGAGAGGGTTGTCTGCCAATGATAGTCATTGAATTCTGGCGATTGCCAATTTGTGGGCTGAACTCGGTAGTCGATCTTGTCGAGATAGCCGAGCCACCCGCGGGCTGCTTTGTATGGGTCGTCGACGTTTGGTGAAAGCGATGTGTCAGGGTGCACTTTCCATTTTCCTGGAGTATCTAGGATCTCGGTTTCTATGCCTTGAACGTAGAGCCCTGGTTCGTCGGTGTGAACCTCACTTATGGGACCTAGGTCTCCGAGCCAACGTACTTCCGCTGCCAATACGTTTCGACCTTGCTTGAGGAAGGGGGCGAGGTCGTAGGTTTCCGCGTAGTAGCGGGAGGGAGTGCCTTTTAAGGGGCCGCGTCCGATCGGGATACCGTTTATCCAGAGTCGGTAGCGGTTGTCGGCACTCACAATTATGGAGAGACGATACGGTATTTGGGAGATCTCGAAGGCACGTCTAAAGAATGCTGCCGAGAATGGCTTAGGGCGTTCCCGGTCGTACCAGCAGAAATGAGCGGTTGGGCTAGGGAACGGCGATGGGTCGGGTGTAGGCGTCATGCAAGTTTAGGGTCCCAATCGATTGATTAACGCGTGGGAAGTAAAAGTTCGGTGATGCTGTTCCAAAGGTTGGATGTATTGCCGAAAAATGTGACTTGTATGTACCGTATCGGCGTGTCGGATACTGGAAAATTCTCTAGGTCGGAGCTGGTGCCTGAGCTAAGCCCGAAGAAGGATTCGGTCCACTCTTGACCATCCTTTGAGTATTCAACTTTGAGGAGAGTTTGGCGTTTGTCTCCATTGTAAAGCTGCAGGCCTATATGATCGCATAGCGTCAAATCTGTAAGATCGACCATTAACTTTCGGTCTAGACCCTCAGTAGACCAGCGGGTGTCTGTGTCGCCATCGATCAGGTTTAGGGTGGAGTTTCCGTGTTGGTAACTGGAGACGGCGATCCGAGCGCTTCCGTAGGGAGTCCACTCGGCTTTGTCGATGAACTCGAGAGCGGTATCGAATTCGACATGTTTGCTAGGGGTGATCCAGTGACGATCGTCGGATGGCAAAGGTCGTTGATCCGTGCGGAAAGGAGAGGCGGGAAGACCATCGCCGTTGTACAAGGGCGATGGAGGATTGTCGGCCCAAGCGTATCGCAGGTAGCTAGGGTCGGCTACTTTATCTGAGCTGATGAGAAGTCGGTTGCCCTCTCGTCGAACCTCAGCCCATTCGAAAGGACCGTCCTCGCTTGAAATCGAGAACGCTCTTTGCGTATCACCCTGGAGGATCAGCCCGGAGTCGACATTGTCGAAACTGAGACGCAGGGCGTTTCCTTCTTTTTCGACCTTCGCGAGTCGGGGGCCATCGGAGGAAAGTTCGACGCCGTATTCGTTTTTCAATGCATGACGGGCGAGGCGTTTTCCGACATCTCTTTTGTTGCGAGGGTGTATATCTTTGGCATCGCCGATATCGATAGCTATCGCTTGTCCTGTGGCAGGAAGATCGAGCGTTTTATCTTGGGCCTCTCTGAGGGCTGCCCAGTCGCTCTCGATTGGCTCCTCTTGACGTTTCCTATAGTTTGCGAGTTGGACAAAGTAGAAGGGGAGTTCGTTCTGTCCTCTTTCATCACGCCAGCTGTTAATAAGAAGCGGGAAGAGGCTTTGGTATTCACCCGCGAGGTGGGCGTTAGCCTCGCCTTGATACCAGATCACGCCCTTGATTGGAAAGGGGATGAGAGGGTGGATCATGGCATTGTAGAGATGCCCGGGATTCTTTGGGTGGGCGACGCCGCGTTTGAGAGCTCTTAATGGCGGGGCATCAGCTGGGCGGTCGAGGGTGCCAAGCAGTTTATCGATGCGTTCGATTTCGAGGGTGTCTAACGGGCGTCTGCTCGTGTTTTTATCGAGATAGTAGTGCAGCTCTGGGACTGAGGCGAAGGCGGATTTGTTGATCCATAGATGGATTTCCGTGCCCCCCCAAGTTGATTGTATTAAACCGATGGGTACGCCTGTGCGTTGTTGTATCTCCTTTCCGAAATAGTATCCGACTGCTGAAAAGTTTTGGGCGCTGTCGGGGGAGGATGGTTGCCAAGGTCCTGCTGCAAGCGTGGTATGAGGCGTGTTGCTCATGGCGTGCGGAACCTTGAAAAAGCGGAGGTGCGGGTGATGAGAACGAACGATTTCGTCTTGGGCGTTTTGGGTCGCTTCGAGTCTCCATTCCATATTTGACTGTCCGGAGCAGAGCCAGACGTCGCCGACTAGAATGTTGTTGTAGATCGCTTTTCCCGAAGGGTCTTCGAGGGTGAGGGTGTAGGGGCCACCCGCAGGCAAGGATGGGAATTCGACTTTGAAGTTTCCGTCTGCGTCAGTCTGCACGCTGAGACGTTGCCGTGTTTCCAAGGAGTCCAATTGCGCGTGTACATCGCTGGAAGGATCCGCGTATCCAGAAAGGATGACGGGCGTTTCCCGTTGAAGGACCATATGGTCGGAAAAATAGGGCGGGAGTTTGGGGGTTCCAAAGGCGGTTGATAGGATCGACGCGACAAACGAAGCGAGGATGAGAGAGCAGTAGGTTTTGGACATGTTCTTCCGAAAGTAACTCGCTAGGCTTTGAACGTCGCAGTTTGAGGTGAAGAAATCTCGTTTTCTTCTCCACGTCGTGCGACACCGATTTCGTAACGCCCTCGTCCCCAGAAGCTGATGAAGGTACTGTCCTTTGTGTTGTGGATTTCTAGTTCGGGAGTCGGTTCTGGTGAAGAAGGAGAGAGTTCGAAATGCAGTCCTGTTCCGTCGAATTCCAGGGTGTTGTATCCAAAGGTATCGACTACGTACGCGACTCTACTTCCCTCTTCGTTGATTGAAGACAGTCGAACGGTTGATGAAACGAGGAGAGGACCAAAAGGGACTGAATCGGCCTCTTTAATTTCTACGGTGACCTTTTCGTTTTCCAGGAGTGATTCAGGGATTTGGAGGGAATGCTGAAGCGTTTCTCCATCGATCAGAATTTCGAATGAGAAGCCGACTTGGCCGCAGTGATTGATCAGATCGATGCTGGTTTCGCGATAGTGATAGTTCGTCAGGCTATGTACGATACCGCTCGGTCTAATAGCTAATCCGAAGGGCATCGCTCTCAGGACAAGGTTAGAAAGGCACGATAGGTAGGGGGCGGCGCTGAAGGATTGGGGGCGTACGTCATGCCAAGGATCGCCGTCTGAAACATCCAACTTTTCTTTTATGGCATACGGCATGGCGAGTGTAGAACCACCTTCAGTGGACTGCCGAACCGCGTAGTCGATCGCCTGAGATATTTTGGACTCGTTGACGTAGAGTGTATCCAAGGAACGGATCAGACTGAAGTATCCGCTGAGGAAATACTCAGGAGCGTGCTCTTTGGATTCGGCCAGAAGGGTTTCCCGGATTTCAGGAAGCCGATGGGGGTGAGAGCTGATGGGCGGAGCGGTGAAGGCCCAGACGTAGTCGGTGAGATCAAGTCCGTAAGCGGGTTCCTGTGAAAACTGCCCGTCTTCGAGGAGGAGGTAGCCGTAAGGGGGGAGTCCTTTCTTGTACCAACGTTTCATACGGGCTTTTAGGTTTTTGGCCTTGGTCAGATAGCTGTCCGCTTTCTCTGGGTCGTCATGCATGGCGGCCAGCATGCAGTACGAACTAAATGCGATTTCGTTGATATAAATATCGTAGGAAAGGAGGGCATTTACTCCGTTGTGAGCTTTGGGCGGAGGCGTGTCTGTGGGATTACCGACTGCATTGTCGTATCCAAAATCTCGTGATCCAATCAGCGGCGTTTCGCATGCATAGTTTCTTCCGAAGAGTCCTTTGACTGCATTGAAGCAATAGTCTTCTAGCCATTCCGTGGCGGCATCGAGGGTAGCGAGTTCCTCGGATGTCGGAGCGCATCGCCATTGGGTCATACTTGAGAATGCGGACCAGACGGCGTAGAAGAGGCCATCTTCTTCCCATTTCGTGATCTGGTTCACGAGCATGAGGAAGGCTTTCCCTTTACTGGCTCCGTCTGCTATGCGAGTGGGATTGGCGAGCAGGAAGGTTTTCCAGAGGTTGGCTCCGTGCGACCAGCCAGAGTAGGCGATGTTAGCTTCGATGAACGCTCCGTCACGGACCCAGATGAGGTAGTAGATTCGACTGAGAGCGGCTCGTACGGCGCCGGACTTGTCACGAGCAGTAAAGAGATGTTTCCGGCAGGTCTCATGCAGGTTGGCCCATTCGTCGCGACCGCGTAGTTGTATCTTGCCTGTATCGAGCGCCTGCGAGAGAGAGGCTTCCGCTTTTTTCTCCAGATCGGTAATCGACTGCCTTGCGAGTTTGAGCGGGATGGCACAGGGTTCGCTTGCGAGAGCGGAGTGAAGGATCAGGCTTCTCCGGGGGTGCAAGTTCAATCGCGCGTAGGAGCTACGCCCTTCTTCACCTAGAAGCTGATGGACGAAGCGGGAGCGTTTGTCGCCAATTCTGGCTGTGAAGATGAAGTCGTGCCAGCGATCTCTGTGAGCGATCGCGAAGTGGTCGCTGTCACGGGAGTGGATGGTGTCGCTTGATTGGGATTTGAAATCGATCGCCTGGGCTTGTTCGGTCCAAACGGCTAAGGCCGATTCGCTCGGATGCGGCAACAAATGGAGGCGTTGATCTTTGAACTGAACGACGGTGTGGGTGGGATCATAGTCGCAGATGACGAAGTTCGCTTGAGTGAGATTTGGCAGCGAGATCCGAGCGAAGACTCTTGTATGGTCGTCTCGATTGCTGAAGTTGCGTTCCCGGTAGTCGTTCGATTTGCCCGCGAGGGGCGAAGTCCAGAGGTTGAGGTAACTGGCTCGCTCTTGGATGTTGAATTCGATTCGCAGTCCGGAGGAATTGTGAAGGAGGACAATTTGTCCTGGAGGGTCGTAAGCAGGCATAGAGAGAAGGTGATGGGGAGTTCAGGCTGCAACGAAAAGGGAGTGAGGTCGTGGCTGCTCTGGCCTTTACCCGTTAAGCCTGTCCGATAAATCGCGGAAGCGATTGCTTTACGGGATAAGTGCTTGTGGGTTTGTTCGGGGCTTGGGCGTCGCTCTTCCTCCCTCCCATGACTCGTGTTTTTGACCGTTTTTTCTACCGAATTGCCGTTTCAATTTTCTGCTGCTCGTTGGCCTGTAGCTGGGGTGCTGGACAAGATGCAACCCGATTCGAGAAGGAGGTGACTGAACTGGAGGAAAGGGCGCGCGAGCGTGGTATCTCGAAGGGTGGGATCGTCTGCGTTGGTAGTTCCTCGATGCGGATGTGGACGCCGAGAATCGAGCAAGATCTAGCCCCTTTGAGCGTGGTGCCGATGGGTTTTGGGGGAAGTCAGTTCAGCGATGCGATCCATTATTTCGACCGTTTGGTGGCCGCCTATGAACCGCGTGCGGTCTTGGTCTACGAGGGGGATAACGACGTGGCGAAAGGGAAGACGCCAGTGGTGGTGGCTCGGGACTTTCTGGACTTTGTACGCCTCTGCCATGAGCAAAACAGCGAGATGAGGGTCTATGTCATTTCGATCAAGCCGAGTATTGCGCGAGCGTCCGTTTGGCCGCAGGCCGTCAAAGCGAATGCCATGTTGAAAGCGATCTGCGAGGAAGACGAGCGGTTGAACTTTATCGACGTAGCGCACGCCTTGATCGGGAGAGATGGGGTTGCGAAGGAGCGTTATTTCGTGGAGGACGGGATACACCTCAATGATCTGGGCTATGATCGCTGGGCTCGTGCAGTCAGGAAGGTCATAGTGCCGAACGAGATCGATTTTGAGTAGCTTCCTGGGCTCTTTTGTTGTTCCGATTTTACGGTAGGTTTACGGGATGAATAACCGGTTTTGTTGTTAAGCGGAGTTAGTATTGGGATTTTGTGCGCCTTGTTCCACGCAAGCGATTACCTCTACCCAATGTAGGCACTTACTTGCTCAGATTAGACAAACCTATCAGATACCCTATGATTAATCTAAATAAACCTAAGTTTAGATACGCGCTCGGAAGTTTCTTGGCGCTTGGCGTCGGCATGTCGGCCTACGCTCAAGATGACTCTTCGGATGAAGAGGAAATATTCGAACTCTCTCCCTTCGAGGTTTCTGCCGATGACGACAAGGTTTACCGTGCGGGTGCTACCCTCGCAGGCAGTCGTTTGGCGACTTCTTTGGAGGAGACTCCAGTCGCTCTGTCGGTAATGACGGAGCAGTTCCTGGATGATATTGGCGCGGATAACGTCAATGAATCGATGGTCTACGGGCTCAATGCCGGTAACGATATCGGTGGCGGCGCCACTGACGCTGGCGCGGTGACAGGAAACGGCCTCGTTGGCAACGAGTTCAATTTCCAGATTCGTGGATACAGAAATGTCGCGGCAACGCGTGACTACTTCCCCACGCTTATCGCGTCAGATTCCTTCAATCTTGAGCGTGTAGAGGTGGCTCGCGGCCCGAACTCATTGATCTTTGGTATCGGAGGTCCCGGTGGCGTCGTTAACATCCAAGCGAAGCGCGCTTCCACTCAATCCGAGGATCACGAGATTGGAGCGAAATTTGGTAGTTATGGACTTCAGCGCTATACCTTGGATACAAACCAAGTATTGATCGAAGATAAGCTCGGTGTTCGCTTCAATTACCTGAACCAGCAGAAGGACGGCTGGAAGGACTTTGCGAAGGACGACCAGGAGCGCTATGCCTTAGCGGCAACATTCAGGCCTACTGATTCGACGACGCTTCGTTTCGGATTGGAGATGGGTGAACTCGACCAGAATCGCGCGCGCCCTTGGCAGCCTGTAGATGGTGTGACGCAGTGGGAGTTCAACGGTTCTCACTACTTCGACTACGGTACGCCAGAGTCGCCTTGGACTGATGGCGACGACAACTACACGCAGAAGCGAGACAATCTTCCTCAAGCGGGTTGGTGGGGCTTCGGAATCAATCCGGACTCCAACGGGTTGCCCGACTTTTGGACGCCGGATAATCCAGACCAGTTCGAGCGTCGCTCGCACCACTTGGGTACTCCGACTATCTTGATGACAACGGGCCCATTGGCAGGCAAGTATATCGAAGTGGGCACTCGCCAGCTCGGCCAACGCTACTACCGTAAATCAGGGGGTGCGGTCAACGTCTTCGATATCCCTCAGTTCTATAACGATCCATCTCTTCCCCGAAACCTCAATCCGGGTGGATCGGGTGAAGGTCAGTTCAATGATTATGAGACCTATGGGTTCTCCATCGATCAGCGGATTGGTCAGAAGTTGAATATCAATCTCACGATGAACGAATCGACGAATGACCGCCGCCACCGCTCAACCTTGGGATTCAATGGAATTTTGTTCAACAAGGACATCATGAGCACCTTGCCGACGTTCAACAACGATGGCACATATGACGCTACCTTGATCCTCGACCACCCGGAGCGTGGCGAGCCCGGTCCTGGTATCGGAACGATGATCTTCGATTCGCTTATCAATAATCCGATGCAGGACATGGCGATCATGACCTCTTACCCTCAGGAAACGAATCGGACCCAAAAGCAGGAAGACATGCGTGTGACCGCGAGCTATGACCTTGATCTCGGTGACCGCGCTGGTCAGCACACTCTGATGGCGTTCGCCCAGCGTTCGACTACTTCCTCCTTCTACGAACAGAGCCGGGAAACCAATGTATCGCCAAACCGTAGCCGTACCGATCAAATATTCAATGGTACCGATTACCCAGGCCGTTCCTTCCACGTGGACTACTTCTCGCCCAATCTAGCGGACCGCGGTATGCCGGACCCGTGGACTACTCCTTTGCCCAAGAGCATTCTCTGGGGGGCTGATCCAAGTCTTGGACATGAATTCGAAGCAGGCTTTCGTGTTCAAAATACTGGATACAGCGAATACGAAATCGATTCCATGGCATTCGCTGTACAGAGCAGACTGCTAAACGACCGCCTAATCACGACAGCCGGAATCCGCCGTGACGATCCATCCGCTTCTGGCCGTGCTGCAGCTCGCTCGGAAACGATGCCCGACGAAATCCTAGGCTTGGGAGAGGCTTGGACATCACCGCTGGATGGTGACGATACTTATTCAGTTGGCTTGGTTTACCAAGTGCCAGGTGCCGATTGGCTCCGTGTGTTTGCCAACAAGTCCACGAACTTCATGACGCAGAATGGCGCTAAGCGATTCGAGGATGAACTGGTTCGCGAATCCATGGAAATTGGTCCGCTTAAGGGAAATGGGCGTGATGTTGGCGTGAAGGTGAACGTGAACGACAGAGTCTACGCTACGGTTGCCTACTACGAAACATCGCAAGATAATGCGGTAACCGGTTTAAGTAGTGGAAACGTACCCATTTATATAAACGCGATTTGGACTGCTATAGATAACGCTGCGGCGGGCCGTACTGATCCAAGCGATCCTCTCTGGGAAACAGACTTGGAAAACCCGCTTGGCCATCATGTGGGCGGTTCGGAAACAAAGTCTCAAGCGTCTTCTGGTATAGAGTTCGAATTGGTAGCCAACCCAGTCGATAACTGGAGAATCTCCTTCAACTACAGCGACGGAGAGACTACTACCGCAAACCTCGGTACTGGACTAGAGGCGTATATGGCGAAGCATCGCGACACTTGGATGGCCAACGCTAGCCTTAACTACGACTTCGAATCGCAACCTGGTTTCCTTGGTGACAACACAGTGGGAGATCTGGTGAATGGACTCGATGGGTTCCTTACTTTCACTAAGGCGAGTGAAGGTCTTGGTGAGGTGAATCACCGTCCGAAGAATGCAAATCTCTTTACTGCGTACAGTTTCAGTGACGGAAACTTCAAGGGACTTACAGTTGGAGCGGGTGTTAACTACAAGGGCGATGCAATCCTTGGTGTTGACCCAGGCTCCGTAGAGAACCCAAATCCTCGCACCTTCTGGGGTGGTAGCTATGCGATCTACAATGCGATGGCTAGCTACGAGTTCAAGTGGGGTGAGTCCGATGTACGTCTTCAGCTAAACGTTAACAATGCTCTCGAAAACGATGATGAGCAGGTGCTCGGGTCTCGCTACTATCCGGATTTAGATGAAGTTAAATCTTTCTACTACTTCTTGGAACCAAGAAGCTATACCATCAGCGCTAACATTTCGTTCTAGTCTTAGTTAACAGTATCTGGATATTAGGTAGTAATAATCTAGATTGATTTAAAATCGGGGCGTCCTAGCTAGGCTAGGGCGCTCTTTGTATTTTGAATACAGTTCTAGTTATGTAAGTTATGAAAAGTTTGTATTTATTAGGAGGAATTGGATACGTTTCTCGACTTCTTACCAAATGCTTGGTTGCAGGTCTTTTGATTTGCCTCTTTGGGTCGGGACTCGTTGGTTCGGAGAGAGCTGTCCCTTTGGGAGAAAATCGAATAATCGGGAATCAATTGTTCGTGAATCTGGCGGTGGGCGAATCTTTCGAGTTCTTAGGGCACGAAGTGGAGTTGGAAGCAATTGATAGCGATTGGGCTCAGATTCGGGTAGATGATGAGAGCGAGCGGATTCCGATCGCACGAAGAGTTCTACCGGTCAGATTGAATGGCGTGCGTATCTATGTTTGCGATACGAAACGAATGGCTAATTACACAGTTCGAGGACCCTATGGTTCACGGAATGCCGTAACAAAGGACGCCCTTTTTTGCCTTTCAAACGCTAACGATCCGTTGCTTGATCCCGAAACGTTTACTTTTCCGGTGGATCGTTCGGACGGCTTTGAATGGTCGATGGCGGAGTCCAGTCATAGCTTTGCTTTTTTGAGCCCGTGGCGGCAGCACGAAGGCACGGATATAAGCCTGATGAATGGCAAGGCGAATCGGGTGGATGCCTTGGTGGCGATGGAAGATAGTAGATTGGTGTGGATAAGGGAACACAGCGGCGAGCAAGCTTGCCTTTGCCTGGAAAGCGCCTCGATGCCAGGAGTGTATTACATCTATCAACACATGGAAACGTCGAGCATTGAGATCGTAGAGGGGCAGGAGTTGGTTGCGGGGCAACGCTTGGGCTATATTTGGGGTGATGATCGTTGGGGGCACTTGCATCTGAGCCTGGTTGCCTGGGGCGAAACTCCGACTTACGAAAATCGATATGGAAACAGCGTGACGCTTTTCCCTATGCTGTACGAACTCTGGAACGGGGATCTGGAACCTCGCCCCAAAAGCTGGACTTGGGGAGCTTGGCCCTTTGCTCGGAATCGGGCTGTGGTTGAGAACGTGAAGCGTTTGAACGCATTTGATCCATTGCTTGGATACGGATGGAACTTAGGCGATTGGTGTCCGGCGAAGAAAGTTGAGCCGGTTGAGAGCGGGGATAATTTCTCAAGCGCCTTGCTGAAGAAGAAACTCTTCGAGGGAACGGTTTCTGAAGCGGAAAATCCAGAGGACTACTACGAATTTGAAATCGTGGTTCCCGATGGTCGCTATGCGGTGAGCGCTTTGCTTGGCGATGTAGCGAAACCCACTTGGCAAAGGATAGAGTTTGAATCGATGGATGTGGGCGTATTCGACATGTCGGCAAACGAATTCCGACGCAGTAGGGAGCGGATTGTTTCGGTGCAAGACGGCCGGCTTACGATTCGGATCTATCTGAAAAATGATCGGGACTACGCCTCGTTGAGTGAGCTGTCCTTTTGCTTTTTGGACCGGCGAACAAAGACGCCGTAGTGGCTCGATTCCGGTCAAATATGAAAGCACCCTTGGAAATCCAAGGGCCTTCGCTTGTTTAACATTTTGTAGCTGTCCGATACCCTTCGCAAAAGGTATCAGCCTCCTGGTTTGTCGCTTCTTGGGAGCGGACAAGGGGAGGGTAGGGCTCTAGTTCAAGGGATCGAGGCGGTAGATGCTGCCGACGAGCGGGGACTGCTGGATCAGGAGGACGTAGAGATGTCCGTCCGGAGCGCTGTAGATGTCGCGCACACGTCCCTGATTTTTAAACACGACCTCGTCGGACACAACCTTACCTTCTTCAATCACGAGTCGGTGCATTTCTTGCGAAGCCATGCCGGTCACGAAAAAGTTGTTCTTCCAAGCTGGGAATTTGTCACCTTCGTAGAAGTCAGCTCCACAGATGGCGATCGATGGATTCCAGTAGTGTTTGGGCTGCTCCATCCCCTCCTTTTCAGTAAGATCGGTAATGGGGGTACCATTGTAGTTCATCCCGTAAGTGATGACGGGCCAGCCGTAATTGAGTCCGCGTTGGATTAGATTGGTTTCGTCTCCACCGCGTGGTCCATGTTCGACTTCCCAGATGTCACCGGTTTCTGGATGCGCATCGAGACCTTGTGGGTTTCGATGCCCGTAGGACCAGATAGTTGGGAGGGCGTCACGAATGCTGGCGAAAGGATTGTCGGTTGGGACGCGGCCGTCATCAAAGATGCGGTGTATCTTCCCGTTGGGGCGGCTCAGGTCTTGTGCTTGATTTTGGCGTCCACGGTCGCCGATGGCGAAGTAGAGATAGCCGTCTTGGAAGACGAAGCGTGTCCCGTAGTGATACGCCGCGCTGATGTGGAGTTCTGCGGGAGCATTGTAGATTTTCTGTTCGTCGACCCACTTGCCGTTGCGTATGCGGCCACGGACTACGGCGGTCATCCCCGCGTCCATGCCGTTTTCTTTGCCTCCGACGTTTTCGCTGTAACCGAGGTAGATCCAACCGTTGTTTTCGAAGTTGGGGTGTTTCTGGACTTCGAGAAGTCCTCCTTGTCCGTGTTGCCAGACTTCGGGAATGCCCTCGATCTTACTTCGTTTGCCATCCTTGAAGCTCCAAAGCACGCCGTCACGTTGGGTGACAAGCATGGTGTTGTCAGGAAGGAATTCGAGAGCCCAGAGGATGCCTTCGCCTTCGCCCACTTTTGTGAGGGTGAAATTGTGTTCCTGCGATTTGAAGACGCCATTTTCGGGTTTGAAATGGTCGCCAGGAAGCTCTTTTTGAGCCGCGATTTGGCCTTGTTCGCGGATGTAGATGACGAGGGATCGAATCTGTTTCTCTGAAAGAGATGTCTTCCAGGGAATCATCGCCGTGTCTGGAATTCCGTTAGCAATGACACGCGCGATATCGGCGTCGGAACTTCCGTAAGCCCAGACATCGTCGACGAGCGACGAACCTTGGCCGCCCATCAGGTTTTCGCCGTGGCAGCTGGCGCAATTTGCGTTGAAGAGCTCGCTCACTTTTCCCGTGCCGATTTCGTACTGGGCTGAGAGCGCAGGGGCGAGCAGTGAAGCGATGATAAACGGAAATGCGTTCTTGGTTTCCATAAGCGGTAGGGAAGTTCTGTTCAGGTCCGTCGAAATAGCGAGGTGCGGCTCAAGCGAGAGATCGGGTCGTTAGCGAGTCGCATCCGACACTCCCGCCATCTTTCCGATACTGCGTGGCAATTATGTCGTAAGCGACTCACCGACTTGCGCGGTTCTCGCCTGAGCGAGCACCGGAATAGATCAAACCTTTGGGTAGTAGGTGTGATGCCTTAGACGGATAGTGAGGAAGTGATTTCTCTCATTTTCTCCACGCACGATTTCAGAGCGGGAACTGGGTTGTCTGGGTCTGCCTCGTATTCGAGAATGGATACGCCAGAGAAATCTTGGGACTCAAGTTCGCTGACGAGTCCCTTCAGATCGAGGGTGCCTTCGCCGACGATGGTATCTTTCCATTGCCCGTTCGGCGCGAAGGTGAAGTCCTTGAAGTGGATTCCCTTGATCTTTCCTCGGTAGTCTTTCGCCCATTGGACTGGATTTCCTCTTTGCGGTCCGATTTGCATCACCCATGCGGTATCCATGCAAAGTCCGATATTGGGAGATCCCAGCTCGATGAGATAGTTGATGATGTCTGGGCAGCCTCCGAACATGTATCCACCGTGATTGTGAATACCGACGTCGACGCCGTATTGTTCGGACCAAGACTTCACCTGAGCGACCGCTTTTTGGAACGTCTCTATTTTGAAGTGACAGGAGATCTGCTTTGCGCCCGCGAGGGCAGCAGATTCGAAAATGGCTTCGTCGCGATCTTCACCATCGAAGGTTTCTACGCCAATGGATACGATGGATACGCCAGCGTCATTGTAGATTTTCACGATGTCCTTCCAGTCGTTGACTGCATGGAAGTCAGCGTGCACGCGGCAAACTTCGACCCGCTCGAGTCCGATTTCCTTTACCTTTCCTGCGACCGACTGGTTTTCGGTGATGTTTCGAAAGCAGAAGCTTTGTACGGCAAGTTCGTTTAAGAGATTCATTTTATGGGTGAGGATATATGGTTTAGATTCAAATTAGCTGAGGGTGACTTCTTTTCCCGTGGAGCTAGACTCCGCAATGGCGTCTAGGATTTTTTGGATGACGAGCGCTTGTTCGGCAGGGACGGCTAGTTCCTCAGTTCCCAGTATCGCGTTCGTGAAATTGTGGAAGCGGCTAGAGTGCTTCATGGATACGGGAGCGTTTACGTCTTCGACAATTTGGTATTCACCGGTGGAGGTGTCTGATTTGTAGAGCCTCGCCGGGTAGAGTGAGGCCCCTGCCTCCGTACCAAAGACTTCTACATCCATCTTGTCGTTTTTCTCAGTATGGCAGGCCCAGGAGACTTCAAGCGATATGGTGGCCCCGTTTCTCATCTTAATGAGTGCCGTTGCGAAGTCGTCTACGTCGAAGGGGGCGTCTGACTTGTCCGAAATGCCCCAACCCCCGCCGCCGAGGCCACGGTTTCCGAATTTTGTATAGGTACGACCGGATACGGAAACAGGGTCGAAGTTATCGATCGTGTGCAAGCATAGGTCGAGTAGGTGAACGCCGATATCGTTGATCGCTCCTGCTCCGGCGAGTTCTTTGTTACCGAACCAAGTACCCAAAGTTGGGATACCAGATCTGCGGAACCAATAGGCCTTAGCGTAGTAGATTTCGCCAAGCTTTCCGGCCGTTGCGAGATTGCGTATCTTTTGCGAATCTTCGCGAAAGCGTTGGTTCATGCCGAGGGTGAAAAGCTTGCCGGACTCTTTGGCAGCGGAAACGACTGCTTCTGCTTCTGTAGCGTTCATCGCGAAAGGCTTCTCCAGCATCACGTGTTTTCCAGCCTTTAGGGCGGCGATGGCCAGCGGGGCGTGGTATTTGTTGGGTACAGCGATGTAGACCGCATCGACGTTAGGGCTCGCGAACAGGTCGTCAGCGTTAGCATAGCGTTCTTCGACTGCAAACTTGTCGGCGAATTCTCCGAGGCGTTTCGCGCTGAGATCTTGGGCTGCGACCAAGCTAGCGTTCTCGTGCGAGAGGAGTTCTTCGGCGCTTGAGTAAGCGATCTTTCCGGTACCAATGAATCCGAATCTTATTTCTGACATATACGTTTTGAGTGAAATTGTGTTAGTTGTTATTTGCGAGAGAAAGCGGGCTGAGTATCTGCAGACTCACCGTCTCGCTTGAATCCGTCGGGAACAATTCTACCCGATAGACTCCTTCTTCGAGAAAGAGGGTGTCGCTGATTTGAAAATCTTCTGGAGCGGTGTCGCCGTTGTGCCTTCTCGCTAGTGAAGCGCTAACCGAGGAGAGATCTGTATCCAACCAATGGGGATTGTGATCGTGCTCAACCCAATCATTATCGATGAGCTGCAAAACAGTGAGTGAGAATGAGTCCGTTTCAGCTGCGGATATCTCCGTGGAGCTCCCGGTGAGAAGGAGCATCTTGGGCGCCTGTTGTGTGATCGCGAATTCGAGTGTGAGTGGATCGTTGGCGTTTGCTTGTCCGGAGAGTTCAAGGCCAATGAGGTGATCGCTTTGAATGAGCCATTTCATCTTAGAACCGTTTGTTGGCGGGATGAACGAAATCGCTTCGCTGGGGTTAGAGCTTGCCTCTTCTACTGAATGGGAAAGTCGGAACGGTAATCCGTTATCTATTAGGTCCAAACGTGTATTGGTAAAATCCGTACCGGTGATTAGGTCCTGTTCGATCTCGACCCAATCGAAAGGTTTATAACCAGCGTTTTGGTGACGTAAGGAGTAGGACTTCACGAAGGCTTCCACTCCGATGCGGGATCCGAGGGTGCGGCCTATGAAATCGTCGGCCCGAACGTGAATGCCTCCGTAGAGCCGAGAAATTCCAGCTTGGTCTGCGGCGTCGTAGTAGGTGGCCCACTGGAGGATGACATCTTCGCTTGGGCCTTGCTCGAACTCGAGGAAACCGTTCTTAGGAAAGAGAAATTGTCCCATTCCAGCGGGGAAGAAGGGATCGCCGGTGAGCAGGGTCATGACTTCCGCTGCGGCTCGGCTAAAGGTACTGTGTCCGGAAACGAACGCGGCAAAGGCGGGAGTCACGAAGGTGCTGCGTTGGTAGGGGAACCAGTCCTCGGGAAGAATCCAATCGACGCCTCCAACTCCTGTATCCGCATTGTCAGGCTCGCCTGCCCATGAACGGATGGCGACCTTTCCGACAGAGGAGGCGAGGTGGTGGTGGCGTTGACCTTCGGCGGCGCTTTCGTCTGTGATGAGCTCGATGAGCTCGGGGATGAGAGGCAGTCCGTCCGGGTGGTAGGAGGGAAGGTTCGGGTCGCTGGATTGGCCGTTGCCGCCGAAGTAGCGGATCATCGTTATGGGGCGGGAATAGTCATACTGGCGCTTGAGCGTCCAGGCGGCAACGGCGGCATCGTGCATGGCGCCGTTGAGGGCGAGGTAGGCGCGAACATCCCATTCGAGTTTTGAGAGTTCCTCGCCTCGGCCCATGAACTTGCGCTCGAAAAAGGGGCTTTGGGTGATCTCGTTGTGGAGGGTGTTCCAATGTCCCGGAGGGGTTTCGGATGCAGGACCGTCTGCCCAGAATTCAGCCAGGATGCGACCGTAGTCGGCGCGTTTAACGAGATTAGGCTGGTACGCTAGGCCGTTGAAAGGATTAGTAGGGCGACCCGTACCGTCGTTGGTTCCGAGCGGGTTGTTAAGTCTCGCTCCGGGTGATATGTCGATCATCTCGCCGTCCTGAGGATCTAGATACGAGGAGAAGCGGATTACTTCGACAGTTGAATCGATGAAGGCCTGCCTTTGATCGGGATATTGAGGGGGCGGTCCGGGGTCGAAGGCAATTGTGCTAGAGGTCGGCTTTTGGAGTGCGAAGGTATCCACCTCCCTCCAATTGACGCCTAGGAATGTTTGGGTGAGTTCTCCTATTGGTATCCCGTTTTGGGATACGGCGTTCTGAAAGAGGAGGGGTTGCCAGCGATTGATATCCACCACTTCGGTTCCGGAAAGCTCAACTGGCATGGGATCATTTACTGCTTCGTAGCCGCTTGTGTCGGCGTAGTCGTTGAGTTCGTTGGATCCGTCATGGTAGTTGATCTCTAGGACGGCGTTTCCGATGCGATTGCCGACTGCAGCGGGACTGTTGCCTTCGACAGAGGTATCGTCCGGATCGTAACCAAGTTGCTGCATGAGCCAGCGAAAGCCGAAGAGAGAGGACTCCGCACCGGGACTATTTTGATAGCGAGCGTTCAGTACTGTGTAGGCGGCATGGCTGATCGCCTCTTCTTGAGTGGCGAGACGGTCTTCGCCCCAATCGGAGGGGGATATGTTTTCCTGGTGGAAGACGGCGGCGGCATTGCTCCATTGCTCTTGCTCATAAGGCCAGAAGGCGTCCCACATGGCGGCGGATACGTGGTAGAGATTTCGGCCGTGCTTGGTTGGATCGGGAAAATCTCGTCTAATCGCTTCGAGCATGAACTCGTTCCACCAGTGAGCGACGGAGTGTTCATCGATATCGTAGTCGAGAGCGATGTCTACAGCTTCGCTTTGAATGGTGGTTTCGCCGGAAGTAGCGACGGCGTAGTAGCTGCCTTCATCGAAGTTGGCTAGGCTCTTGATATGAAGCGTTGGACTTGTTGCTCCGACGATTTCAACGCCATCTTTGAACCATTGGATCGTAGGCTGGGGGAATGCGTGAGCTTCGACCCTGAGGTGGATAGAGTCTCCGATTCCCAATAGTCCCTCTACTTCGGGGTGGAAGGAGAAGTAGGGGGGATGTTCGGAATCGGTGGGCTCGACGATATGGTGTAATTGATTTGCACTTACATTCGAAAGCGTCTGCTCGATACCTGAGGGCCAGAGAATTTCTACGGTGTCGATCGTGCCGTCGCTTGCACCTAGTCCGAAGTGTAGAAAGGCTTCACGCTGCCCGATGAAGGCATTCGTCGGATTGAAGACGAGTGTTTGTGTTTTCGCCCCGTCAGTCACGCGGACGAGAGCCCCGATGCCGTCGCGATTGGATGCGATTCCTTCGAAGCTGAATCGTATCCAGTCGTTCCCGTTTTCGCTTGCGTCACTGCGATAGACGATGGGGTTGCTGAAGGCGTTGACTACGATGAGGTCCTCGTCTCCGTCGTTGTCGTAGTCTATGACGAGAATGCCGCGTCCGTATCCGATATCGTCGATTCCGGATCCGTTGGTCTGGTCGAGGAAAGCGGTGCCGTCGCCCGGATTGACGAAGAGGGTGGTTGGGTCGTCAGCCGAGGCGGGATTTGCCTGGGGGTTGTCGGGAACGGGCATTCCATTGGTTACGATGAGATCGAAATCCCCGTCATTATCGTATTCGAAGAAGGAGACGCCCCAACCCCAGCCGGGACGATCGACCGCCATGGCCTCCGAAACTTCCT
This sequence comes from Pelagicoccus mobilis, assembly GCF_016595505.1. GTDB lineage: Bacteria > Verrucomicrobiota > Verrucomicrobiia > Opitutales > Opitutaceae > Pelagicoccus > Pelagicoccus mobilis. Next base: position 39,579 of record NZ_JAENIL010000031.1, on the reverse strand, counting down.
CGAATTGGCGATTGCCGATGTTGCGGTACAGTTTACTGCCGGAACAAGCGTCGTCCGTCTCGCAATGAAGCTGGTCGAAAATTGCGGTGACATAGAAATCGAGCAAACCGTCGGCATCGTAATCGGCAATGGCGACCCCCATCCCGCTTTTATCCAATCCGACGCCTGAGGCTTGGGTGGTTTCGACGAATGTTCCATTTCCGTTGTTCCAGAACAACTTGCTTCTCACAAAGTCTGCCACAAGCGCGAGATCCGGCCAACCGTCCTCGTCGAAGTCTGCCCATCCGGAAGAGAAGTTCCATTGAGAGTTCCCGAAATCGGCGGGGTCGAGGCCAGCGGAGCGGGTTACGTTTTCGAAATGCCCGGGCGCTTCTTTTCCTCGATTGCGCAGGAGGACGGAGTGCTTGTGCGCTTCGAAGGTGGCTTCGATCCCCCATTGACTGACGTAGATATCGAGGTAACCGTCCCGATTGTAGTCGACGAGGCCTACGCTATATCCGTCGTGAGGGATTTGTTTTACGGTGGCGTCAGCGCCGCGCTCTATCGCCGCTTCGGTAAAGTTCCCCGAACCGTCGTTGAGATAGAGGTAGAAACGATTCGATTGGTAGGGGACGATTAGCAGGTCGGGATCCCCGTCATTGTCGAGGTCGCCAGCTCCGAAAGCAGCAGCGTCGATCGCCTCGGCCAGTCCACGTTCCGTCGCTTCGTTGGTGAAGGTGCCGTCGCCATTGTTCATGTAGAGCAATGGAGGGGATTGGTACTTGGCGAGCAGTATGTCGGTGAAGCCGTCGCCGTCGACATCGACTGCGGCGGAGCCTCCATGGTTGTCTATGTCATCCTCGATTTGGGCCTGAACATTGAGTAGCCCAGCGCTTTGGCTGACATCCTGGAATTCTGCCGCGAGCGGCGCGGAACTGAGGAGAAAGAGGAAGAGGTATTTGTTGAAATTGGGGGTCATACGGGACTGCTTTCGGTTTGCGTCGTAGCCCGTTTGAAACTGGGGGAGAAAACGCCTTCAAGGGATAAGGTCGTTTTACGGGTAAAGGTCGGGCGATTTGATCGTGATTGCTGTGATAAAGGGTGCGTAGTTAACCAGATAAATGGAGCGTTCGGCCCGGAGTAGCCGTTCGAACGCGCTGTCGTCTACGGGTAGGCTTTGAGGCGATAGAAGGTAGCGAGGTTGAGTTGCTCGAAGCTCATTTCATCTCCGTTTCCTTGTTTTGTGGATACCGTGTCCCAAGCAGAGAGATCCTCGGCCTTTTGCAGGTCGTATTGCACGTTTGCTTGCGATTGCCAAAGGATGCTGAGTGTGGGGGGGGAGTCTTGATGATTGAAGTCGAAAGTGATTTCCGGCTTTTCGGGGTCGACTGGTTCGACTGCTTCGCCGTATTCGAAGTAACCGTCGACGGGCGCTTTGTTGAAGCCTTCGCGGATGTAGTTGATTGCGGAATACGCGGTCATCTCCCACGGGAGGGATCGAAGCGGGCGCTCTCTCAGCCATTCGAGGTAGTCAAGGGTGCGGTTGCTGCCGCCTCCGATGGAAGCGAAGTAGTGTCCGGCGTGATGGCCTGGATGTGGCCAGCTAGGGTCGAAAGTATCGGTGTCCTTGTCCCAATTGTAGGTGACGTTGTTGGACAGGTTGCCATTCCCGAGGAAGGCGGTGTTTACACCGTCGTCTTGTCGGTTGGCGATGATGTTGTCGTGGACGTCGGTTCCCGGTAGGAGAACATTCGCGTCGATACCCCAGACTGCGGCGGATCGCGGTTCCTGCGAGTTGTTGGGATCCATTAAGCGACCGGTCAGGACGACGTTTTCTTTCGCCCGATTGTCGTAGCTGAGGACGGCGGGCTTGGTCGCGACCTTGTGTCCGCCTACGTTGAGGGAGACAGCGTTAAGGATGAAAAGGTTGCGGTCGATATGGCCTCCCGAGCGGGCTTGGATGCCGTGGGCGGCGCCGCGGGAGATGATGTTGCCTCGGATAATGCCGCCTTCGACATTGTCGTATTGGATGTAGACGTTGTGATTGTACTTGTTGGCTCCGGCTCCCATCACGGTTGCGCTCCATCCGCAATGGTCGATGAAGTTTTCTTCGAGAAGGTACCCGGAGTCTACGCCTGAAATGTATATGCCCTGAATACGCCCTTCCGCGCTGTGGCTGTAGTAGGATCCGTTGGCCCAAGCGTCGGTAATGATGTTGCGGCGCACTTCCGGGTAGGCGTAGACGCCTGCGTAGCTCTGGATAGTGACCATGCCGAATCGGACGCGGCAGTCTTCCAGGCGGATGTAGGCTCCGCTGCCAATGAAGCGCAGGGTTTCGACACAGGAGGAGTTGTCGAAGTCCGGAGAGTCGGGGTCGCTGTTCGATTTGTAGATATCCAGCCCGATGAATGCCTGAAAGTGGCGGGGGTGTCCGTCGTGATTGATGAACCTGTCTTTGATTTTGATGATGGGGCGTGGCCCCTCGTCTCCGTAGTAGGAGCATACGATGGGCTCGTCCGGTCCGCGGCCGTTTTTCCAGCGTCCAAGGGCGGTGGCGGCGGTGGGAGTGAACGTGTCTCCGCGCTTAAGAAGCAGGTGATCGGGGTAGCCATCGCGGATCAGGCTGTCTCCGGATGCGATCGTTTTCTTTGGGGTGCTGGGTGAAAGCCCGTCGTTGGCGTTGTCGCCTTCGGAGCTGCTGACGTAGACAATGCGTGAGTCGTGGCTCGGGGTAATGACCGTCCAGCCATTGGCGTCGAGCTCTACGGCAGCGTGGGTGAAGGTTTGGGTGGCGGCCAGGGCGGTTAGGCAGCTGGCGATGAGGGGGATTCTAAGGGATAGCATAGGCGTCATTGAATTTTGAATTCAATGACGTAGCTGAGTTTGAAATCCTTACCTATCGCCTTGGCTACTCATCACGTTTAGTAAGCGTTGCTCGTTGCTCGAATTGCAGCCGCCGAGCCCTTGAATTTGGTTCATCCCCAAGATGGTGGAAGCTGGCAATTTTGACACCTGAAATTGCATTTTCAGGTGGGTCGGCTTCTCCGAAGACGACTATTTCGGGTTGATCTGCGGATACAAACGCCTTTGGAGAAGTCGTTCCACCATCAGTAAGATGCGTATCCACTCAATTTGCGGATGACCCTTGAATTTAGGCTGAAACGGCGGTTGTGGCGATGGAGATCCCGGTCACGTTTTTGATGGGCTTGCGGCAGCTCGCTCCCATCGGAGGAGTGCCCCGGAAAGTGGAGCCCAGATTCCAGTCGGGCTGGATGAGCGTGACGTGCGGTACGCTGGGGATGCCCCATTGGTTTTCCCGCAGCTCGTTGTTGAGAATGTCTACCGAGGCGCTGGCGACATCGTCCACGTGGCGCTTGAGGCCGGACCATTTCGAATCCTGAGGGGAGATGAGCGAAACGAACTCGACGTCTTCGGGAATCCGCAAGCCGCAACGCTCCAAGGTTTCGCCGGTCGAGTGGTTGAAGCCGATTACCACCTCTGGCTTGTACTTGTTGTACCAGCTCATGAGGGAGTCCTCGTCGAAGACCTCGCCCGTGTGGATTGGGATGTTTTGCGATTCGGTTAGCCCGAGTAGTTTAACGGAGGCGCTGGAGGCTCCGATGCGTTCCCAGTCGTCGTCGGCGATCGGGTCGTGGCAAAACAGGGCGGCTCCGATTCGCTTGAAACCTGCTTGAGCGACCGTCTCCCAGACGAGACGTGTTGCCGAAAAGATATCGTTTGTCGCGGTGTGAAGAGGGGGGCGGATGCGTCCGACGCCGCAACAGACGGCGGTGAATTTGGACCAGTCCAGCTCGATCGCGCGTTTCGACTCCGGATTGTGGATGGCCGGAACGAGGAGGCCGCGAATGCCGCGGTTATAGAGGACGCGGGTGATTGACTCGGGAGTCGGGTATTCGTCGACGTAGAAGGGTTCGAGCTTGTAGCCGTACTCCTCGGCTCGTTTTCGCGCTGCAGGCAGGTACTCCGCCTGCTGGGACTTGCTTATTGGGTGGTGGTGGCAGAGAAATGCAATCACGCGGTGCCGTTCCGGCGACTTGCAGCTCCAGCGTTGGGCCGCGATAGCCGAGATGGCGGGGTCAGGGCGATAGTTGAGGTCCTTGGCCAGCTTCAGGACGCGATCACGCGTCGCTTCCGAGATGCTTTTGTGGTTTCGGAGGGCCAAGGAGACGGTGGTTTTCGTGACCCCAAGCTCCTCGGCGATGACGCGCATGGAGACGCGTTTGGCAGGAGGCGGGGAGGGCGGAATCGATGAATCCGCGTCAGGTAGTGACGGTGTTTCCATAGGGCACGGGGGTAGTTTGATTAGGCGAAGTGGGGTACGGTGCGAAGTATCCCTTTTGAGGGAACTAAATTCAAAGCACTGCTAACTTATCCCGTAAAGTAATGGGTCGATTTTATTCGGATTGCAAGGGTGGAGACGGGGCAGGTGAGTGGCTGCGTTTTACGCGAAAAGTGGCTGAGCAGGTTGTTTCGGGCCTCGGAAGTGCCATAACGCTGGGGATTTATAGTTTATGAGCGAGTTTGAGGGGTTGTTGCAGAAGTCGGCGAAATTCGAAGTGAAGCGTGTGCGTGTCACGACTGATCCTTTCGCTGATTTGGCGAGGAAGACTGCTCCGGAGCGCCCCTGGTCGCAGTTGTATAGTTGGCCCGCTCGCTTCGTTTCGCCAAGTGGAGGAAGCGTGGAATCGACTCCCGGGGTGCAGGCCTACCGGCTTGTCTTGCGAGTGGAGGAGGCATCCAAGTTTAGACTACTGATAACGGCGGATCAGGGCTATTGGTTTTACATCAACGGGGTGCGAGTGGGCGAGGGCAGCGAGGTCGGGTGCCTCAGCGAATGGTTTTACGACGGGTATGACGTGGAGTTCGAGCCGGGGGAATACGTGCTAGGCGCGATTTGCTGGTGGTTGGGGGAGTTTTCGCCGAAACGACGGATTAGCGTAGAGCCTGCCTTTCTTCTGGCGTCGCCGGATCCGGAGTTCATCGACTTGGTGAGCACCGGGATCGCGGATTGGCAGGGGCACCGCGTTGAGGGAGTGGAGTTTCTCGATTCGTCCGCACAGCTGGGGCGCATGTGCCTTTCGGGGGGGAGGTTGCGTTATCGAGGTGGGAGCTGGAGTGAGGAACTTTCGGCGGATTGTCCTGAATGGGAACCCGTGGCCGCCGGGCGGTTTGGGCTTAGCCGTTTCGTTCAGTATGCTGACCACCAGAAGCGATTGCTGACGCCGGCTCGTTTGCCGGCGATGAAAGAAAAACGATTTCAACACTGTCGTCTCGTGTACGCTTCGTCTGAATACGAGCATGGGGCAAAGATTGGTAGCGGTTGTCTGTCGCCCGATGAAGAGGCGAGGTGGGAGGCGTCGCTTGGGGGACGCAAAGGGGATCGTCCGGTGGTTTTGCCGGCGGCGTCGCGGATCGCTCTCTTGCTACGATTGGAAGACTATGTCTGCGCTCGCTATCGTTTGAAAGTGCAGGGAGGGCGTGGGGCGCGCGTCTCGGTCGGATGGGCGGAAGGCTTGTCGGTCGATCCCTTGGCCTATGTGGCGGCACCGGATCGAATCCAGGTCGAAGGCCATTATTTTGTGGGGCTGGAAGACGAGTTTATCGTAGAAGGTGAATCTGATTCGGTGCTCGAGCCTTTAGACTGGGTATCTGGGTGTTGGATACGGATTATGCTTGAGACGGCAGACGAGGCTTTGGAGATCGATGGCCTTGAGATATTCGAGACGGGCTACCCCTTCGAGAGAACGGCCGCGTTTGAGTGTAGCGACCGGGTTTTGGAGTCGATTTGGAAGGTCGGATTTCGTACGCTCGAGAATTGTTCGCACGATGCATACATGGATTGTCCTTTCTGGGAGCGGCTCCAATATTGGGAGGATGCACGTATCCAGTTTCTGGTGACTTACGCTGCTACTCAAGATTGTGAGCTGCCGAAAAAGGCGATTTCGATTTTCAATCACAGCGTCTTGGGCGCAGCTTCCCTTCCATCGTCCTCTTTCCCGGCAAGCAGCTTGCAGCTCATTCCGCCGTTCGCGCTGGGGTGGGTCGACAGCTTACGCGACTTCGCTCTCTGGCGGGGGGAACCTGAGTTCCTTCGGGCCCAGCTGCCTATGGCTTGGCTGATCGTCGAGCGGTTCCTTCTGGCTCGGCGAGAGGATGGGTTGGTAGCCAATCTGGAGGGGTGGAATTTTGTCGATACGGGCGACTTTGGGGAGGGGAGCTCGTTTCAACTTCCGGGCGAAGTGAGTGGAACGGTGCAGTGGAAGGTCGTATCGGCCCTTGAGGCCCTCGAGGATGTTTGCACTTGGCTGGGGGAGCGAGAATTGGCCCAACGTGCGAGTCGATGTGGGCGTGCGCTGGTGGAGGCGGTGCAGCGACGCTTGTGGTGCGAAAGCCGAGCGGCGTTCGCGGAGGATGTGGAGCGAAGCTATTTTGCGGAGCATTCCCAAGCGCTTGCCGCTCTCTCGCGTCATCTTTCGGGCGAGATGCATGAAGCGATTGGGCAAGCCTTGGCGTCTGGCAATTCGCTGAAGCGAGCGAGTGGATACTTTTCGCATTATGTTTTAGAGGCCTTTCGGAAGCGGGGCATGGGAGAGCATTTGGTGGCTCGCATCGGCGAATGGAAGGCGTTTATCGAGGCGGGGCTACACACCTTTCCGGAGAGCGAAGTCGAAGGTCGCTCGGATTGCCATGCTTGGAACGCCCATCCGAGCTACCATCTTATGGCGTCGGTGCTTGGGGTTCGCCCGTCAGGTTTCGGCTTCTCTTCCGTCAGCATCGCCCCTTTGTTGGGCGAGCTAGAATCGGTGAGCGGGCAGTTCAGGCACCCCTTGGGGCTCATCGAAGTGCAGGCAGAGAGGCAAGGGCCGTCCTTACTGGTGAGGATTCGATTGCCAGAGGAGCTAAGCGGGAGCTGTGAAGTGGCGGGTGAGCGGCGGGAGCTATTCAGTGGCTACTCCGAATTGTGCTTCGATGTTTGAGGAGTCGATTTCGAGTTTGGGGCGGAACGCGTTTTACGGGGTAAATATGTGCTGGGTTTGTTGATCTCATCGATGATGGGCTCTCTTGGAGGTTTCCCGCTAGAGTTTACGTTTTGATACCGTGCATTGGATTGATTACCTCATCGTTGGCCTTGTTCTGATTGGCTTGGTTTTTGTTGGAATTGGGCTTTCTCGCAAGTCGAGCTCGGATACCTCCGAGTATCTGGTGGCGGGGCGAAAGATGCCGTGGTGGCTAGTCGGGGTATCGGACGTGGCGGTAGGCTTGAACACCAGCAGTATGCTGCAGGACTCGCGCAAGGTGCGCCAGGACGGGGTGATGGGCCTGATGCAGATGTGGGGATTCGCCATGAAGGCCTGTATCCAAGGCGTCTTCTTCGAGCGCCTGTGGCGACGAGCCCGATTCAAGACGCAGATGGAGTTTTACGAAGCGCGCTACACGGGGTGGAAGGCGAATTTCGCCCGCGTGTTCGATACGGTGGTTTTCGGGGGATTCGTTACGTCCATCTGGGCCGCGATTGGACTGGTCGGTATTAAAAAAGTGGTGACGGTCATTTTAGGGCTACCCACGTATGTCGAAGTGGCGGGATTGAACGTTTCGACCGAAACGATTGCGGTGATTGGCGTGGTGGCGATCGCCTTGGTCTATTCCGCGGCTGCGGGAGCACGTGGCATCTTTTGGACTGACTTGATCGAGTTCATCATCGCCATCGTGCCCTTGTATGTACTTTTGATTCTCGTCTACTCGAAGATTGGGGGAAGCGTCGGCTTGCACGAAAATATCGATGCTCTCTCGGGCGATAACAGCAAGTACCTGCAGTTTCTGCAGCCCTTCAGCATTATCATCGTCTACATGTTCTTCATCAACCCGCTCCTGGATCACGGTGGTTTTAACCCAGGCATGCAGCGAACCTTGAGTCTGAAGGACGAGCGGGAGGTAATCTATTCTTTGATCTTCAAAAGCGTAGTCGGATTCTTGTTACGAGGTTTTCCATTCATTGCGATTGGCCTGATAGGCATGTTTCTGGTGAGCGATGCCTACCTTCTGGATAACTTTGATCCACTGATGACTCCGGAAGGAGGAGAGATTCCGGATTGGGAGCGAGTCTTTCCGACTTTGGCTTCGCAGTACCTGCCAGTGGGGCTGATGGGCTTAATGGTCGCCGGTTTTCTCTGCGCGTTCATGTCGTCTTTCGATAGCAACATCCACCTGACGGGCTCCGTATTCGTGAACGACTTGTATCGTCCGTTTATCGCCAAGGGGAAGAGCGAAAAGCACTATGTTCGGGCGACGCAGGTCGTCATGACACTGGCAGCTCTGAATACGATTTTGATTGGGATTTTCGTGGATGACATCCTGTATCTCGGTTACTTCGCATTGACGATTACTCTGGGCGGTGGCTGGTTTAAGCTGTTGCGACTCGTTTGGTGGCGAGTGAACGGGAATGCCGAAGTCGCTTCCCAGCTCTTCTCGCTGGTCGTATTTGCGTTTATTCTGTCGCCTTTCGGCAAGCCGTTTGTGGTAGGATTGGTGCAGTTCATGGGCTTGGAGGGGAATGACGCCTTCTACGTGACGCGCAACACGGTGGCGGGCCTCGCCTGTACTACTTTCGCATTCGTCGTGATGTTGATGTCGAAACCCGAGCCGATGGATAAGCTAACTGAATTTTATCGGCGTATGCGTCCCTTCGGTTTCTGGGGACCAGTACGCAGCACCTTGGGTGGTAAGGTGGCTGCTCCAGATCCGATCAGTATTCAGATCGCCCTGACAGCCTCAATCCTAGCGATTGTGTGGGGAGGCTGGTTTGCCGCAATGTGCTTCTTGCTGACCTACTGGTTGGGGGGATTGTTGGCCTGCTGCTTTATTGGACTGGGGATTTTCGGTACCCGCTTCTTCTTGTTGAAGCTCTACCCGGAGGGAGAGGAAATAATGGAATACCAGGAATTGGAAACGAAGCGTTAGTTATGAAAAAAGTAAGTGTTGTCGGTTTAACTATTCTTTGCATATGCGGCTTTTCGAAGCTGATTCAGGCGGAACCGCAGGAGATTTTCTTCGACGATTTCAATGGGGAGGAATCCTATGAAGCCGAGCTGACCAAGAATGCGACCAGCAAGGTGTATAAGACGAATTCCCTGCTTGAAGGCCATTTGTTGAAGAAGTGGCACTACGGTTGGAACTACAGTTATTTCGAAGGGGACTGGGAGCAGGCTTTTTATGTGGTGGAGCCCGGTACCAGCGAGATGATCCAAGCGGGGCGTTCTGGCGCTTATCGCAGCCAGTGTCCCAATCGGATCACGGCCAAGGCGGTGATTCCCGATGACGCGAAAAAGTACCGTATCGAACTCAAACAATTCAAGGCGGACAACGATCAGATCTTTTACCTTCTGGGCGCAGGCAAGGGAGGTTTCGACGGAGTCGAGATTGGCTACGAGAATCAATTGCCCGGAACGGACGAGACAGTTCTGGACGCCTATATTCGCGGTAATGTAATTGATGGGCTGATACTGCCCGGAAGGTCGTACCTAGGAGAATGGGTGGATGTGAGGATCGATGTGGATGTCGAGGCCAAGCGGATCGATTGGACCATGAATGGCGAACCCTTCATTTCCTTAGATGCCCATAACCTAAAGCGCGGGGGCTACTTCGGTATCTACATGCACTACGAGCGCAGCACGCGTTATGACGACGTGCGGATAACGGTTTTGGAATGAGAGGGCGGTGACCGCTGCTTGATTTTTCGATTGTAGGTGATCAAAAACGACAAGACTGGGCTGAAAACTGTATTATCCCGTCCGCAAAAAAGATTGATAATGTGCGGCTGTAGAGGGTAGCGGCCGCTGTCCCTGCGGCCATTGTGTTTTGGGGGTGCCCGCTAGGGACAGCGGGCGCTACCAATTTTGCTCAAACCTTTTTGCAGGTGGTGTTAGTGGTGCCCTAGAAGCCGCGGCTGGTGTTGCGGATGGAGTTGGTGAATTTCGGGAAGTAGCCCTCTTTACTATGAGCTTCGATGAGTTCGTCGCACATGGCCCAGATCTTGTCTAGTGGGAGGGTGGCAGCAGTGTGAGGGTCTGCCATGGCAGCGTGGTATATGTGTTCCCGTTTGCCGGTTAACGCAGCCTCGACAGTGAGTTCTTGCGGGTTGATGTTGCTGCGGCAGATTGCGGCGAGCTGGGGTGGGAGTTTGCCGATAAAAGTCGGCTGCAGACCTGATTTGTCGACGAGTACGGGGAGTTCCACGCAGCATCTTTCAGGGAGGTTGGTTACGAGTCCGGTATTCGGGACGTTGCCATAGATGACGCGAGGTTTCCCTGTTTCGATGGAGTGGATGATGTAGGATCCGTATTCGTGAGTTTGAGGCTTTATCGTGATCTCTCCGTCACTCTCGAGTAGGTCTTTTTCTGTTTGTATCCAAGTATCAATGTTCGATTCACAGCGGCGGATATACTCGTCGATAGGTATCTCGAACTGATCGATAACGTCTTGACCATGATGGATGAAATAGGGGGTATATTCAGCTTGGTGCTCGGAGGACTCGGTAACGAAATAGCCCAGGCGTCGCATCATTTCGAAGCGCACTTTGTCTTTCTTGAAACGGCTGTCTTCCAGTTTCTTGAAGAGTAAGGGATAGGCATCCTGTCCGCGATGCTTGAACTCTAGGAAGAAGGCCATGTGGTTAATTCCAGCGACCTTGTAGCTGACGTCTGCATGGTCCAAGCCCAGGTAATTTGAAAGCTGTTCGCTAGTGCCTTGGACGCTGTGGCAAAGTCCAACCATGGGAATGCCTACTGCTTTATCCACTGCCATGCAGTTCATGGCCATGGGGTTGGTGTAGTTTAGGAATAGGCAATCAGGCGCTCCGACGGTTTCGATATCCCTCGCGATATCGATTAGCTTCGGGATAGTACGGAGGGCCCGAAAGATGCCGCCGATGCCAAGTGTGTCCGCTATGGTTTGCTTTAAGCCGTATTTCTTGGGGATCTCGAAGTCGATAACCGTGCCCGGTTTGTATCCACCCACTTGTATAGTGCAGATGACGTAGTTGGCTCCACGCACCGCCTCGGTCCGATCGATTGTTGCAGACGCGGTTGCTGGAACTCCCAGTTTGGCGATTATCTTTTGCGTCATGACCTCGGCGACCTTTAGTCGCTCCGGATCGATGTCCATGAGGCAGATATGTATCTCCGAGAACTCCTCGAATTGAAGAAGGTCGGAAATGAGGTTTTGGGCGAAGACCACGGAGCCTGCGCCAATGAGGGTTACTTTTGTCTGCATGATTCAGACTGTGATCATTCTCTGTAGGATTGGCCGATAGGAAAAAGTTGATTGGAAACGGCTATATGTGATATCGAAAATGCCGCCTCGTTTCACTGACTATATATGGATCCGTATTTGAAATTGATCGCCGCCTCGCGCGAGGAGTATTCAACCCCCTCGTATTACTGGGAGAACCGAGGGCGGAACGGGGGAAGTCAGTGGGTGTTTCAGCGGACCCTGTCGGGGCGCGCTTTTTTGGAGACGCATGATGGGGATCGACGAGATGTGATGGAAGGTGAGATGATGGTTTTTCACCATGGCGACGGATCAGCCTATGGCTATCCGCTTGAGTTTCGCGGCGTCTACGAACTTTCTTTCATCGCCATGGAAGGGGAATTGGCGGATTCCATCTGTGCGCAGATCTTTCGATATGGGGGCGATGTGTGTTCCATCGAGGGTCTCGGTGAGACGGTACGTCTATTCGATGAGATTCTAGAGAGATTCGAGAATCGGAGGTTTCGGGATCGTTTGGAGATGGCCGAGTTACTCTACCGGTTTTTATTGGCGGTGAGCCGGGAAAAAAATGGAGTCGGCCGGTTGAGGGATCCGGTAGCTTATTGTTACAACGCGATCGAGATGCGTCATGTGAATCCCATTACAGTGGCAGAATTGGCAGACGAGCTCGGTATGAGTCGGGAACACTTAGCGCGAAGCTTTAAAGAGCGCTATGGCGAGTCGCCTGGAAACCATTTGAGGCGATTGAGGCTGGAGCGCGGACGGGCGATGCTGCTTGGCTCCTCGCTTGATGTGGAGACGGTTTCCCTGTCTTGCGGTTACGCTGCAAGCGACAGCTTTGGAAGGGCATTTAAAAGAGAGTATGGCGTCAGCCCGCGCGAATTTCGAAGCCAGAGTGGCGGTGCTGGGTAGCGTTTGAGGAAAGCGTTCGGTAGAAGACGGTCTAAGTTTTGCTCCCCATGCTCCAGAGGAGTTTTGTCGGAGGACGGGGACTGAAATAGAGTCAGAGCAATGATTTTGTTGTCTCCATTAGATCCAAATTATGGATACTAAATTTGTACACATTTCCTGCATTGCGACATTGGCTCCGGTGGAGTCGTGGCAGCTCTGACTCTTCTTAATCGGGAAAAAGAGAGCTTTTGGGGTGCCTCTAGCATGGATTGAATAGAGATCCCCGCTTGATGGGACATGGGGGAGTGTAGCCTTGTAAGGGAGGAATTGCTTAGGGCGTTGTTTTTAGGGTGGGTAGTAATCGTTTTTGTGCTGTTTAAGTGATTGCAGATGAGGGAGAAAGGCACCGGAGTGCTTGCAACGCAAAATCAAGAATCTATTTCGCAAACTTACATACAAAAGTCTTTGGGCGAGCGCTATAGTAGTGGGCAAGGGTAGTTGTCACTCCCTTGTTTGGATCCAGACTCGAGTGCCCCATGCGGGCGCTTTTTTCGCTATCGTTAACCCCCTGCTAATACTTTCCTTTCAGCGTTCCAGGATCAAATGCCCGGTGCGTCGAGCGGTCGGCTGTGTCCCCGTATATCTGTTTGCAAGCAGATTGTGGGGCCAGCCCATGGCTGCAAGGAGAGCGTTTGGGGGGATTCAATATGCCTTGAAGTTAACCGAAACGAGTTTTTGTATGTATCTAAAGATCAATAGGTCTGTGCTGCGTTGGTGCGCACTGCTGGTTGCCCTGTTCACGAGCAATCTTTCTCATGCCGCGGTTTCCGTGGATAGTTATGGATGGACTCAGATTACGCCGAGCGCTGACTCGCTAATTGTCTATGTAAGCAATTCAGAAGGTGACGATGCCAATGACGGACTGTCGCCATCGACCCCGAAGAAAACGATTCTCGCTGCCGATGCTTTGATACGAGATGGGTATCCCGATCACTTGCTTCTGAAAAGAGGAGATGTGTTTCCGGTTGAAACAAGTGTGTTGCTTGGCCGTTGGAAAAACGGGCGAAGTGCAGACGAGCCACTGGTAATGTCCTACTATGGGGCGAGTGGTGAGCGACCGGTTGTGAAGATACTAAAGAAGTTCATTGATTGGAATGGTCAGGCTCGAGATTATCAGGCTTTCGTGGGTCTTGATATTTATAAGTCCAATAGCGATCCGTTTTCGCCAGATTATACCAATAGTAATTGCGAGGAGGTTCTTCGTTTCGTAGGTGGTGGCGCTGACTTGCTGATAGAGGATTGTAAGATTCGATTCGGCATGACCACTGTCATTTCCTATGGGGGTAACCTAGTGACTGATGTTAGGATTCGAAGGAATATAATATTGGACGCTTGGGTTAATAATACCTCCAATTCTCATGATAAGATTCAGGGACTCTTCATGGGAGGGGATGTTGATGGGAGCTATCTAGTGGAGGAGAACTTCTTTGATCACAATGGATGGAGCGAAGACGTGCCAGGAGCGGGTGCGAATAAGTACAATCATAACGTTTACATAAATTGCGATATTGTCGAAGGAGGAATCATTCGAGGCAATATCAGTGCCCGGGGTGCTGCCCATGGCATTCAAGCCAGGTCGGGAGGGCTTGTTGACAGGAATCTGTTTATCCAAAATGCGGTGGCTTTGAATGTGGGAGGTCACTGTCTTCCTACGTATCCAGGTGTAGTTACTTTTCCAAATCGCGCGTGGCAGAATGTTGTCTTAAGCGGACGGTTTATGGACATGGATAACATCGAGAATAACTACAATAATAACTACCTGCGATCGGCTGCGATTTGGGGCATTGATGGAGGTGGAGGTAAGATCGAGGGAGTTCTTGTTGAAGACAATGTTGTCGCAAATCGTATTGCGGATGGAACTAATCGATCTTATCTTGATTTGGATAGTGGAGTATTTGTTAACAATGTTTCCCACAATTGGGATCCTGCGTTAGATACCTTCGATCCCTCTTGGCCTCATCCGGACGATGATGCAGGAGACTATTTCGCGAGTATTGGAGGGACCGACTCCACTCTAGATTATTTGGATTGGCTGCGGAATCGACCGCTTGGCGTGCTGCCTTGGCAAATGACCGCGTATTCGGCAATCAACTATATCCGAGAAGGCTTCAATCGAGCTCCCGTGAGTGGATATTATCTCTACGATGGGACGACGATCGTCAATGTAACGGGGGTGGATGTAAGCCCATCGTCCGCGACGATCCAGGGGATCGATACGCTTCAGTTGAGCGAGACGGTGACTCCGTCCGATGCTACGAATAAGAATGTGGTTTGGAGCAGCTCGGATACGAGTGTTGCGGTAGTAGATCCTAATGGTTTGGTGAGCTCGGTAGCACCCGGAACAGCGGTGGTTACCGCAACGACCAATGATGGTGGGTTCACCGATACCGCGATTATTACTGTAGCTGCGGTATCTCCATCCGGAGTTTCGGTTGTACCAGGGATGGCGGAGATCGCAATCGGGCAGGTACTTGAGCTGACGGAGGTGGTCGCTCCAGCCAATGCTACGAATAAGGACGTGACTTGGAGCTCGGCGGATTCGTCCATTGCGACCGTGGACGCCGATGGGGCTATCACAGGTATTGCTCTAGGCTCTACGACCATTTCTGCGACAACGGTGCAGGGTGGGCATGTTGGAAGCTCGTCCGTTTTGGTTTCTCCTACAGCTCCTGTTCCTGCCTCGACGTATCAAGCAGAGGAATACGACGCTATTAGCGATGCTCAGGTTTCGGCAGCCTTTCTTGGTTTTAACGGCAGCGGCTTTGTCGACTACGGCGGCAATGGAGCGTGGGTGGAGTGGCAGACTGTTGATGCTGGTCCACTTGGTGGCTTGGTTAATGCGGAGTTGCGCTACGCCAACGGTTCAGCGGGTAATCGCCAATGTTCTGTTAGCGTAAATGGTCAATTCGTGCAGAACGTAGACTTCGCGAGCACCGGAACTTGGAATGATTGGGGAACTGAGCCCCTGTTCCTTTCCTTGTCAGCTGGATTGAATACGGTACGCGTAACTGCTATCACTGGGAGTGGCGGCCCGAATCTAGACGAGCTGAGCATTGCTGGTAGCGGTACTTTGGAGCCAGTCACTGGCGTTTCGCTAAGTCCAGCGGGCGGTACGGTTTCGGAGGGCGACAGTCTGCAGCTAACTGCGACGATTAGTCCGGCGAACGCGTCCAACCAAGGTGTTAGCTGGAGTAGCAACGATGCCTCCGTAGCGACTGTGAGCGCGAATGGTGTTGTGACAGGCGTCGCGGCTGGATCTGCTACGATAACAGTGACCACCAGCGATGGCGGGTTTACGGATACGTCCCTGATCACTGTGGTTTCCTCGAATGTTGCGGTGACGGGAGTGGATCTGACTCCATCGGCGGTATCCATAGTCGAAGGAGACACCGTTCAGCTAACAGCGGGAGTGCTTCCTGCGAATGCGACGAATCAAGCGGTTAGCTGGTCGACTAGCGACGCAACAGTGGCGACAGTGGATGCAAACGGTTTAGTCAGCGGCGTCGCTGCCGGGACTGCCAACATAACGGTGACGACCTCGGACGGAGGCTTCACCGATTCTACTGCGGTGACGGTTAACGCGGTGACTCCGGTTCCGACGATCGTCTATCAGGCGGAGGCCTTGTCGGCCTCGAGCGGCGGAAGTGTGAAGACCCATACTTCCGGGTACAATGGATCGGGCTTCTTCGATTTCGGCGGCAACGGCAGCTGGATGGAGTGGAACGATATCAACGGGGGAGCTAGCGGTGGCACTGCTACATTGGCATTCCGATACGGAAATGGCGGCGCTACGGATCGACGTTGCGAACTCACTGTAAACGGAAACGTGATACAGAACGTGGATTTCGCTCCGGGCGGAGCGTGGACGGATTGGGTCCTAGTGGAAGTCGAAGTAACGCTTCAGTCCGGAAACAATACCGTTCGTTTGACTGCCAATACCTCCAGCGGCGGACCGAACCTCGACGAGGTGGAAGTTGATGATCTTGGATCGACAGTGATCTTGGTGACTGGAGTGACTGTGCAGCCGGATCTTATCCTGACTGTGGGTGAGGCGGAATACATGACTGCGACTATTGCTCCCGCGGAAGCGACAGAGCAGTCCGTCACATGGACGTCCTCTGATACGAATGTGGCGACGGTCGGGTTCGACGGTTTGGTCGCTGCTCAAGGTGTCGGCAACGCAGTGATTACAGCCACCACAACCGATGGCGGTTTCACCGATACGGCTACGGTAAGCGTGAGTGTCACGGAACCGATTCCTGCTGCGACCCACGCCGGCGAGAGCCCGACTTCGAGCTCCGGATGCGTGGCGTCGACGTTGAACGGCGGATACAACGGATCGGGGTATCTAGACTTCGGAGGCAATGGAACTTGGGCTGAATGGGGAATGATAGATGGCGGCTCAAATGGCGGTGCTGCTACCTTGACTTTCCGCTACGCGAATGGGTCTGGTGGAAATCGCCAATGTTCCCTCTCGGTCAACGGAGCGACTATCCAAAACGTCGCGTTCGCTCCGAGTGGATCTTGGACAACCTGGGTGACTGTGCAAGCGGTAGTGTCCTTGGACCCTGGACTGAATGCCGTCCGGCTGACAGTGAACACCGGAAGCGGCGGTCCGAATCTCGACGAAATCTCGGTAGAATAGTATAATCTGGCTTGGCTTACCAGTGGCGGCAACCCCGTGGGGTTGTCGCCTTTTCTATGTCGCTATTTAACGTGGCAAATCGATTGTTTGCTCGGGACCAAATCCTTTTGTGAAAAGAACAAGTCCGGACCCCATTGTGAAGTATCTGAGACTACTATGAGCGAAATGAATCTTCTAATCATGAACCAAAGCGAATTGGCATGCTTTCTCCCCGGTAGGCGTCAGCGGGAGGTCGAGGAATTGATAGCGCCTTGCTGTGTGATTGACGCTGAAATGATGGAGCCGGAGGAATGGGCGGAGCTGCTAGCTAGGCACAATCCCAAGGTGATCGTGGGTGGGTGGAGCTTGCCGCAATTGCCAGATGGTGTCTCTTGGATGGCTCCGCGGCTGGAGTATTTGTGCTATGTCCCCGGGACGGTTAGGGACAAGGTAAGCTGTAAGATGATCGAGAAGGGATTGCTAGTGACGAACTGGGGACGCTCAATCAGTCGGACGGTTGCGGAATGCGCCTTGTTGCTGGGCTTGTCTTGCGTTCGCAGAAGTGGTTACTGGAACGATCGGATGCATCACCATGGCGAGTGGAAGGATGATTTTGTGACTACGAAGTCTCTCTTCGATCGCCGTGTAGGGATTCACGGATACGGAGCGATTGCCAAGGAATTGATCCGATTACTGTCGGTATTTACCTCCAAGGTGACGGTGTTTTCTGACGGTGTACCGAAGGGTGTGTTTGATTATGACGGTGTCGAATGCAGTGATTCGTTGAACTCCCTTTTCTCGGAAAATGATGTCATCTTCGAAGTAGAAGCCTTGACCCCTGAGCGAGTCGGCGTGGTCGACGAAGCGCTGCTTCGATCTATTCCGGAAGGAGGCGCTTTCGTGAACGTGGCCCGCGGGGATCTTGTCGAGAGTAAGGGCTTACTGAATGTGGCGAAAGAGGGAAGGCTTCAGATCGGATTGGATGTTTTTAACGAAGAACCACTGCCGGCTACTCACGGATTGAGGGGATGCATGAATGTGATGCTGTCTCCCCACATCGCAGGTCCGACGACGGATCGCATGGTCGATGCCGGCGACCACGCTATCGAAAATTTGAAACGCTTTTGTCGGGGCGAGGCGGTTGTAGGACCAATCACTCCAGAGGTGTATGAGCGGTTGACCTGAAGTGATTCGTCCTCAGTTGACACGCTTTTTTGATGCCCATGCCGAGTTCCCCGTAGAGCTCACCCAAGGCTGTCTCGTTTTTATGCTAGGCTGGCTGTCTGCTTCCGGCTCGGGAGGGTGGCTTCAAACTTGAAGGTACCGCTGGACGCTAGATACACTGCTTTCCCTTCCTCAAATCCGAGGAACTGTAGTCGACTACTATCTCCCGTCGTTTGCTCGTCTTGTTGGAGTATCGTCGCCTCTTGGTTAGCGGGAAGTTCAATGCGGGCTTGGCTGTTGAAGGGGACGGTAACGTTAAGCGCAATTTGCTTGTTCGTTCGCTTCCAGCTGCTCTCGATTCGACCGTAGGGGGAAATGTGATACCCTGAAGCCGCGTCTAGCCCATCGACGATTTCAGGGCTGATTATGAAGGGTTGAAAGCCAGGGCGCTTCGGGTCGTGACGGATGCCAGCCAAGTAGGAAATGAACCAAGCAACAACGTCACCCAAGAAGATGTGGTTGTCCGATTCTTCGCTTTTAAAGCTCTCCCAGAGTGTGGTGTTTCCGCTCGCTATCATGCTTGCCCAGCCGGGGGCGTGGTCGTTGGTTACGAGTTTGAAGGCATCGTCCGCGTACCCATAGTCGCAGAGAGCGCGAAGAAGGTATTTTGATCCGAGAAATCCGCAATTTAGTCTGTGATCGCTTTCACGTATCGAGTTTACGAGTACGTTGGCAACGGTGGAGGACTGTTCTGCTGTGAGTAGCCCATGGTACAAGGCACAGGACATTGCAGTTTGGGAACCGTTTGAAATTCGTCCGGTATCGGAATCAAAGAAGGCCTTTACGAACGCCTGCTTGATCTCTTCGCTAAGATTTTCGTACTCTTCTTGGTCGTTTTGTTTGCCGAGTCGTTTGGCGATTGCTGCCAGCCGTTTGGTGGCTGCGAAATAGTATGCGGTGGAGGTCACCTCGATAGGCGTTTCCTGCTCGATGGGCACCCAGTCTCCAATCCCGTAGTGGATGATTTGTCCTTGATTCGCAGATGGATGGTAGCGGTACCAGTCGAGCCAATGCTTGAACCCCTGGTAGTGGGTTTCGAGGATACGTTTGTCTCCGCGATACTCGTATAGGTGCCAAGGAATCATGAGGTAGGCGATTTCCCAAGCTGGCCCGTCTAGTGTATCGTAGCCCCAAGTGCCTGTCGGGACGATGCAAGGGAGCTTGCCGTCTTCTCTCTTGGTTGCCGCCACATCCTGGATCCATCGCGTATAGGCCGCCTCGGTTCCATAGTACAGCAGGCCGATTTCGGCAGCGACTTGGGCGTCGCCAGTCCAGCCATTCTTTTCCCTGTGAGGGCAGTCGGTCGGGATGCCGACAAAGTTTCCGATGTAGGACCAGCGGGTCCTTTCCACGAGGGCGTTCAGTATTTCGTTTGAGGAGCTGAATCCTCCACGTTGGTCGAAAGCTGTATGGGTGACCTTTGCCGTAAACGTATCGTGTGTAGGAGGTGAGGCGAGACCTGACACCTTGATCTTGCGAAATCCGTAGAAGGAGAAGCGGGGTTCCCAAACTTCCTTCCCTTCGCCCTTCATTATGTAGGTGCTGGTTTGTAGTGGGTCGGCGTATACGAGGTCGTGGTCGCCGTGTTTTATGGTGATTTCTGTGCCCCTTGGACCTGTGAGGGCGAGCTGTACCCAACCGGCAATGTTTTGGCCGAAATCGATTTCGTATGAGGCTTCGGACTCGGAAATAGATATTGGCTTCAAGGTATCCATTATCTTGATCGGCTCAGACATTTGAGAGGAGAGCCGACCTTCGATTCCTTCTCTTTCGATGGCGGATTCCCAAGCGGAATCGTCGTAGCCCGGTTCGTTCCAGTTTGCGATTTCTCGTCGAGCGTCGTACAAGACCCCCATCCTGAGTTGGTCCCAAAGAATCGGCCCTTTTGAGACCTTCCAGCTGGTGTCGCTCACGACTCGTTCTTGGCGACCGTCCTCAAATTCAATGTCGAGCTGAAGCAGCATCTGAGGAAACGCCTTCCAAGGGGCATTGTGAAACTCCCAGGCGTCGGGGTGTCCTTGGTTGTAGATTCCATTCGCCAGTTGAACACCCAAAACGTTTTCACCAGCTACGAGAAGAGGTCCAATCTCGTGGGTAACGTAGTGGGCGTTGCGATGGTATGAACTCAAAGCGGGATCAAGTACATGATCGCCGACTTTTTGTCCGTTGAGAAAGAGTTCATGGAATCCTAAACCGCAGATACTGAGCTGCGCTGTTTTCACCGTACCGCCAATTGAAAAAGACTTTCTGAGAAGGGGACTGTTCCTGCATTCGAAGAAGTGGTCAGCCTCTTCCTTCCCATCGGATCCGAATTCCGTTTTTCTCTCTTGGAGCGAGGTTTGCTGCATCGAGATCCACTGGCCAGACCAGTCGTCGCTTTTAAGCAGTCCCATTGTCCAAGAGGCGGGTTCGCTCCAGGATGAGAGGTACCCATTGTCATCCCAAGTCATGAGTTTCCAGAAACAGCGTTGCCGTGAACGCAGAGGCGTTCCGCTGTATTCAATCTGCGAAGACTGGTTCGATATGACGACTCCCGAGTCCCATAGGTCTCCCTCGTCGCATGAAAGCTTCTCCATGGAGCTGGCTACTAGGACTCGATAGGCTTGCTGTTGTTTAGACTCCCTTGTCGGGGCGTGAGACCAGCTAAGTCTTGGTTGATGGACGTCTATTCCCTGTGGGTTGACTAGGTATTCGCAACGCATTGCAGGCTTGGAGTTGGATTTTTGGAGCTCTAATACTTTTCGAGAACCAGAACGAGGTCGCTGCGCCCGCTTTGTTGGGCTCGCTCTACGGGGAGGTAGCCGTCGCTATCGCGAATGTTTATGTCCGCCCCGTTACGAAGGAGGAGCATGAGCATCTTCTGGTTTCCGGATTGCACGGCCCCGTGCAGGCTAGTGCCTCCTTGCTTTTCCTTGAAATTGGGATCGGCTCCTTTCTCGAGGAGGGTCGCGACTCGATCGATATCGTTATCGTGCGTCGCTTTTAGGAGCTCCCGACTCAGCTCGCGGTTGACCGTTTCGGAGCCTTCAGCGGCTTCGTCCTCCTTCGAATCGTGCTCTTGCAGAAGGCGCACGTAGTCTTTGTAACCTTCTAGCTTGGCGTAGTCGGCGGCGGTATTCCCGAATTGGTCTTGAAGCGAAGGGTCTGCCCCTTGCTCAAGCAGATAAAGGAGAGCGAAATTTTCGTAGTTGAGCTGTGGTGTTTTTCCGGCGGTTTCCGCATAACCCCAATGGCTGATTTGGGCGAGATAGTGGAGGGCGGTTTTACCAAGCATGTCTACTTGGTTAACGGGAGTTCCAGCGTTGATGAGAACGTTGAGTTTATCGGCGTCTTTTTCGGGGGGATGACCCGCCACGGAGTGGAGGTTCGAGGCGGTGACATGGAGGGCGGTCTTGCCTTGCTCGTCGGTGTGCTGTGGGTTCGCTCCAGTTTTGATCAAGTGATCAAGTATCGTTCGGGTGGACGGGTAGTGACTCGCACCCGCGAAGAAGAGGGCGGTCCAGCCCTTGTGGTCGGGCTTATTGACGTCGGCCCCAAGTTCGATGAGCAGCTTGACCGCTTCTAGATTTCCTCCGCGGCACGCATTGTGGAGTGGAGTCTGAAATTTTTGGATACTTGGGAAGTCAACATCGGCCCCCAGTCCCACAAGCTCTCTGATGTAGCTTTCATGTCCGTTGCTGCTAGCGATGTGAAGTGGCGTTTCGCCGTTGGAATCAGTGGCGTTGGGGTTGGCTCCTCCCTTGATCAAAGGAGAGATCGCTTCTTTGTGTCCTGGCCAGGCGGATCGGTGAAGGGGAGTGAAGCCCCCCACGTTTCTCATGTTCGGATCGTAATCGCTCGCGAGAAGGGATTTGATTTTTGCCACATCATTGGCTCTGGCGGCATAGTGCAGCTGTTCGTCCTGCCCAGTGGTGGTGTCTTGAGTTGTGGCAAGAGGAGTGTTGTTATCGATTGTCAGTCCTGCCGGTATTAGGCTTGGCAAAAGCTCGAGTTTCCCGTCTTCGCGACCGTAAAGCGTTACGATGCTACGAGCGGGGATTGTTATCAACTTTCCAATTCGGGCGACTGAGGATTCGAAGCGCTTTTGTTCGTCACTCGTGAATTGGGTGAATTTTGTGCGTTTACTGTCGGAGCCAGCGATGTGTAGACGGGTTTGGACCTGTTGATCAGAGGTATTGAGTATTACGATACTTAAGGTTTGATCCTCTGCGTGACGGTATGCGCTGACTGACAGGGAATCAGCGGAGCTCGACGCGTAGATACGCTCCGCACCCGGGCGAACGTAGCGAGCGTAGTGTTTCATCGCTGCTGATTTTGGGCTGTGACGTCCTCCGATCAATATGGCGGAGCGGTTCGGAATGCGGGCGTTGAGTTGCCAGTAGATGTAGCCGCTGGCGTTGCCGAGGGCTAGTACCTTGTGAATATCGGCGGCAAGGGCTAAAGCCCCGTCCCAATCCTGATTGTGGCCGCTGGTTTCTGTCATCCAGAGTTTTCTACCGTACTCTGTTACAAGTGTGCCCATTCGCTCCCAGTTTTCATCTCCAGACCACCCATGTGAGCAGAAGAAGCCCGGAAGCTCTTTTGTCTCCTTGTCCTGCATGATGGCGTCGATATATTGTCGGGTTCGTTCATACCACCCCATGTCCTCCGGGAAAATGATCTGTGTATCCAGATTCTGATCTAGGAAAACTTTGCTTATGGCTCGGAATGTTTCCCGATACTGAGTTGGACTGTAGAGTCCTGAGTCATAGGGTTCGATGAACATGAGCTCGTTTTGCAGGGAGACTGCTTTCAGGCGTATGCCTTCCTGCTTTTCCAGAGCTCGAATATTGTCTACGATCCATTGTCCGTAGGCTTCGCGCTTGTCCGGGATTAGGTAGCCACCATGAAGGTTGGATTGGTTCGTTTTGAACTCTGCGGGAGGGCTCCAGTTGGAGCTGAAGAAGGTTTCGACGCCGCGCTTCTTAAATTCGCGGAAAATCATCCTGCCGTATTCGCTCTTTTTGTAGCGTTCTGGATCGGACTCTCCATTTGTATTCACTGTACTGATATCTGGGAAGTGGGCACGGATGATCGAGAGTCCGACATCGTAGACCGCGAGATCGTAAAAGGTGGGGTCGCGATAGGCGGGCATCTGGTCGTAGGCGATGAAGCAACCACCGAAGCCGTCGATCTCCTGGTTTCGATCCGAAAGATTTAGGGTAATAGTGTTCTCGGCTTGCAGCTGCGAATTGAGGGCAAGTGAGAACAGACCAAGAGTCAGTAAACGTGAGATTTGAGGGATCATTGGCAAAGGTCCAGTAATGGTGTTCAACCTGTTGATTCAGTTGGGCACCCGAAAGCGTTTCGAGATAGGCAAATATCTCGATAGACCCAGTGTCTACTGAACGCTGGCGTGAACTTTACACGTTTAGTTGGGCAAAAAGCTGAGGCTCATCTCGGGAGCCCTAGCCATTAATCTCATCTAGAGACGCAGCGGCCCCACCTACTCGAAGTAGGTACGGCCCAGGTGGCCAACGATTGCTTTCTTGAGCTGCAGTGGATCGAATTGGCCTTGCGCTTGGTAGATGACTTTTCCGCCTGGTGCGACGAGGAGGGTGTAGGGCAGGGCTCCATCCCATTCACCGCCGTCGAGGGCATTGATCAGAGCGTAGCGATCCGTGCTATTGTAGAGGTAGTTGGTCATGGATGCGGCTTTAGCTTTCAAGAACGCGTCGACTCTCGAACGCGTCTTTGGCAAGTCCATTGAAACGGTCACTGTTTCGAAACTACGTCCCCGGTACTGGCGATGGATGTCGACGAGATCGGGGAACTCGGCTACGCAAGGACCACACCAAGTCGCCCAGACGTTTATGAGGCGGAGATTTTCGCTGTCGTTCTTTCGCAGGGACTCCAGCTGATCCAGTTCGAGGAGTGACAGTGCGCTGGGTTCTGCGTTCCAGCGTTCAATGAACTCCGCGGCGTTTTCCCGTTTGCTCGACCACTTGACCGAGCAACCGAAGACCTTGGTGGTCTCGACGGGAACCGGCTTGCCAGCTAGGAGCGCGTCGATCGCATCTCGGGTTTCGAAGCTCTTTGCGAGCGCCGGATTGTCGTTGTCGTCGATGCGTCCATTGAATTTCAGCTTCCGCTCCTCGTCGAAGATGAGGACTTGCGGGGTGACTTGCGCACCGTAGGCCCAGCTGACCTTCTGGTTTTCTCCGTCGTAGAGATAGGGGAATTTGAATTCCGCGTCCTTGGCCCGCTCGATCATTTCTTCGAGCGAGTCATTGTATTCTGAATACCCGAGCTCGTCTAAGCGAACGGCCTTGTCGTCGTTTGGACTGATGGCGATGAGGGTTAGGTCTTCCTTGGAGTAGGCGGTCGCAAGCTCGTTGAGTCGCTGCTCGTAAGCTTGAGCTGTCGGACAGTGGTTGCAGGTGAAGACAATCGCCAGCAGTCGGGAGGAATCGTAGTCGGAAAGTTGGTGGTTTTTTCCATCGATGCCGGGAAGGTTGAAGTCCGGCGCGGGAGATCCAATGGAGAGTAGCGGCGCTTTTGCGCTCTCGCCGAGGGCGTTGCTTGCGGCTAGCGTGAGGAAGATCAGTATGCTTAGTATTTTCATGGAGTAGGGCATTGGAGTTGTTTGTGTGATCGAATAAAGATCGCCATGGTTTTGGCGAGTCACTCACCTGTTGTCTCTTACATTAGACTGATTCGTATCGTAATTATATTTGAATGACTCGCTCTGTATAATCAATTCTGCGGCAAGTCGGTAGGAGTTGACGGGATAAGTGCTAGAGCTCGGCCGTTCTTCTATGCTTGGGCATTGTAATCGGTTTAACCCTTGCCAGTTTTTTCCATGATGAGTCGTTCTACGTTTTATATTTCACTGTCTGCCATTTCCTTGATGTGCGTTGCTGTGTTGATTTCCGCTTGCAGCAACGAGTCCGGACCAGCGAACGAGGATCAGGAGATCACCATCTCGCGTAGAGACTACGAGGAGAGGTTCTATGGTTTTTGGCTGGGACAATGTATCGCCAACTGGACGGGAATTGTGACGGAGATGGATAAGATCGGAGGCGAAGGCAGAGAAGGCCGAGGGGCGGGCTTTTACACCCGTGAGGACTGGGGAAAACCGGATCAGCCGACGATCTGGCCGAATTCGGCGAACAATGGTAAGTTTTCCCGAATCGACTTCATTTTCGAGGATGAAGGAGGCGTGTGGGGCGCGGATGATGATACAGATATTGAATACATTTACCTCGCGTTGATGTCGGCAAGTAAGACGGGGCTGCTAAGCCCTGAAGAGATCCGCGACGGTTGGCTGAAGCACATCTATTCGGACGAGAATACTCCCTTTCTGCATAGGGATGGGGTGACCCCGGAGAATTTTCTCTGGGTTTCGAACCAGACTGCGCATGATCTGATGCGTGAAGGTGTGTTGCCTCCGGATACAAGCGACCCGGATTTGAATCCTTTCTACGACATGATTGATGCTCAGCTGACGACGGAGATATTCGGGTTGTTCGCCCCGGCTCGCTCGGACGTGGCTTTGGAAATTGCCGATTTGCCGATCCGTACGGTGGCGAGGGAAAACGCGGAGTGGATTGCGGAGTTTTACGTGGTGATGCACTCTCTCGCTTCAATCGTGGACGAATCCAAGCCAATGGCCGAACAGGTCAAATGGATGGCCGGCGAGGCTCGCAAGAATCTGCCAGAGGATTCCTACTCCGCCAAAATGTATGATTTCGTGCTCGAGCAGTACGAATCGGGGGCTACTTGGGAGGCCGCTCGCGATGGGTTGCACGAGAAGTATCAGGTGCGCCAAGAAGATGGATACCTGTGGGCGACGAAGGATCAGGCGTGCAATGGCTGTTTTGCGGCAGGCATCAATTTCGGAGCAAGTATTGTGAGTTTGCTCTATGGCGAAGGCGACATCAAGGAGACGATCAAGATCGGGACCTTGGCGGGGTGGGACTCGGACAATCCCACTGCGACTTGGGGAGGTCTGCTCGGATTTATGCTGGGCAAGGAGGGAGTAGAGGAGGCGTTTGGGCGTAAATTTGCGGACCGCTTCTTCATCCACCGAACACGAGGCGGTTTCCCGAATGAGGGAATCGACGACTTCTCCTCAATGGCTCGAAGAGGTATCGATGTGGTCGATACGGTTGTCGTGGAGCAGATGGGAGGTCGCGTGGACCCAGAAAGTGACTCTTGGCTGATTCCTTTGTCGAAGGAAGAGACCCACTAACGGTACGAAGATGGCGCTTAGCTAGTTGGGCTTATCTGTTTGTCCTCCTAGAAGCGTTTGGGAGCGGCTCGAAATAACTTTAGAATGAAAATCATTACGCAGCAGAAACAAGTGCCTTGGATGCACGTGACGATCGTTTTGTTTCCGTGGTTCTCAACTGTGATGCGCGAGGCGATTAGCAATGCTGGTATCACCTTTACGCTTTCGAAGTTTACGGACAGTCCCGCGTTGATCGGATTGATTGGAAGCACGAATCAAGCGTTTGGCTTTCTTGTCGGGGCGGTATGCTGCTATGCCAGCGATCACATCTGGACGCCGTGGGGAAGGCGTCGGCCATTTATATTGGTGAGTTGTTTCGTATCTGCTGGATTGTGCTTTTTTGTTCCCGTAGCGACGGAGCTATGGCTGGCGTTTTCCTTGATTATCGCGTATCAGTTTTTTGTAGACTTCGCCACTCCCTACGAGTCGTTGACAATGGAAGTTATCCCTCCACCCCAAAGAGGGCGAGCGGGCGCGATTACTTCCATCTATAAGTCGGCAGCGTTTGGAATTGTATTCGCTGGACTGATTGGAGGCTTCGATAAGGTTTACGAGTTGGCGGAAGGGATTGAGATCACCGGCGAGGCCATAATGTATTGGGCGAACGTACTGGTGATTTTGATAACGGGTGGGGTTATCTTGTTTTTCACCAAAGAGACGAAGCCAGAAGGAATAAAACCCTGCAAACTGACTAAGGTGCCCTACATGTCGATTTTTAGGGACCTCTTTGACCGGAAAATGCTGCCCTTGTTGGGCTTGGCGTTCGTGATGCAGAATCTTTGGATCGGGCTAGCTCAGTTCGAGTCCTTGTTGGTAACGGAGCAGTGGGGGTATACGAAATCTCAATACGGAAACATAATGGCGATCAGTATGGTGATCTCTGTCGCGGTCGCTCCTCTAGGAGGTATTGTTTCAGACCGTTTTGACCGGTTGAAGATTTTGAAGTTCGGACTGAGCGCAGTGGTTGGGTTGAAGTTCGCGTACTACGTCTACGCCGAATACCTGACCGAAAATGGAATTCCTCCGTTCTTCATGGTGATGGGTTTGGGACTCTTCAAGGGGGCTGTCAGCTCGTTCATAACGATAGCCAGCTTTCCGCTGATTTTCGACTATGTTTCGCGGAACAAGTTCGGGACGCTGTCCTGTGGATTGGGGATCGTATTCAGTTTTATTGCTTTCGTAGGAACGAACGCGATGGGATCGTGGATCGAATTCATTTCGCCGCGTTTTTATGGCTTGGAAGAAGGAACGTTCAACTACATGGCAGGGTACCACTGGATATTCCTTCTGGGCGTATTGGGAATCTTGTACCTTTTGAAATTCGAAAAGCTGGTTAAGAGCGGAAAGCTAGAGAAGACCCACGACAAGTATATCGAGTAGTCTCTGACTGCTCATCGAATGTTAGGAAGCTACTTTTTCAGAAGTTCGCACCTGGCGACCACTGGGAAATGATCGGAAGGAAACCTCTGATCGACGAGGTCGCTGAAGGTCGCGTAAGAAATGACTCGAATTGAGTCTCGACTGGCGAAGATGTAATCGATGCGCCGTGTCGGCGCGACACTTGGATTGAACCCATTGAAAGTGCCAGACTGTCCGAACACTGTCACTTCAGAATGAATACGCGTGTCGTTCATCGATTGCGAAAGGAGCTTGATCTCTGGGGTTTCCGGAATGGCGTTCAGGTCGCCCATGAGGAAGTAAGGTGTGTTTGGGGGCACTAGCTTGTCGATTCGATCTAAAATCAGTTTGGCGCCGTTAAATCGTGCCTCTGGGACCTCGTGGTCGAAATGGGTGTTGAAAACCCAATACGTTCGACCAGACGCTCTGTCGCGAAAATGGGCATAGGTACAAATTCGGCGATAGGAAGCCCCCAGCCCAATGAAGGTTCACTGGGCGTCTCTGATAGCCAAAAAGTATCTCCCGCCAGATACTCGACCTTGTTTGCGTTGTAAAAAATGGCGGAGAATTCACCCTCGTGTTTTCCGTCGTCTCGTCCAACCCCGGTGTAGGCGTATTCATCGAGAGATTGCGCAAGGTGGTCGACTTGGTGTGGCAGTCCCTCTTGGATTCCCAAAATATCCGGATTTAGAAAGAGTATTTGCGATGTGAGGACTTCCTTGCGCTTATCCCAACGGTTTTCTCCGTCGCTTGGAAGATCCAGCCGAATATTGTAGGACATCAGAGTAAGTTGAGCCTCTTGGCTGTGGGCCACGACCGCACAGAAAGTAAAACTAAGTGAAATGATTGCTCCTTTGAGGCTATGTATCCAATTGTTCATTTCGGGTATGCTTGGTATGCCAAACTGTTTGTGTGGAGACCAATTAAAGATCCGATTTAGATTTCGATGATCCCGCGTTGAAGAGCGACAGTTACGGCTTCAGTTCGGGCGGCGACTTGCAGCTTCCCGAGGATGTTTTTGATATGATCCTTGACGGTGTAATCCGAAATATTGAGGGAGTTCGCGATTTCTTTGTTGGATCGGCCGTGTGCGATCTCTGAGAGGACTTCAGTTTCGCGAGGGGTGAGCGTTTCGTAGGTCTTGCGAATGGCAAGACGGCTGGATACATCCCGAGGAATCCATTTGTGCCCAGCGTCGACTTCTCTCACCGCTTCTAGGAGGTCTTCGCCGATCGAGCTTTTGAGGATGTAGCCGCGTGCACCGGCTTCGAACGCTTTATGTATGTCTTCATCGCCATTGAAGGCAGAGAAAACGATGACCTTCGCATCTGGGTGCTTTGAACAAAGTTGTTTGATGGATTCGACTCCACCCATTCCAGGCATGCGGAGGTCGAATAGGGCAACATCGGGGAGATGCTTTTGGTAAACCTTTATGGCTTCCTTACCGCTCGACGCTTCGCTTACGACCTCCATATCTTCAGCAGTTCCCAGCAAGGAAACGAGACCTGCTCTCACGATGTAGTGATCATCTGCAACGATTATTCGAATTTTTCCTTCGGTGCTCATTTGCTTAGTCTTTCAAGTGGTTTGTGGCGGGTCGATTTTCGATTGGCGTGGTTAAATAAAGTGTCGTCCCAATTTCAGCCTGACTTTCGATTTTGAAGCTTCCGCTGATTCGATTCGCTCGTTCTTTCATACCTAAAAGACCGTAGTGATTTACTGGAGACGTATGCTTGGATTTTGCTTCAAAACCAATGCCGTTGTCTCGAATCTTCAAGTTGAGTTCTTTATCCGAGTAAGAAAGTTCAACCCAAACTTCGGTGGCCTTGGAGTGTTTGGCGACGTTGGTCATCGCTTCTTGTCCAATACGGAGAACGTTTTCCTCCAATATTTCAGCGAGAGGACGTTTTTCACCATTTGTCGCGAAATTGGCCTTTAGACCCATACTATCGGCAAGTCGCTCTACACTTTGTTTGAGGGCTTGGGCGAGATCGAACTGCTCGAGCTCGCGCGAGCGTAGGTCCCAAATGGAGTTGCGAAGCTCTATCTGGCTTTGGCTGAGCCAGCGCCTAGCCAGTGAAATGTGTGTTTGAGCTTTTTTTTCCGAAGTGGAAAAGAGCTTGTTGGCGGTTTCGAGTTGAAGAGCAATTCCTGTGAGGGCTTGTTCGAGCGTGTCGTGAAGGTCTCGGGCGAGTCGTGTGCGTTCAGCGATAACTGCTTTGAATTGAACTCTAGCTTCCTTACGGGCGCTCATCTCAACTTGGAGTTGCTTAGAACGTTCTTCTACCTTTTGTTCTAGGGTATCGTTTGCGACTTGTAGGAGATTCTGCGCTTCTTGCTTTTCGTTTACCAAGACTTTGAGACGTGCATTCTTTTTGGAGACAGTCAGCAACCAAGCCATAGCGAGCATCAGGAGGGATCCAAGGATTGCGAGCCCGATTAAGAGACGAGTCGGGGTTAACCAACTTGGACTCTTTATTATTTGTATTTGGCCGAGTTCAGATAGTAAGAGCTGTACGGATTTTAACTCGACGGGTTCCTCAATAACTGAAAAGCAGACTCCTTGGGCTGATATGAGGCTGCCAATAGGAGCAACTGTCTGTATTGGAGAATCGGCGACAGATGCGTATTCGATAGTGAAACTCAGATCCTCTCCTTGAACAAGCCATGTGGTAGAGTTTCCAATACTGTTGCCAGTCGCATCGAGTATAGGGCGCGAGGTGCGGTCCAATACTCTTCCATCAAGGACTATGTACTCTCCGTGATGCAATCCACGTTTTAGTTCTGCTATTGGTACGGGATTAGGGTCGATGACTTGGCGAGATGCGGAGGTTTTACGCAAAATGGCATCGTTAAGGACTGGCAAGTGGTTTTCGAACTCTAGGAATCCTATTACTTCTACGTGGTCTTGAACATTTATGTTGCTCGATTTCGAACTCATGATGCGTAGCCCTGCAGATTCATCTTGTATGAATAGACGTGGACCAAACCCTTTGTGGGTAACGGTGCCCGAAATGCGGATTCGTTTGTCAGAACCCATTCCAGGTCGGTGTTGAGCTACACGTTTGATTGGAATGATAGCGCTGTGGAAGGGATCGTTTTCTTCCAGTGCGATTATTTCAAAGTCTTCACTGCGAGTTGTATATATACCGACGCCAGTTAAGTGCCGGAGGTCTTGGTTGTAGTGGGTTGCGGTAGTGCCACGTACCGCGATGGTGGAAGCGATCAGTGATTCAGGGGATTTAATCAGCTCCACTGGGACCCACACTTCGAGTCGATGGCCGGCTGCAGCTACCGTTAGGATATAGCGACTTCCCTCCTGTTTAACGGCTCGCACTATGCCTTTGAGTTCGACACGTTGGCCATCGTACACGCCAAGAACAAGGTCGTCTATGTTGACTGTTTTAGCTGTTGGTAGTGGGACCGTTTCAAGAATGCTCCACTGAGGTGCAGCAATGATAGGTGCGAAGGCTCCGGGGTGGCTCTGGCCAGTGATTTTGATAAGAGAGCCGATTGGAGGGGTTGCGTTGCCGTAGTATTCTACCCAGACACCACCGGTTGGATCTTGAACGAAGAATTGACCTTGCCAACTGGGTTCGGCTGCGGTGACTACCCCGGTGACGTCGATGCTAAGTTGTCGTCCAGCTAGGTTATCGGACAAGGCGGTAATCTCAGCGATGTTTCGCAGTGGTTGTGGTGGTGACTCCTCTTCTTGTGCGATTGCCGGGTTGATGGTGGCAAGTAGAACCACCTGGGCTAGAGTTTTGAAAGGGCGGATGACACGCATCAGATGAAAAGGGGTTAGCAAGAAAATATACTGCGGAGCTGCAAAAGTGGCATCCCTCTAAAGAGGGGTGTTCCGCACTCCAAGGCTCAGAATCTTAGACTAAGATCGCAAGTGTTCAACATTTGAGGTATCTTCGAGTTTGAGGATTTTGTCCTGGTCGTAGCCTAGGATTTTAGGCCGCTATGAATCTCAAGTGATCCCCCCATTAAGGGGGATGCGGACGTGTGAGGCGTCTGCTATTTTCGTTTGTGTTGTCCGCGTTATCCCGAATTGCGGACTACCCCTAGAATACTATGAAAACACGTACCCTCACGTTAACGGCTGCGGCAGCCGTATTTTTCTCACTTGCAGGATTGTCTGCCAAGGAGACCAGTTGGAAGAAGATCGAAACGTTCACGACGGCTAAGGACACCGAGCTACGTTTGTCTGCTGGGGAGTCGCTGGCTTTTGAACCCTTTGGACAGCCTCTTGAGACGGATGGATTTATATTGCTGGATACCAGTGCTAGTTTCCAAACTTTTGTTGGGGTTGGGGCGGCGATCACTGACTCGTCGGCCGAGACTTTTGCGAAATTGCCCGAGTCGGTTCAGGAAGAGTTTCTGAAAGCGTATTTCGACAGGAAAGAAGGGATTGGTTACAATCTACTAAGAACACACATTGCCAGCTGCGACTTTTCCAGCTCGATGTACGACTACGTGGAGGAAGGGGATGCTTCCCTAGCAAGTTTTGACGTGAGTCTAGATGAGCGGTATCGGATTCCAATGATCAAACGAGCGATAGAGGCTGCAGGTGGTGAGTTGCCTCTCTACGCAAGCCCTTGGTCGCCTCCGGCGTGGATGAAGGACAACGGGAATCGATTGCGAGGAGGAAAGCTGTTGCCAGAGTTTCGGGATTCCTGGGCGCGCCACTATGTGAGGTTTATTGAAGAATACGAAAAGCGTGGTATGCCAATTTGGGGGCTCACAGTACAGAACGAGCCAATGGCGGTTCAGACCTGGGAATCATGTGTCTGGACAGCAGAGGAGGAACGCGATTTTGTCCGTGACCATCTCGGACCGACTTTGGAAGAAGCGGGTATGTCGGACAAGAAGCTCATTGTTTGGGATCACAACCGGGATCAGATTTATCAACGCGCCACGACAATCCTCGGAGATGCGGAAGCGGCGAAATACGTATGGGGTGTTGGCTTCCACTGGTATGAACCGTGGACCGGCGGCGACATGCAGTTCTACAATTTGCGGCAAGTTGCCGAGTCGTATCCAGATTTTAAGCTCGTGTTTACGGAAGGTTGCGCTGAGAGGTTCGACGCTGATCGTTGGGATGCGTGGGAGTTGGGCGAGCGATATGGACACTCGATGGTAAATGACTTCAAGGCTGGAACCGTCGCTTGGACTGATTGGAATATTTTGTTGAATGAACGAGGTGGTCCGAATCACGTTGGGAACTATTGCTTCGCTCCTGTGCATGCGAACACGAAGGATGGAGAGCTGGTGTATACAAATTCCTACTACTATATCGGCCACTTCTCAAAATTTATCGAACCGGGAGCAAAGCGCATCGCCTCTTCGTCAAGTCGCGATCAGATTCGTGAGGTTGCCTTTCAGAACCCTAATGGCGAAATTGTTCTGGTAGTTCTCAACAAAACCGAGTTAGCGGTTGATTACCGGGTTATGATCGATGGTCTTGCGGCTGAGTCCTCAATACTGCCGCGAGCGATCAATACTTACATTCTCAAGAACTAGACCTGTTCTAAGAAGCCATGTACCTGATTGAGGTTTTGCTGTTTGTGGTGGCAGTTGTCGGTGTCATCTGGATCGGAATTGCCAAGAGTCGGAGGACCGCAGGAGCAAGTGAAGGGGCGTCTGACTATTTCTTGGCCGGACGCGGACTTACTTGGTGGCTGGTAGGATTCTCTCTGATTGCTGCAAACATTTCCACCGAGCAATTCGTAGGTATGTCCGGCGCAGCCTCTAATTGGTTGGGTATGGCGATCGCATCCTATGAATGGATGGCCGCAGTCACGCTGGTGATTGTGGGGTTCTGGTTTTTGCCACGTTTCCTCAAGGCCGGGCTATACACTATTCCAGAGTTCCTTGAGTACAGATTTGGAGGGGTAGCTAGACTGGCTATGGCTATGGCTATTCCTGCGATCGTAACGCTCGTCTTTGTGGCGACATCCTCGGTGATCTACTCGGGCGGTAAATTCGTTTCCGAGTATTACAACGACATACCTTTACTGAATAACTTGACGGTTGTGTGTTGGTTGATTGCCGGCTTTGCAGCGCTCTATGTTTTCGTAGGAGGTCTCAAAGCTTGCGCATGGACGGACTTGGTTTGGGGTTCGGCTCTCATACTCGGAGGCGTCATCGTTATGATTGCTGCTTTTTCTAAGCTCGAGTCTATGCCCGCAGAGGAGCTCATCGCTACCAAGGTAGAGAATTCCACAGCGACCCTCGAAGACCTGAAAGAGGCGGGAGCATGGGAGCGGTTTCTATTGCTCAATGATGGAGTCGATGGTGAGGCAATCGCTCGCAATGGACCTAACGGATCTGGTGGCAAGGTTCACATGATCCGTCCCAAGGAGGATAGCGACTTGCCGTGGACGGCATTATTGGTGGGCTTGTGGATTCCGAATTTTTTCTACTGGGGGCTCAATCAGTATATCGTACAGCGAACACTTGGCTCGAAGTCCTTGGCAGAGGGACAGAAGGGGATCGTTTTTGCAGCTTCTTTGAAGCTTCTGATTCCCTTTCTTGTAGTTATTCCAGGAATACTGGCGTATAATCTGTTTAGCGGTGATCTCCTGGCGTCGGATGGGAGCTATGACTACGATCGTGCCTTCCCAGTCTTGGTTAGAAATCTTATCAAGCCGTATCCATTGGTTTCATGGTTCGTTCTAGCCGCTCTTTGTGGTGCGGTTATAAGCTCTCTTGCATCGATGTTGAATTCTGCATCGACGATCGCGACGATGGATCTGTATTCAAAATTTAGTGGCGAAAAGGACTCTCGAAAGCTTGTGCGGATTGGACGCGGGTTTGTTCTCTTGTTCGTGGTATTGGCGGCGTTTGTTGCTCCGTCTTTGGATCAGTTCGTTAGTATCTTTTCCTATATTCAAGAGTTTCAGGGATTTATCTCCCCGGGAATCTTGGCGGTGTTCATCTTGGGTTTCTTCTCTCCTAGGACGCCTCGTGCGTTTGGCGCGATTGGTATCGTTTTGAACGCTGTCGCATATGCTTTGTTGAAGTGGGTACTGGGGCCTTGGATTGTTTCGAAGGGATGGTGGTACTCACAGGAGATGGCCTTCCTCGATCGGATGGCTATTTGCTTCTTTCTAGTGCTAGGTTTCGGACTACTCGTGACTCGCCTTCGCCCCCTGGAGGAACCTGTGCGCATGCCAGTAAACGACAAGATTGACCTCGAGAGCTCGCGTGGAGCGAAGTGGGTTGGTGCTCTTGTCTGTTCCCTTACTGTGGGACTGTATATAGTCTTCTGGTAGGCAATAAAAGCGGCACCCCCTACAAAGGGGGATGCGGAATATCCGAGCTTGCTATAAATTCTAAGCTGACCCCAACAGCAGAGCTGTCCCCTCAAAGGCTCTCAACGCCCCTTTTACCCGCAATGAACGCGACGGGAATGGTCCTGCTGCAACCTCAACCCAATATCGAATGTCAAACCACAGAACATTAAAGCGATTGATTCGAGCATTTCCGATTGTAGCCGTTGTCGGTGTCGGAGGTGCTATAGCTCAGGATTCAGAAGAGACGGAGGAGGTCTTTGAGCTTTCCCCATTCACCGTTGATGCAAGCGAAGACGAAGGCTATCGTGCGACGAACACGATATCCGGAACCCGACTTAACTCGGCGATCAAGGATATTCCGATGCCTATCGAGGTGATAACGGAAGAGTTCTTGAGAGATACGGGGTCGAATGATCTCAGAGAGTCCTTGCGGTATAGTTCTGGAATTCTCTTGGAGAGTCAGAATGACTTTGGTTCACCTGGAGGCGAGTCCTCTCAGACGCCGGGCAAGGTAAACAATCCTCAGGGACTGTCGGGAACTGCTTACAGAACCAGCTTCAAGATTCGCGGGTTTCAGACTGACTCTGTCCTACGCGACGGGTTTCGCAGGCGTCATGCTACCGACTCGGTAAACATCGAGCGTGTGGAGGTCGTTCGCGGACCTGCCTCTCTCCTTTATGGAGTTGGCAATTTTGGAGGGGTTATAAACTACCTTGTCAAACAGCCTTCAACTGAGCGCCAAGGCTCTGTGTCTGTAGCCATAGGCAGTGATAACATGAAGCGGACCACCATTGATTACACCGATGGCTTGGATGAAGCGGGTAAGCTAGCATTCCGGATTAGTGGCGCTTTCCAGGATACCGACTCGTTCACGGACTTCGATACGGAGAGTCATTGGTTTGTTGCCCCAATTCTCAGCTACAAGCCATGGGAGGGAACTGAGATTCTTCTGGATGGAGAGTTTGGCGAGCAGGAGCGCGATGGCATCGGTTGGAAAAGCCTTCGTTCAGTAGCAAGTAACTTCATCAATTGGGATGGGGGTGAGGCTGGCGGCTTCTTGGAGGTAGACGGGCGAGACCCACGAACCTTCCGTTGGAGTGGTCCTGACACTTACAATCACAATGAGTCTTCCAATTTGGAGCTCAAACTGACCCAGAAAATCATGGATAATATGTATTTTCTAGTGGGTGCCAATAGTTCTTCATTTGACTACGAACAGCGCGATAATCTCGCTTCTTTGGAGCTTGCCTCGAACCGTTCCCAAGCTCCTGCCTGGGCGATTGGTGATGTGAATTTCGAAGCGATCAGCCCTGAGGCGGTAGGGATCACGACCGGTGTTCAACCAGCGGTTATTGCCTACCAGTGGGAAGATAAGAAAGAATACAACACCACGGATCAGATTCGTGCAGAGCTGAATTACAGCTTCGATCTTTTTGGACCGAAAGAAAATTGGTTCGGATTCCATGGAGATCTCTTGTTGGGGTATACCGACACGACCGAGGAGCGACGTTTTAGTACGATCGGGACTCCTGGCGATGGAGCTAATTTCCATAATCCAACAGACGCTAGCTATTTCCGTTTTGGAACCCAAGGAGATGGGGTGACCCAGGATGTTGTCATGCGAGAGCGCCAAAACGAGCGTTTCGAGACCATGAACGATGCGTACTATGGAGTATTCCAAGGCCGTTTCCTAAACGATCGTCTCATGGTAATCGCTGGAGCTCGGCGTGACACCACCTCAAACGCGACTGAGATTCGAAATCCTCAGTACCGAGTAGACGGAACTGTTGGCGGAAGTCTAGACACGATTTCCACAGCTTCTGAAGAAACATCTGAAACCACATACCAAAGTGGTATCAGCTTCAAGATCAACGAAGCCGTTTCTCTTTACGCAATGAGTAGTGAGGGAGTGCAGCCAAACTTCGCAGGGTATGTCGATTTCCAGGGAGTACCGATAACGGCTGCTCTCGCTAAGAACGAAGAGTTTGGAATAAAGTTCGAGCTTTTCGACGGAAAGTTGTCGGGCACGTTCAGCAAGTTCGATATTACTCGCGAGCGCTCTCCCGTTGGAAATCCAAGCAGTGTTTGGTATGCTCCGGTACTGACTGATGCGAATCGATTCAATCCGAATTCTGACATCATTTACCAGGTGAACGATTTCAATCCTGACAATAATGGCTGGAACGCTGCGGTCGTCGCGTCTTCAGATGAGTGGTTCGATGCTGTCGGATCTGGAGCCATCTATCAAGCGACGAACTCAGCAGGCAATACCAACTGGTACGCTAACGCTTCGCAACCACAAGCGGCAGCCTTGCTCGATGCTGTATTCGCGAATGCATACGCGACGAACTCTACCGGTTGGTTTGGCTGGCTCTACAATCAGGATAACCTAACTAATAACGCTACTCTCGACTATAATGGCGGAGACCCGGCAGGACCGATCGGAAATACTGCAGTAGCTCTTGGCTCGGATGAGTCGACTGGTTGGGATACTCAGTTCATTTACTCGCCAACTGATAATCTACAACTTGTATTCACTTGGGCTCACACCAAGAAGAAGGTTATCAACGCCGGAGGTTGGATCGAGTATCCGTATCCTGAGGACAGATGGGCTGTTTGGTATTATCCAGCAACATGGGCTGGTTTGGGCGGATTGCCAATTGATGAAGTCTATGGAGATTGGACGGATACCTCAACGCGCATTAGTGCGGGAACAGGGCTCGCTTTAGACGATACTCCGGAAGATCAAGGAAGCTTTTGGGTGAATTACGAAATGCCTGAAGATTCGAAACTGAAAGGGTTTAGCTTCGCCTTAGGCGGCAATTATGAAGGGCCAAGGCAGTATTTTTCCGGCATCACGAAAGGTGGTGGAGCGATCATCGGTGATGAAAATGGTGACCCGCTAACGCTTGAGACAGAATCACGCTTTCAGCTCGATGGCATGGTTAAGTACGAGTTCGAAATGCACGACAATCCTGCGTCAGTCCAATTGAATGTGTATAACATAGAAGATACGCAGAAGCTGTTTGGGCAAGTCTATCAAGCTCCGCTCAGCTGGAGACTTGCGTTTGATTACAGGTACTAAGCCTAGTAAATGGGGTATGGAGGGCCGGTTGTTCGGCCCTCCTATCCTGTATTTGCAATTTGATGACGATGGATTTCACTTTAAGGAGAATAGCGATCCTTGGCGGATTGTTTTGTGGAGCAATCGCTCTTGGTGAGACCGAGGTCGAGGTTTGGCTTACGACAGAGTCTCTTGATGTGACCTTGGAACAGCAGGAAGACGTTCTGTTTAAGGACGATGGCTCTGGTGGTGGCCTCATCGTGGACATTGACGAGGACACGCAGTACCAGACTATCGATGGTTGGGGTGTGTCACTGACTGGGGCTTCATCTTGGTTGATTACGGAGCGACTGAGTGATGCCAAACGTCAGGAAGTGATGGAGAGTTTGTTCGGTCCAACAGGGATTGGTCTCAGCATGCTGAGGCAGACGATCGGCGCTTCAGACTTCAATCTATCCACCTACAGTTATAACGACGGAGAAGAAGATCCTCAATTGGAGCGCTTTTCAATTGAACGTGATCGCGAGTATATTCTACCGCGAATTAGGGACGCTCTATCCATCAATCCTCAGATTAAAGTGATGGGGTCTCCATGGAGTCCACCTGGTTGGATGAAGAGCTCAGGAGATTTGATCGGTGGCACTCTTTTGAACACTCACTATGAGACCAACGCTGATTATCTGGTGAAGTTCATTCAGGCTTACGAAGAGGAAGGTGTTCCTATTTACGCGATAACTCCGCAGAACGAACCGGGATACTCACCCGCACATTACCCAGGTATGATTCTGACTAAGAATCAGCAAATAAGATTTATAGGCGATTATCTTGGTCCAGCTCTACGGACCGCTGGCTTGGATCGCGTTAAGATCATTTGCCACGACCACAATTATGACGGCTTGGATATTCCGCAAGCGATTCTCTCGTCATCAGCATCTGAATACGTAGCAGGCAGTGGCTTTCACCACTACGGTGGACCTA
The DNA here is from genome assembly GCF_016595505.1 of Pelagicoccus mobilis. Classification (GTDB taxonomy): domain Bacteria; phylum Verrucomicrobiota; class Verrucomicrobiia; order Opitutales; family Opitutaceae; genus Pelagicoccus; species Pelagicoccus mobilis. Next base: position 499 of record NZ_JAENIL010000031.1, on the reverse strand, counting down.
TTCAAGCAATGAGCACCCTGAATTCTGAATTCCCCGAAAAGGGGATTTGGTTTACGGAAGGGGGCTTTGGCGAGTGGAACGATCACTTCGATAACATCGTGCACGAGATGATCGAGATTCCGAGAAATTGGGCGAAGGCGATTGTTCTCTGGAACGCAGCGTTAGATCAAAACAGTGGACCCTCAGTCATTGGCGAGGACAATCCCAACGAAGGGATGCTTTTGATCCGCTCGGATAGCATGGATCAGGTGAGTTATAACGGCCAATACTACTACCTTGGGCACTTGAGCAAATTCGTGAGGCCGGGTGCTGTTCGAATTGCGAGCCCGAGCTGGATTGGAGATCTAGAAACCGTCGCGTTTAAAAATTTGGACAGTTCCGTAGCTCTCGTTGTGGCGAACAGGAGTCAGTCGGCGCGTCGCATTACGGTTAACTGGCGAGGGAAGCACTTTGAATACGAAGTTCCTCGACGTTGTATGATTACCTATCAATGGGGGGG
>NZ_JAENIL010000030.1 GCF_016595505.1 Pelagicoccus mobilis | reverse complement strand
CACCGCGCTACACAAATTACAATTCATATTCATTCCCCGGATACACGTACAAATTCACAATCTTCCACCCAATGCCCGGGTGCGTACTCGATAAGCTCGGGTCGCTTTTCGGCGAAATCCTTGGAGCTGAGGTAATCCTTGATCTTCGGATGGTTTGACCGAGGCGCGAAGCGCGCTCCGGTTGGCATATCCACCAGCGAAGGCACCATGCCGGGAATCGTCGAGAGCTTTTGCTTGGCCGGAGACTCGAGCTTCGGGATAGAACTCAGCAATCCCGTCGTATACAAGTGCTGGGGATTCTCGAAGATATCGTAAACACTCCCCTTTTCGGCTACTCGGCCTGCGTACATCACCACCACTTCGTCACACGTTTCAGCAATCACACCCAAGTCGTGAGTGATCATGACTACCGACATGCCCAGGTCCGCTTGCAGCTGACCAATCAGATCCAGGATTTGAGCTTGAATGGTGACGTCCAACGCGGTGGTTGGCTCGTCGCAAATAAGAACTCCGGGATCGCAAGCGAGCGCCATTGCGATCACCACACGCTGCCGCATACCGCCAGACAGTTGGTGAGGAAACTCAGTCACACGAATCTCTGGAGCTGGAATGCCAACCCGCTTAAGGGCCTCGATCGAACGATCCCAAGCTTCCTTTTTGCTGATACCAGGGAAATGCAAAAGAAAGGACTCGCTCAATTGCTTGCCAATCCGATGCACCGGATTGAGAGCGGTCATCGGCTCCTGAAAAACCATGCCGATATCCTTGCCGCGCACCTTCCGCATCTCATCGATGCTCAGGTCGACAAGATTCGTACCGTGATGCTCGATCGCGCCGCTGATAATACGGCCGGTCGGGTTCGGCAAAAGCCGCATGATGGAAAGCGCTGTTACGCTCTTTCCGCAGCCCGACTCGCCGACGAGCCCCAAGGTTTTGCCCTTGGGAACATCAAACGAGACATCATCGACCGCTACGATAACACCGTCTTTCGCAGCGAAGCCCGCCCGCAAATTGCGAACGCTGAGAGCCGATTGATCCGCCGTATCCATTAATCCTTTAACTTGTATTGGTCGAACGTCTCGAAAATCGGGTCGTAAGTTTTGCCACTTCTTACAGCCGCACGAACTTCCTTACGCTCTTCTTCATCGATCCACATCAGACCGAACTGGTCCCAAGAGTCAGTAACACGAGCGTCAAAACCTTCCGGATACTTCATCCAACGCCACATGCCCACACGATAATAGGACACTTTGTGAGCTGGAATATAGGCGGCATCATCGTGAATGAGCTCCTGCATCTTAAGCGAAATCTCGCGAATCTCTTCGAGGTCGTCGCTCGCCTTGTACTTGTCGATCAGCTCATCCCAATCATCGTACGCGGTAGTGGTCAGGTTGTTAGTAGTCGGCTTAGGACTGCCATCTGGATTAAGAGCGTTGTAGGAGTGGAAGAAGTCAAAGAAACGTGGATACAGCTCGACGGATACATTGTAGCCGCCAATCGCGAGATCGTGGTTCTTTTCTTGCTGCTTCTTGAAAGCAGTCATCGGGTCGAGATTTTCGATCTTGAGATCAAGACCCGCCTTCATGGCTTCTTCCTTGAGGATCGTGATGTAGTCCTTGTATTGCGGGCGACCATTGGTGAGTTCGATCTGCAGTCGCTCACCCTTGTCATTCACTAAGATGCCATCCGGGCCGCGCTCTACAAAGCCAGCCTTGGCGAAGCTTGCGAGGGCTTTTTCCACCGAAAACGGACGAGCCTTCACGTTGTGATTCTGATAATCCCCGTAACCTTCCGCCCAGGTTTGAGAGCGTTCGTAGTCGCCACGGTAGACCTGCTTGATCGCGAGGTCGAAATTGAGAGCATACGCAACGCCTACGCGGATGTCCTTGTTGGCGAGGAGCGGCTTTGCCTTGTTCATCCAAACGCCGATGTTCGGGCGAGGCTTATCAGTGTAGAACTTGTACTTTCCAACGTATCCATTTTGTACGACCTCGTTATCATCCGGCAGCTTAAGGTGCCAGAATTCAGGAACTGTGAGCGGGAAGTAATCGAGCTCGCCTTTCTTGAAAGCCTCAAGCGCCTTGTCGATATCGCGAATCGTGGTGAAGACACGCTTGTCTGGGTTGAAACGATTGCGGAGGAAACGCTTGTCGTCCGCCCACCAGTCGATGCGCGTCAACGCGATTGAGCGGCCTTTCTTGATGTCCTTTTCGAGAACGACGTAGGGACCAGTGGTTGGCTCGAAAGTCCATTGGTAACGAGTTGTGAAGTCTTCGCTGTAGTCCTTGTAGTGGTGACTGGGAACCGGGCGGACATCTTCTTCAAAGAGGCGGAAAATGTCAGGCTTCGCTTCCTTCACGCCGATCGAAATCGTGTAGTCGTCGTACTTGGTGATGTTTGTATAGGTTTCGCCCATACGGTACCAGTTGGTCGACCATGGCTCCTGATGATAGTCCTGCTGCATGAAGTAGAACATGAAGAGATAGTCGTCAGCGGTGACCTTCACGCCGTCCGAGTAAGTCGCTTTCGGGTCTAGCTTGAAAAAGACACGCTTGCCCTCCCAATCAATCGACCAGGCTTCTGCCAAAGCCGGATAATACTTGCCCGGAATGTTCGGATGCGGGTGCACGACGCGGAAGCTGTAATCGTCGAGCAGGAACTTGCGAAAGGCGCTATTGGAGTCAGGTCCAATCGTCCGCAACGTGCGTGGATACGAGAGGTTGAAATCATACAACACTCCGCCTCGCTTGGCATCGGGCGATGCGAATTCCGGCAGATCGCTCGAATCTTCCCACACCAAATCGGCCGGCAGGTCAGCTGGAGTCGCAAAGGTAAAAAAGTCGGGATGCTCGGCATAGTAAGCCGCCGCATCTTCAAGGGCTTTCCCAGTCCCCGGCTCTACCGCTGCGCTTTCCTCCTTATCGCCGCCGCCACAACCGACGAGGGCGAGCGCTGCGAAAGTGGCAGGGACAAACATCCATTTACGGATCTGTTTCATATTCTTCATTTTCCTAACTCCTACTGGTAAAGGGTGAATTTCTTGGGATCGAAGGCTTCACGAATCGCTTCTCCGATGAAAGTGACGAGCAAGAGCACCAAGACCATTGCGCCGAAGGCAGACAATACGATCCATGGAGCGTGCAAATTGGTAGTTCCTTGCTTCAAAAGCTCACCCCAACTCGGAGTGGGAACCGGCAAACCAAAGTTCAAAAAGTCGAGAGCCGTAAGGCTCGTGATCGCCGCCGCCACCGTAAACGGGATGAACGTGACCAGAGTCGAAAGCGAATTCGGCAGCACGTGTTTGAAGATGATACGCCCGTTTCCAGCGCCCAAAGCCTCGGCCGCCGCCACATAGTCACGCGCCTTCTCTTTGTAAGCTCCCGAACGCATGTAGAAAGTCATGCCCGTCCAGGAAAAGGCGACCACGATCAAGAGCAGTTTCCAGAAACTCGGCGTAGTGACGGACGCCACGATAATGACCACGTAGAGGAACGGGATGTTCGACCAAATCTCGATCAGGCGTTGGCCCAGCAAATCGAATTTGCCGCCAAAGTAGCCCATCGAACAACCGATCCCGACGCCGATCAGATAAACCAAGCTCACGTAGCCAACCGAAAAGCCGAGCACGATTCGAAAACCATAAACCAAGCGAGCCAGCACATCGCGAGCAGTCTTGTCCGTGCCGAGATAATGTCGGTCCGCGAACGAAGGCTCGAAAGGCGGGAATTTGCCTTCCTGAAAATCGCTCTCGTTCGGCCCGTAAGGCACGAGCGGCAACAAGACCCAGTTATCGCTCCCCTCCTCTTTCCACTTCTTGGCGAGATCCCTGTAGTTCGCCTCGAAGGTATAGTCCTCGCCAAATTCAGCTCCCGACTTCTGGTCAGTGTAAGTCGGGAAGTACCACTCACCCTCGTAGCTTACAATCAGAGCTCGGTTGCTTACCCAAAGCTCCGCAAACACGGCGAGCAGAGACAGGATGCTAAAAATGATCAGCGAATAAAAACCCCGGCGGTTGGAACGGAAGCGTTCCAGCTTCTTACGGGTGATCGGATTGAGTTTAAACTTCAACATCGTGACGCGGAAAACTGGTCTACTTGAATCGTACCCGAGGATCAGCCAGGGCGACCAACGCGTCGCCTACCAAATTCCCCACAAGCATGAAGATGGACGAAATGAGAAGAACCCCCATCACGATCGGATAATCACGCTCAAGCGTGGAGGAATACCCCAGCAACCCGAGGCCATCGATATCGAAAATCGTCTCGATCAGGAAGGAGCCCGTTACAAATATGGTGAAACTCTGACCGAAGTTCGTCGCGATCGGTATCAGGGAGTTTCGTAGCGCATGCTTGAATACAGCAGACTTGAAACTAACTCCCTTCGCTACCGCAGTACGAACATAGTCCGCGGCTAAGTTCTCCAGAAGGTGATTCTTCATGAGCAACGTCACAAACGCGAAACTGCCGATGAGATAACAGGTTAGAGGAAGAGCGCCGTGATGGAAGAGATCCACGATCTTCTCCCAAGTCGTCATGTATTCAAAGTCGAAACTATGGAAACCTGAGATAGGGAACCAGCCCCACCGCGCCGCTGGATACACCACCAGCAACGATCCTAACACATAGCCAGGAATCGCGTATCCACTAAAAATTACAACCGAGGTGGCGTTGTCGATGAAGGTCATGTGTTTTATCGCTTTGACCACCCCTAGCGGAATACAAACCGCGTAGGTGATGAGCAACGTCATCCCTCCATAAAAAAACGATACCGGCAGACGCTCCTTGATCATGCTCCACACGGAATCGTTATAGATATTAGAGGTGCCAAGATCGCCCTGCACCACCTTGCCGAGCCAGCCGGCATAAGCCACGTACCAAGGTTTATCCAAACCAAAGTAGGCCTTCATGTTCTCGATCTGCTCCTCCGAGAGCGCCGCCCCGCGGTTCGCACCTCCTCCGCCGCCTTCTTGGGCTGCCATCTGGGCGGTCATCAGCATTCGCTCAAAGGGGCCTCCAGGCACAAATCGAGTGATAGCGAAGACGATCATAGTCACCCCGATCAAGGTCGGTGGTATCAGCAGCAGTCTCCGAAGAAAGTAGTCGCGCATAACTTATCGTACGTAATGAAATGAAAGTGCAAATAAGGGAGGGCATTTCCCTAAAAAGCAAGTCCGGTAAACTAGCAACTTGCCCGCTGAAGCCCCTGATTGGCTTGTATCGCCTTATAGGGATTATAAGGTGCACAAAAATGTACACCCGTTCCACCGATTATTACGATTTGATCTACCGTGATCTTAAGGATTACGGAGAAGAGGCGGGTAAAATCGACTCCCTGCTCCGCCGAATTTCGCCCCGACCGCAGCACTTGCTCGACATCGGATGCGGCACCGGAGAACACGCCTTCCGGCTCAACCGCGACTTTGGCTACCAAGTGGACGGACTAGACATCCAGCCGGGCTTCGTGAAAATCGCCCAGAAAAAGTCGCCGCAAGCCCGCTTCGAGGTCGCAGACATGCGACGCTTTAATCTACCTGGCCAATACGACTGCCTGCTCTGCCTCTTCAGCTCGATCGGCTACGTCGAGACACTCACCGGCCTTAGAGACGCCCTCAGTTGCTTCGCCCGCCATCTCAAACCCAAAGGTTGGCTCATTCTCGAACCTTGGATCACGCCTGACGTCTGGCGGCCGGGGCAAGTGGACGTTATTGAAACGACGGACACAAACTCGGGCGAAACCATCCAGCGGACTCGAACCGGCGATACCGACGGCACCGTATCCATCATAAATATAGATTACGAAGTGCGCTCGGGCGACCAAACCCATCGGCTGAACGAAAGCCACCGACTTGGCCTCTTCACAAAAGAGGAGATGAACCAAGAGCTTGAACGCGCAGGCTTCCAAGCCAATTGGATGCCCGTTGGACTACAGCTACAGCCGATCGTAGTAGGGCAGCTTAGAAAACAGTAGCGGACATCGCCCGCCCAACCGTCCCTCCCAAAAGGAATAAAGCCCGGTCCCCGAAGGGACCGGACTTCTCCCAAACAACATAAAGAAAGTGGATTAGACGGCAGGGCCGCTGTCGACGAGGGCGTTTGGGTTACTTATCGCGTCGATAAGAAAAAGAGATAACGGAATCAGGGTTCGGAGCAATCGGTTTAACATTACGAATGTAAAAAATTTGATATTTTACACAGTTTTTAATGTTTTTACGCTCTACCTAGGTGCTAGAAAAACGACGTCTCGATAGTATCCCTATCAGGTTATCTCTATCAGGGCACAGAACTGGAACAATGCCGCCTATTCGTCGCCCGAAAGCTGCGGCAAACCGCCTTCGATATGCAGCGTACGCGTCGGGAACGCGATAGAGGAGCCTCGAGCCTCCACGGCCTTCATGATCTTTAAGTTCACCCTTTGGCGAATGTCCATGTGCGGCAGCCAGGCTGTGGTCGAAGTGAAGTAGTAGACAAGGATCTGCAAGGCGCTCTCCCCAAAGTCGGTGAAGTTCACCAAAATGAAATCCTGGTTCACCCCCTCGTCTTCCCTCAGCAGCTTCTTGATGTCCTCCACCAAGCCCTCCATATTCTCCGGCGACGTGCTATAGTTGACGCCGATGTACTGCTTCACTCGGCGCTTGGGCATACGGCTCCAGTTCTCGATGATCTCGTTAGCCAGCACCTTGTTGGGAATCGTCATCAGCGACTTGGACCAAGTACGCACCTTCGTCGATCTCAGACCGATCTCCTCCACGTCTCCATCGACCTTGCTGCCAACCTGAATCCAGTCCCCTACCTTGAAGGGCCGATCCGCCACGATGCTCACCGAACCAAAGAAGTTCGCCAACGACTCCTGAGCCGCCAAGGCGAGAGCCAAACCGCCGATCCCCATACCGGCAAGCAGCGAGCCAACCGAGTAACCGAGGTTCTGAACAACCAGCACCACCGCGACCACGATCAGAAAAATGCGGGCCGTCTTCTTAATAAGCGGGATGAAGTGATAAACGCTGTGATCCCTCTCCTTGGCCACATCCACCATCACCTCGGCCATCACGTCGACCACCCGCAACAATCCCCAGAAAAGCACCGTCATCGTCGAGGCCTGGAAGATTCGCAAAATCACGACGTCCATAGTTGGCGATAAGCTCAATATGGAAATGGAGAGAAAGAAACCGATCACATAGACCATCGCCCCGATCGGGCCTGTCATTGCCGGAATCAACTTATCGTCGAACGCCCAAGACGTTTTCTCCGCCGCCCTGTGAAACCAACGAACATAAATGCCTACCACAATCTTGCGGGCGACAAAGGTGCCAAAAAGCAAAAGGAAGAAAAAGAAAAGGCGAGCGCCCGAATTCCCCCCCAAATCAATATCCGTCAGTTGACTGAACTTCTGCAGAGCCTCTTCACGCACTTCCGAAAAGGTCTGCCCTTCCTGCGCCACCTCTTGAGCGGGAGTTGCCGCTTCCTGCTCCTGGCCGAAAAGGGTCGAGTTAACAAAGAGTCCAAGAGCACACAGAGCGAGTATCCAAAATTTCCTCATAACGTCCCTCTACCACAAACCTGAGCCCACTCGGGAGACAAGCTTGAATCCAACCCGTAGCGCGGTGCTTCAGCCCGCGACCAATACTCGTGCACCTCTACTACGCGGGCTAAAGCTCCGCGCTACGGACACAAAAAAGCCGGCCCCGCTTTCGCGAGACCGGCTCCCTCCTTCCCTTAAACCACAACCGCTATCGCTAGTTCACAGCGATCCGGCGCGGCTTTTTATCCTCTGCTTTTGCTAAAGTGAGCTTAAGAACACCCGCATTGAGATCAGCCGATATCTTTTCGCCATCGACCTCGTCCCCGATCGCCAGGCGCAAACGGTAGACAACGTCATCTTCCGACACGCCTGCCAGCGGCTTCCAATCCCCGCGTTGCGCCCACGACCGCGTACCCGAGATCTCTAGCACGCCGTCTACAAGCGATACATCCACGGCCTCCTTGGCGACACCCGGCACATCGACCGTCACCACAAACTCCGTATCCAATTCCCGGACACGATATTGTGGCCTTACGTTTCGTACGCGTTTGGCGTCCCCGGCCTCCGCTTGGCAAGCAGTTGGGCATTCAGTCTTAGTGTTCTTCGTTACGTTTAAAGTTGTCATGTTTTTCCTCCTTAAAGTGTTTCGTTAATTTTAGTTTTCTAAGTTTGCGGCGCTTTTAGTTAACGCTGATCTGGCGAGGCTTGGCCTTTTCACCCTTCGGCAAATTCAAACTCAGCACGCCATCCTCGTAAGTCGCTGAGATCTTTTCCGCATCAACGTCCTCGGGAACGTTGAAGCTCTTGCTGTATTCAAATGAAGAGCCTTGCTTGTCGTCTGACTCGAACTTGCGAGTGGCAGTCACCTTCAGGTAGCCATCTTCAATCTCCAGCGAGATGTCTTCCTTGCGAGCGCCTGGCAAATCGAGGCGAGCCAAGTAGCCATCCCCCTGCTCGTACCAGCGAACCTTCACTCCCGATTCGGTTCCGAGACTCCCCACGTTCTTCTCAAGATCGAAGAAGCTCGGGAAACCAGCGAAGATAGAGTCCAACTGCTTCTCCAAGCTTCCAAAGCTAGATGGCCAGTTGAGCGCGTTACGACGAGTGTTGTAGCTGTTTAAGTATGTCATTGTTTTTCCTCCTTTTAGAATTCGTGTGAGTTGTTCGATGCCATCTATTGTGCACTTTTGATACCAACCGCCAAAAGAGTCCTTTACACTGCACAACAACGACTTACAAAACCGACCAAAACCCTAGAGAGTCATATTGTCACACAATTAAGAACCCTCGTCCGGGACACCGCACACCTGAAACGAGCAATTGGCAGGGTCCGACCGTCGTGCGGACAGAACCACAAGCACGCACCACACGATGCGGCTCGCCACGGCGGTCGAGCCCTACCCAATCCACTTTTCACGTTTACAAGCCGCCACGGTTTCGCCTCTTTGCTCAGTCAGTTATGAGCAACGAGCCATCCATCTTCGACACCGTCTACGACCGCACCGAGACCGACAGCCAGAAATGGCAGAAGTACGAGCACAAGGACATCCTCCCCATGTGGGTGGCGGACATGGATTTCCACGCTCCCGAAGTCGTGCTCGACGCCCTGCACGAACGCATCGACCACGGAATCTTCGGGTACGCCCGTCCCGAGCCGTCCTGCACTGACGCCATCGTCGAAATGCTAGAACGCGAGTACAACTGGAAGATCGACCCAAGCTGGCTGGTCTGGCTTCCAGGGCTTGTCGTTGGCCTGAACATTGCCAGCCGCGCCTTCTGCGAACCGCAGCACAACGTGCTCACCACCACCCCGATCTACCCGCCTTTCATTTTCGGCCCGAAATTCCAGAAACGCCCCGTCGTCAAAGCCCCCATGGCGCTCGACGGCGACCGCTACGTCATCGATTGGGACGCGCTCGAAGCAGCCGTCACTCCAGACACAAAGCTCTTCCTCTTCTGCAATCCGCACAACCCCTGCGCTCGCGTCTTCGAAAGAGAGGAACTGCTGAAAGTTATCGAATTCTGCGAACGCCACGACCTGATTTGCTGCTCCGACGAGATCCACTGCGAACTCGTCCTCGACGTCCGCAAACACATCCCGCTCGCCTCCGTTTCAGAAGAAGCCAACAAACGCGTCTTCACCTTCATCGCTCCCAGCAAGACCTACAACCTTGCCGGTCTAGGTTGCTCCATCGCCATCATCCCTGACGAAAATCTCCGTCGCCAGTTCACCATGGCGACACGAGGCATCATGGCCGAGGTCAACAATCTCGGCTACACCGCCTGCGAAGCCGCCTACCGCTACGCTCAAGACTGGCGCGACGAACTGCAACGCTACCTCGCAGGAAACCGAGACCTCATCCACAACTTTATAAAGAGCGAGATTCCAGAAATCGGCCTCTACCAACACGAAGCCACCTACCTCAGCTGGATGGATGTCTCAAAGCTCGGGCTAAAAGATCCAATCGGCCATTTCGAAAGCCACGGCATCGGCCTAAGCGACGGCGTCCCCTTCGACAGCAAAGTGCACGTCCGCCTCAACTTCGGCTGCCCACGTTCGACGCTCGAAGAAGGACTTCGCCGCCTAAAAGCAGGCGTAGACGCCCTGAGGTAGACCCCGTAGCGCGGTGCTTCAGCCCGCGATCACTTGCAGGATCATACCAGAGCAGACGCGGGCTAAAGCGCCGCGCTACGAGAAGCGAACCAACGCTACCCCCGTCGCTCACTCATATAGAGCGAAATCGCATCGCATAAATTGGCCAGTAGCAAAATGCCTTCCTGAAAACGAAGACGCTGCTCCTCTGACTCCATCACGCCGACTTCACGGTACTCGATGAAGCCCTTACTCAGCTGAACCGCCCCGCAGCTCCCCTTCTTCGAAAAAGACGAGATACGAGCCAGCAAGTTTTCCGAAGCAAGATACTTAGCCAAATCCGCGTTGCTCCACACGTCCGCGCCCCACGCAACCTCGACACGAGACAAGCCCTCCTTCTTGCCGAAGCGAGCACTCGCCTCCGTCCCCTCAAACTCGATACAGAGCTCAATGTCCTCCACAAAAAGAGCCTCAAAGACCAGCGACGTCCACTCCACTTTTCTTCCCGCTACCTTGCGAAAGTGACTGTACAAAGAAAGCGGATACCCACGATTCTCTCCCTTCAGAGAATAATGCTCTCCAATTCCCTTCCCCCAACGACTCTGCGCCACCTGCCGTACGAGACCGAATCGCTTCTCCAGAACCTCGTACTGCTTCAGCATTCGTTCATGCCTACGCCCCAAGAATCGGGGCAATAGCATAAGGATCACCGCAGCGACCAAGCCTGCGATCAAATACGGCACTGCAGCAATCTAACTAGCGGCAATTCGCCACAAACATGCGGCTGTCGGTGCCCCCATTTCCGATTCGCACCGAAAACGGAGTATAGCACTTCGGACAACGTCCGACATAGGCCACACCGTCATCATTAAGATAAAGACGGCCGTAGCAATTGCAGCTCGCAAAGCGTACTCCGAGGAAACGCTTGTTCGTTTTAGTTGTTTTGAAAGATGTACTCACGGCTCAAAGCCTCCTACTTTATAGCATACTCAAACTGACTCGACAGCACTTGAAGAGCTCCAATCACAGTAGCCCAAGCGTAGTCGTCTCTCGAATACGGTTCGTAACATTCAACAACGCCGCTCTCCCCGTCCTTCTGCCAGAGCATTAGATAGTAGTCCAAGCCGGCTTGTCCGTCGCTGTAATTCTCACAGTTCCTCAGAGTCTTCACCCCAAGGTAGTCGAGAGCAGGATGGTCCGCCTCGAGCTGGGCCTGCAACGCATCGAGCTCGGGCTTTGGCTGATCCTGAGAGTCAAAATGCTCTACGATCTCCCAAACCGCGCTTTTATAGGAAGCGACCGTTAGGAGCGGTTCGTTTTCCCCAAACGCGAGCGAGTACACTTTTTCAGGACCATTCGCAGGCACGTGAATGAGAGCGATATAGTCGTTGTTAAAGCGGTTCGCCTTGTTGCAGGGCACGAAGGTGAGAAGCGTCTTCAGATATTGGTCAACTGCGGATAACATGAGTTTTCGGGTCTGAGGTTGTTTGGGCAGAACCGAGCTCCTATCCGAGGAGACGCAGCACGTTTTCAGGCAAAGAGTTCGCCTGGCTCAACATGGAGGTACCCGATTGCACGAGAATCTGATACTTCGCTAGGCGAGTAGATTCCTCCGCTACATCGACATCTCGGATTCTCGAATTCGCAGATTCCAAGTTTTGGCTCTGCGTCGTGAGCTGCGTATTCACGAACTCAAGACGAGATTGAAGCGAACCGATCTGAGAGCGATTTTCCGCGACCTCCTGAATCGTGGAAGAGAGGTGAGCGATCGTATTCGTTCCCGCCACCGAGAGCGGGCCACCATCCTCAAGCAATTGAGCGAAATAAGTCGCCCCATCCTTGAGGTTCATTTCAGGAATGTTCATGAACTGGTCACCAGTCGCGCCAACGACAGTAGCCAAGTCGCCACGATCACCAAACAGGCTAATGCCGTTAAAGGTACCAATCGGTTCTCCGTCCGCGGACCAAGCTGGCGAGGTATTCGCGCCAACCACACTACGAAGCTGATCCTTCAGCTGTTCGAATTCCTCTTCGTAGAGAGCCTTGTCGTTGTCGTTCTTCGTGACGTCTCGAGTCATCATCGAGAGCTCACTCATACGATTCAACGTTTGCATCATTCCCTGCAAGAAACCGTCCGTAGTGTGCAGCATGGACATCGCGTTCTGCGTGTTCGTCCTCGCTGCAAGCACGCGAGCGTTTTGCGCTTCGAGCTTTTCCGATACCGCTAGACCGGCAGCATCGTCTGATGGGTTGATGATTTTTGAGCCTGAGCTAAGACGAGCTAAGCTCTTGCTGAGCATTGCAGAACTCCGCTGGAGACTGCTCGCAGCTTCAACTGCGTTGGAGTTAGTATTGATAACCATATTACGACCTCTTCCATTAGGTTAGTTTAGTTTACGACTGAGTGGCTAGTCTCTCGCGAGCGCATCATGCGCCCTGGTTGTGCGAGGAACGAGCCGGTTGCTTTGACTGCTTCTTAGATGCAAGACTCTTGGCCAGTCCAGAGAGCTTCGGCTTCGCGGGAGTGCCGCTGGCCGGAGCCGCGACAGGCGTCGCGATCGCTTCCTTGTTAGCCTTTTGCATTTCTTCGAAGAGCTCTTTGCGAACGACCGGGATGGAGCGTGGGGCATCGATTCCGATCTTCACAGTGTCACCGTCTATACGGGTGATCTTGATCTCGATATTTTCGGCGATCACGATCGCCTCATTCACTTTTCGGGAAAGTATTAACATTAGTGAGTCCTTCCTTGGATTCTGGATACGGTTTAGGAGGCCACGGCGCTCTCGCTCAAAATGGGATGGCGAGCGGAGAACTTCATGTAGTTGGCGGCAATCAGCTGCTTGCCCTTCAGCGTGCGGCGATTGATCACTACCGGCCCGATCAGGTTGACCGTAGCGGACTCGATATCGTCGTTCTTCAGAGTGACGATGTTCAGGATGATTACGTCGTCGGCGCTTTCGATCTCGAGCTTCGAAGCGTCATCGTCCGCGATCTCGACATCGTAGTCGGTCACGATGGAGGATGGCTCGACAACGACGAACCCAAGCTCGTGGTGATCGACGCAGCGGATCCACTTAAAGGGCTCTTCCTCTTCGTTGATCAGCAACTCGAAACGAGTGTATTCCTCCAATCCGATCAAGCCACCGATGAGTTCAAACTCCATCGGCTTGATCCAAACCTGTTTATCCGACTGGGATTCGGGTGCGACTTTCATGAATAGTGTGGTCTAGGTGGGGGTTAGGCGGCTGCGGCTATTAAATGTAGTCGAGCAATGATTGGTTGAGCACCTGGCCGGCGCTTTTGAGCGAGGCTTGGTAGGCGTTCTGAACCTGAGTCAGCCTAACCACAGTTTGGGCAATGTCCACGTCAGCCTCGGCAGAGATGTTCTCCTCCAAGTCAGTGAAACGTTGCTTGTTGAGAGTGAGATCGAATTCGATGCGCATTTGCACAGAACCCTGACGGCTAAGAGCGAAGATCAATTCATCTTCCGACTCCTCGAGATCTTGGCGCATCTGCGGGGTCACCGCATCGGTAGATCCGGTCTCCAAGGCATCACGAAGTTCGACCATGCGATTAATGAAGTCGGCGAACTCCTGATTCGTCGTTCCATCAGTGTAAGGGTGAATCGTGCCTGTCTCGGAAAGGTGGAACTCAGCGCCTTCGGCAGTACCTTCGTAAGTGACTGCGGCACCCGCTCCCACGACGATCTTTCCATCCGCATCGCGATTTGCCTCGAATGGCTCTGTTCCCGTATCTACGCCGCCAAAAATGTATTCACCATTGAACTTCGCGTTCGCGCTTTGCATCGCGTGCTCGATAAGCTCGTCGACTTCCTCCGCGTAGGCCTTCATTCCGTCCGGCCCCTTCAAACCATCGGCCAATGTAGCCAACTCGCTGATACGATCTGAGATTTGGATGAAATTCTGCAGCTGTGAAATGGTGGTGTTATTGATATTCTCAGCACGTGCCGCATTCTTCGAAAACTGAGTAATCCGCTTCTTTTCCTCCTGCATGTCCAAGATGCGGTTCGCAGAAGCCGAATCCTCCGAGACCTTGGAGATACGCTGGCCCGTAGCAACCTGCTCATTGAGCTTGTTCATATCCTTGGTCACGCGTTGCAGGTGACTGAGCAGGTTGTCTGGGAAGGTGTTGGTGGTTACTCTCATTTTTGTGGGAAAACTGAGATTATCGTGTATTCAAATTTTTGATCTAAACGAGTCGGTTAACGATGACATCCAGCATTTCGTCGATAGCCCGGATCAGCTTACCGGTCGCTTCGAACGCTCTCTGGTATTTCATCATGTCAGTCATTTCCTCGTCGAGATTGACGCCGGAAACGGCTTCACGTTGTGCTTTAAGGTTTTTAAAGACGATTTCTTCGTCCTGAAGGCGGGCATCGACTTTCGCCACGTTCTCACCGAGATCGGTTACTGTCGAACGGTAGAAGGAGGCAAAGTCGCGGTTGCCAAGGCCAGCAATCTTCTTCTGATCAAGCTCTGCGATCGCCAAAACAAGGGAGTTGTCACCGAGGTTCTGGTCTGGATCGTTCGTCGTGCGGAGCGTGCTAGCGTCCAAGCCTGATGCAAGTTTGATGCCCGCTGCAGTAAGCTCGGCGGCATCTCCTGTATCTGCAAAAAAGTTTGTAGTGGCTGGAGCGACACCCGTGTTGTAGAGTCCGTTGATCTGGGTAACGAGCTCGTTGGCCAGGCCATCAAGACCGCGACGGTAATCAGCAATCGCGCCATCGCGGGCTGCCAAGGCTCCCTGGACACGACCGCTCTTGATCTCGATCTGCACCTTGTCGTCTCCTACAGTGAAGATCGGAGCAGCGCCAGAATCGTCGAAATCGACTTCCTTGAAACGACCGCGCTCGACGAGATCCAAAGTCGGGCTCTCTCCGCCTACAGTCGGGACGTACACGCGAATCTGGCCGGCGCTGTTGGGGATCTCCTCCGTCTTGATCTGCATGATCTTGGAGAGATCTTCCAAAACGCCCTGGCGTTGGTCGCGGAGAGCGAGAGCCTGCCCGGCCTTGCTTGACTCCGCACGAGAGATCTCCGCGTTGAGACGAGCGATCTCTTCGAGCATCTGGTTCGCCGAACCGACATCGGTGCGAACCTGCAAAGCCAAGTCATCGTGCAAGTCGCTGAAACGCTCGGAAGTGACATTGAGCTTCTCAACGAGGATGTCCGCCTTCTGCAGCAAGGACTCCTTTTCCGCATCCGAACCTGGATTTGCGGAGAGCGAGTGGAAGGCGTTGAAGAAATTGTTGATGGTTTCCGCGATACCGCCGATGCCACCATCGTCAGCTGTAGCTCCATCGATAAAGGGCGAGTCGCCCGAGCGGGAAATCTCTTGTCCAAGATTCGACTCGGCCTTGCTCATGGCGGCTTGCTGAGCGCTAAGCGAGGCGTTGAGCGAACTTTCCCGGAGGAGCTCGCGATCGAGCACCTTGTCACGCATGTGCTCGAAGCCTTGGATCTCGATTCCGGTGCCCTGCGGGCCAGCCATCGTCTGCACAACCCCGTCCTCCCCGATCACTACGCGCTGACGGGCATAGTCCGGGTTGTTGACGTTCGCCATATTGTTACCCGCGGTGGTCACACCGAAACGGTGCGCCGTGAGGGCTTTGCTGGCGTTGGCAAGGTTGCCTAGGATGTTACTGGCCATGTGGTGTGGGTATCCAGGATTTGAATTCGAATATTCAGGAAACTAAACGAACGCTTGGTAGCGGGACTGGGCTTGGGTCTTGATCCCCACCCTTCCTCGCTTGGAGTAAGTCTTGTTGTAGTTTCCAGGCTGGAGACGTTGCATTGTCTCGTGGTTGATCTCCATCGTGCGGGAGAGCAGCATAAAGTTCTGGCGAGCCTTCTGGCGGGTGCGGCGTACCATGTGGTTGATCTCGTCCACCAGCGCTTGCAGCATCGGCTGCATGAAATCTGGGAAGTAGTTTAAAAGCTTGGACAACGGCTGCTCCTCGTCCGCGCCAAACGCACGAGCCATCTCGCGAACGAAATTCTCGCGTTGCTCACGTAGGCCACCCATGTCCGCCATGTAGCTTTCAATCTCGGCGTTCGTATCGAGCACGAGCTGAGGGTCACGTTTAAAGATCTCTTCCTGCTGACGTTCGAGCAAGTTGTACAGACCTCCGTACTCCTGCACTTCATGGCGCAGCATCTCGACCAGCGGGTTCCAGTCTTTCTCTGCCAAATTATTACTCATGGGATGCGTTTCCCTTTCCTTCGTTCATTTCTTGAGGAAACAGTTGGGCCTGCAGCACGGAAGAGAATCCGAGAGATCCGCTTTTCGTGATGCAATTGGCCAAGGAATCCTTGATTAAGTGTTCGTACATGGGAGTAGAGCCCGTCCCAAAGTATCCATTTTCCGGATCCATCGGTTTGAGAGCTTCGTCGAGAAACTGGCGTAGCAGGATACCTTCGAACTCGGCACCGAGCTGTTTCATTTGCTCGGCACGAGAAGCATCGCCGGTGAGCATTTGCTCCTTCCAGCTTTGGCCCGTTAGACCTGCTGCCGCTGTACTCGTTACGTCCATGTTTGGTTTATAAAATTCGTTTGCTTAAGACTACTTGATAACAAGCTCGGCCTGGAGAGCTCCGGCGCTTTTGAGAGCTTGCAGGATCGACATCATCTCGCGGGTAGAAACGCCCATCGCGTTGAGAGCGTTCGTCACCTGCTGAATGGTGGGATAGTCAGGAATCACGTGAAACGCGCCGAGCTCTTCGGTCACCTCCAACTCAGTCCCTTCAACGACCGCTGTCTCTCCTGTCTGAGCAAACGGGCCGGGCTGGGAAACGTTTTGCGAGCGAGCGATCGTCAGGCTCAGCGAACCATGGCTCACCGCTACAGTGGATACGCGGACATTCGCCGTGGTAACGATGACACCGGTACGCTCGTTGATGATGACTCTCGCCGGAGTATCAGGCTCTACGTTGATTCCTCCGATAGAGGAGATGAAGTCGACTTCGCGACCGAGGTAAATTTCTGGAATGGTCACCTGAACCGCCGCGGCATCTAGAGCGATAGTGCTGGCTGGGAAGATGACGTTAATCGCTTCAGAAAGCTTGGACGCTGTATTGTAATCTGGATTACGGAGAAGAAGCTTAACGAATCCACCGTTGGTGAACTCCATCGGGATCTCCTTTTCAACAATTGCGCCACCCGTGATCGCGCCCACTGTCGGGTGATTCTTCTGAATCGATGCGCCTCCTGGGCCATCCGAACCGCCGATGTATCCACCAACCGCGATTTGCCCTTGAGCGACCGCGTAAACACTTTCGTCCGCACCCATGAGCGGGGTTTGCAAAAGAACGCCCCCTTGCAAGCTTTCCGCATCGCCAATCGAAGAGACCGTAATGTCGATACGAGTACCCTCACGAGCAAAAGGAGGGATGTCAGCGGTAATCATGACGGCCGCTACGTTCTCAGACTTGATCTCTTCCGGATCTACGGTGAGACCGAAACGACGCAAGGAGTTAGCAACCGCGTTGATGGTCATCGGAGAAGAGCTATCGCCGTCTCCAGCGAGACCAACCACGAGACCGTAACCGATCAGCTGATTGTCCCGGCCTCCTTCAATCGATACGAGATCTTTAACTCTCGCAGCCTGTAACGCAGTAGCGGATACAGTTAGAAGAAGTATGATTTTAGCTAGAAGCTTCACTGTGTGCAGGGGTGGAAAGGATTTTAGGAAAAGTGGTCAGGCGCTTAGTATGGGTTGGTGATATCTAACAACCTCGTGATCCAGCCCTTGGTCTGGGATCGGGTAATGTCCCCTTCCCCGATGATCTCGACGCTCGCATTCAGAATATTGTAGGACATGACACTGTTATCCAGGCCGATGTCGTCCTCACGTACGATGCCTCGAAAAACGATATACTGGGCCTCTCCGTTCGCCTTGGACTTACGGGCGCCTTCGATGATCAAGTTTCCGTTTGGCAAAACGTCCGCAACCATGACCGCGACCTTCGCTTCAAGCGTATTCGCATCGGTGATCGAACCAGAACCGCTGTAAGTATCAGTACCCGAAATCTCGTAGGATGGCGGGACCCAATCCTCCAGAACGTCAGGGATGACCAGCGACTTCAGACTTGCTCCACCTACGTTTGGCGAGCTTGACGAGGTCTTGGAAGAAGTTCGGTTAACAATCGTCTCTTCCGCGATCGTGACCTGCAGGATGTCCCCCACCGCGTTCGCCTTACGATCGGCGTACATGCTTCTCTCGCGGTTAGTAGGCGTGTTCCAGAGTGACTTCGCAGAAAGGCTAGTGAAAGCGAGAGCTCCAGCAGTAAGTAAAATTGTGATACGCATTTTTGTAGGGCTTGGGCGTTTTCTAGAAAATGACTTCAACACGGTTTTCCCCGATCACTCGGGCTGAAAATTCTTTGGCAGAATCGATGTTTCGCAAAAGGATCAGATCTCCATCCGAACCATCTTGGCGAGCGACGGCTCTCATGGAGATGGCGAGCAGACCATTGACGGCAGTCACCTCCACGACATCGCCTTTGCGAACGAGCGAGCGCTCCATGAGGTCACGCCACTGAAGCGGCTTGCCTGGCATGACGTCGCGAGCGTACTCGTGACGCATCAGGCTTTCGAGAGAGGCTGGGACCGCGTCTGGTTCGGTAAGCAGATCGATCTGTCGGATCTCGAAGTCAGATGGAACCGCGAGATCTCCAGAACGAAGATGAGCCTTGGGGAACCAGACTTCGGAGAAAAGGTGTACACGAAACGGCACTGTCCACTCTCCCAAGATCCCCTTTTCGTTTTCCACTTGGTAGCGAAGGTAGACATTGCCGCGAGCGAGACGGTTGGGAACCGAGACCAGATTTACGCTGAACGGTTGCGAGTATTCAGAAATGTCCGGCAAGTCGCGCAGAGGAACCAGCGATAGATCGCCCGAGGTCCGCAACTGAGCTTGCAACTCGCGAGTGATCTCTTCGTGCACATCCACGGCGAGAATCGCGTCTTCCGGGTAGCTCGGAACTTCCGGGAGGCTGTCAAAAATGGCGATTTCGCGAGAAGCAGGCACTGCCCCGGCAGTACGTACCGAAGAGACGGATACAGCGGTAACTTCGGCAACCGGCAATGGAGCGAGAATGTCCTCGAGCGAAGCGCGAAGTGCGCTGGCGAAGATGAAGATGGCCAGGCCGAGGCCAAATGCGAGGCGGAGGAATACGGAAGTCTTCATGATTATCGCTTCAACTGGCTAACTTGCTGCATCATGTTATCCGAAGTCTGGATCGACTTGGAGTTAATCTCGTAGGCTCGCTGAGCGAGGATCATGTTCACCATCTCTTCGACGATGTTCACGTTTGAAGTCTCGAGGTAACCCTGCTGCAAAGTGCCGGATCCGTCCTGGCCTGGATTACCAGGAGTCGGGGCGCCACTTGCGTCGGTTTCACGGAAAAGGTTTCCACCGAGGGCGAGGAGACCGGATGGGTTGCGGAACGTCACGGTCTGGATCTGTCCGGCTCCGAGGTTCTCCCCGTTGTCGTTAAGGTAGGAAATGCCTCCGCTCGAATCGATCACGATCTTAGTCGCTCCATTAGGCGCGCCTGGGAAGTCGAGAGCGGGCATACCTTGGGAGTTGGTCACCTCACCATTAGGGCCGATCTTAAACGCTCCGTCGCGAGTGTAGTAAGTTTCATCAGGACCCTGGATACGGAAGAAGCCCTCGCCCACGATCGCCACGTCGAGCTGCTCGCCTGTCTGGCTAACCTGCCCTTGCGTGAAGACCTTGGAAGTGGAAACAACCTGCGTACCGGTACCAACCTGAATACCGGTCGGGAGAATGTTGCCTCCGGAATCCGCGCCCACGGACTTCGGCACCTGGTAGAACATGTCCTGGAACTCGACCTTGCTCTTCTTGAAGCCAGTGGTGCTCACGTTGGCGATATTGTTGGAGATGACGTTGAGGTTCGTCTGTTGAGCCTCCATGCCGCTCGCTGCCGAATAAAGTGAGATACTCATGGTTGGTTAGCTGGGTTGATTAAATTAGTTGGGTTGAGCCGGGCTCGCTACTAGCGGCCTCCGAGGGACTGGATCGCCTTGCCGAGCAACTGGTCTTGTTGCTGGACGACGCGCTGGTTGATTTGAAAGGAGCGGGAGACGCTGATCAGATTGATCATCTCCGTGGTGGCGGAAACGTTGCTCTGCTCGAGAGCCCCTTGACGGACAAACGCGTTCTCCAAGTGACGGGTCACTCCTTGCTCGCCTCCCGGAAGGATAAACCCGCCATGGGAACGAATAAGATCACCGGGGTTCTTGATGCCGCGAATGCTCAGCTCTGCCACCATGATACCGTTCTGACGGAGCGTGCCGTCGTTGGCGGCTTGCAGCTTGCCACGAGTCAGATCGAGCTCGATCGCGTTGCGGGTGTCGTCGAGAACGTTGAAGCCTTGCTTGGTGACGAGCTCGCCTTGGTCGTTCACCTTGAACTGCCCGTCTCGAGTGTAGACGATTTGACCGTCGTCGGCTCGCACTTCGAAAAAGCCGTCTCCTTCGATCGCGAAATCGAAGTCGCCGTTGGTGTGAACAATCGAGCCGCTGGTGAAATCGACCGAACCGACTCCCTTCGTCTGCAGCGTCGCATGCTCGAGGGTCTTACCAAACTCGTTCTGGATGCCTACATTGCCCGCTTCCACTCCCTCAAAGGAGAGCGTCGCCTTCTTATACCCAGGCGTAGAGGACTGCGCGATATTCTGAGCAATAGAATTGTTCCAGTGCTCTAGGCCCGTCATGGCCGCTGCGTTTTGGTAGACTCCGTTCAACATTTGGCTGCCAACTAAGCAACCCATATGCCAATCTCACAAAACACTACCTATCAGCGACTTGCGAAACCACACTTTCTTGGGGGCAATTTTTTCCCTCACCCAAGGGCAGGAACTGCAGCAATTACTCCTCGTATTTGCAGTCTATCTCGGTGATCTGGCCACACTTGCAGGTGACTACGATCTTGGTCACGCGGCCCTCCTCCGAGACGTAGGAGACCTTGCTTCCGCCCTCTCCGCAGACCTCGCTTTCGGCACGGTCCTCCGCAGGCGGCATCGCCAACTGCCCGAGCCCTGCTTCGGGAGCTGAAAGCTCAAGCGAATCCTTTGATTTCTTGGATTCCCCAAGTTGTTCTCTGCCTGAAAGATAGCTATCCATATTTACTCTGGGAACGAGGGAGGGTCCCCCTCTGACTCGCGGTCTTCAAGACTGTTGTAGAGCTCGGACAAGACAAGGCTTATCGAAACCCGGTCGTTCGCCTCCGCCGAAGGATGCACAAATGGCAACGGCTCGGTCGTCCCATGCGCCGTCACCGCCTTAAACTGGCCTGCTCGCACGCCATAGCGCTCAAGGAGGCGACGTGTCATGTTTGCCCGGTCACTCGAGAGCTCCCAAGCGGTGTAATCCCAGCCATCGCCCTCGAAGCCTTCCGAAACGTAGCCATCGACCCGCACCATGAACCCGTGGCGCTGCACCAACCAAGCCAGCGTTTCCACCACGAACGCGCCCCAAGGGGTGTAGTCCGCAGTATTTTCCACGAAAAATGGATGAGCATCCCGATCGTAGAGCGTTACACGAAGCCCGTCGCTCGTCACGTCGAGGTCGATCGGTTTCTGGTCCGGATCCGAGCTCTCGATATTCAGCAGTCGCATGAACTCCTGAGCCATGTCGTAGAGCACCTTAAAGTCGGAAATCTCCGCCTTACCCTTGGCCTGGCCTTGCGTGTCCTTCTTGGGCTGGCCCTCGCTCTTGCTGTCGATGACCCCCATGGAATTGTCCATCGGCGTGTTGTACGGGTCCTGGAAGTACTCGGACAACTCCCGCTTCAAGCTCTCGTTCTGGGAAGTCAGCCAGAGAACCATGAAAAGCGCCATCATCGCGGTCACGAAGTCCGCGTATGCGACCTTCCAAGCACCGCCATGGTGTGTACCCGTTTGCTTCATCTACTCAGATCAGCCTCCAGTGGAGGACTTCAAAATGTTTTCCAGGTCATCCGCGCTCGGCACCATGCTGGCCTCCAAGCTACGACGCGCCAGCTCGACCGCCATGATAGGAGCGAGACCGCGGGCGAATGCCCCGATCGAACGAGACATACAGATGTAGTAGGTTTCTTCCGCCTCGTTGCCGAATTCGATCACGTTACAGAGCGGATTAATGAATCCGTACGCCGCGAAGATACCAAGGAAAGTACCGGAGAGCGCCGCCGAAATCTTGCCGCCGATCACCATCACGCTCTGGTCGAGGTAACTCATGGTCAGGATAATACCCATAACCGCCGCCACGATACCAATACCAGGGAGAGAGTCGCCGAGAAGATGGAGAACGTTGATCGGGCCATGCGCTGCGTGCTTCTTGGCGTCGATCTCCGCTTTGAGAAGCGGCTCCAATTGGTCCGGCTTTATCTTACCGTCGATTATCGGACGGAGGGCCGAACAGAGAAATGTCACCTTTTCCTTATCCGCCAGAAACTTCGGATAGTTCTGGAAGATGGTGGAGGACTCAGGGGAGCTCACATGCTCGTCGAGGGCTAGCAGGCCATTGCGGCGACCTAGCATGAAGAGTTCGTACATCACCTTCATCAGATCCAAGTAGTCATCCTTGCCCGGACCAGACCCCTTGAGGGCGCCGATACATGCGTGGATAGTATGGATGAGGACGTCCTTCGGAGCACTGATAACCGCCACCCCGATGGTAATCCCGCCAATCGCGATGATTTCCGCCGGGTGCCAAAGCAGGATCAGGTTTCCGCCGGCCATAAGGAAGGCCGTGACTGCGGAACCGACTACGATAAGACTGCCGATGATGATAAACATAGCTCGTGGTCTCTCCTATCGGAGTTCCGGGAGAGAACTTTACTCAGCGAATGAAGAAATCTACTTATGCATCACATTCGTGATGTAGCTTCTCAAACTGATGATGGCCTGCGAGTGGATCTGGCAAATACGGGATTCCGTAAGTCCAAACACTTCAGCGATTTCCGCCAGACGCATGTCCTGGAAATAGTACATCGCCAAAACCTTGCGCGGGGTCTCCGGGAGCTGGTTGATACGCTCCGCAACCAGACGAGTCACCTCGTCCTTCTCCATCTTGTTGGTGACCGGCATGACATTGTCGTCCGGGATCACCTCGTAAAGGTCCGCCCCTTCGCCGTCGTCGCCGCCAGCAGCCGCATTGTCGAGCGGCAGGAAGCTGACCGGACGCGTCTCCGCCATCAACTGGTCGTACTCCTTATGGCTGAGGCCTAGCTCGTTGCGGATCTCCTCCTCGGTCGCCGGGCGGCCGAGGCGCTGCTCCACCTCCTCGATCGTAGCGCGGAGTTTCTTGAAATTGGTTCGTGCGTTACGCGGCATCCAGTCCATGCGACGAAGCTCGTCGAGGATCGATCCACGGATACGCATCGCCGCGTACGAGCCAAAAGACTTCTTCTGGGCAGGGTCGTACTTCTTGAGGGCGGCGATCAAGCCAGTGATGCCGACGCTGTGCAGGTCTTGCTCATCGATGTGCGGCGGCAGGTTGATTTTGATGCGGGCCACAATCGAGCGCACTAAGGGCATGTAGGTCTCGAAAAGTTCCGCTTGCTGGACAGGCGGCTTCGCAGAGTCGCCCACCCCGTAGGCTTTGGCGGCCTGGGCTTTCTTCCCCTTTGAACTGTCCTTCCTCTCCTTCACGTTAATATCATTCATAGTTGGTTGGGTATTTATACGGGTTTAGATCCGCGCTCTTTAGCATCTTGCTGTCTTCTTTCTTCAGCCTCCGCCATCGCAGCAATGGCGGCTTGACGCTTCTCCATGAGCATTTGCTTTACATTCCTTATCCAAATTTGTCCGACCCACAGGAAAAGCAGACCGCAAAGGAAGCTTCCGATGCTGGCTTGCCCGAGGGCGCTAAGAGGAGTTTTGCCGACCGCCAAGCCGATGAGAAACATTGAGATGAATCCAATCATCCCTCCCATGAGCATTGAGTACATCATGACTTAATCGACGCCCCTCCTGGTTGAGTTGCAGCTACCGAGCCTCGACGCTTGGCCGAAGCGGCCAATTCTCTCCCGTTCGGGAAAGATCGTTCCAGCAAGTAGCTATAGGTTTCCATAGTGTATTCACCAGCTGGATTCGGGCCTTCACTAAAGAACAAAGGCTGCATCCGGCGATTTAACAAAAACTTCCAAAGTTTGCCCGCTTTCCGGGTCTCCTCTACGTGGGTAAACACTACCTTGTTCGCTCCGATGGATTCGCCTGCCGCCAACATGTCGGCAATCAATTCCGCTTCATAGGCAGCATTTACTACCAGGATCCGCTCATCAATTCCGAGCGCATCCAAATTCTCACGACACGAATCGATCGAGCTGCGATCCTCAAGACTGTAGCCGGGCATATCTACAAGCAAAGGACGTTCCGGACCTATCTCCCCAACCTCGCTGGCAGAACGAGCAAGCCCTACTCCCATGATATCGCAGAATACCTCTAGCCCGTCACTTGGGTTCGGCAGATCGGAATCGACCTTCAACACGCTAGGAGCCAATCCATTTAGAAAAACATCCGCAGACAGCATCTTACAGAGAGCGGAAGTCTTCCCCACTCCACTGCAGCCGATAAAGGCTCTCCGATGATTCAAGTTCGGCCTTTCCGTATGAGGAAAGTGGACACGTAGCCAATCGCAAATCTTGGCATACAGATCCATTGTCGGCAAAGTTCCGATATCGCGAAAATCGACTTCAGAGCGAACGCGCTCGATCAAGGACCGATCAAAGCCGATCGATTCCAACATGGAGATCGCTCGCTGCACTGCGTCAAGAGTTCCTCGCTGCACCGGATTAGCCGCGGACCCCAAAGGAGCTTCGCTTTGAGCAATCTCTGGAGCTTTTGCGTCTTCCGACTCCGGAGCTGGCGTCTCGGCTTCAAATTGAGCAAAGTAATCACCTGACGACTCGCTTGATTCACTTTTTGAATACAGATCGCCTATCGGGCTCTTATTGAGAGGAGCAGTCGCACTTGGCTCTTCGGAGACCGCTTGCTGTTCAGGAGCCTTTTCCTGAGCCGCTGCAGAAGGAGCCGCAGCCTGAGCTTCTTGGGTTGCCGGCTTAGACGCCTCTGGCTTTGGCGAGCTCGCATCGCCTGTGATCTCCACGATCACCTCCAGCTTCGGCTTGCTAACAAGTCGCTTAAGCCCGCCGGCTTCAACTTGCTTGACCGAAAGCACGCGGGCCATCTCGCCATATTTCTCGCGGATGACGCTGACCGCCTCGCTCGCTGTATTAACGAGGAGCTTGATCTGTGTGCCTGCAGGTGTGGAGTCTTGGCTCATGAAAAATCAGGTTCCTTAGTTAGGTTGGAAGCTCGCGGCCATCGGGGCGTCCGCCGCTGCATTTGTCGCTCCATTCGCTTGAGCTTGGGCCTGCATATCGCTCTGAGCAAAATCCGGGAATAGGACAATGGCGTGATTCATAATCTCAGTGCTAGATGGAAGTTCCTGATAGCTTAAAATATTAAGCTTGGGCAGCGACGGTTCAAAGAATCGTTTGAAGGGCAAGCGTATTTCCGCTGCCGTTACAAGAATAGGTAGTAGACCGTTTTCGATCTGGTCATTAGCCTTTATTGCAAGCTCCCGGAGTAGGTACTGCGCGAGCTGCGGATCTAGGGAAAGTGTGTAATCCGTATTTGTGCGTTGCACCTTAGAGGCCAGTACCTGCTCGAGGCGCGGATCCATGGTAATCGCCTTGAGCACCCCTTTCTCAGACTCGTATTCAGAGACGAAAAACTCTCCCGTACGACGGCGAACGTACTCGGACAAATCATCCGGGTTCTTAGAAATATGAGCGAAGTCGCCTATGCCTTCCAGGATCAGGGTTAGGTTGCGAATGGCCACGCCTTCCTTAAGTAGATTCTGAAACACTCTATGTATCGTCCCAACGGATACGAGATCCGGAAGCAGTTCCTGCACAAGGGCTGGGTGGGATTCCGCCACGTGGTCGACAAGCTTTTGCGTATCCTGGCGGCTGAGCAGGTGGTGGGCGTTCGTCTTGAGACACTCGGAAAGATGAGTAATGAGCACCGAGGCAGAATCGACCACCGAGAAACCATTGATTTCCGCAGTCTTCTTCTCGTCTTCGTCGACCCAAACCGCGTCGATACCAAACACGGGTTCCTTGGTCGGGATGCCGTTGAGCTCGGTTTCGCTACCGGTCACGTTCATGGCCATCCAACGCGTCGGGACCACCTGGCCGCGAGCGACCTCCTTGTTGTGCAAGAGGAACCGGTACTCCTGACCATCGAGCTCCATGTTGTCGCGAACCGCAATCGGCGGCACTACGATGCCGAGTTCGCTAGCCAAGGTTTTACGCACACCGGTGACCCGCTCCAACAAGTCGCCTCCTTGGGCCTTGTCCGCGAGCGACAAAAGATTAAATCCGATTTCTAAGGCAAACACGTCTACTTCAATTAGTTTTTCAAATTCAGCCGGCAGATGCTTCGATCCATCTTCGACAGGCGGCGCTCCTGGAGCAGCTCCCTGCCGCGCCTGAGCCTCCTCTTCTAGTTGCTTCAACTTCTCCTCAGCTTTCTTCTTGCTCTGCACCTTATTGAGAGCCAACGCCCCGGCGCCAACGCCTGCGGACATCATGAAGAACGGCAGGAAAGGCATTCCCGGGATCAATCCGAAGAGCCCCAACATACCAGACAGCACGCCAAGAGCCTTCGGGTAAGCAGCCACTTGGCCACCGATTTGCGAACCGAGATCCTCGTCCTCGCCAGAGTTGCGAGTTACAAGAAGCGCGGCCGCCAGAGAGATGATCAACGCCGGAATCTGGGACACCAAACCATCACCGATTGAAAGAAGCGTGAACGTCTGCAACGCCTCTTGGAAATTCATGCCCTGCTGCCACATGCCGATGGCGATACCGCCCAACACGTTGATCGCAGTGATCAGGATACCAGCCGTCGCATCCCCGCGAACGAACTTGCTCGCACCATCCATCGACCCGTAGAAGTCCGCTTCTTTTTGCACCTTCTCGCGTCGCTTAGTCGCCTTGATCTCGTCGATGATGCCCGCGTTGAGCTCCGCATCGATCGCCATCTGCTTACCAGGCATCGCGTCCAAGGTGAAACGAGCGGCAACTTCCGCGATACGTCCCGCACCCTTGGTGATAACGATAAAGTTGATCGCGACCAAAATCAGGAAGATGACAGTTCCCACCAGGTAGTTGTTTCTAACTACAAAAGAACCGAAGGAATCAATCACGCTACCCGCATAGCCATCGAGCAGGATCAGGCGGGTCGAAGCCACGTTCAGCCCGAGTCGGAAAATGGTTACTCCCAACAGGATTGTCGGAAATCCGGAGAACTCAGAAGGCTCTTTGACGTAAACGATGATCAAAAGGATCAGCAAAGAGGCTCCGATACTCGCCGCCAACAGCACGTCCAACATCAATGGCGGCAATGGCAAGACCAGCAGCAAAACCGTGCCAAACAAGCAGGCAACCAGAGCCGTATCCCCTCTCTTTAGAAAAGCGAGCAGTTTTGCCGGAGTAAAATTCTGTGAAAGTTCTGCCATTATTTACGCTTCTTGAGCTCGGCACGACGAGCCTTGAGTTTGTGGAAGTAGTAACGGTGCGTCTTGTATACGAACGCTAGGATCTCAGCCACCGACTGGAACATCTCCATCGGGATGGCAGACCCAACCTGTGAAACCTTGAAAAGCATACGAGCGACCATCTTGTTCTCGACCACGGGCACTCCGTGCTCTGCCGCTACCGACTTGATTCTTTGAGCGAACGCATTCTCGCCCTTGGCGACCACGACTGGAGCCGAGTCCACACCGCGCTCGTACTTGAGAGCCACCGCATAGTGTGTTGGATTTGTCACTACAACGTCCGCAGTTTCAACATCACCCAACATCTGACCTTGCATGAGACGGAACGCCATCTGCATCCGAGCCTTCTTCAGCTCTGGGCTCATGTCCTGATCCTTACGCTCCTGTTTGACCTCTTCTTTGGTCATCTTCAGGTCGTCCATGGTCTTCTTTTTCTGCCAAAGATAGCTAATCACAGCGATCACGCCCACAGCCGCCACCAAACGAATGAAGACATAGATCATCGTATCCGTTATGAAGGTACCGACATGAGTGATATCGACCTCGGCATAAAAGATCGGGTCTTTGACGATCTTCCGCATCGCCACCCAAAGGATCAACCCCATGGCCGCCATCTTCAGCAAATCGATACCGAACTTGACGAGTACATCCTTACCCCAGAGGCGCTTCACCCCAGCAATCGGGCTCAACTTGCTGAACTTCACCCCGAGAGCCTTAGGAGTGAGTCGGAATTTCGTCTGCAATCCACCAGAGACAATTCCGGCCACCATGGCAGTCAGCAAAAACGGAGCTGAGAGCTTGCCCAACATGATAACCACCTCGCTTAAGAAAAAGCTGATGTTGTCCCGAGAAAGAGAGTCGCCGCCTAGGTTACCAAGAAAAGATGCCGAAATACTGAATACATCGTTCGCAATCGAACGACCTGCGAACATAACCACCAGCAAACCCGCCAGCAGAGTAAACATAACTCCCACCTCTTGAGCCTGTGGCAAGTTACCCTCTTCACGGGCTTGATCCAAGCGCTTCGCGGTTGGCTCTTCAGTTTTCGACTCTTTATCAGTATCCGCCATCTTTTACACTTGGGGTCTGAACAAAATGAAGCGAAGCATCATTTCGGGAGTTTCAACGATGAAGTTCAACGCATAGTGAGCGATTAAACCGATGGTGAGAGCGAGCACCGTAGTGCCGAAAAAGATACGAACTGAGAAACTCAGAATGAAGACATTGAGCTTTGGCACGACCTTGCCCAATACCGCGAAAACCAGATTAACGATAAAGTTGACCGCAATAATCGGAGCCCCCATCAGGATACCGATCTTAAAGATGTCGACCGTTTTCAAGATGAGGTAGTCAGCCGCGTAAGAGTTCGCTTCGAAATAGCCAACTGGAGCGATTTCGAAACTGCGCATAAACGCGAGCAACATGTCGTATTCACTTCCCGATAGCAGAAGCATCAAACCAAAGAAGTAGATCACAGTTCCCAAGGGATTGCCTTGACTAGAGGAAGTTGCCGGATCGATCTCCGGACCTGGCTGCAGGCCGATCTGCACCGTGATCACCTGGGCCGCAAAATCGAGAACGAAGAATACCATGCGCATCGCGAGCCCCATCATCGCGCCCACAACAAACTCTTTCGCGAACCACAAAACCAGCCCCCAAACCGTTTCCGGAAGAGTTATTCCCATCTCGACCATCGGCATTGCCATGAGGGCGAAACCAGAAGCCAACGTGATCTTCGCCACGAGGGGGATCGCTCTATGAGAGAAGACAGGCGCTGCCATGAAGAGGCCCAGCACTCGCATGCCGACCAGCAAAAACAGACCTATCAATTCGATCGTCATATGTTATTGGATACTTATTAACAATCGATTTTAGAATCCAACCGAAGGAATGGTTTGGTACACTTCGATGGTGAAATTCATGAGAGTTTTCATCAACCACGAGGAGCCGATGATCAAAAGACCGCCAACCGCGAAGAGCTTTGGAGCGAACGAAAGCGTCTGCTCCTGGATACTTGTGACGGACTGGATCAAACTTATTACCAAACCAACCACGATGGTCGTTATCAGGATCGGACTGACCAGCATGAGGGCATTGGTCACAGCCTGACGAAAGAGTTCAATTGCGGTTTCGATATTCATATATTGAAACTTTGTACCAAAGATTTGATTACAAGCGTCCAGCCATCTACGAGAACGAAGAGCAGGAGCTTAAACGGTAGAGAAATTACAACTGGGGGCATCATCATCATGCCCATCGCCATCAGCGTGGTACCGACAAGGAAGTCGACCATGATGAACGGGAGAAAGATTTTGAATCCCATCTGAAAGGCAGTGCGTATCTCGCTCATCACAAAAGCGGGGACCACGATTCGCATCGGGAGCTCAGAAGCGGCAGTCGGTCCCAGATCCGCGAGATCCAAGAAGAACTCCACGTCAGAAAGCTTCGTCTGATTGAGCATAAACTCGCGCAGCGGAGCCGCGCCACGCTCGAAAGCATCTAGCGTCGTGATCTCCTTCGCCATCAAGGGTTGCAAGGCGTTGTTATTCACATCGGTCAAAACCGGCTGCATGATGAAAAAAGTGATGATGAGCGAGAGCCCAACGATGATTTGGTTTGAAGGCGCTTGCGGAACACCGATCGCGGTACGCACAAATCCGAGCACGATGATGATACGTGTGAAGCTCGTCATCAGAACGACCATGGAAGGTCCCAAGGTCAAAAGCGTCATCAAGAGGAGAACTTGAATCGCAGCTCCCACATCTTGCACGCCACCGTCACCGCCGACGTTCAGGCTCAATTGCAATCCGGAGCCAGCCGCCCCGGCGTCTTGAGCGTCCTGCCCGGACGCCACACTCGCAAAAACGCTAGCGAGCAAAAGTATCCAAGATATGGATATAATTCGCCTCACGCTTGCCCTCCTTGCTCAGCGCCAATGCTGCTCGCCTCGATCTGAGGAAACTCTCCGCTGCTGTTTTGCAGGGTCGTCAGGTAGTCGATCTTTCCTGGGCCCACGCCGATGAGAATCTTCTGATCTCCATATTCGACCACGGAGATAAACTGGCGATTTCCCAGCATACGCGTTTCCGCGATCTTGAGCTTGCCGCCCTCCTTGCCGAGCGACTTCCGCATGAAGCCGCTTTTGAACAAATACCAAACCACAACCGCGACCGCACCAATCACGACCGCATAACCAATCAGCGTGATCAACGCGCCGGAAGAAGCCGAGTTGCCCGACAAGATCCCTTGCATCGCCGAGGATCCCTCACTCGCTCCCTCAGAAGAGCGGGATGGGTCGATCACCTCGTCTGCATCGATCGCTAGCGAGACTTGGCAAAAGCATAAGGCCGCTGCGGCAAGCAGTACGGCGTAAGGAGTGCGGAAGGACATAGGATTGTGGTGGTTGTGTGCGCCGCTTTCTTAGCAACGCCGATGCCAGAAGCTCACAAACCTAACATAACTCGTTGTATATCAGTTGAATAAAAACTAAAAAAACATTTAAGTTATTCAAAATACGGTCGTATAGGCAGATTTTTCCTAGCCCCTCCCAAGACACTGCCCAAGCCGCGAACTAGGCACTTTTTGCGAGGTCGGCAAATAAGGTACTCACCCTAAGAGAAACTTGCGTTTCAACAAATGGTAGGGCGCGACCGCCGGGCACGCCGCTGCCTCATGTTCATGCAATGCGCATTGACGTCAACTTATCTGAAAAACGTCTCCAAAATGTTCTTCTTCTGCTTCTCCTTCTTCATCTTCTTCTAAAATCACAGACTCCAATCCTGGAACACCGCTCTCCGAGCGCGATGAAGAAGCGGATGAAGAAGAAGATGAAGAGCCTTTTAGCGCTTAAGTTGACGCCAATGTGCAATCCGGCGTGCCGGGCCTCACGCCCTACCAATCCGCACACAAAGAAGCCGCGCCCTTCTCCAATAGGGCGCGGCTTCTTAACATATCAGTTGTGTATCAAATACTTATGCGTTCGCCCGCAGCGAACTAGCCATTGGCCATCTCCGTAATCTTGATGCCGAAATTATCTTCCACGACCACTACTTCACCATAGGCGATGAGCTTGTCGTTGATGTAGAGACCGACGGGATCTTTCGCTTCCTGGTTAAGCTGGATGACAGATCCAGGCACGAGCTCCATCACCTCACGCATCGGCATCCGGCAGGATCCGAGCTGGACGGTGAGCTTCACGCGCACGTCCATCAACAGGCCAAGGTCTTTCGTCTCTTCTAGCATATTCATGATTCAGGCAATTCCTCTTCTACTTTGTTGCTAAGCTTCACGCCGACTCGGTTGTTCTCCAAGCCGATCTCTCCAGTGAATTTTATAGTGTTTGAAAGTCTGACTCGCGTGTTCTTCAACACGCTCTTCGGGAAGCGGATCACGTCGCCAGGACGCAAGTTGAGCACTTCCTTCGTGGTAAGGCTATCCCCATCCCACTCAGCCTGGACCGGGATGTCGATGTTGTTGAAACTCGACTGCCAGCTGCTCTCTGAAGTCGTAAGATCCAGCCCAAGATCCTTCTCCTTCGCCTCGTGCATGCGCTTGATGATCGGCTCGAGGGTGTAGTAAGGCAGGCCGATCTGGATCGTTTCGGAACAGTCCCCTACTCCGGCTTCCATCGAGAGTACCAACATGATCGCATCCGGCGGAGAAGTCTCCAGGAAGCGTCCGTTGCTTTCGTGACCGATGATCGTGGTGTCGAGCTCCTGCTCGCTCTTCCACTGGCGGCACCATTCCTCGAGCACGATGCTGACAACATCGTCGACGAGATTGGTTTCGATCTCGGTCAAATAGCGCTCGCCTTGCACCGAGTGGCCTTTGCCCCCCAGCATCCGGTCCACCATGGTGAGAGCGAGTCGTGGATTGATATCGATGACCCCCACCCCAAAAAGCTGCTCGATCTTGAAGAGCACCACGTGGGCAGGATTCGGAATCGTCTCGGTGAACTTGCTGTAGGTCAGCGTCGAGAGACGCGACATCTTCAGCGAATACTCGAGACGGAGAAAAATGGAAAGACGGGCCGCTAGGTAGCGGATGAACTCCTCGTGGCGAATACGGACACGACGCAGCTCCACTTCCGTGAGAAAGATCGGATTCCGGAAGTCGTACGGCTCGATGCGAGTCCCCTTCGGGGTCTTAACCTTATTACCTTCGGGATCATAGATAATCTCCTCCGGCTCCTCCATCGCCTCTTGGATAAGAGCGTCGATGTCGGTTTGGTTCAGCAGTTCGCCTTCGTTAGCGCCGTTTTGTTCTTCGTCAGCCATGGAGGAGTTCGGTCGTTATACGCCTATTGGATTACCAGAGTGAGAGCGATGTCTTCGACGACCGGCTTCCCAACGATGTGGTTGAAGCCTTGCTTCAACTGGTTGCGAACGAGGTTCTTGTTCTCGCGACGCTCGTAGTCTGCCAAAGTGAGATTGCCCACGATGGTGTCGGCATGGTCACGCAAGCGGTCCAGCTTGCTCTCCATGATCGATTCCAATTCCAGATTGTGGCTGTAGACAGTAAACACCGCCTGCACGAAGCGCGTCTGGCTGGTCCCCTTAACATTCGCGACCACTGGCTCAAACGCATACTTATATTCGTCGCCCGAGTCATCGACCATGATGTCGAGGTCTTCCGCGGTGATCGGAGCTTCCTCTCCCTGCTCGGGGAGCTCGGCCTTGATCATCGGAAGAAACATGAACTTGAACATCGCGAAAGAGATCACCGGCATGAGCACGATGACGAGGAGGGCGGGAAGCATCCCGCTACCTCCTCCACCCTTCGCGGACTGTTGTGGGGCTTCTGAAGCTTGTTGTTCTTCTGCCATTTATATCAGTCGTTGGGGGTTGTTACTACTACTTTAGGTTAGGTTACCTTAGTTGTTGGTTATCGCTTCAGGTTTACGACTTCCTGAAGAATGTCATCGGATACCGTGATGATACGGGATCCCGCCTGGAAACCACGCTGGGTGGTGATCATGTTGGCGAACTCGCCAGTCAGATCGACGTTTGAAAGTTCGAGAGCGCCCTGCTTGATAATGCCGAGTCCATTTGTACCCGCAATCTGGAGACCTTCCTCATTCTTTCCGTAAGGATTCTCCTTCAAGCCCGCAGCTCCAAAAGCTGAATACAGGTTCTGGCCTTCACGAATCAGGGCCGTCTTGTCATTGAAGTCGACGAGCTGGATCTGGCCGCGGTTAAAGCTGTCACCATTGTTGAGGAAGTAAACGATACCGCCTTCGTCATCGATCGAGAAACGGCTCAACTCCGGAGTCTGCTCACGGGTCACAGACGATACGATACCTCGAGCCTCTTCGATAGAGGTCGGGAAAGTCGCCATGATCGAGTCAACAGTCGCGACGGAGTCGATGTTCGACTTCCAGGACAATTCGCCGCCAGAGGCGACATCAGCAAAAAGGTTTCTGACCGCGTTACCGTCGATAGAGACGGCTGCATTCGCATCGAGATCGGCTCCGAACATCGCGTAGAAGAAGTCGCTACTTACCGCCTGCTCGATTTCCGCATCGGTCACCACGCCTGACAAGCTACCTTGCTCACTTACGTTACGGAGCGTCTTGAGATTGGAAACCGCCTCCTTCATGAACGAGTGCCATCCGGTGACGCCGGTCACTTCGGTCGGGTTATCAATATCGTTGTAAACGAGCGAGCCCACGCGGTGCGGATTCTCAGCGTCCGCCCCATAAACAGTGGCAGAAGTATCAATCACGCCCGTACCCGGATCGACAGAGATGCTTCCCCAAGTCGTTCCGCCTGCAGCGTCTTCACCGATCAGGTGGTTGGTGTACATCACGGTGTTACGCTTTTGGCCGCCGCTTCTGAAAGCTTCGTCATAAACTTCCGCGTCGCCCACGTTGTAGTCGAGGCGAACGTAATCGTATTCGGAAGGAGCGATTGTTCCGGTCTGAGTGTCTTCATTCACTACGAAGTTCATCTTGCCGTCAGCGTCGACATCGACTTCGAAACCGATAGAACCACCCGTCAAACCACGCACACGCATACCGCCGCTGGTCACGAGATAACCTTGGTCGTCGATACGGAAATCGCCACCACGAGTCGCGTACTGGGTGTTCGTCTTCGGATCCTCAACGAGGAAGAAACCTTCACCCTGGATCGCCAAGTCCGTCAGCTGGTTGGTCGAGGAGAGTCCACCTTGGTGGAACTGGCCCACGATACCTTCAACCTGCACACCGAGACCGACCTGCGAAGCCTGGACATTCGAGCGGTCACCACTCGCCGGCGAAGGGGCTGATTGCTTGAGGACTTGGTTGAACGTCTCCGAATACTTGATACGTGAAGACTTGAACGATACGGTATTAACGTTGGCGATGTTATTACCGATGACCTCCATCCCTTTCGAGAAACTGTTGAGGGCGCTGATTCCGCTACTGAGTGCTCCGAATGCCATGATCTATTAAGTGTGGGTTATAAAAGGTTACTGTTTTTAAAGTTGGTTTTTGAAATTGTGAGAGACTAGCCGTCCTGCCCCTTGACCTGGTTGACGATCTCTTCGACGAGACTCTTCAACTGGTTCGAGCTGCTGATTTCTCCGCCTGGGGCTGGCTCGATCTTTGTGATCGAGTTCACGCTGCGACCGTCGGTGTTCTTGCCGTCCAAGAAAAGCAACGGCTCGTCGTTCACATACTCAACGGAAGTCACCAGTCCTGGAGCCTCCCCTGGGAAGGAGACCATCTTGCCGATGTAGCCCTGAGCGGAGTTAAGCTGCTGGGACTTGGTAAAGTTATCGAAGCTCTTCGTAAGGTTGGAGGTCATCTCCAACTCACTGAAGCTAGCCATCTGAGCGATGAAGGCGGTATCCTCCATTGGCTCGAGTGGATCTTGGGACGCGAGCTGAGTTGTCAGCAACTTGAAGAATTCTTGCTGACCCAGGGCCTTCTTTTCTACGCGCTCTTCCGCCGTCCCAGTGGAATTGAGATTCGAGACATTCTCGAGGCTTTGAGCGCCAGCTATGGAATCGATTGGCATGTCGGGTTTTTAGTCGGTGTTTGGGTTCTTCTTGATCGCGTACGTTTTTGACTGACCAGTTCTTAGCAACACAGATGCCAACCCAAATAAACTATACATTAACCCTTTCTTATCAACGACTTAAAATACCAAATTTTTATCCAACATCATATCCTCCCCCAAGCGGCAAGATCTGCCGCCCCACCCCCGGAAAGCATATCCCCCTCTCCACACCCAACCCCTTGCGCAGAAACGAACGTAACGTTACGTAGCAAACTGCGCACACAAGCATCCTCCATCCCTGCTCCCTGCAAAATGACTACAGATTGCCTACGCCCTGAGTCGCACCTTCCATCCTTCAACAGCGGCCTGTTTCGCCTCCCATGCATGCCTCCCTAGATACCCATTTGGATGCAAACACCTCGGCAACAAGGGATCGACTTCCAAGACACGCCTCCAAAGAAGCGACTCCATTCGAAACCAATCAACAAAGCACTCCGCCGGATCTCCTTCGCCCTCGCTCGGCTGATTCTTCTCTAAAAACTCCAAATACTCGCGGTATCGAAGTCCGATCTCCTCGAAATCCCAAGATCGCTCAACGATCAGCTCGTCCGAGAGCCGCCCTAAAGGCTGCCCTTCCATAAATATCACAGAACGCGGGTCCAATTCCAAGGACTCCAGCTCCTCTCCCCAATCGCGATAAGAGCGAGCGCTGATCCATAGACTCCCTTGCAAGTGCCCGAACCTCATATCCTTCAGCCAGGTATCGAGCCGTTGTCTTTCCTTCCGTTCGCTCGCCGCGATATCGAAGGTCAAAGTTCTCCAACTTCCATCCCACGCCTGCTCCCATTCATGTTTCGGATCCAGTTGATCAGCAACGAGAGCACGCCCTCTATCGGTCAATTTCGGAATCCAGTCCGATTTCCTTGGCTCTCCGTCCCTCAGCAGCCCCTGCTCCTGGATCAAACGCATTTGCCTCACAAAGGAAGAGGCATGATCCCATCCTCCTCCGTACCCGACACACTTCCGCAAAGACGGAACCGAGAGCAAAGTGTCCGTCCCCAAAACGAACAACATTTCCAGCAAGAACTTAGATTTCCTAGATACAGACATAGCTGCAATACAGCCACTTCCGGCATCTGCGCAATTTGCTACGTAACGTTACGTTCATTTCTGCGCAAAAATGGGAGAGCGAGTTGCGGGCGCATCGGCGAGGCGGGGACAGAAGAAACGGGGACCCCAAATGGGATCCCCGTTCCAGTCTCGAACAATGTACGCGTGTTCGAAAATTCTAGCTTAGGCGTAAGTCTTCAGCTCATTGTCCGAAATCACCTCGTCGGAGGCTTTCGCGGAACCGGATTCGGATTCAGCAGAGCCTTCTTCAAATCCGCGGGACTGCGAGCCTCGGGAAGAGCCACGCCCCTCTCCGTTTCCATTCGCCTGACGATCCTGCTTGGAACCAAACTCATTCAAGTTCGTGAAGGAGCTTTCCTTGCCGGATTCCGAATTCTGGAAATGCGGGCTGTTGAGCTTGATCCCCTTCTGATTCCAGTCATTGGCGAGCTCCGCCCAGTTCGACTTGATCGCCGCCTCGAGTCCGGCCACGTCGGTAGTCATCTGTGTGCTTACCGCGGAACCATCCATCGAAATCCGGAGGTTCACACTGCCCCCGCCTTCGAAGTTGATCTTCAGATTCATCGCGCCGCTCTTGTCAGTGACGAGGCGATCGATGCTCTTGGTCAAAGTAGCAATCGTCTCCTTCACCTCCGCAGCAGTCTTGCTGACGTAAGAAGTCTGGCTCGCTTTGCTGGCAGCCTCGGAGCGGCGGTTCGCAGCCGCTTCTACCTTGGCATCAAATGCTTGTGCGGAATCTCCGCCTGCCTTCTCGGCGCCCTTCCCGTTCGCTGCCTGCTTCATCGCGGCGTTGAAATCTTGTTTCGCAGCGGGATCACCTCCGTCACGGTTCTGGGATCCACCTTGCTGCGCGTTTTGGGCGTTCACGCCAGTCGACATGCCTTGATTTCCCGCAACACCGTTCAATCCGGTCGTAGTAGTCTGGCCGTTGTTACTTACAGCAGGCTTAGCCTGACCAGCCGGAGCCTGAGCCCGGCTTGCGGCAGCGGCCGCTGCATCACGAGACGCATGCAGCGAGTGAGCTTGGCTAGCTGCTTGAGCTGCCTTCGCATCGATAGGAGCCCCATCGCCGCTCGGCACCACAACGCGCGACTGGCTCGCGCCCTCAGCTCCCGCACGAGCAGAAGCGGCTCTTTGTTGTCCAAACAGATTCGCCTCACGATTGGCGGAAGCTTCCTTCCCTTCGAGTCCTTCTCCCGGTCGGGTTCCAGATACGTCAAGCCCCATGGCCTTGCCTAGAGGGTCCCGCGTTTCGGTCGAAACGGGAGACTGCCCTGCTTGCGCTCCTGGCTGAGCTGGAGTGGTTGGCATATTTGCAGGATTAGCAACTGGCTTGCTGGCTACCGGTTTCGTGGCACGAGCCAGCGTCTCCGAAATACCTTCCTTCGCTTTCGAAAGGTCAAATCCTAGCCCGTCTTCAGTCTTGCCCTTCTCTGGGCCAATCGTCTCTGCCATTGGACGAGCAGCGACTTGTCCTGGAGTCTGCGTAGCGGCAGGCTCAGGATTAGCCACGGGAGCCGCGCTTGGAACACGAGCAGGAGTGTTCGGCTTGTCTCCTAAAATCGGATTTGGCTGCTCTTTAACAACCTTCGCTGCTTCCACGGGAGTTTGAACTGGCTTGGTCGAATCTTGAGCCTGCTTAGCAACCACAGCGTTTTCTGCCAAACCAGTCGGCTTGATGTTACCGTTCGCAATTGGAGTCGAGGTGTCCGTCTTTGCCTGAGCTTCAGTCGCCATTGGCGTCGCTGGCTTTCCGGCGACAGTCGTCGCCTGCGCTTGAGCTCCCTTCGACTGCTGACTAGCTACGGGGCCATTCTGCACTGCCGGCGCTTGAGTAGCTTGGCCAGTTGGGTTCGCAGGAGCCTTCTGCCCTTCCGGCACAACTGCCTGCACGTTTACGTTTTTCTGAGGTGTGACCTGAGCCTGGACGGAAGCAGGAGTAACCGATGAAGTCTGCATACTCGAGGCAGTCTGCGGCATCGCAATTTTGGCGACCGGGCGGGCTGGCGCATTCGCCTTCACTCGCTCATCTCCGGACTCCTCGTCCTCTAACTCGCTTTCCTTCGCCACGAGTTTCTCTTTAGGAGCCACACTTTCCTCGCGCGGCTTAACTTGGCTTTCCGACTTCGCGGAAAAATCTTTCTTGGCCGAGCCTCCGCTGAAGCCCGAATCAGGCTTCGCATCCACATCGTCAAACTGCGGTTCCGGAGCTGCACGAGAGGTCGCGATGGAGCCAAACGCGTTTCCACCAAAAGCGGACGCGGAGAAACGGCCGAAGCCTCTGCTTCCAAATCCAGGAACGGACTCGGCAATGGGTTCAGTTTGTACAGTTTTGGCCCTCGTTTCCGACGACTCATCGGTCTCGCCCGTTTCCTCGAGCGAACGTGGTTCCGGGGTACGGGAACCAAAAAGCTTCTGGGCGCCATTGATGGCCTTCTCCCAAATGCTGTTACTGGTGGGGCGATCCTTGCCTCCGGTAGAGCTTCCTTGCTTAGACGTCCAAGAACTAAAGCTTGAAGACGCCTGTTCAACTTCACGTACCCCTGTTTTGGATACGCTGGTAGGCTCTATTGGCATAGCTATGTTTGTTGTAGATTATTTTTGGAGTTATCCGTAAAGAGTCGGAGCATATCGGAAATCTTCGCAGCACGTTTCACCTGCTCCGAGCCATTCCCATTTGCTGTCACCATTTCTTCGAGAACGGCTCCCACCGTCTCCGAATCCATGAAGAAAAGAATTTTAACCACGGTCGAATCGTCTAGTTCATTGAAAATGCTTACCGCAGCCTCCGGGTCCAGAAGAGCATAGGTCTTCGCCAAGCGCTTGAGGTTGTCCTTCTCATCCGCTTCGAGCTTTACGATGCCTTCCAGGAGATGTTCACGCATGAGCTCGACTTGGCTCTTGATCTCTTCGATCTCCGCCCGATCCGCGCCCAAGCGCGCTTCGTATTCCGCGAGCTCGCTCTCACGCACCTCCAAGGCAGCGATCCGGCGGTTCAGTTCCTCTTCCAAGTTCGTTATGTAATCGGACGCAAACCCCCACTCAAAGGGCTCCGGCTCCTCTCGAGTGACGACCAACGCCTTGCTCTTAGGCTCGGGAAACAATTCCGACCAATACATCTTCAATGCCACGAACTGAGTTCCCACCATTAAAAGGAGGGCAAGTATCGCGAGTACAACGGGTTTGTTTAGAATCTTCATAAGGACTAGCGATTGCCCCTCCGCGCGTTAAAAATGTCTTCGATTTCGTTGGCTTCCTGTTTAAGCAGCTCAGCTTGATATTCCTGTAGCCGCTTTTCCTTCAAATTTGTAACCACTTTCCGATTACGCGTGGCTTCCTGCAGATTTTGCATCGCTTTCGCGCGACGCTCGACCGTCTGCTGTTTCATTTGCTCGGCATCAGCCGCTTGACGCTTCAAGTCAGCAACCTGCGAGCTGAGGCCCATGCGATCCATCGCATTGAACCGGCGGCCGCTCTCTCCGTCCCAAGATTGGTACACGGCGTCCACCGAGGACTCCAGCTGTTTCATATGCTGGTCAAGCCGCTCGATCTGAGCGTTCACCTCAGCCAAGGCAGTGCGAGCATTCTGCTCCTCCAAATCGCGGAGGCTCAGCAAGGAATCGAGACTGAAGGTAAACTTTTTCATTTAATCAAACCAGCGAGCGTTTGGTAGCTCTCTTCGCGCGGCACGCACTCGTTGTAGCCCTGCTTCAAATAATCCATGACTCGTTCGTTCGCGATGATCGCAGCATCGATCTTCGGATTCGCACCGCGGACATAAGCTCCGAGGTTCACGATGTCCTCGTTTTTCCGATACATAGCGAGGTAGTCGCGAGCGATCCCCGCAGTCGCGAGCTCTTCCTCACTTGAGATATCGTTTCGGAGACGGCTGATGCTTTCTAGTACATCGATCGCCGGGAAATGGTTAGCCGTGGCAAGCTGACGCGAAAGCACGATGTGCCCGTCGAGGATACCACGCACCGCATCCGCGATTGGCTCGTTCAAATCATCACCCTCCACGAGTACCGTATAGAACGCAGTAATCGTTCCCTTGTCAGAATTACCAGAA
This sequence comes from Pelagicoccus mobilis, assembly GCF_016595505.1. Taxonomy (GTDB): domain Bacteria; phylum Verrucomicrobiota; class Verrucomicrobiia; order Opitutales; family Opitutaceae; genus Pelagicoccus; species Pelagicoccus mobilis. The sequence goes on along the minus strand of NZ_JAENIL010000030.1, from coordinate 57,301 downwards.
CGCTCGAGGAGACGTGGCAAAGTCGAAAAAACAGAAGGCGTGTATCCACGACTCGCGGGCGGCTCTCCGACTGCGAGACCAACCTCACGTTGGGCCATCGCATAACGTGTCACAGAGTCCATCAAGAAGAGCACTCTCTTGCCAGAATCACGGAAGTTCTCAGCGATCGCCGTCGCCATATTCGCAGCACGCAAACGCATAGGAGCGGACTGGTCGGAAGTCGCGACCACTACCACTGTGCGAGCCATGCCTTCCGGACCTAGATCCTTCTCGATAAATTCACGCAACTCACGACCACGTTCACCCACCAGAGCGATCACGTTGACGTCAGCATTCGAACCGCGAGCGAGCATGCCAAGCAAAGTCGACTTACCAACACCTGAACCGGCAAATACGCCCATGCGTTGCCCTTCTCCCACCGGAGCAAACAAGTCGATCGCCTTCACTCCCGTGTTGAACGGCTCAGTGATCCGCTTACGCAAAAGAGGATTTGGTACCTTACCAGTCTCCGAACTCGGATCATGATAGTGCATGGGGCCGATTCCATCAATCGGCCGACCAAGGCCATCCACGACTCGACCAAGCACCTCGTTGCCGGATGGGATCTTGTTAAATCCGGAGCTCAACTTCACGTCGCACCCCGGATGCACACCGGCGACATCGCCGAGCGGCATGAGCAAAATTCGTTGTTCACGGAAGCCCACGACTTCCGCATGCACCTTCACCGTCGTGCCTGGAGAAGTGATTTCGCAAACGTCACCAAGACTGGCTTGCGGGCCTTCAGACTCGACGATCAAACCAGTGACCTGCGCCACCTTACCGAGATGGCTCAGCGTATCCAGAGCGCCGACACGCATACCGATATCGGATGCCCAATCTGGAAGCATGCGTTTCATGAGGGACGCAAGCTCTCCCGTAGCTTCGCAAATTTGTTTTCCATCGTTCCGTCGATCTTGCCAAAACGGCTAGACAAAACGCAGTCGCCTCGCCCAAGAAGGTCATCCGCGACAAACGACAAGCCAGGGTGCTTCGCACGCAAGTCCGAGTCGAGCTCTTCGAGCAAAGCAATATCCGCAGAATGGAGACGCACTTCCATACGCTCATCGTCGAGACCTGCTTCGGTTACCACGCCTTCGACGATCTTCTCGATCGCTTCTGCTTCCATCTGGTATCCACCTAAGGTCTGAGAGACGCACTCGAAGGTTAGCGTCATCAACGCTTCGCGAGCCTCCGAGACGATATTCACAAACTTATTCTCAAGTTGTGAAAACATGCCTTCCCGCAGAGCGTTGATTTCGGAACGGAAATCCAAAATCTGCTGATTATACTGAGAGCTAGCGTCCTCGTATCCAGACTTGTAGGACGTCTCGACCTGCTGCTGGTGAGCAAGGTTATCCACACGCGAGGCACCATCATAGGCGACATCGAGTCCAACGAGTCGTTCTTCAAGAACGAGCACGTTACGCTTAGACTGTTTGGCCGCCACCATCTAGGCTGATCTCCTCCTGTTCTTCGAGTCGGCGCACCACTTGGATCACGCGCTCCTGGGCCGCTTCCACTTCGGTCAGTTTGACTGGCCCCATCATCTCGAGTTCTTCCTTTAGAGTTTCTGCCGCACGCTTTGAAACCGCCTCCATGACTGAGTCTCGGAGCGTTTCGGTAGCGGACTTGAGGGCGATAATGAGATCGCCGGAATCCACCTCGCGCATGATACGCTGGAGATCTGGAAGCTCCAGACGAGCCAGATCCTCGAAGCTGAACATCTTCTTGCGAATCTCCGCGCCGAGAGCTGCGTTGCGCTCTTCGATATTGGTGAGGATCGACTTGCTGTCCTCCTTTTCGAGCGTATTGAGCAGATCGGCCACCATGCGAATACCGCCACTCTTGTTGAGCGTGGTCTTTTGCTTCGTATCCAAATTTTTAGAGAGCGAGTTGGCGACCTTGTTGATCAGTTCCAACGAAGTCGGCTCCATGATACCAAGACGCTCGATGACTTCCTCGCGCACTTCATGGTTAAACATCCCCAGAATAGGGCCCGCCTTGTCTCGCTCGAGGTAGGAAAGCACGAAAGCGATGGTCTGAGCCTGCTCTGTCTTGATCATGTTAAAGATCTGGCGCGGCTCCATCTGCTCGATTTCCTTGATGACCTCGGCAGAGTTACTCGTCGGAGCGATGCGCTCCAAAATGCTGGTCGCCTTAAAGTCGCCCTTGGCAATTTCGAGAGCGCGGCGCGTATACAGAGGACCACCCAAAAGGGATCCGTAACTGGAGAGAATGAAGCTCGAAAACTCTTCGACCGCCGCCTTCTGCAGATCCTCTTCGATCGCAGAGATGCTCGTCATCTCCTTACAGATCAGCTCGATCGCTTCATCATCAAACTCCTTGAGAATATGAGCTGCTGCGTCTGGACCAATGACCACCAAAAAGGTGGCAAGTCTCTGAATGCGGGAAAGGCTTTTGTATTCAGATGGCATGACAACTACTTCTTAGCGACTTCATCTCCAATCCATTCGCTGAGCGAAACACCGATATTGGCGGGCTTTTGGCGAATGAGTTCATTAAGCATTTCCGGAGTGACGACACTGGTGTCCTCCATCTTCCGGGTTTGCAGCATTTGCTCCGGCTGGAGCACCTCGATAGAAATTTTCTCCGGCTTGTAACGCTTGAGCATCTGCATGAAAAAGATGATCACGCCGAGACCGAGCACCGCACCAAGGCCGTTTTTGCCCATCTCGATATAACGCTGCATGTTCGCGTCTTCCTGGAGCATCTCTTCGTGGTTCGCATAAGGATCCGGGGCGAAGGTCATCTCCTTTACGGTCACGAAGTCCGCAGCGGTCTCGCCTGGAGCCAAGCGAATGCCCAACGCGGTGATTACGATATCTTCCAGCTCTTGCAATTCTTCCGCAGTTCGGGAAACGACCGCTCCGCTGGCGTCAACATGCTTGGCCACGACGAGCGAAGCAGTGAGGCGACGAATGGAACCTGGGTTTTGCACACTGCTGACAATCGTCTCGTTAATTTCAAACGACTCGGTCTTGGTCTTCGAGTCCTCCTCGCGTTCCTTCAGAGTCGAGAAGGTTGCCGCAGTCGTTCCGGCACCTTGGCTATTGGAGGAAACTCCAGCAGTGATATCGCTTCCATCGCCACTCGTTTCGCTTTCCTTAAATGTGTCTTCGTCCGAAGTCACCGTGCGAGCGACCTTACCTTCCGGATCGAATATCTTTTCAGTCGTTTGCACTGAAGAAGTGTCGATATCAACCGCTACACGAACTTCCGATCTGTTCGTTCCGAGAACGCGATCGAGCATGGACTGAACCTTGTTGGTAAAGTAGCTCTCCATCGACTTGCGGTACTTCATGACGTCGCTGTTCATTCCGCTGCCAAGCCCGTCGCTGCGTAGTTCCTCGCTCAGTACATTTCCGATACTGTCGACAACGACAACGTCGTTCACGTTCAGACGTTGGATCGCGTTCGCAACAAAGTGGCGAATCGAATTTACCGTATTGGTAGAAAGATTACCACCGTTCACAAATACTGACGCAGTTGGGCGATCCTGCCCTTCGCTACGTGCGAGCAGTCGATTCTCAGGCATGACCACCATGACGCGCGCCGACTCAACCCCATCAAACTGCGAGATCGTGCGAGCAAGCTCCCCTTGCTTAGCGCGAAGGAAATTCGTGCGCTGAACAAAGTCGCTGATCCCGAAGCTCCCTTCGTCGAAAAGCTCGAAGCCCGGTCCACTGCCGCCCGCTGGAAGCCCTTCTTGAGCGAGTTCGGCACGGAGCTTATGCACTTGAGAGGATTCAACGTAGATCGAGTTTCCTCCCGCTCCTGTTTCAAACTTAACTCCCTGCTGCTCGAGCTTGGAGATGATCTTTCCGGTCTCCTCCATGGAGAGCTTACCGAAAAGCAACTGCATATCCGGCTTTGCCGCCCAGATCATCATCCCGATCATCGCCAGCACTACAAGTCCGCCTGCGAGGATGAGCGAAATGCGCTGATTCGCTCCGAGCGACTGCCAGATTTCTTTAAATTGAGTTCCCATAGTAGCTAATCTCTATCGTATTCTCAGGTTAACTACACTGGCATCTTCATCAGTTCCTGGTAGGACTGAACGAGCTTGTTGCGAACTTCCACCATCATGTTGAAAGCAACCCCTGCCTCCTGGCTCGCGATCATGGCTTGGTGAACATTGTCTGTTTCGCCGAGCAACATCCGGTTGGTTTCGGCCACAGCCGTCTTGTGCTTCGAATCAACTTCGGTGATGAACTTACCGACGATTCCATCGAAGGACTTGGCTTCGCCTGTTTTTTCCAGGCCTTGGGCTTGGCCGGGAAACTCAACACTTTGCAGCTTCTTGGCGTGCTCAAGCTGGTTCTGCTTGAAAAGCTGCTGCGCTGCTAAACTGGATACAGAGTCGATCATGGGTGGTGGGCGTATGGGTGGAGAAAATTAGGAAATGGAGGGGGTACTATCGCTTGCCAATTCTCAGAGCCTGCTGGGCCATCTGCTTGGAGGTCCGCACGACTTGAAGATTCGCTTCGTAAGAGCGTGACGCGGAAATGAGGTCGACCATCTCGTGAGTCAGGTTCACGTTTGGCAGTCTAACCATCCCCTTCTCATCCGCATCGGGATGACCGGGATTGAAAACGAGCTGACCGGGGTTCTCGTCTGCGATCACATCGCGGACGTTCACGCCTTGCGCAGTCCTCATTTGACCGCTGGCGTCGCGGCCGAGTTCGAGCAACTTCGCTTCGAACTGCACCATTTGGCGTTGGTAAGGCTTGCCATCCGGACCACGGGTCGTGTGGGCGTTGGCGATGTTCTGCCCGATGATGTCCATGCGAAGCTTCTCCGCTTGCAGCGCGGAAGCCGTCGAGTCGATGCCTGGCATTAAGTTCATGGTGCGTTCCTATCTAGTTGTAAATTAGACCCGTCCAGAAATCGCCGTCTTCAGGCGGTTGAGGGAAGTCGAGGTATAGTTAGCGAGAAATTCGAACTGGATGGCGTTCTTCTGCATACTGAGCATCTCCTGGTCGATCTGGACGTTGTTGCCGTCCGCCCGGACGCTTGGAGAGTGGAGATCCTGCACGGTGCGAATCTCTAGGTTTTTAATGCCGCTCACGTCATTAACAGAAGCGACCTTCTTTAGCTGCGCTTCGAAGTCCGTGGCGATGTCGATGCGCTTGTAGCCGGGTGTCTCCACGTTCGCCAGGTTGCTGGCGATCGCGTTCTGCTTTGCGTGCGACACATCCAACAGCTTTTTCGCCAGGACGTAATTTTCGCGCTGCATCAAGTCATCTATCATGCCTCGCACTGAGCAAAGCCTATGCCCACACAACGCCAAGACACCACTAACAACTGCTATTCAGCGACTTAAAAAACTGAAAAAGTTCTAAAGCTTCTCTAAAAAACGCCGAGGGCAGAATTTGCCTAGGCTTCAAATTCCCATTTTTCATGGTTTTCCAAGGTGTACGGCGAGTCGTTTTCAGGAAACACTTCCGTGCGCTCCGGGACGCGATTAGCGGTCCAAACAAAGGGGCATTGCTTTTCGAAAGGAGGAACGCTCGGCATAGAGATCTCTTGCTGAGCTGGCCCGGGGCCACCGGTTCTGACCACATCCGACAGATCCTGCCCATCGCGACCCAAAGCGTTGTCGACCCCGGCTAAACTTAACAAGCTCGGCCCCAAATCGACCAGGCTCATCAACAGGGAGTCATCCTCTCCCGCCTCAATATCAGGCCCCACCAAGAGCATCGGTACCCGAATCGCCGCGTCGTCCGGCCACCCTTTCCGAAACTTTCCGTCCACCCCATGCATATCGCCGTGAGCAGAGGTGAAGGCAAAGTAGCTGTCTTTCCAAACACCAGAGGATTTAAGGTCAGAGACCAGCCTGCCTATCGCCCGATCAGTCGCCTCGATATGGGAGTAATAACCGGCAAGCTCCCTTTGAGCCATCGCCCTCAGATCTTGATCACGAGTCGTTCCCTTAAGCGGGACCACATCCTCCGGATTCGCAGCCTTCACCCCAGAAGCATCGGCGGCGTAGGGCGGATGCGGAGGATCTAGGCTGATCAGGGCAAAAAGAGGACGATTCGACTTCCTGTTCTCTCGAAAACGCATGAATCGCTCGATCAGCACGTCGCTTTGATACCCCTCAAAGCGAGTCGGCTCCAAAATATCCGTCCCATGCAAGAGCGGGTCGTTCAGCAAAAAGCCGGACTCGAACCCCTCCCAAAACTCGAAACCACCGCGACGATCATTTGGCACAACCACTCGGGCATGAGCCTCTCCCACCACAGGAGCATCAGGATCTCGCTCAAAAAGCTGCCACTTGCCGAAAAAAGCAGTTTCGTACCCCTCCTCCCCAAAGGCATCAGCAAGCGTTCGAGCATCGGCAGGCAACGGATCGAAGTAATCACTCACCCCATTCGCCGGGGACCGTGTCCCGGTCAGAAACGCAGCCCGCGCAAAAACGCCAAAGGGATGAGGCGTCACCGCCTGGCGAAGCCAAAGCGAATCCTCTTTCAAGGAATCGAGAAACGGAGTTTTAGCATTCGGGTCGCCTGCGAAACCAAAAGCCGAGGCACGCCACTGCGTGGTCATCACCACGATCACGTCGGGCCGGTCTTCTCGAAATTTCTCCGTCATCAGGGCAACCCTGCCCTGCCCTCAGCATTTGCCAACGCATTTGTGGGAAGGTTTCCCCGAAATCCTATCGCAAGCAGGCGACAAAGCCCTTTGATCCTCGACGACATGCTCAAGCATCTGAAATGGCTTACCCTTCTTTCACTCGACGCGCCGATTGTGGCAGTGGCATGGCAGGCACTCATTTCAAAAAGCGTCGCGAGCAGCCAGAATTGGCATCACTTCGCAATCGTCTCCCTCTCCGTCTGGCTCGGCTATTCCGCAGATCGATGGTTCGATACCCTCAGTCGATCCCCTTCCAAGAGCGAACAGCACAGTTTCTATCTCAAATTCAGAAACTCCGTCCTTCTTACGTGGATACTGGTCCTAATCACAGCTGTGACACTCTCGCTAACAACTCTAGAAACCAGCGAGCTACTCAAAGGGCTCGCTTTGATGTGCTCAGCCATCGCCTACACCCTATTCGCACAACGCGCCCGCAGTCTCCGCTTCTACCCGATCGCCAAAACGGCTTTCACAAGCGCTCTCATTCTGGCAGCCACCCTTATTTTTCAAGAGATGCAGAGAATACCTCCGCTACCAATTCTCTCCATCTGGCTTCTTTTTTTCACGAACTGCCTCTTGATCCGCACCTGGAGTCATCCCCATGAAACCATCACCCGTCAGGCAGCATTCTTAGGTTTCTTTTCCTGTGCAGTTCTAAGCGTATCGGTCATTTGGACACAGTTTTCCATGATCGGGATTTCCTGCTTCCTCTCCTTGCTAGCGCTGACAACCCTGCACCTCCGCTTCAAATCAGGAGAGCTGATTACGAAGCGAGCGTTGGCAGACATCTGCCTACTCACACCAATACTCCCCCTCCTCCTCACGTGACACGCAGTTTCGACAGACTCGCCAGACCCTACGCGTTTCTCGAGCGCGTGAGCTTCGGAAGAAGCTTGGAACATGCTCGCAACTGCTACATCAGCCACTTAAGCAACTGCCCCCACGGCCTTCTCATTGGAGACGGCGATGGACGGTTCTCCTCAACACTCCTGCAGAGCAATCCAAACATAAAGATCGACTCTCTCGACATAAGCGAAGCGATGCTTGGCCAAGCGCAGAGAAGGTCCGGATTGAACAAAAGTCGCTTCAATCCGATTCATGCAGACGCAACGACGTATCGTTATCCAACAAACAACTACGATTTTCTTGGACTCCATTTCGCCTTGGACTGCTTTTCGCAAGAACAAGCAAACGAGCTCCTTCCAAACCTGGAACAGACACTTCGCCCCGGAGGACTGATCGCCTACTCGGACTTTCAATCTACAACCTTCTGGCAATCGATCATAGTGCGCTGCCTCTACGCCTCTTTTAGGGTCGCAGCAAACCTACGCCCCCAGAACTTGCCATCAATCGTATGGAGTGATCAAATACAGCCTCTCTACACAAAGACTCACTTAGGCGGACTGCTCGTCAGTCAGCTCCTCCAAAAACGCTAACGCAAAGGCTCAGGAAAGTTGTTCAGCGAACCATTCAGCACCCGAAGCGTCTTCTTCAGCTCCCCAGCGTCCAAAGTCTTTGTCAGGTCCAAAGTTGAAATCGGAACGAAGTTATTAACCAGAGCGCAATAGCGTCGGTTAACCATGATCCCCAATAGCTCACCTGTTTTCGAAAGCACTAGATCCCCTGTCGACGGCGAGAACTCTCCAAAGATCGAACTAAAGATCTTAGTCTGCATCTTCACGAATCCCGGCGTATCCGAGTCGAGCTTGAACTCCACCTCCCCGTAGTAATCCCCTTGCTTGTTCACTAAAACTGCCTCGGGAAACTTGAAAGGCTCTAAAGCCGTCAAGTAAGCCTTCCCTCCCAGACGCTCCGCCTCAGCATCGGTAAGAGAGATCATCGCGATGCGCGGATCGAGCGCTAAAAACTGCAGCGAGCTCGCCTTCTTCTCCTCCCCCGCGCGATTCAGCGAAAGCGTCATGGAACGGATACTCGAAGGGCTCGTCTTCAAACCAAACGGAAGGCTATCAATGTGAGCCAGAGCGTAGTAGTTGGTTCCGTCACTCACGAGGACCGTCGTCGTGTTTTCTTCCGTATTTACATAACGGTTACGCATGTACTTCACTGCGGAAAAATCGGCTTGAATCTGATTGTTCTTATAATCCGCAAACAACTGGTTCGCATTGATCTCGAAGTTAGAGCGCAGCTCTTGCCTTAGATCTTGCGAGCTGGCAGCCAAGTCGCTCACCCCCTGAGCGAGCACTGATGATTGCTCCTGAATGCGCTGCCGCTCCTCCCGTTCGGCTACGACTTCCCCTTTCAAGGTATCAACCGATTCCTGCAAAAACGTGTTCTGCTGCTCCTTCATGCGAACCTCAACCCCCAGCTCCTGCACGCGTTGCTGCGAGCTTGCCAGAGCTTCTCTTTGCTCTTCGAGCACGTTTTCCTTTTCCTCGATCTCAGCGAGCTTTTGCTCGAGCTCTTCCTGCAAGAGACGAGATTGAGCCTGGCTTTGCAATGCAGCTTGTTCGGCTTCTGACAAACGCTCCGAAACAGTTTGAATCCGTGTCTGAGCGGCAGCCACTTCACTTTCCAATCCGCTCGCCTTCGACTCAAGCGACTCCCTTTCAGCAGCAAGCTCTCGTTCGCGAAGCTCCGATTCAGTCAAATCCTGCTCCAAGTTTTGAATACGCTCCTGACGTTGAGCCAACTCCTGCTCTCGCCGAGCAAGCTCAGCCGCCTTCGACTCCAAGTCCTCATTCAGCTCCGCACGTTCCGCTTTCTCCTCTTCGAGCGAATAGCTCAGCGTATCGAGCAAGTCCTGCTCCATCATCGCCATCGCAGAGACGTTTGCATTCTCCGTCTCGGAACTCTGCGTATCCGATGGAGCCGGAGCGTCCTCCTCCATCTTCCACATCGAGAGAATGGTCAGCAACAGGAAGTCGCAAAGAATAAGAAGCAGGGTTTTATTCATCGTGATTGATTCCGAACTGCCTAGGACTCCTTCGACAAGCCAACAATTTGCTCCTCGCCCGCCATGATTAGCTTGGTCTTATAAGGGCGAACCAAACGAATCTTTACGATCGCGACACAGAGGATGCCAAAGAGATTTGAGGAATAGGCGGCGAGCAGATTTGCCTCAACGATCCCGATCACCTGCATCACAAGAGAAATACAAGTCCCTGCGATCCCCACATAGAGTCCGCTATCGAAGAGGTTCTCTTCGTTTTCCATAAGGCGAAGCTTCACCAAAGGATCAAGGTCACGCTTCTCAATTTCACGAACCTTAAGCATACAGATCAAAAAGACCAATGCTTGGAGCAAAAAGAAAAAGGCGATGGATAGTAGTGTTGCTGGTTCCATAGAAGTACTAGGAGTGGTTTCGACAATTTGAAGTTCACCGTCCACCTGCGTGAGCACAGGAAGGACAAAGCTGAAGTTATAGCCCTCGAAGGCGCCCGAGATAGCGAGGAAGGGTTCGCTTAGAACGGCAAAGACAAGCACCGAAGCAGTCGCACCAAAGAAACGCTGCGTCAGAGCGAGAATGGGAGAAATAGTCTCGCGATAAAAACGCCCAAACAGACTAAAGCCCCACAAAGCCACGAAAGATCCTGAGAAAAACAAACTGTATTTAAATGCCAACGACAGCTTTGGATTCTGCAGACTAAATGGAGCGATTCCCGCCTGCACCCTTGAAATAAGCGCCCCAGCCTCCTCCAACGTCTCGATCTCGATCGGCAACTGCTCGCGAAGAGCGAGGCGATAGCCTTCAACTCCCGTAGCCAGACTTGAGCGCAAACGCTCGAAGCCCGCATCCCCAAACGACTCTAGATAGTCGAACAGAGTCGACACATCCCGACTGGCTAGGCTCATCGCATAAACAAGGGCTTGATCATCGGCCCTTCGATGAAGCAAATATCGGAGACGCTTCACTTCATCGGTAGAATCCAGACGAATGAAGATCTCCTTCAGCTGCCCCCAATCAAAAAGCCTCATCAGTGATAGGCTATCGAGATAAAAGTCCTCCAGCTGACCAATCGCTCCAGTCGCCTTCGCTTCGAGGATAAGCTCTCGCAACTGCATCCTCAGGTCGTCGCTAATATGCCCGCCCTGAGCGAGCAAGCCGAGAGCATGAAGAGTTACCTCCAGGGGACGTCCCGAAGTGCTGGATACGGGGAAAAGACGACGGTATGTCGTAAACTCTCCCGTCGCCCTAAAATCTTGCACGAGCGGATTACGCGAGTTTTCCAGCAATCCGCTCACCGCTGTCCGGCAAGACTTGGAAAGCAAAATACCCAAAGTACCCGGCTCAGTCGAATAGTCCTCCAGCGGAACAGTCTTGAGGGCCGCCTCCAAAAACGGATCCCATGCCCCCCAGCGAGCGAGCTGAGGATTCGCCTCCAACTCCATGGCCACCTGCGATGCTACAAATCCGCCCTTTTCGTCGCTTATCTCAATAGCCGCTTCCGCCTCTAGAGCTGCAGCCCCGAAATTCCCGTCCAACAAAGTCCGTTTCGCCAGATCCGACACCGAATCGCCCGCCTGCCCCGCTTCGCGCACCACCCCGAACGGAACCGACTTGAAGCGAGAAGGGATCAGCCAACCGCCGGCAATCATCGCGACTCCCAAAAACAGCAGAAAAACGCCGAGAAAAGCGGGGGATCGGGAGGTTTTCGCTGTGGTTGACATGAGATACCGGTAACAAAGAAAGAAATTGAACTACATATGCCCTAGGTGTTGGTTAGGTAAAAAACAAGACCCATGCTGCTACAAATAGTTCAATACGGAGAAAAAGTGCTACACGAAACAGGGAAGCCTGTCACCGAGTTTGACCAAGAACTCCGCACTCTCTTCGAAAACATGGTCGACACCATGTACGAAGCCGAAGGCATCGGTCTCGCCGCTCAACAAATCGGCAAAGCCCTGCAATTCTGCGTTGTCGACCTCAACGGGTGCGATCCGGATTTCGAATACACCCTAGACGGAAGCAAGCCCCCCATGGACCTTTTCATGCCCATGGCCCTCTGCAACCCCAAGGTCGAGCTGATAGAGTCAGAGGTCACTTCCTACGAAGAAGGCTGCCTCTCATTCCCAAACATCCGGGGCGACGTGGAACGTACCGACTGGATTCGCTGCGAATTCCAGGACCTAGACGGCACTCCTCACACCATCGAAGCCAACGGACTCCTTGGCCGCTGCATCCAGCACGAGGTCGACCATCTCAATGGCATCCTCTTCACCGACCGCATGAAGAAGCGCATGCTCAAGAAGATTCAGCTACCAGTTAACCAGTTGAAAGCCAAAACCCTGCAACGCCTAAAGAAGCGCGGCTAGGGTTTCAGCCTCTATGCCAGACATGGCCGACCTAAAGCAGGTCAGCCGCTAACTCAGCGAGGAGCGAACGCTCTCCCTTGGTCAATTGCACATGAGCAGCGATGGCCTGCCCTTTCATGCGATTCGAGCAGTAGACGAGGCCGTTGCTTCGCGAATCGACATAAGGATTGTCGATCTGAGCCGGATCGCCGATCAAAACGATTTTCGAACCTTCGGAAATACGAGTGATTACTGTCTTCACCTCATGCGGCGTCAGCTGCTGAGCCTCGTCCAAAATAAAAAACCGGTTCGATATCGAGCGACCACGAATGAAACACAAGGCCTCGATCTCGACCAAACCGCTTTCCAGCAGCTTTTCATACGGCTTTTGCGGCACCTTGCCGGCAGCTGGCTCCTCCTGCGATTTCACCTTGCGACGCTGACGCTTGTTCTCGAACTGAGGATCCTTCGGTTCCTTCCCCGGAATCAAGACCTCCAAAGCGTCATAGTAAGGCTGCAACCAGGGATTCATCTTCTCCTCGAGAGTGCCGGGCAGAAAACCAATTTCCTTTCCAACTCCAATCACTGGCCTCGAGATCGAAACCCCGTCGTACTTGCAATCCGTCGCGGAAACCGTCTGGTGGATCGCGCAAACAGTGGACAACAACGTCTTCCCCGTGCCGGCCTTTCCATAACAAGTAATCAAGGAAACGGTGTCATCGAGAAGCGCATCCATGAAAAATCGCTGCTCCAAATTTCTTGGCCGGATCGGCACTCCACCGGGTGCCTTGACAAACTCTGGAATGATCAACTTCCGCAGCACGCCATCGCCATAGTGGCGGGCCGGCATCGTCTTCCCTTCATCCGAAACCAGCAGAACATACTCATTCACGAACAATTGGCCCTCGGCATAACCCTCGAGCTCAAACTCGCCCTCGGACGCAAAACGCTGTAGTTCGTATTTAGATACTTCGATCTTTTTGTACGATCTAAACTCAGGCTCTTCAGGAGCTTTGTCGTTGAGATAGTCCTCCGACTCCAGCCCAACCGCTCGCGCCTTGAGCTGCACATTAACGTCCTTGGACACAAGGATCGTAGGCGGAGGCAAGTTATCCTGCACGAACAAGGCCGCCGCGATGATCCGGTTGTCCTTCTTCTTAAAGTCAAGCAAGGTCTGAAATTCCTTGAACCGCTCCGGAGCGTTGGAGGCATCTCCTTGTAAGTATTTATTGATTACGACCGAAAGAGTCCCGCCTGTATCAAGCTCAACGCCCTCCGCCATAGATCGCGAGTCCGGCAATAGCTCTTTCAATAGCCGATGGACTCGCCGAGCGTTTCGCCCTCGCTCAGAGCTTTGCTCCATCTTTATGGAATCCAGCTCCTCCAACACTTCGATGGGGATGACTAGATTGTTATCGTCAAATTTAAAGATGCAGTGCGGGTCGTGTATAAGGACGTTTGTATCCAAAACATACGTCTTCGTCCGACGCGAAACGGACTTGCTACTCTCTAATTTGGAAGAACCAGAAGGAATTCCCATGTAATAAATAAACTAATACAGATCCTCTTTTTGTCCACATCAATTTTCGTTACGATTCAATTTCGACCTGCAAAAAAGAGAATCGCTCACCATCCCCCCAGAGAATGTATGGGCCTAAGCCTTACAGCCCTAGGAAGTTAGTACAGGAATCCTATTCAGCAATTCGCATGCCGCGGGACGCACACCGAAACGATTGCGCAAAAATAGCCCGCCCCTCTGAAACTCAACGCATCCCTCCAGCGAGATATGAGGCGTATTCAACACCTCCAGCTGCGAACGAATGCTCCTGGATATCGATCAGAACCACGTGCTCGCGGGTCACCCCTTTCTCAGTTCGCATCACCACATACTCGTGAAAACCTGGCCGCATCGGGATTCCTTCCAAAACAAACTCATCAGCGTTAAATCCAAGCCCCTGGGGCAATGCGCTCTCCTCACCCAAGGCGTTGATGCCTGGAGCGCACTCCAAAGAGGGACACGGCTTCTCCTCCTTAAACTCATAGCGGAACCGCTCCCCCACCTTCGCAAAGACCATCACGCAACGACTCTCGCTCTTCTCGCTTTTCAGATCCACGACTCCAGAGAGCGCCCCATCCTGCTTATCTCCTGCCAGGCAAGCAGATACAGCGCAAAGGCTAAACAGGGAGAACGGAGCGAGAAAGCGACGAAAGGTGCGAGTTTTCATATACATAGACATTTGAGGTGACTTCAGAGGCGATCACGATCCATGACGCCGTCGCGTCCAAACCGCCTCCAATAATCCAGTTATCGTCTGACACACCCCATCACTCGGCCCGCGAGTCCCGATTATGCGCTATCCGCAAAAAAAATCGAACTTCCTGACTAGAAGAGCTCAGTCCCGCTCTAAGCCCCAAAACAACTCCCCCTACTCGCTTCTACTCAGCCCCCCCAGAAACGCAGCCCTCTTCGCCCTCGAAACCGTACTCGTCCAGCATCGACTGAATTAAATCAGGCAGTCGCTCGTGCACAGCCGTTTGAGATGCGAATTCCGCAGTGCACTGGACATAGCCTAAAATCGAGGTCGGGCTGGCCCTACGGTTCTCCTCAACCAATCGCGCCAGGACCCTCTCAAACGCTTCCAACCACGCATCAATCGAGTAGATCGACTCGTCCACCGAGGAGCTCAGTCCCGAGAGAAATTCGTCAACCGTCCTTCCCTCTTGGGAAACTCCCGCCACCAATGCCTCCACGCTTCGAGCGCTCCCCAGCCCATCGATCAAACTCACCGCCGAGGCTTCGCTCGCTCCTGACTCAAGCAGGGTCGCAGCAGCCTTTTTCCACAGAATCGACAAGGAGACTATAGAGCCACACTTGCGGTCTATCGCCCGGGAAATCGAATCAGAAAGATCGGAACTGCTCATGCAGCCGTTCATCTCGCCCTCAAACCGATTTGGCGATCCCAATCTTTTCCGCAGTCCGCCCTACATGCTCCGCGTCAAACGGAAGGAAAGGTCCCTAGTGTCACCCTCCAAACGAAATCCATCCGCCTTCAGCTTCATGCGCGACACAGTGTTCGCTTGGAAAAACGTAGACTCCGCCGCAAGCGTCCCAGGAGTGTCCATTGAAACTGTGGTCAAGTTCAGGTAGCCCTGCTCCTTCCCGCTAAGCGTCTTCTCAAACGCCAAGCTTCCTACGAAATGCTTGGAACGCTCCTCGCTCTCCCGATTCAAACGAAGCACCCCCTTCACGAAAGACCCCTCGTTACGAACCTCAGTGATCACCAACTGCACGTCCTCGGAATCCACAGCGTCCTCGCCCAAAATCGCGATACCATTGAAGTACGCCCCTTCCGATAGAGCCATCTTCACCCGCTCACGCTGACGATCGTTCTCCCGCTTAAGCGCAAGACGCCCGTTCTCGACCTCAGTCTTCAGGCGATCGATCCGAGCAACATACTCATTAGATTGGAGTTTGTATTCAGAAAACACCTTCGAAAACTCTAGCGAATCGATATCGTAAGCTCCCTCGCCAAAGGCATACTTGGTTTCGCCCTCCGGCCAAGTCAGCTTCTCCTTGTATCCACTAACCTTGACGCGAGAAAGCTGCCAATCCGCATCCTTGTTCGGCCGTGTCAGCCCGTAAATCACACGCAGGGAAAGGACCTCCCCTTTAGCCGCGGACAATTCGTAGAGCCGCTCCCAGGGTTTGTCCGGGTAGCGACCGATTTCCTCAGGGAAATGCTGATGGGCATAACTCAGAGATCCAAGCAGCGACTCCTCGTCATACCCAAACTTGTCCTTCAGTTCCGATTCCAAAACCGGCTTGTACAAATTCTCCCTCAGCTGGGCGCCTATCAACGCATGCAGACGTATCTCGTTCTTCGATACGCGACGAACTTCGCTGTCCACCCATTGCATTCGGTACAGTCCACTCTCGTCAAACTCCTCCAACGCGTGGTTCGAAACCGACTCTATCTCGTGAATCAACGCAGACCCATCGATATCCCGCCCCTCGTAAAACTCGATAATCTGCTGTTTCCAAACAGCTAAGACGCTCGCAAGGCCGACCAAAACAAATCCCGCCGCAACCGCCATCGAATGAGTGATCCGCCAGAGCAAACTAGGCTTGGGCATTTCGACGACTTGAGCGGCAGCAGCCGGGGCGCTTTCCACCGTCTCATCATCTTCAATCTCAGAGTCCAAGGCATCGATGATTGACTCGTCGTCTTCCACCAGCCCTTCGATCTCGCCGAGCTCATCGCTAAAATCATCGAGCGAAATCTCTCCCGCAAACGGGTCCTGCAAACCATCTTCCTCAGCAGTCGGCTCGGGATCGGAGACTTCAGCCGAGGGTTCTGGCTCAACTGCAGCTTGCGAATCCTCTTCAGGCGGTTCCTCGTCAAGAATCTCAACCGGAGCCGGTGGAGGCGGCGGCAAGTCGCCCGCTCGATCAGCCACGTTTCCAGGAGCGTCTTCCTCCTCCTCTTCGTCGTCGATCACCGCAATGTCTTCACCCGCCTCAGTGATAAGCGAAGCAGGATCCGGCATCGCCACGACTTCCTCGTCGTCGATCTCAGACTCCGCAACGTCGGCCATCATGGCTTCCGGCGAAGGCAACGCCACGATGTCCTCGTCGTCACCATCCAACTCGTCGAGCAAGTCGCTCGCCCCTTCGGCTGGCTTTTTAGAGTCCCCATTGAGCAGGCTGCTCGCCTGCATGAGCAATTCCTCAGCGCTAGGAGGAGCCGCCGGCACGTTAGATTCGACTGTAACTTCCTCAGACTCCTCCGCGATTTCCTCTTCGACCTCAACCAGGCCAGGCACTTCAGGAACCGGTAGAGAAACGATCTCCTCATCCTCCTCGTCCTCGACAGTCAAAGATGGAGTTTCCGGCAAACTCTCATTCTCTTCGGGAGAGGCCTCTTCCTCGACTTGAAGTCCAGCAACAAGCTCGGAAAGGTCTTCCTCGTCCTCCAAATCGCCCGCCTCAACCGCAGCTTCAACAGGCTCAGGCTCTTCAGCCGGCTCAGGCTCCAAGGCGCTCACAAGATCCTCGGGCGAAGGAAGCTCAACGACCTCATCCTCGTCCTCCACATCGAGCTCCTGCAACGGCTCTTCGCTCGCGACGATTTCCTCAACCTCAGGTTCAGCAGTTTCTTCCTCAGCCGAACCTGCCTCAATCAATTCGGAAAGATCCTCCTCTTCCTCGTCGAGAACAACAGGGATATCCTCCACTTCGCTCTCATCGACAGAAACAGGCTCCTCAGCCACCTCCACCTCTTCTTCGAGTGTCGGAAGCGCCACAGGATCATCTTCACCGTCTTCTACGAGTTCCGCAGACGGCTCATTCTCGACAGCAAGCTCCTCTGCCTCCTCGAGAGGCTCTTCGAGAACATCATCAGCAGCCTCTTGAGTTTCCTCAGAATCCAAGGTCGCATCAATCAAAGCAGAAAGGTCCTCTTCTTCCTCTTCAAACTCGACCGCCGCTAGGTCCAAATCCGCCTCGACCTCTGCAGAGGTTTCCACTTCCTCCGAAGCCGGAGCCTCGACCGCTTCCGGCACAGAATCCTCATCAGCTTCGGAGATCTCTTCGATCACTGGCTCAGGAACGGCCTCCTCCTCCAAGACAGCAGGTTCGCTTTCAACCGCAGCAGCATCTTCTTCCGGCAAAACATCAGCTTGCTCTTCTTCCGCAGCGTCAAAAAGCACCTTCTCGTGCCCATCCACTGGCTCAACCGCCTCATCTTCCAAGGCAGGCTCGATCGGACCAATCGCCTCGGACTCGACCATCACTTCCTCTTCAGGCACGTCGCTTGACGGCTCGGGAGCAGATCCCTCGATTTTCTGCTCAACAGGAGCAGACGGTTCCGGCAAGTCGGCAGGAATCACCATCTCCGGATCAAAAGCAGCCGCACTCTTCTCTTCTACGGTCTCAGCAGTTGGCGGTTCTGGAATCTTCGCCTCAACCTTCTCCATAGATCCCTGAACAGGAATCTCTGTTTGAGGGGATCTAGAAACAGGTTGAGGAGGGCGCTCGTTAGTCGCGACTGGCTCAACTCGCTCGTCAGAAATCGGTTCCGGAGCCTGAGCAGTCTCGGGCTCTTCAGGAACAACCGCCTCGGGTTCCGGATCAGCCGGAATCTCGAAATCAGCTGGAGGACTTGGAAATGAAGGGGCTTCCGCCTCAGGCTCCTCTTCTTCAACCGCATTCGGATCAATCGACTGGCCTAGCGAATCATCCGGATCGTCCATCTTAAAAAGGTCGTCCTTTTCGCTCTGAGACGCCTTGGCCTCTTGCTCAAGATCCACAAACCCGCCGGCCTCGAAATCCTCGACCTCGTCCATCAGGTCGTCGATCACATCCGAAAAGCTGACCGCTGAAGAATCGTCGTCCATTTCCGCGAATACATCCGCGCCCAAGTCGTCCGCTCCAAGCGTGCGGGTAGGCTTCGCTTCCTTTTCAGACGCCACACGCGTCACTTCCTGCACGTCTTCATCCGAACCGGGATCCTGCGCTTCAGCAGGTTCAGGCTCTATCGCATCCGCATCCGTTTCAGCCGGAGCAGACGCTTCTTCGGAACTAAAAGCGTCCGGGAGCTCATCGATCGCAAAGCCTTCCAACGCAGCCTCGTCAAGGTCCTCCTCTGAGCGATCATCCGATCTAAACTCCTGATCTCCTGAGCCTTGCTCCTGCTTTCCAAGGTTCGACTCATCCTTAGAACCGGGCACAGCATCTTCCGCATTGGAAGCGGGGGCAGCACTGCCCTCAACTTCCAAGTCCGATATGTCGAACTCGAAGTCTGGAGAATCCGATTGAGTCATTTACGTTTTCCGGGAAAAGCGGCCGAATGAAGAAGTGGGGGCCGCATGCTCCTTTTATCGGTTGGAAATCGACTCCATTTAAGGGGAATCTTGCCCTCTCGCCTCGACTGCCCACAGTGGGGGGCCTTTCAGATGAGCGAGTCGCAAATTCAAGATCTTCAAATAAAACAGGCGTTTCTCGAACGCCATATCGAGGAACAGGACCGAGTCATCTACGGCCTGCAGACGGAACTCGAAAAACTCAGAGCGGAAGTCAGAAAGCTCGCCGAGCGCGCCGACTCGCAAAGCGGCTCAAATAACGAAATGCCAGCCGACGAAAAACCGCCCCACTACTAGACGCTTTTCCGATGGAAGTCTCCATTATCATCCCAGTCTACAACCACCTCGATCTGACGCGCGAATGCCTCGACTCCCTCAAAGAAACAACTGCCGGAATCGACTATGAAGTCATCCTTGTAGACGACGGAAGCGCTCCCGACATAAAGGCTGGCCTGCAAGACCTCGCTGGCGAACGAGTCAAGCTCATCACCAGTCCGCTTAATCAAGGCTACGCTCACGCCAACAATCTAGGAGCCCTTCACGCCAAAGGAAAATACCTGGTCCTAGCCAACAACGACCTTGTCTTCCTCAAAGGCTGGCTCCCTCCCATGCTGGCAGCCTTCCGCAAACTCGCCCGCCCCGGCATCGTCGGAAACGTTCAGCTAAACGCCAAAACCGGAGAGGTCGATCACGCTGGCATCGAAGTGACGATCGACACCAGCCTAAGGCACATCCAAACCGTCCCAAGCACTCTCGGCCGAACCCCAGCCTATTCTCGAGTGCACCTGATCACCGCCGCCTGCTGCGCCATTCCCCGAAAACTCTTTCTCGATCTCGGCGGCTTCGACGAAGCCTTCCTTAACGGAGGGGAAGACGTCGATCTCTGCTTCCGGGTTCGCCAACTCGGACTCAAAATCTACGTCAGCAACAAGAGCCGCGTACGACACCACGTCAGCTTCACACGCCATGGACGGAACCTGAACACCGAAGCCAACTCCCGCCTCGTGCAGCGAAAGTGGGACAAGCTCATCGCCACTCACGCCGCATCGCAATGGCCTGACCAATACCTCAAGGAAACGCTCGCCGCCCCCCTGTCCGCCCTAAATCCCCAACGGACCTACGACGCAGCCTTACGCTTCCTCACCCTCAGAAAAGGCCCGTCCCCCGTTGCCCTTACCTTAGCCAATTGCGAACTGCATCGTAAAGAACGCCACTGGAAATCGCTTTTGGATGGAATGTCAGACTCCCAGATCAGAAAAGAAGAACGAAACATGCACGCCTCCCCCCTCCAAGATAGCTACAAGATAAACGGCCTGTACCCAACCGAGGACAAGCCAGGCGTCTGGATCCGCGAGCAAGCGCAATTCACCCTACCAAGAGGCACTCTGCTCTCATCGATCACCCTCTCCGGCACCCTCCACCCCGACACAGATGGAGCGCCTGAAACCCGCGGCGAACTGGGACTGCAAGTAACCGTAAATGGAATCGGCACCAAGTTCTTCACCAAGCTCGAAACAGGAGAATTCAAATTACACTTCCCCGATCCTCCAGCTCGCGCGGACGAACCTGTACAAATCGAGCTGAAACTCCTCGGAACCGCCCGCTCCAACACATACGCCTACCTCGGCAGAGTTCTGGCCAACAAAGGCTACATCCCCTCCCCGATCCGCGGCAAACTGGCTAAATATCGCCCCCAAGCGCTGAACAAGCGACTCTGCATCGAGAAACTCGATCTCAATGGCCAAAACGTATTCAATTTCGCCCTCAACCCGACCAACCCGCTCAACACCGAATACGCTCTCGAGCACGCAGAGCTCGGCGTAAACCTCGTCGGCTGGTTCAAGGCTCAACTCGGCATCGGCGAATCCGCGCGGCTCGCCGCCAAAGTCCTCAAAAACACCCAGCTCCCCTACGCCCTCGTCCCGCTCAAAGTCAACTGCATGGCCTCCCAAGGCGATACCAGTCTCGACGCCGAACTGCAGGACAGCAACCCGCACCCCATCAACATTTTCCATATCGACGCCCCGCAAAGCGCCGATATCGACCACCACCACAGCCCGCAGTTTCGAAAAGGGAAACGCAACATCGCCTACTGGGCTTGGGAACTCCCCGACTTTCCAGACCGCTGGATCAAGTACTTCCAATATTTCGACGAGATCTGGACCCCCTCAGACTTCGTCCGCAACGCCGTCGCCATGAAATCCCCGGTGCCCGTGCTCACCATGCCGCATTGCATCGATTTCGAAATCCCCGCAGGCGACTACCGAGAAATCCTCGGGCTTCCCAAGGATCAGTTCCTCTTCTGCTTCGCCTACGACCTCAACAGCTACCAGGAACGAAAAAATCCGAAGGCGATCATCGAAGCATACCGGCAAGCCTTCACCGGCAACCCGATCGCCAAAGACGTCGGCCTCGTCATAAAGATCCACTCCTCAGGGCGAAACCAAGAGAACCTCAAGGAACTGAAAGCCCTCCTCGCCGACATCCCCAACTACCACCTGATCGACCGCACCCTATCCCGAGAAGACACCTACGGCCTCATGAAAGCCTGCGATAGCTACGTCTCACTGCATCGCTCAGAAGGGTTTGGCCTCACCGTCGCCGAAAGCATGTTCCTCGGCAAACCCGTCATCTCGACCAACTGGTCCGCCACTTCGGAATTCGTAAACGCCGAAAACGGCTGCCCCGTCGCCTTCAAGCTCAAGGAACTAGAACGTGACTTCGGCCCCTACGAGAAAGGACAGCTCTGGGCAGACCCCGATCCCGCCGATGCCGCCCGCCAAATGCTCCGACTCGCCACCGACCCTGAACTCGCAGCAAGGCTTGGCCAAAACGCCCGCCAGACGATCAAAGAGCTCTATTCGCCCCAGCGATTGAGCAGCCTCTACGAAAATCGCTTCAGAGCGCTCGCCCTGTGGCAACGATAAATCGACGCTCGCTCACGCTCTCAGTGGACGGCTCGATAGCCAGCACTCCCCCAACGCCCGACTCCCAGTGAACATACTCTTCGTCAACTACGGGGACCATTCCACAAATAGCCTGAACCACATCGGTCCCTTCGCGAACTATCTCACCGATGCGGGGCACCAGTGCATAGTCGCGATTCCAGGCAACTTGAGAAGCAGATCAAAACTCCCAAAAATCCTCTTCAAGACCACCAGCTACTCAGATCTGCTCAGCCTCGCTCACCACTTCCCCAACGGAAAGCCAGCCGACGTCATTCACGCATGGACGCCCCGGATCAACGTCCTCAATTTCGTCCACAGCTACCAAGCCCGCTTCGGCCGCGAAGCTCGACTCGTCGTCCATATGGAAGACAACGAGAAGGCCATCCTCGAACACTTTTACGACTCCAACTGGGAAGATCTCCGCTCGCGACAGTTCCCAGAAGGCCAAGACCGATGGGAGCCAATGCTTTGCCACCCCACGCAATTCCAACAATTCCTAGAAAACGCTGACGGTTGCACCGCCGTCATCGACACCCTTTTCGATTTCCTCCCAAGCTCAACTCCACGCATCGAACTATTGCCGGGTATCGATTTCCAAAGCGAGCCGACCTGTCCGGTAGACATTTCACCTATTCTCAAGCAACTCGAAGAAGACGAAAAAACCATCGTCTACAGTGGAGGAGTCACCAGCAGCAACCGGCAAGATATCGCCAATCTCTACGACGCCGTCTATCTTCTCCGCCAACGAGGGAAAAAGGTTCGCCTTCTAAAAACAGGCCCCAACCACCCCTCCCTTCTCGAGTCCTGCCGCTACACATCAGACGACCACATACTAGATCTCGGCTTTCTTCCCAAAGAGAGGCTCACCGCTCTCATCCAAAATGCCCACGTTCTCGTTCAGCCCGGCGACAGCGATCCCTTCAACGACTACCGCCTCCCCAGCAAACTACCAGAGTTCCTGGCAAGCGGCCGTCCAGTAATCACCGGCAAGATAAACCTGGGCTTAAGACTGGAAGACAAAAAGGAAGCTTTCCTCGTCGAAAAGACCGACCCCGAATCGATCGCCGAAGCCTACCTTGAAATAGACTCGAATCCCCAACTGCACAAAGCACTTTCCCAAAATGGAAAACGATATGCAGAAGAGCATTTCGCCCTCTCCCGCAATGGAGCGATGCTTCTCGAGTTTTACACCACCCTCACCAGCTCTCGAAAAACGGCCAAACCGACCTCCTATTCTCCACCTCCACAAAAGATAGAATCGTTCGAGCCAGTCGCTCCTAGCAGAAGCGTTGCTCAAAAACTTAGCGATCTCATATCGGCTGTCTTCCGCAAAAACGCCTCGTCTCTGAAAATCGAAGGCCACAGCTACAAGCTCCCAGTCCCGCCTCTCCAGCCAGCCGTAGACCAAACCATCGTAGAAGACCGAGAGCTGGACTATGAGATCTATCAAGAGCGTGAACAAGCGACGCTCAGTAAGTTCTACGAACAAGCGCCGGACCCAGAGAAATCAGAGGCTCAAATAAAATTCTCGATTCTATTGCCGACTTACAAACCGGATCTACAGCTCTTGCAGCAAGCGATCGATTCAGTCCGCCAGCAACGCTACAGAAATTGGGAGCTATGCATCATCGACGACGCTTCGAACTCCCGCGAACTTGATTCCTTCCTCCAGAACTACGCCGAACTCGACGGCAGAATCAAGTACCGCACACTCGAACAAAACCGCCATATAGCCGCTGCCACCAACATCGCCTTAGAGCTCTCCTCCGGAAGCTACTGCGGATTCCTAGACCACGACGATCTGCTATCTGAGCACGCCCTCCAAATGGTAGCGGAGACGATAAAGAGCCACCCAGACGCGAGCATACTGTTCAGCGACGAGGATAAGATCGATCTCAACAACAACCGCTCGACCCCATACTTCAAACCCGACTGGGATCCTACATTCATCAAGTGCCAAAACTACACCGGCCACTTCAGCGTATATAGATCCAGTCTTCTAAAAAACGTGGGAGGGCTTCGCGAAGACACCAGTGGCTCCCAAGATTGGGACCTCATACTTCGTGCCAGCGCCAAATGCGACCTCCGGTCAATCGTCCACATTCCACATATCCTATACCACTGGAGGACGACCCCCGTATCGACAGCAACCTCAAACGAAAACAAGAACTACGCATACGAGGCAGCCAAAGCCGTATTGGGCCAAAACCTACAAAGAGAGGAACGTCCCGTCGAAATAAAGGAGCACGCGGGAATCTACCTCTACCCACGCTACCAAACACAACCTCGAGCCTCTGTCACCCTGATCGTGGAAGGGGCTCAAGAAACGACAATCGGCGAACTCCCTTTCAACAGCCAACTCGTTTCCCTATCCCAAGCGACTCCCAATCGATTTGAAGGCTCTCTCGCAAGAAAACGGAATCAGGCGATTGAGAATTCCAACACCGAATTCATCTGCATCACAAAAGGAACGCTCGCCCCACAGTCTCCAAGTTGGCTGGAAGACCTAGTCGCATTCGCTTCCCAACTAGAAGTCGGCCTTGTCGGAGCGAGAACGCTCACCACAACAGGCCATACTCGCAGCTCACCTTTTACGCTCCCCGAACCTGGCATCCGTTCCACACAGTTCTGCGACCTCCACAAAGACTCGGACGGCTATTTTCACCGAGCCCTACTCAACTCCTCCTTTCCCGCGATATCGAGCGATTGTATCGTCTTTAGAAAAGCCCTATGGCGAGAAGTCGGCGGCTATTCCGAGGCTCTCGAAGATATAGACTCAATCGACATCGACTTTTGCCAGAAGCTCGCGGAAGCAGGATTTCGCTCAATCTACACTCCCTTCATAACCCTCGAAACAAATAGCCTCGAGCCAGCCCGGCCCAAACTCGCAGCTTTAGAAAAAGGCACCTTCATTCTCTAGGCTCGTCTCGAAAAGCCTCCACGGCCACCAACAGAGATCTCGACATCCCACCAATCCAACTGAACATAGCGACAATGAATTTCTCCGACCGATCAAACTACGAAAAAACCTGGGAAGGCCTAGCCAAGGACTTCGATTCCGCGCAACACTTCGTAGCAGGCCACAACGACAACAAAGAATTTCAACGCTCCGCACAAGTAACACTAGAGGTCCTCAAAGAGACGATCGGCGTATCCAAAGAAGATACCTTCTTGGAAATCGGCTGCGGAATCGGAAGAGTCGGCCGCGCCCTATCTCCCCATGTGGGGCAATGGAATGGGGCAGACATTTCCTCAGGCATGATCGCACAGGCTGAAAAATACCTGAACGATCTCGACAACGTAAGCCTCCACAAACTGCAAGCCAGCTCCCTCGAACAATTTGAAGACGAGTCGTTCGATGCGATCTACTGCACAGTCGTCTTTATGCACCTCCTCGAATGGGACCGCTACCGCTACATCAAAGAGGCGATGCGACTCCTGAAGCCAGGAGGCCGAGTCTACTTCGACAACGTAGACATTACCACGGACCATGGTTGGCAGGTATTCACAGACGGATACAATATTCCGGTATCAGAGCGCCCCGCTCACATGAGCATGGTCTCCTCCGCCGACGAACTCCTTACCTACGGCCAAAAAGCAGGCTACCAAAACACACGTATCCACAGATGGGGCGGAGCTTGGGTAGCCCTCGTAGGGACAAAGTCCTAACGAACAACCTTCTTTATCAAGACTCGGGACAACCGGTTCGTCTGCTTCTCAACGAATTGGTACAATAGCACTCCGACTGCGAGTGCTGTAAGTAAAATGAGCACAAACTGAACGTCTAAAGAGACATCAGCGAAAACTCCATTTTTCCGATTCAGCCTAGCGAAACCAAATATAACGATAGTATGCGTCAGGTAGATGCTATATGAAGCATCCCCCAACCAAAGAAGCGCCTTAGGAAACTGAATCGCTTTCAACTCCTCACAAAAAACTGTCGCCGCAAACAACAGCGACAACGGGATGCAGTAGGATACAATCCGCACACCCCACCCTTGATACTCGTTTATCTGAAAATAGATAAACCAAACAACCCCAATCCCAGCAAGTAACCAGGCTACCCCTTTTCGAATCGAAAAACGAGTTTTGGTATAGAAAAGCCCCAGCAGCATTCCAATTATAAACTCCAACATCACGCTATCGGAAAAGAGCCACTTAACCGCTCCATCAAAAAGCCCAGTCTTAATAGCGATCAGATGAAAAACAACGAGTACAACACTAGTTAGCACCGTTCGAGCGACGGATCCAACTTTCAAAAAAAGAAAGAAAACTAAATAAAAGAACAGTTCATATATCAAGGTCCACCCCTGCGACAAAAAGAGTGGAAATATGTTTTTCGTAACGTCGTTTATAGTGGGAATCAAAAACAACGCTCGAGTGAGATCCACGAAGTCAAATCCCAGTCTCCGATCATTAGGTACGACAAAGAACAGCACAGCTATCATCATACCTGAATAGATCCAATAAGGAGGATAGATTCTCAACGCACGCTTTAGCAAAAAGCCTGACTGGGAAGTTCCCTGATCAGAGATATATACCATTATAAATCCGCTAATCACAAAAAAGGCATCTACGCCCATTTCACAAAAAAACAGATTCACCCAATTGCCTATAAGGAATTCACGTTCGCTACTTGTAGAAACATAGTCCAGTCGCAGAAACACATGAACGATGACAATCAAGCTAGCCGCGAGCCCTCGCCAAACTTGTACAACATCCAGTCGCTCTCGGTTAAGTTCTCCCATTATTGATCGAACTCGAAACACTATCGGCACGCAGACAACAGACTCGGAATAAACCCGCTTTCTGCTTTCTGCCAAATAGAGAAATATTCAAAACGAGTATCATCGCCATCCAGTTCGACTATAGGTTCAGCCTGGATTCCCAAATGATCTAAAGCCCCGAACATGAATCCTCTAAACGAACGGGTCGTCCAAACGTGAACATGCTCTCTACGCTTCCAGACAAGAGTAAGAAGATCCTCCAACGCCTTCCCCTCTTTCTCCTCCCCTCCCGGGAGCACCTTACGAATAAAATCTAAATAGTGCGAATCATCAGCCCTCGTTTCCCTATTCCAATAATCCTCTAGCAAATGCTGAAACGGAGTAATATCGCGCTTTTTATCATACGTGAACCGCTTATCTGGAGCTGACAATACAACTAAACCACCCGGCTTAGTAATATAAAACATGTCCTCCACCAACGCGATCGGGTTCGCCAAATGCTCAATCACATGATTTGCGATCGTAAAGTCACAACACCCTTCTCCGATCTTTCTCAAATCCCTCTGATCCACATCACCGACAACATCCACATCGACAATCAACGACGGGTCCAACTCATCGAACAAGCGAACCGATTCATCCCTGTCTCGAACATCGAAATACTGCATCGAGCACGAATCCGGAACAGGAGCCGGCTCATGCAAAGCGCCAATCTCAAGCCCCTTCCCAAGCAGTCTAGAATAATGGGGAATACGATGCTTCACAGCACTATGCAAAGCGACATCAAAGATCTTTGGTCAAGAGCAATCTCATGCAACAAGCTTCCGTGAGAAACATCTGCAATACCGATTCGAGATCAGCTAGTAAGTGTGAAGCGCTTTCGAGAATAGGACGCCCAACTTTCATACATTTCTATATCCTCCGCTAGGCTCTTTTCTAGCTCCAACCTTTCGCCGTGACTGATGTCAGGTTTTGAAGCGTTCCTATTCTCTGTCTTAACCTGAAAAGCGCCCCATCCAAGCATCTGAGCGAGATACTCAATCCCTTCGTCATAGGACTCAACGAGACCGATATAATCAAACAGGTTCATCGGCACGTCGCCAAAGTATGCCGCCCACTCCCCTTTCATGTACTCCTGTTGAGAGAATTCGACCAATCCTGGACGGTCCTTTAGGAACTGGTCGTGACAAGGATTTCCATGAGGAGCAAGCGACTCCCAAAAATAGTAATAAGATATCAACCGATCTACAGGATGGCGTATCCAAGTTATCAACTTCGCGTTTGGGCATTGCTGCAAAAGCTTCCGACTCGCTCGGAAATGGCCATGCACAACACGAATGCTGTTTCGTGTTAGCTCCAAATCCCCTTCTTTCCAAAGGGCTAAAGTTTTATCCCCTCCATAAAAGCACTCCAAATCCTGTTGATACTGCTCTTCCAATAGCTTGCGGAAGCTCGTACCTGCAGCCTTCGGAATATGAACAGATATTAACTCTAGTCCTGTATAAATTTTAGGCATTAGAAACGAAAAGTCTGCTTCGAATTACGGATTCCGCTATCAAACCAAATAGAATCAGATTCCATATCAACAAAACAAAGGCTCACCTCCTTTAGGAAGCGAGCCTTGGAAAAGATTTAAGAGCGAGTGTCCTTACATTCCAGGAACTTCGAAAATCGCGATCTGCGCGACACCCGTTTCCCCATCAACGCCATCCATGATAGCTTGGTAAATACCAGGCTCAACAGTGAGAAGCATCGCGGAGTCAGCTGAACCTTCGGTCAGACGAGGAAGACCAACCGCATCTGAGGCTGCATGAATCTGAGCAACCGAAGCAGAGTTCGCAGTACCCCAGTCGTCATTTGTCGCAACTTCCTCCCACTTTCCACTTACCAAGCGGAAGAGAGTAACGGTTGGATTATCCAGCACGACGTCAGAATTGAACGCATCGTTCTCGGACAAGTCTCGCAGCCATGGACCTTGACCACGGATCAGGAGCGTCATCGGAACCTGGCCTAGGATATTCACCGAACTTCTGAAGTTCTCGAACCCTTCGCCTACAAAACTACGAGATGCCACACCAGTCAGACGAGTCTCAGAAGGATTCTCTTCTTTGTAGTTCACGTCATAGATACCTACTACCGCGACGCCTTCGCCACCCATTGGGTCGAAAACCGGAGCAGTGTAACCACCTGCAACTTCCTTAACGAGTGCCAAGAACGCGGAGTCGCCACTACCTGGATGGTTGTACATCGGGTAAGCACCGTAGTCTCTCATTACATCCTCGATGAGATCACGATCCTCGTAGAGATCCCACTCATCGTTCTCTGCGATCTTACGATCAGTAACGTCAGCTGGCTTGATACCATAATAGAGTTCAAGAGCAGCATCTGCAGGGATGTCACGGCTTTGAGGAACGAATCCTGAATCGTGAAGACTTGGGCCAATCGCCTGAAGCAGAACTGGCAACTCCTCACTACCTGTTACAGACAAGTCGATCGTACGCTTGTTGATGCCGGACATCATTTTTGCACGACTATCAAACGCGATGATTCGTGAACGAAGCGCTTCGATGAAGTCTTCAACTTGGTCAGCCGACGCGAAACCGATACCGCTAAGCGAGATCAATTTATAGTCATACTTAGCACCAGGAATGACGTTTGGATCGATAAACTTGTTTGGATCACCCGCATTTACGATTCCGATCGTCTCAAACGAAGAATTAGGGTCTCCATCGCCCTTACGTTGGACGAGGTAACCACCTGAACCAGCGGATCCACCCTCCCAAGTCACTTCAATCGTCGTTCCCTTCGGCTCGAAGGAGATCTCCGTTGGAGCAGTTGGAGCAGTTGGAGCAGTTCCGACCAAGTAAGCCGCCGCACCGATTCCGTCAGGAACGTCACCGCCACCTTGTACCAACTTGGTAGCAGACTGCGTAAACAGCTTTAAGCTATGTAGCAGAGAGCCCGGAGCTGGCATTCTCCAAGAATGGCCGCTTACCAGATTGTTTGCATCAGAGAAAAAACCAAATGGCTCGTCCGTCTCTGGAGTCATGTCCTCTTCCGACAAGCCCGGAAACCAAACGAGAGCGAGAGGGCCGCCTTCCCATTCAGCCTGATAGTCGATGCCACCTTCGAAAAGGGCGATGTCAGTCGTGCCAGGACCAACCTTGTTCAAATCCCAGGTAGCGACGATCTGATCATCGCCAGTGACGATCGTATCGGCTACGGGAGACTGGAAAACCTCGTCTTCAGTAGAAACGATCAGAACCAGTAGCCCTTGATTGGACAACTGCTCCGTACCTCCCGCGTTTGAGAGGGATTCAATGTCGAGCGAGAAAGAGATTTTCGCTCCGAAAGCAGAACCACAGAGAGCCCCACATGCGAGTAGTGAAAGTAATGATTTCTTCATTGTGAGATGCTCCAGTCGTTAACCCAGTATTCCGTTCCAGCCGCGTCAGCTGCCTTGCGGACGGCGATTCCTTGGCCCGCTTCGATCAGCGTGCCTCCTACGTTGGTACCGTCGCCACCTTCAACCTGCCACTTGTCTGAAGCATAGAGATAAACGGTTGGCTTGAGATCCGATCCCAGCAAGCCTTGTTGGCCATTCGGATAAACGAGTAGACGATCGTTCGCTCCAAAGACTGAAGGATTCGTATGAAGTCCCAACTCCTCAATTTTAAGTCCCAAAGGGCGACCAACAGCGACGAAGTTGTCCACTACGTCAGATGACGATTGGAGCGGAATCGCTAGCGGGCCGTATTCGACCTCACCGAAGAAGAAATAATCAAGATCCGTTCCGCCATTGTTTCGAACCACAAATGCTTCGCCTGGCTGAACGACTGTCCCCCCAGCATCATTGGACTCGTCGATAGCCTTACCAAATTCTCTCCAAGTGTCTTCGAAGAAATAGTAGATTTTAGCCACCGCAAGGCCTCCGCCTTCAGAAGCCGCCTCTGGCAATACAACTTCAACAACACGACGACCAGGCTCGGTTTCCTCATGGTAACCTACGCCCTCTGGAAAGAGAGCATCGAGCGTCCAGTGTTTTCTGATAGAAATGTTGGCTCCAGCCAAGCCCGTCAAATCGCTCGCGTCGAGCGTCACAGTCGAGGGCGTGTTGGAAACGATATCGAAATGACGCCCCTGCAGGGATCCGTCTTCGACGTAGAGATAATGACCGGAAGCACCGTATTCACCATCTGGTAGAGTGCTTGCCCCGAGCGTTGCTACGGCTGCGTCGACAGAGGAGACCGAACCTCCCGCTGCTTTCTCCTGCTTAAAAGGCAGGGCAACCATAACATCCGATTGACTAGGCACCTTGATCGCTACAGCTCCAATCGTCGCGGAATAAACTTCCTGCGCATTGATCGAACAGAACGGGGCAGCGAAAAGGGCCAAGGCAGTCGCTCGAGTGAGAAAAGTAGACACCTTGTTTTTCATATTTTATCTGTTTGGATGTGGGGAATACGAAGCAATACGAAACTAGATACCCCTACGGATGCATCAAGTGTCAATTTGCTTAAATTTGGTATTTCGCAATAAGATAACACTCGCCCTCATACGGCATCACCCGCAGCAAGTGAAACGATCCAAGGAAACTACCTACCGCAACACTGCTTGAACTTCTTACCACTCCCACAAGGACAGGGGTCATTTCTACCCACCTTAGGCAAATTCCGCTTCACGGTTACCTTGGGCAATTGGACCTCTTTCCCCTGAGCCGCAGATGGCTTGGAACCTCCAGCCACCGAGGACTCGGAACCTCCACCCTGAGCTACCGCTTGGCGAGCGAGCATGTTCTTAACATTTTCAATCGCGACGAGGTTGGTAGCCGTTCTGAACAAGCGAGTGCAAACCTGCGAACGAACGTTCCGCATCAATTCCTCGAAATAGACGTAGGCCTCGTTCTTGTACTCGTTGAGAGGGTCTTTCTGACCATAGCTACGAAGGCCAACATTCCGTCTAAGATCCTCCATCTCAGTAAGATGCTCCTGCCAACGGGAGTCGATTGAGCTGAGCAAAACGTATCGCTCCAAATGCTCGAGAGCATCCTCGTTCTCAGCCGTTTTCTTGATCCGGTAAGCGTCCTTGATCGCTTCCAGCACATGTGAGAGCTGCTCCTCGTGGCCCTTCCCTGTGATCGCCTCTTCAGACAAACCGATCGGGAAATGGGAATTCGCCCAGGTCACGAAGCCCGCCAAATCGCCTTCAGCGTCCTCGAGCCGATCCGCGATCTCTTCTTCCACGAGCTCCACTACCGTATCAAGCGGCGTATCGCTTTGCAGCGCCTCATTTCGGAGACCATAGATGATCTCACGCTGCTTGTTGAGCACGTCGTCATACTGGAGCAGACGCTTGCGCACGGAATAGTTGCTGCCTTCGACCTTCTTTTGGGCCGTCTCAATCGAACGATTCAAAAGAGAATGCTCAAGTGGTTCGCCTTCCTCCATCGACCCATGCAAGATCTTGGCCATAAAACCGGAGTTGGCGAATAGACGCATGAGATCGTCTTCCAAAGAAATGTAGAACTTCGAACGCCCTGGATCTCCTTGACGCGAACAGCGGCCTCTCAGCTGGCGGTCGATACGACGAGACTCGTGGCGCTCGGTGCCAATCACTAGCAAGCCCCCCGCTTCCTTCACACCTTCGCCAAGCTTAATGTCCGTACCACGACCCGCCATATTAGTGGCAATCGTGACTGCCCCCTTGATACCCGCACGAGCGACGATCTCCGCTTCCTGCTGATGGAATTTCGCGTTCAAGACGTTGTGCGGGATATTCTTGCGACGAAGCATCCGCCCCACCAATTCCGACGCCTCGACAGAAACCGTGCCCACGAGCACCGGTTGCCCCTTCTTGTGGGCTGCCTCGACCTCGTCGACCACCGCATTGTACTTCTCGCGGCGAGACTTGTAGATCACGTCGTTGTCGTCGATCCGGATACAAGGCTTGTTGGTTGGAATAACGGCAACGCCCAGATTGTAAATATCGTGAAACTCCGTGGCCTCGGTTTCCGCAGTACCCGTCATGCCCGCGAGCTTCTCGTACATGCGGAAGTAATTCTGAACGGTAACGGTAGCGAACGTTCGAGTCTCGCGCTCGATAGTGACATTCTCCTTCGCTTCAACCGCCTGATGCAAACCATCGCCCCAACGGCGTCCCGGCATCACACGACCCGTGTTCTCGTCGACAATCACCACTTTGCCTTCCTGAACCACGTACTCGACATCCTTCTCGTATAGGGCGTAGGCGCGAAGCAACTGGCTGATCGCGTGGATATCCTCGCCTACAAGCTCAAGGGCTTCCTGCTCCTTAAGCTTGATCGCGTCTTTGTCTTCCTGACTCAGAGAAGAATCCTTATCCAACTCGCTGAAACGAGTCGCCAAATCAGGCAGAACGAAGGCGTCCGGGTTATCCGGCCGAAGCTGAGTACGACCTTTTTCCGTCAGATCAGCCTGACGTTGCTTTTCATCGATCACGTAGAACAAGTCCTCTTTCAGGGCGAAGAACTTGTCCTTGTTCATGTCGCTGTGCATCTCCAAGTCCGTCTTGTCTAACAACTTGCGATGTTCGCCAGTTTCGATGAGACGGAGAAGCTGCTTGTTCTTGGGCATGCCAAGCTTCACCTGGAGCATTTTCAGTCCGACGTCCCAAGCATCGTAGTCGCCCTTGTCGATCTCCTCCTTCACCTCCGCGATCAAGCCGTTACAGAACTTGTTTTGCGAAGAAACGAGGCTTTCGATAGCTCCCTTCAGCTTGGTGTAAGGCTGCTCGCGCTGGATCGGAGCAGGTCCCGAGATAATCAAAGGCGTCCGAGCTTCATCGACCAGAATGGAGTCCACTTCGTCAATGATTACAAAAAAGTGATCCCGCTGCACCTGCTCCTGCTTGGAGTGGGCCATCCCATTGTCCCGCAAATAGTCGAAGCCGAACTCAGAAGCTGTCCCATAAGTGACGTCACAAGCATACATCTCGCGCTTCAAAGGCGGCGGCATCTGATTTTTGATACAGCCAACCGTCAAACCGAGATACTTAAACAAATGCCCCATCCACTCAGAGTCACGCTGAGCGAGGTATTCGTTGACCGTCACCAACTGCACATTGCGATTCGCCATGGCATTCAGATAGATCGGCAAAGTCGAAACGAGCGTCTTGCCCTCGCCCGTCGCCATTTCCGCAATCCTACCTTGGTGCAGGGCCATGCCTCCCACCAACTGCACGTCGTAGTGGACCATGTCCCAATGCTGCTCGCGCCCGCAAACCATAGCAGAGGAGCCCACCAACCTGCGAGCCGCGTTCTTAACCGTGGCAAAGGCTTCCGGCAAAATGTCGTCGAGCGACTCACCATTGGTCACACGCTCGCGGAGCTTCGCGGTATGGCCCTTCAGTTCCTCATCGGAAAGCGACTGGTACGAGGCCTCTAGCTGGTTGATTTTGGCGACAGCAGGCTCACACGATTTGAGCCATTTCTTGTTGGAACGTCCTGCGAATTTCTTGAAAAATGAAGATAGCATTAGAGCTTGGGTAAAATAATGACCTGTCCCGCTAGAGAATTGCGGACCCGCTTGCAACGAAAAGCTGCAGCGCAAGCTCCAAAGTGATCAAAAGTCACAGCCCCAGATCCTTACGGAAATAGTCGATAGTCGGCTTCAAGCCTTCCGCAAGCGGCACCTTCGGCTCCCAACCGAGCTTCGCTTTCGCGAGCGAAATGTCCGGCTGGCGCTGCTTAGGGTCGTCCGAGGGAAGGTCGCGATGAACAATCTTCGACTTCGTGTCGACCAGCTTCAAAACGTTTTCCGCGAGCTCCAGCATTGTGAACTCCCCAGGGTTGCCGATATTCACCGGCCCCGTAATCTCGTCCTGACTCATCAGTCGCATAAAGCCCTCGATCAAATCACTGAAATAGCAGAACGAGCGCGTTTGCTGACCGTCTCCGTAAACCGTGATATCCTCTCCCTTGAGAGCTTGCACGATAAAGTTCGAAACCACCCGACCGTCGTTCGCCAACATCCGCGGACCGTAGGTGTTGAAGATGCGAACGACTCGAATATCCACCCCGTTCTGACGATGATAATCGAAAAACAAAGTCTCCGCGCAACGCTTCCCCTCATCATAACAGGAGCGTAGCCCGGTCGTATTCACGTTGCCCCAGTAGGACTCAGGCTGCGGATGCTGCTCAGGATCACCGTAAACTTCGGAAGTCGAAGCCTGAAATACACGAGCTCCTACTCGTTTCGCCAACCCCAGACAATTGATAGAGCCCACAACAGAGGTTTTGATGGTCTTGATCGGGTTGTACTGATAGTGAGGCGGCGACGCTGGGCAGGCCAAATTAAAGATCCAGTCCACCTCGAACTTGAACGGATCGATCACGTCGTGACGCACAAACTCGAAATAGGGATTTCCGAGCAGATGGACGATGTTCCTTTTTCTCCCCGTAAACAGGTTATCTAAACAGATCACTTCATGCCCGTCTTCGAGCAAACGATCACACAAATGACTTCCTAAAAAGCCGGCCCCACCAGTCACTAATACTCTCATAATTCGTTGGTAGTTAGACTCAAACGGAAATTACCCTAAAAGCAAAACCTTCTCGCTCCCTAAAAGTCGCCCGAATCGGAGCCATCCCCCTTCCGATCCCCGCCTTTCGGCTTCCGGAAGAAACTGTAGTTGGCCAAAAAAGCCGCCCCCAGCAAGGCGCCGAGCTGCCTCATCGGTCGCATCGCCCCAATCGCTTGAGTAAGCGTTGTCGCCTTGGGCTCCACGATACCGAACAACAGGAGCCCCGTCAGCAAGGTCACCGTGTGATGCACCGCCGACACCACATGCAACGCCTTCACAAGATCTCCCAGCGTCGCTTCCAACCAAGAAAAGAGAAACCCTCCGAAAATGGGAGCCACCGCCGTCGACAGCGAACTCGCCGCCAGATTGAAACTGATCGCCGCCGTCTTGGCTTCAGGCGGGATCAGCTTCAAAATCATGTTGAACGAGGCAAAAAGAAATCCCGATCCCGCAATCCCTCCGATGCCCCAATTCACGTAAAGCACCCAA
This sequence comes from Pelagicoccus mobilis, assembly GCF_016595505.1. Lineage (GTDB taxonomy): Bacteria > Verrucomicrobiota > Verrucomicrobiia > Opitutales > Opitutaceae > Pelagicoccus > Pelagicoccus mobilis. The sequence continues at coordinate 21,768 of NZ_JAENIL010000030.1, read as the reverse complement.
GTCCGCTCCGGAGTAGCGAACCCGTGCAAATAGCCGATCCCCATCCAAAGCCCCAAGGACAACATCAACCCTAACTTGCAGCCCTGCGTATCACAAATTTTCCCCCACAACGGCATAAACAACGCCCCCGTAGTCGTCGCCAACATCGCCAATTGAGCAACCTCATCCACGCTCATCCCCAATGCCTTGTAATAGAACACAGGAAAAAAAGGCCCCATCACATTCGCGCAAAAACCAAAGGCAGCCCCAAAGATCACAAACCGAACCAGAGGCTTGTTTCCGAGGATGACCGCGAACTGATCAAACAACCGTGCCCCCCTCTCATCCACAACTCGCTTGGTCGGAAGTATCCGCAGCTGCAATACAATCGAAAGAGCCCGCAAAGCCACGCTCCCAAAGATGATCACCTGGAACCCCAACACCGCGTTTTCCGCCATCCGCCCCAAATACGCGGACGCCCCAACCAGAAACACCACCGTACTGATCTGAAGCAGCCGATTACGACGCCCCAAATACTTCCCACGCCCCTTGCTCGGCAACCACTCCTGCACCCAGGAAGTCCAGCTCACATTCACCAAAGCAAACGCAAGCGCTCCCGTCGCCAAAAGCGTCACGACCAGCCAAGGCGAATGCCAAGGCCCTCCTTCCGCAATCTTGGGCAACGCAACACCGACCACCATCCAGCACGCAAGATGCACCCAAGAAAAAATCAAACAAATCGTCTTCTGCGACAAACGCCGCGTCAACCAGGGCAAGGCAAACAACTGCACCACATTAGCCCAAGCAGGCAACGACGCGATCACCCCGTATACCGACTCCCTCAAACCGATCGCCTCCGTCGCCAGACTGGCCATCAGGAAGTTCCCGGGCATCGCAAAGAACACCAAAGGCATCGCGAACAGCCCTTCCACAACCGAGAGCCGCATATTCACTCTCAACTTCGAACTCGTCTTCCCTCCACTCATATCACGTAACCACCAGTCAACTACAACAGGCAAAAAACTACTCCTGCCCCTTACCTCCAGCTTCGTAACGCTCGATCCAAGCGGCACTCCAACTAGCGAAGTCACCCGCTTCGAGGTGATCCCGAACTTGCTGCATCAAATCCAAATAGAAATGCAGATTATGCAACGTCAGCAACGTGCAGCTCAAGATCTCCTTCGCCATCGTCAAATGCCGCAAGTAGGCCCGCGAAAAATTCCGACACGTGTAATTCTCCATGCCCTCCACCAGCGGCGACATATCGGTAGCAAAGCGACTATTGCGAATGTTCCACATCCCATCCGGCGTGAAAAACGCCCCGTTTCTCGCCACCCGGCTCGGCAGCACACAATCAAACATATCCACCCCAGCCGCGATCATCTTCAACATCTGCGGCGGAGTCCCCAAGCCCATCGTATATCGAGGCTTGTCCTCCGGCAAAAACGGAGCCGTCGCCCGCACCTGCTTCAACATCTCCGGCTCAGGCTCGCCCACACTGACACCCCCAATCGCGTATCCAGGAAAATCCAACTCCGCCAACTCCTCCGCAGAACGGCGACGCAAATCCTCAAACTCCGACCCCTGAGCAATCGCGAACACATGGTGCCCCGTATCCAAGAATCCATTATCCGTCGCGATTTGCTTGCACGCCTTCGCCCAGCGAGTAGTCCGCTCGATCGCCTTTACACAATCGTCCTTTTTGCACGGATACGGAGGACACTCGTCGATAACCATGGCGATATCCGAACCTAAGTTCGCCTGGATCGTCATCACCTCCTTCGGGCCCAGAAAAACCTTCGAACCATCCAAGTGCGAGCGAAAGGCCACCCCTTCTTCCGTCAGCTTGCTCAACTTCGCCAAGCTAAACGCTTGAAAGCCGCCACTATCCGTCAAGATCGGACCATCCCACGACATGAACTTGTGCAGCCCGCCTGCATCACGAATTAGCTCCGAACCTGGGCGAAGGTTCAAGTGATACGTGTTCCCCAAGATGATCTGAGCTCCCACCTCTTCCTTGATTTGCTTCGGAGTCAGCCCCTTCACTGTCGCCTGAGTGCCCACCGGCATGAAAATCGGCGTTTCGATCGTCCCATGCAAAGTCTTCAGACGCCCGCGACGAGCATCCGTTTCCGCATCTGTTTTCAGCAATTCAAAGTGTTCGCTCATAAATCGGCCCACAAACTACCCCCACTCCACCTTCAAACAACTCAAAACTTACCCCCAGCCCCTTACGCCTAAAACCGATTACCCAGCCGCTACATCGGCTACTTATTCACACACCCCGCGCTGGGCTTGACCCACCTCCCCACGCCCTATTTAAACCACAGCAAAACTACGCATCATGCTGCTTGTCATCGACAACTACGATTCCTTCACCTTCAACCTCGTCCAGTACTTCGGTACCCTCGGGGTCGAGCAGCGCGTCTTCCGCAACGACCAGATCACCACCGAAGAAGCGCTCGCCCTCAATCCCGAACGCGTCCTCATCTCTCCTGGCCCCTGCTCCCCAAGCGAAGCGGGCGTCTCCATCGCCATGATCGAAGCCTTCGCCGGCAAGGTCCCCGTCTTTGGCGTCTGCCTCGGGCACCAATCCATCGCCCAGCACTTCGGAGGCAAAATCGTCCGCGCCGACCGCCTCATGCACGGCAAGACCTCCCCCATCTCCCACCACGGAGAAGACCTTTTCCGCGGCCTCCCCCAAGGCCTGCAAGCCACCCGCTACCACTCCCTCCTCGCCGAGCGCGAATCCTTCCCAGACAGCCTCGAGATCACCGCCGAGACCGCCGAAGGCGAGATCATGGGCCTCCGTCACCGCGAGCTCCCCATCTGGGGCGTACAATTCCACCCCGAGTCCATCGCGACCGAAAACGGGATGGAAATCCTCAAGAACTTCCTTACTCTCTAACTTACCATGAGGTGCCCAAAGTGCGGATCAGAGCTCGATAAAGTCATCGACTCGCGTGCGTCCAAAGACGGATCCACCATCCGCCGCCGTCGCGAGTGCCTCGAATGCTCCCACCGCTTCTCCACCACCGAGCAGATCCTCCGCGAAAACCTCTACGTTACCAAGCGAGACGGACGCAGAGAAGACTTCGACAAAGCCAAGATAATCTACTCCCTCCGCCGCGCCTGCCAAAAACGCCCCGTCGACGCCGAGCAAATCAACATCCTCGTCGAAGACATGATCGACCAGCTCGAATCCGAGCACGGCATGGAATTCCCCTCCGCCGTCATCGGCCAAAAGGTCCTCGAAAACCTCAAGTCCATCGACGCCATCGCCTACATCCGCTTCGCATCCGTCTACAAGGACTTCAAAAACCTCGACGAATTCCTCGACGAAATCTCCGACCTCAACACCCCCAAGCTCCTCTAAAAGGCAGCGTCCGCTGTCCCAGCGGACACAAACTCACTCTCCACACCTTGAAACCCGGCGCTCACAAAGACTTCTCCAAGCTCCAGATCATCTGCGCCCTCTTCGCCGACAATATCGGCGACGACCTCTACTTCGCCCGGCAAATCAAGGAGTCCATCGAGGCCACCCTGCCCAGCGAACATCGAGACTCCCCATCCGCCTTTCTCGCAGCAGCCAAGACTCTGCTCGAACAAACAACCCGCCACCCCGACAAGGCCATCATCGACCTCGTCACCGCCCCCGACGCCCAAGGCTACTCCGAACTCGCTCTCCGAGCCCGCCTCCTCGAAGCCCTCAAACGCACCTGCCGATTCGAACGCCCGCTCCTCGTCCTCACCGGGTTAAAGGAAGCCATCTGCCCCACCGGCAAACGCTGGACCGGCAAACGCAAAGCCGAGTACCAAAGCGCCATCGCCTACGCCCGCGAGTTCTGCCAATCCCGCACCCGCCCCTCCAGCCACCTCAATCTCATAATTTATTAAGGTAGGGCGGTCTGGCCCAGACCGCCGCCCACAACCAAATCAATTCAGCTTCCCAACATGGAAAAAACCATCTTCCAAAAAATCATCGATCGCGAGATCCCCGCCACCATCGAGCACGAGGACGACAAATGCATCGTCATCCACGACATCGCCGCCCAAGCCCCAACCCACCTCCTGCTCATTCCCAAGAAGCTCATCGCGCGCATCGGCGAAGCCACTCCAGAAGACGCCGAACTCCTCGGCCACATGATGACCATTATCCCAAAGCTCGCCGCCAAACTCGGCTGGAGCGACGGATTCCGTACCGTCATCAACAACGGCCCACACGGCGGCGAAGCCGTCCCCCACCTCCACATCCACCTCCTAGCTGGCCGCCAAATGGCCTGGCCCCCAGGCTGATCCCCAACCCCTCCTCATCCCCCTAACCACAATCTTCCTCCTAATCATAATCTTCATCCTAATCATAATCTTCATCCCACCAAGCTCGGCCACCCGCCGAGCTTTTTCATTTCCCACCAAACCATCCAAAGAAACGTCAAACTCCCCTCTCCCACACCCCACCACTTGACTCCCCAAGAAAAAACCACACACAAGCTCCTCTTTAATTTAGAGTATTCTCAACCCATTCGCGATAATTCGCGGCCATTAGCGGTTCCAACATGAGCACCACCACACAGTCCGAACACGTCGAAATCCTCGCTCCCGCCGGTTGCTACCCATCCCTGCAAGCCGCCATCGACTCCGGAGCCGACTCCGTCTACTTCGGTCTCGCCCAGCTCAACATGCGAGCCCGCTCCCGCCGCTCCTTCCACCTCAAGGACCTCGCCGAAATCATGACCCGCTGCCACGAAGGCGGCATCCGCGGCTACCTCACTCTCAACACCCTCCTCTACGACCACGACCTCAAACTCTGCTTCGCCCTGCTCGAAGAAGCCGCCAAGCAAAAGGTCGACGCCGTCATCGCCTCCGACATGGCTTGCATTCTCAAGGCCCGCGAACTCGGCCTCGAGGTCCATCTCTCCACCCAACTCTCCGTCTCCAACTACGAATCCTTCAAATTCTACGCCCAATTCTGCGACCGCATCGTCCTCGCCCGAGAGCTCAACCTCTCCATGATCCGCAAGATCCGCCAGCAAGTCATCGCCGATGACCTCCGCGGCCCCTCCGGACGCCCCGTCGAGATCGAAGCTTTCGCCCATGGCGCCCTCTGCATCGCCGTCTCCGGCCGCTGCGGCATGTCCCTCTACACCGACAACGCCTCAGCCAACCGCGGCGCCTGCACCCAAAACTGCCGCAAAGAGTACAAAGTCGTCGACCAGGAGTCCGGCAAGGAACTCCTCATCGACAACAACTTCGTCATGTCGCCCAACGACATCTGCACCATCGACTTCCTCGACCAAGTCCTCGAAGCCGGCGTGCACACCCTCAAGCTCGAAGGCCGCGGCCGCGCTCCCGAATACGTTTCCACCGTCACCGCCGCCTACCGCCGCGGCGTCGACGCCATCCAGTCCGGCACCTTCACCGAAGACCTCGTCACCCAACTCAACGACGACCTCAAAAAAGTCTACCACCGCGGGCACTCCTCCGGCTACTACCTCGGTCGCGAGCAAGGCTGGTCCATGACCCACGGCACCAAAGCCACCCGCCAAAAAGTCCAAGCCGGCCGTGTAACCCACTACTACAACAAGCTCGGCGTCGCCGAAATCACCGCCAGTGGTCCCATCGTCTCCGGTCAAGAATACCTCATCATCGGCGAAACAAGTGGAGTCGTAAAAGGCACCCTCGAGGGCCTCCGTCTTGACGATACCACTACAGCCGAAAACGTCACCAACGGCCAAGTCTTCTCGATCAAAGTCGACGCCAAAGTCCGTCAAAACGACAAGTTCTTCCTCCATCTCCCAGCATAGGAGGGCAACGCTCCGTCGTTGCCGTAACAAGCAGCTCATCCTCCAAATGATCACCATCAAACACAAGCGACTCGAATGCATCGGCTGCGCCCTCTGCACCGAAGTCGCCCCCAACTACTGGAAGATGGACGAGGAAGGCTTGGCCCAACTCCACCAAGTCATAGCCGAGGACGATCCCTTCCAGATCGGCCAAGGCTTCGAAGAAGACCGCGAAGCCCTCAAGGAAGCCGCCGACCACTGCCCCGTCACCATCATCAAGATCGAAGGATAGTTACTCACATTAGGTAGCGGCCGTTGTCCCCAACGGCCACAAACACACAGCTCAAGCCAACTTGCGTTTCCGATCTCGTCGGAGCATTGTATTTCATAAATGCTTCGTTCCATCCTGCTTGCCCTCCTAATGTCTCTTTCGACGCCCAGTCTACTCAAGTCTTCCACATCCCCGCTCATCGTCGCCCACCGCGGAGCCTCCGCCGACGCCCCCGAAAACACCCTGCCCGCTTTCCAGCTCGCCTGGCAACAGGGAGCTGACGCCATCGAAGGCGATTTCCACCTCACCCGCGACAAGCAAGTCGTCTGCATCCACAACCCCACTACAGGAAGCTACGCCAAACAAAACCTCACCGTCCGCAAGTCCACACTCGCCCAGCTCAAAGCCCTCGACGTCGGCACCTGGAAATCCCCCGAGTTCGCCGGAACCTCCATCCCCACCTTGGCCGAAGTCCTCACCACCGTCCCGCCCGACAAAAAGCTCTACATCGAAATCAAAAGCAGCCCCAAGATAGTCCGCCATCTCCTCAAGGTCATAGACTCCTCCGATATCGCCCCGTCTCAAATCGTCATCATTGCCTTCAGCGGACGCGTCATAAAAGCAGTCAAATCCCAACGCCCCTCCCTTAAAGCCATCCTTCTCGCCACCCCACGCCATCGCGACAAATCCCCCAACCTAGTACCCACTCCCCAGCACCTCGTCCAAGAGCTCCGCCGCACCAAAGCCGACGGCCTCAGCCTCTACTGCCACCCCCACGTCGACGCAGATTACCTCGCCCCAATTCTCGAAGCCGGTTACGAGCTGCACACCTGGACCGTCGACAAACCAGAAACCGCCCGCCAGTGGCTCACGCTCGGCGCCCAATCACTCACCACCAATACCCCGGGCAGCCTCCGAGCCACCCTCGCCCCCTAGCTCCCACCTCAGGTCCAGATAGCAGAAGACCCGCCGCCACCTGGCCACGGGTCCTACTGTTGCTTGGAGAAAATTTCTTCTTCGTCTGTTATCAGCGACAGATCCCTCCGCCACGATGGGAACAATTTAACACAAATCGCCGCTCTCGTAAATCAGGCGTAAACGCGACTCGATCCTCCGCTATTCCCCTAGAGGCCAAAGACTAGCGAGTTCGCCCCCAGAATAGGCAAATTTCCAGCATTCCGGCTTAACCAGCGCCCAATTTCGCCGAATGACGAAGCAAGCACTCTACTCAGCCGTGGCAAGCAACCAACAATCCAAGCAAAAAGGCCCACTCGCCCGGGCCTTCCATCGGACATTCACGATGGGAGCTCTCAAGCCCCACGCAAAGACGCTGCTACCCTATTTCAACAAGCCAGGAGGCAAATTCGTCGAGATCGGCGCCCGCGACGGCATCAACGGCAGCCTGACTCCCTACCTCGAAAAGGCCCTCGGTTGGAAAGGACTCCTCATCGAACCCTGGCCCCACCTCTTTCACCGCTGCCGGAAAAATCGCAAGTCGAGCGTATCGCTCAATGTAGCAGCCTCCGAAAAACTGCTTCGCGACTCCTACATCGAAATCGTAGGCCTACCCCCCTCAGCTTCCGTTCGCAAAACCCTCCTCCAAGAGGCGAAAGAGCGACTCGAAGGAAAGCCCATCCAAGTCCCGCTCCCCAATCAGGTGAAACGCAAGCAGGTGAACTACGTGAGCACCAACTCCATCTGCGGCATCCTCGAACGCTCAAACTTCGACAGCAATTTCGAGCTCCTCGTCTTCAATCTCACTGGCTACGAAGACCGCGTACTCGAAGGAATGAACTTCGACCGCTACAAGCCCACTTTCCTCCTCTTCCGAACCTTCTCCACAAACGTCAACTTGCCCGGTCTTCCGCACTGCTACCAGAAGATCGTATCCAGCCAGCACGACGGTCGCACTACCCTTCACCTCTTCCGCTACGCGGACTTCGGCGACAACTAAGGGAGAGCCCGTTGTCCTCAACGGGCATTCAAAGCCAAAGAACGCCCCCTAGACATCCAGCCGGTCCAGAAGGATTTTCACAACCACCTTCTTTACCACCTTGCCCGCTTCTTCCGTAAAAAGCTGCGGCATATGAGCATCCTGCGGCAACAAGCAGGCAAACGTCCCCGGATACATCGACAATTGAAGTTTCGCAGCTTCCTTGTATTCAAAAAACTCGACATCCCGCTCAGCGTCGTAGCCCCCCTTCTCAATCATCTCATGAGTCGGATAAACCGAGATTCGCTCCGATCCGATCAACGCCATCTGGATATCCACATACCTTCTGTGGGCTTCCAACACCGCGTCCTCCGCAGTCTCCACCTTGGTCGGATAACTCATCACCCGAGCAAAAATAGCGTCTCCATCGATCGGATACTCCTTTTCCTCCGCATCGACAGAAAGCGTTTCCAGAAAGGAGAACGCCTTCTCCCAAGCTCCACCCAGCGAATAATTCCGCCAATTTTGAATATGGTCTACGATCATAATATTACAGTTCCTCTTTCCGTTCCTTTTTCAATTTCTCCCAACGCTCCAGACGCTTGGCAATCTCCGTCTCTGCCCCCACACGGTTCAAATCCAAGAATCGCTTCGGCTCTAGCATAAACTCCTGGCCAGACACGTTCTCCGGATAGTCATGGCTGTAGCGATAGTCAGCCGAATTCCCCAGAGCCTTCGAAGCCTTTCCACCGCTGTCTCTCAACCAAACAGGCACCTCCTGAACAGGCCCCTGCTTGATGTCAGCCAACGCCTTCCCGATCGCCGCATACGCCGAGTTACTCTTGGGAGCAGCAGCCAAATAGGCCACGCAATGAGCCAAGTTAATCCGACACTCCGGCATCCCCACGAACTCGCAGGCTTGCTGCGTCGCCACCGCCAAAGGCAATGCGTTCGAATCCGCCAACCCAATATCCTCCGAGGCGGAAATAACCAAGCGGCGAGCGATAAAACGAGGATCCTCGCCGCCAGCCAACATCTTCGCCAACCAATAAAGAGCCGCATCAGGCGACCCACCTCGTATACTTTTTATGAACGCTGAAATCGTATCGTAGTGCTCGTCCTCGTTCGCGTCATAGCGAATCTGTCGTTCCGAGGCGAATACACTGATAGCATCCGCTGTAATCGGCTCGCTCTCGGCCAGCCCCATCGCAATCACCTCCAACGCATTCAACGCCCGACGCAAATCCCCGTCACAAAGCTTCGCCAAGCCTTCCAGCACTTCCGCTTCCGCCTCATGCCGACGTCCGCCCAACCCGCGTTCCTCGTCCTTCAAAGCCTTCGCAAGACGCGCCGCCACCGTCTCTACAGAATGAGGATTCAGGCGAAACAAATGACTCCGACTCAGCAATGGAGCATTCACATAAAACCCAGGATTATGAGTCGTAGCGCCGATCAATCGGATATTCCCCGCTTCCACATCCGGCAACAGCAAATCCTGCTGCGACTTGTTGAAGCGATGAATCTCATCCACAAAGAGCACCGTATCCTTGTCCTCCATACGACGAGCGATCGATAAGATTTCGCGTAGCTCCCCCACATTCGACATCACCGCATTCACCCTGACAAACCGGCTTTGGGTCTCTCCCGCTATCGCCTCAGCCATACTCGTCTTCCCACAACCCGGCGGCCCATAAAAGAGCAAGCTGCCAAAGGTGTTGGACTCCACCAAGCGAGGAAGCAAATTGCCCTCGCCCAAAATGTGGTCCTGCCCGACCACCTCCTTCAGGTTTCTCGGACGCAGACGGGCCGCCAGCGGTTGCCGTTTGCTCGGCCGCCCCCCTTCATCCTTTCGCAGAGCCACCTCCTCTTCCGCTCCAAACAAACTCGCCTGATCATCCATTCTCCACAGCTAGGCCCCCTCAGTCCCAAGGTCAAAACCATCATCGCTTCACCCCGAAACAAACGCCCCGCTCGCAGCCCGCGCAGTCCGCAACGTAACGTTACGTAGCAAAGCGCGCGCACCACCCGGCAACTCTAGCTTGGCATTGAGCACTCCTAGCGCAAAATCACCTTACAATTATGTCCGACTCGACTCCCCCAGCTGCCCTCTCCATCGCCGGATCCGATTCCGGAGGAAACGCCGGCATCCAAGCGGATTTGCTAAGCTTCGCCGCAAACGGAGTCTACGGAACAACCGCCATCACCTGCCTCACCGCCCAAAACCCGACAGGCGTCTCGGCAATTCATACCGCCCCAGCCGAATTCGTTGACGCCCAGATCTCGCAGGTCCTCGACTTCTACCCGATCAAGGCGATCAAAACAGGAATGCTCTTCAATCGCGAAATCATCATGGCGGTCGCCCGCCGATTGGAACGAGCCCCCCTCATCTCCATTGTCGTCGACCCCGTGTCCGTAGCGACAAGCGGACACGTTCTGCTCCAGGACGACGCCCTCGACGCCCTAAAAATCCACCTTCTGCCTCTAGCACGCGTGGTCACCCCAAACCTCGACGAAGCCAAACTTCTTCTCGGACGCGAGATCCAAAACGTGGAGGAAATGGACCAAGCTGCCATCGACCTCGCCAAGGCCTATCAGGCAACCGCGCTCGTCAAAGGCGGCCACCTCGAAGGAGAGGACCTTATTGACGTAGTCGCGACGCCGTCCGGCGAAACGCACCACTTTCACCAAACTCGAATCCAAGAAATCGATACACACGGCAGCGGCTGCACGCTCAGCTCCGCCACCGCCGCTCAAATCGCAAAGGGCAATACCGCCCTCGACGCCATTTCAATCGCTCGCGACTACCTCAGACGCGGAATGGAATCCCCCGTTACTCTACCTCAATCCCCCTTCATAAACCACCTCCCCTAAATGCCATCTGCCGCCAAGCCGCGTCGCGTACCGCTGCTTTGGATACTGTTACCCTACGCCACTGGAATAGCGATCGCTCGTTTCCAGCCACTTTCCGACATAGGTTACCCGCTTCTTATCGCCATAGTCGCAGGGGGTCTCTCCTACGTCGCGGCATCTAGCAAGCTCCCTCTGTGGCACTTGTTTTTCGTCGTATCCATCACATCCCTCGGAGCGATTCGATTCTCCAGTCAAGAAGGGTTGCGAAACGAGCAAGCTCATATGCCTCCCCGCGAAGCTGTTCTGGAGTTGAGAATAGAAACCCTGTTCAACGCCACCGATCCCGACACCACCCTTGGCATCGCCCAAATCGTTCAAACACCACCCCAGCAAAATTGGCTCACTCAAAGAAGCGTCTTCTTTTTCCTAGATACGGACGCCCTTACGGAGCATCCCCAAGAAGGTGAAACCTTCAAGGCAATCGGAGTGGTCCGCCCCCTTCGCTCCTACTCTGATGGCGATCGCTTCGACGCCTATCTAAGAAATCTAGGCATCGGACTCGACTACAAACAAGGATACATCCTCTCCAAGTCGAAAGAATCGAGTGGCTCTACCGCTTTCTTCAACCACGCTCGCGAACATTTTTCCGAAATTCTATCTCGCAACAGCGTTCCAGAAAGCGAATACACTGGAGCGCTCAAAGGACTAATGCTTGGGCAAAAAAGCGAGCTCAGCCCTGAACAAAAACAGCTGTTCCTCTCAAATGGGACGATGCACTTGTTCGCCATCAGCGGCCTACACATAGGAGTCATCACCGTCTGTTTCCACACCCTGCTCACCGTCCTCAGATTCACTCGAAAACCTCGCGCGATTCTCACTCTCACTGCAGTTGCTCTCTTCGTTTTAGTGACAGGCGGGTCCGCCTCTTCCTGGAGAGCGCTCCTCATGGTCGCGTGCTTCTATCTCGCCAATTTCAGCCAAAAGCAAAACGCTCCGGTGAACGCCCTCGCCCTCTCCGCATTGATCTACCTGCTGCTCTCTCCAGGACAACTCTTTCAGGCCGGATTCCAGATGTCTTACCTCACCGTAACGGCGATTCTATTACTCGGTCTTCCACTTGCCAAAACACTCAATCACCTCGTCCCCCTATACAGAGATATTCCTCAAGCTGCGTTATCGAAACATCAGAAACTACTCCTAGCCTCCAAGAACTGGATACTCGATGCAACTGGAGTGAGCACAGCAGCCTTTCTCGTTTCAGCGATGCTTGGAATCTACTACTTCCAGATTCTCCCAACTTACGGAATATTGATTAATCTAGTCGCACTCCCCCTCGCTTCGCTCGCTATAATCGCAGGTTTCCTCTCCTTGCTTTTCTCGCCACTCATAGACCTAGTTCCGATTAGCGAGTTCTACAACAACGCCGCGATCGTACTAATTAAGTTGATACACCTGCTCCTCGAGTTCACCAGTACACTCCCATACGCGAGCATAGCCACCCCGTCCATATCCGCACTTACCGCATCCTTGTCACTGTTAGGCTCCCTATTTCTGATTGGCTATTGCTACCAACAATCCAATTCAAAGGCCTCGCCGCTCTGGCAACTGCTCGCAGTCGCAGCTTGCGCCGCGATAATCCTAATTCTCCAAGCCTAGAAATTCCTTTGACCTGACTCGTGCCGAAGAGGATTCTCCCTCCATGAAGTCCGCATACGAACTCGCCATGGAACGCCTCGCGCAAAAGGACGGGGTACAAAAGCCACTTAGCGACGAGCAAAAGGCCCAACTCGCCGAGCTCGACGAAAAGTACAAAGCCAAAATAGCGGAACGCGAAGTATTCCTAACTCCCAAGATAGCGGAAGCGGAAGCAAGCGGGAATTTTAGTGACGCCGAAGATATCCGCAAACAACTCGCCAACGAAAAGACCCGTCTCGAAGAGGAACGTGAAGAGAAGAAGGACGCGGTTCGAAACGCTGGCTAGCTAGCCCTTTTGCTTAAACACAACTTTGGAGCTCTCGGCTCGCGACTTCTGCTCGAAATAGTCTACCAGCTGACCGTAGTTCTCAACGGGTACCACCGAGCGCTCCAGCACGCTCAGACGATCCGCCTCGAGCACTCCGTCGGTGAAGGAGACGTTCATCGAATAGCGTCCGAACTCCGATTCTAGCTCTTTGCGATTGCTCGACGAATCGAGCATGTAGTTTTCAGGGATGGAAATACGTATCGTTTCTTCCGTTCGATGAGGCGAGAGCAAGTAAGGAGTCTTTCGGTCATCATCCACAGGAGGAACCCACTGCAGGCGACTCATGAGGACAGGACTAAAGAGCATCATCTCTCCCTGGTTCATCAATCTCCCATAACGCCGAGCAGTAAAGGATAACGTCAGCTCGAAACGGTTTTCTTCGAAGAAATCCTCACAACTCCAAGAGTCGATCTGCGCATCCCGGGTTCCATTCGCAATCCAAGCCCTAAGGAAACTCTCAAAATCGTCGCGCTTCAGACTCCGATACAAGCCCCTGAGCGACTCTGCCGCGCCCCCATAGCACTCCTGCACCAATTCTGCATTTAGATTCCCTCCCAAGTTGATCGTAGCCGTAACCTCACGCTTTACCCGATTTTCTTCTGGAAGCATCTCGGGCAACGCCAGGAGCGCATCATCTTTTTCACTACAAACGAGAATCTTCCTGCCTTTCAAATAATAGGGAAGCACTCCTGGACTGGAGTTTTTTGTCGTGGGATCGAATATGAGCATCCGGCCGTGCTTGGGGTGCTCAAAGACACCAGAACAGTCTGGAGCATCGTCCGAAACCCGCACTCCCAGAATACAGTGATTAAAGGCAGCAGGTGACGCCCACTCGTCGTAGACCCAAGAGTCACTCCCTATTTGAGCCGTCACCGCAAATGATTCGATCCCGATACAACTGAGCATAGCCCTCGCCAAAGCCGTCATATCCTTACAGTCGCCATAGTGTTTTTCGAAGGTTTCTTCAGCGAACTGCGGCGTCATCCCTCCACCATTGTAGAGGTCGATCGAGTTCGCGAGATAGTTGATCGACTGAGCGTAAGAACAAATCTCAGAGATTTTTTCCCACTGCGATTCCTTGCCTGCAGTTATCTCTTCAGTCTTCGCGACCAGAGCTTCATTCGTCAGAATCCGCTCATCCTGACTAGCATCCACATACCGAGCCACATCATTCCAATTCGAAAATATCGCATACGGGTATCGCGACATCTCCTTTGAATCAGGATGAACCGTGTAATAGAGATTCCCCGTCATTAGCGAACTAAAGGGTTGGCTCTCCTCTATCTCCACGGCCGGTATGTTCCTCCCCTCCCAACGATGCACGTAACCCTCGTTTGAATACTCAGAGAAATCGGAATTAAAAACGCTCGAACGTAGTTCCCAGCCCTTCCGCAGTGTCAGGCTCAAGCGAGAGAGAACAACAGGAACCCCCATATTGAAACGCCAAGCACCATCGAGAAAAACCGTCTTCTTACTCGTTTCGTATTCAAATGCGAATACAGTTTCTTCTCTCATCGATTCGGAACGATCCAACTGCAGCTGATAACTATCGCTCCGCAATTTGTCACGATCCAGAGCGATCTCCACAAGGTCGTTCTTCTTGTACCGCTCAATCTTTCCCGACTTGTATATGATCCACGCAGAGAATCCGTCGAGCTTCCTACCGTCCGACATTTGGATCGCAATCCGAGCATTCTCCCTGCCATCCCGATCATAGATATGAAACGCCCGACGTACCTTCTGGCTGACAACCCCGCGCCCCTCGTACTCGATCTCGCTCTCATCCAGCAAACAAAGAGCGTCCGCCTCTTCTTCAAACCGATCAATCACCGACTTGTTCTCAAGGCACTCCTCCAGCCAATCCGGATAAGAACTCTTGGCCAAGGCAGAGCCCGCCAGCCCCACCGATACGATAGCAATCAAAGCTCGCAGCATCATCTTTGTGGCTAACAAGTTCAACTCTCCTTAGCGAGCAGTGTCAGGGGACGGTGATCCGCTTCGTTCATTCGATCAAACTCGGCCTTCACAAGCGGATAGAATCGAGAGTCAATCGTTAGAACTTTCAGCGTATAAAACCGCTGATACACGATAGACTGACCATCCGCCTTGGTAATCATCGATTTACGCGATACGATTTGGCCTTCGTTGTTCGAGTCCGTTCCCGCATTGGCCTCAAACTCGAAGCCGTCCGGGATCGTGCACGTCACCTTGTCCGAAACATGCGGACGAAACGGAATGCCAATCGTCGAGTTCCGCTCCTCTTCACCAAAGACAGGAGACTCACCTTCCTGGAATATTGAAGGATTGAATACAAGGCGATCACCTGCCACGTCCGCATACCCCGGAATCTTAACGCTGTACTTCAAGATCAAATCCTTCGATCGGGAATCCTCGTTCTTAACCGAAAAATCGCTGATCTCCGCTCTCGGCAAACGATCCTGCCAATCCTTTTCGAGAACAAATTCCTCCATTTCCGTATCAGTCATCCCAGAGAAAGCACGCTTCAAAGAGATTCCTTCGTAACCCGAATACTTAATCGCGACCTTCCCCTTAAGATCCCCATATTCATCGATGCTTAAATTCGCGATTCTTGCCACTTTCGAAAAATCGTCCCCAACCGCAGCGGTTTCTAGATCCTTGTAGAACTTGCCTTCGATGATAATAGCGTCTGAGCCGGAGTTCGCTGAGTTGAGCACCCCACATGGCAAAAAGCCGCTACCTGGATCATAGAACTGCCAAGTGTTATTTACCTTCGCCGCGACCGCCCAGTCCGAGAGATTAAATCCACCCAACTTAGTCACATGGTAGGTACACGACGATTTGTCTTCAACCTCAGCCAGCGATACCTTGAATCCACCAGCACCGAGCAAGGAGGCAAACAAGGCATTGATATCAAACCCTGTGCCGTATCCATTTTTCAATGTATCGGATGGGCTCGAGTTACGCTTCAGCTCCTCGATTTCCTCCTCGGTATAAACCGTAGTTGGTTCGCTGATATTTACGATCTCCTGCGTACAATAGTCGTAGGCGATTTGAATCTTCTCTTCGTTCAATCCCGTGCCGCTAAAGAGCTTTTCAGCGAGCTTCTTGACACGCCCCACCTTGGGCCGAATCAACTCGTCGTTTACGCTGTCTAGGCGACCCGCTCTGTAGTTCCAATACTTCTGCTGCTCCAAGGCTTTCAGCTTGGTCGAATACTCGACAACGAAGAAAGGTTCAAAATCGCGCCTTGGGCCAACGTAAGGCTCATTCGAGCGAGCCTTCAAATCAGTCAGCTGGCACTTGAACCCACTTGAAAACTTATCCCACTGAGCTCCGCTGTTGAAGTTCCGCACGCTATGAGCAAGCCCTTTGTACGGCTTTACGATCACATCATACAACCAAGTCGGATGCCCACCCAGCAAGTCGACCGTCACCCCCTTGAACCAAGCGTCGATCTTCAAGTCCCAGGAATACTCGATGATGCACCCAGGCTTGAGACCAGGAAAAGAGAACGACTTCGCGTACCCCTTGAAGGAATCATTTTCGAAGACCTTCCGCTTTACGATGTCCTTCCGGTCCAAGGTTGCGACCGTTAGGTCCGGGTAGATCACTCGAGCCTTCACTTTAGTCACTCGCATCCCCTCGAAATACTCTAGGTCAACCTTGTCCCACTCCTTGACCCCTGCCTCGGTAAACAGCTTGACCCGATTGTGGAAGCGGTGCGTCGACGAATACAGATCGCGATCATCCACCTCGATGCTCCGAAACGTGAACTCGCTATGAGCATCGGGATCTATCTTCGGCACCGCTGCTTCAAACTCCTCCGGAGGGATCTCATCCCACCCCCCTTTTTCGAGCTCGGACTTTTCGGCAAAAATCGAGGAACCAAAGACTAACAGAATGAGGGCTACAAAACTGGGGATTTTGGGTAAGTGGGACATACCCAAGAAACTAGTAGGTCTTTATACGTAATCAAGAACGAATACCATTCCTACGAATTAGCTACCTAAAGACGTCGCTGCGATCGCCTTCTATCGAGCGATGCCTACGAGCCAGCCCCCTACTTAGCCGGAACCGTTTCAGGCTCGATCACGGGAATATCTTTTGATTCCGGCTTAACCACAGCCGGCTTCTTAAGCGCTCCGTTGAGCCGAGCTTTCTTAGGCTCCAAACGATTCACTTCCTTTTTCTTGAACCAAAGAAAACGCTTCTTCTTCACCTGCTGCTTCGGCTGAACCAGCTTCGCGTGCTTAAACTTGGTATCGCTCGCTTTGACGATCTTTACCGGAATCGTCTTATCCTGCTTCTTCGCCGCGTCCAGCTCCGGCGAGAACCACTGGTTTCCCACAAAAGTGAGCAGCAAAAAAGCGAAAGCAAAGCGACGCATCACTCCGGCTCCGCCGTACCTTCGACGACCCACTCGCGGGCATCCGGTACTTGCTTATAAAATTCCGCCAACGCCTGACTAAGATGATCGGCATAACGATAATGAGCTCCAAGCCCTGTACGCAGTTCCGCTTCGTAGACAAACTTGTCCGCATGGGTCGAATGCTCGAACGGCGTTTGGCTGCCAAGCATGAGAGCGTAGACATAGCTCGCGTCCCCTCGCTCAGCTAGCTTCGAGAGAAAAGCCTTCTGACGCTCGAGAAAGGGTCTGAACTCGTCGCGATCAGTTTCACCCGCAAGATAGAAGCCCGCCTGGATACAAGGCGTATAACGGTGGCCGGTACGGTGCCGGTTCAGGTCGCGCAATTCCGCGATCGCCATGTTGTTCCAAGCAAAGGCAACGCGCATGCGGCGGATCGCCGTGCCGCAGTAGCCGTATCGATTGGAACGATACTTGAGAGCACTGCCGATTGACTGCTTTTCCGCAAGAAACGGAGGGACACTGTCCGCCACATCCACCCAGACTTCGTCTTCAAGGTGCTCGATGGAAAGACGCGTCTTCTGGAGCTCGATGCTGCGATTATGCTCTTCAGTGGCCTGCTGCTGAAAGGACTTCTCCGCCTTGCTGTGCTTGACGAGACGCGGAGCGAACTTCGCCACTTCCGCACGAATCAGATCCGCCACAGTCTGCGCTTCCTTCTGCGGGAGCGAGGCGATGTGCTTAATCGTCTGCGCCCACATGCGAGCCGACATGACAAGCGCGAGATTCGTCTTGGTCGCGAGTGGGATAAAGTAGCGGGCACGGTCGAGAGCGTAGTTCTTACGCATACGGCTGAGCACCTTTTCGGGCGTACCTTCTGGAGCGCGAACCACGCTTGGGTCATCCTTGGCAATTTGGTCGAGACGCTCGTACTCCTTGTTATAGCACTCGAAACCTTCAGCCACGATCGAGAGCCATTCCTCCGCAAGATCCACCGGCATGCCGATCTCGTCAGGCGTCGGTATGTTCTTCGGATCCATCGTAATGTAACGCGTGCTTGATTCTTGCCCGTCACACATCTGAGACACTTCGAAGAGCTTGTAGGCAAGCCACATTGAAACGTCGTCAATCGCGATCGCGATACCACCCGTCAAACCACCAATCGAAGCATGGCCATAATCCACAAACTTGAGGATACGATCGATCGACTTGTCCGCGTTCTTCAGATCGACCTTGGACATGATGTTCGAAATGCCGTCGTTGCTACGAGAGTAACGAGCGAGGACAGAGGCGAGGAGCTCCGGGGTGACTTTGAATTCACCTTCCGCTTCTTCAGGAGGTACGATCGCGAGACCAGTTACGTTCATTAGGGAAAGACTAATTGGGGTTGTCAAAAACCGGTATTCGAAACCAATTCGGTAAGCTCACCAGCTCAAACTAAATCGCAAAAAGCCCGCCGTTTTTTGGGCGAGCCGTTAGCGTTAAAAAATAGGGATTATTCGTTCGTGCTTTATTGTCCGGAAAGCCAGCTGCCTAGTGGGCCTTGGAAGAAGCCGAGAACCACCGAGCCAGCAATTGCTACTAGGATGGCAAACTTGCCGAGGAAAGTAAGCGTCGCGCCGGGCAGAGCGGCAGTCGCTTCCTCTTCGTCTTCATCAGTGAACTTCCAGACCTCGAAGAAGGCTGCCTTGATCACGCCAAAGTAATAGTAGATCGAAACAACCACACCTACGATACCCACACCGAGGAGCGTGTAGAGCTCGGCCTTGAAGGCGGCTACGAAGATGAGGAACTTTCCGATGAAACCGGCGAGCGGCGGGATACCAGCGAGCGAGCCAATACCAATTGCCAGGGCGATGCCGAGGAAGCCATTGCGTTTGGCGAGATCGCCCAAATCGTCGAGGTCGAGATCGGAGTCCCACTCCTTCGGCAAGTGCGCGAAAACGGAAAATACCGCCATCGAGCCGAGCAAGTAAGCGAAGAGGTAGAAAAGCACCCAGTTGGTCGCTTCCGGAATTGCCTGAGCGGCGATCACACCGATGAGCAAGAAACCTGCGTGCGATACGCCGGAGAGACCGATGAGACGCTTGAGGTTGCGTTGCGTGAGTGCGGCGAAGTTACCGAAGAGCAGTGTCAAACAAGCGATGCCGGAAAGCACTGGGATCAACCATTCGGAGAGCGGCGCAAATACCTTTGTGAGCGTGAGCAAAACCGCGAAACCGGCAGCCTTGGAAGAGACCGCAAGGAAGGCCGTAGTCGAAACCGGCGCGCCTTGGTAAACGTCTGGGATCCACACTTGGAATGGGAAAGCGCCGATCTTGAAGGCGATACCCGAGATCACGAGCAGCATGCCAATGATGGCGAGGCTGTCAGTTGGGTTCGCTTCGAGGAAGGCGCGCAGATTCTGGAAGTTCATCGAATCTGGGCTGCTGCCTGCGAGGGCTGGATTGCTCGCCGCGCCGTAGAGAAGCACGATACCGAAGAGCAAAATCGCCGAGCTAAGCGCACCCATGATCAAGTACTTGAGACCGGCCTCGAGCGAGAGCGCATTCTGGCGGAAGTAGCTGACCAAAACATAGAAGCCGACGGTCGCCGTTTCGAGCGCTACGAAGAGCATCACGAAGTGGTTGGACATCGCCATGAGCGAAAGAGCTCCAGTCACCACGAGGGTAATCGCAAAGTACTCGATACGAGCGAGCGTCTTGTTTTCGAAGCTGACCATTGCGAGGTAGCTCACGAAGATAGAAGCGATCAGGAAGAATATCCGCAAAGCCTGGCCCGTTCCGGAAAGCTCGATCATTCCGCCAAAGGCAACGCCATTGCAGCACCCCGCACAGTCAAAGATAAGAATGTAGCCGAGCAGCAAGATTTGACCGAGGATCGAGATGCGAGGGATCGCGCCGTGTGCGAACTTCGGAAGCACTACCTCGAGAATGAGCAATGACAGAGCCAAGCACCCGAGGATCAGTTCTGGGTAGATCGCGCCCCAGCTGTTGGTAGCTGCGATTTCGCCGAGTTTATTCAGAGTTTCAGTTGGCATCGTGTATCCAAAAGTAGTTACTCGCCAGCGTCCGCTACTTGGTAGACGGGTTCGCTCTCGAGGGCGTCATTGAGGGAGGAGGAAATGGTCTTCGGGAAAAAACCGATGAAGAAAAGAACGATGATGAGAATCAGAGCTGGAACGCGTTCCGCCCACGTCATGTCGATCACTTCGTGCTCCTTTTGAACTTCTTGGAAGTCCTCGGACTCGGTTCCGAAGAACACGCGAGCGATAGCGCGAAGAGCATAGATGGCCGAAATGATGATACCTGTGGCAGCGATCGCCAGAACCCATGGCTTGTAAGCCCAGAGGCTAACGAAGATCCCGAACTCACCCCAGAAGTTGGCGAGACCTGGACCTGGGAGAGCAATACTTGCCATCATGCCGCAAACGAAAAAGGCGCTGAGCACGGGCGCTTTCTTGGAGAGGCCACCCATTTCTTCCATTTCGAAAGTCTGCGTGCGGTGGTGGATCATGGTCGAGAGCATGAAGAGTAGAGCAACCGTGAGACCGTGCGCCACCATCATGATAACCGCGCCCGCAACACCGATGACTGACATCGCTGCAATACCGAGGAAAGCATATCCCATGTGCATGACCGAGCTGTAACCGAGCATCTGCTTGAGGTCGCGCTGCGCCATGGTCACCAGACCGACGATCACAACGTTACCGAGCGCGAGCCAGATGATCCAATTCTCCCATTGCCCTACTCCACCTGGGATAAGAGGCACCGCGATTTGGATCAGACCGTAGAGGCCAAACTTCTTGAGCACACCAGCGTGCAGCATGGCGGCAGAACTTGGAGCAGCTCCATAACCGAGCGGTGCCCAAGTGTGTAGTGGCCAGAGCGATACCAAGATACCGAAGCCGAAGAGCAAAAGACCAAACGCGTAGTTGGAAACTGTATCGCTCAATGGAGCAGCTGCGAGGTGTGCCTTGAGGGTGATGAGATCGAAGGACTCTGCACCGCTCTTCGCATAAAGAGCGATCAAGCCAGCGAGAGATAGCATCGCGCCAAGCGTGAGGTAGATGGTCATCTTCATCGCAGCGTAACCACGGTCACGTCCGCCCCATACGCCAACCATTACGAAGGTCGGGATGAGCGCGAGCTCGTGGAAGAAGTAGAAAAAGAACACATCAATGGAAGCGAAGACACCCATCAAACCGCCTTGCATGATCAACAAGCAGAACAAATAGCGGGAAAGGTTTTCAGCTTTTGACTGAGCCGCGTAAAGTCCAGCTGCCAAGCCAACGATGGATGCCATTACAAAAAGCGGAAGAGCTACACCATTAAGCCCGAGGTGAAGGCTGATGCCCACCACTTCCAGACCGGTGTTGTGGCGAGTGACGAAGTCATATCCACCGGCTACCTCCGGGCTGTAAGCAACCCAAGTGATGAGAGCCAGAATAGCGGGAATCGCAAAACCGGTGATCGAAACGATCTGTACTGCCGGGCGGCCTAGCTTGTTGGCCCAAAGCGTTGCGAACGCGAAGACCAAGGGCGCCGCTATGGCGAAATGGAGAAGTGAAACGGAGTCGTT
>NZ_JAENIL010000002.1 GCF_016595505.1 Pelagicoccus mobilis | reverse complement strand
GAGCTGTTTCGAGATTTTTGGCTGGGGAAGTTGCAGCGCTTCCTGTACGTGGCATACGCAGAGGGGGCCGCCTCGTAGCAGGTTGAGGATGCGTAGGCGAGTTTCGTCGGCGAGCGCCTTGTAGATGGGTACGGGGTCCATGGTGAATATTCGAATGATAAGATGGCCGCTGGGGACAGCGGCCGCTACCTTTTAGTTTTCTTTAAGCCCGGAGGCGTAGGCTTCGAAGACGAGTTTGATTTCGTCACGGATACGGCGGAATGCGTCGACGAGCTCTTCGCCTTCGCGTTGAGCGTGAGGTGGATCCTCGAAGCCCCAGTGGTAACGGTTCACGAGACCGGGGAAGGTAGGGCAAGCTTGGTCTGCGTTGCCGCAAACTGTAATGACTGTGTCGATACCTGCTTCCAGGAATTGGTCGAGGTGCTTGGAGGAATGGCCGGACATGTCTATGCCGAGTTCGGTCATGACTTCGATGGCTTGCGGGTGTACGTAGCCGGCTGGTTTTGCTCCCGCGGAGTGGACTTCGTAGCCCTCGCCGAGGGCGTTTCGTAGAATGCCTTCAGCCATGTGGCTACGGCAGGAATTGCCTGTGCAGAGGATTAGGATCTTTTTCATTTGCTTCTGAGACTCTCCAGCAAGTCCATGCCTTCGTGCTCTCGCTCTAATTTCGGCTACAAACTCATGCGGTCACCTTTCCGTACCCTCCGGGTACGCTTCGGATCGCAGCCTGAGTTTCTATCTCGAAATAGTGCGTCGATCACTGGACAGCGACTTGCTGGAAAGTCTCGTTGTATTTTTGGTGGTTAACAAATCGATGTTTGATGAATGGTGGGTGTTGCTGTCCAAGGACAGGTTGCGTATTGGGTGGCGTGCTTGGTGGCGACTTCATGGATGAAGCTGCGCTCGTATGCTGCTTTGGCCAGCAGTTTCGGGTCTTTCGTCTCACTCGATTCGATACACTGGTTTACGACCCAAGCGGCAGGTTCGATGCCTGCTCTTCGAAGGTCGCTTTGCAGTTGAGCTGCTTCGTGCACAGGGGTTGCTTCTGGCAGAGCGACGATGAGTGTTTTTGTGAAATCCGGATCTCGTAGTCTTGGCAAAAGCTGTTGGACCGCTTCCGGCAGCGACTGGCTGTTCTTCATGACTTCGCGGTGGTAAGCCTCGGTCGTATCGAGAAGCAAAAGGGTGTGTCCTGTGGGAGCGGTGTCGAGTACTACGAACTGCTCCTCGCCCTTGGCCACCTCGTGGGCGAATGCGGTAAAGACGGCGATTTCCTCGATACAAGGGGAGCTGAGCTCCTCTTCTAGCAACGCGAGTCCGTTTGCATCGAGGCTGTCGCGGCTCGATTCAAGTACGGATTCGACGTGTTGTCTGGTGACTTCTTTGGGATCAATGGCGCTTATGGTTAGCGGCAGATCTTTGTTCGCGATCAGGTCTTCAATGTGGTTCGCGGGATCAGTAGTTGTGAGGTGGGTACACTTGCCGCGAGCTGCTAGCTCTAGGGCGATTCGTTTGGCGAGAGTGGTTTTCCCGACACCTCCTTTTCCCATTGTCATGATGACGCCACTTTCTTGGGTCGCGAATTGATCGACTAGATCATTTATTCGTGGCTGGTTTATTTGCTCCTCTGTTGCAGGGCGGGGCGTTGCGGTGTCGTTGTTTTTTGAATATAGATCTCGCAGTCGATTGATGCCTGTGAGTCCGGAGATGCGATAGGGGGATTGGAAACGGGGGAGTTGGGCGAGGCGTTCTGGGATTTGCTGGAGAGCGGTGGTGGCTTGCTCCTCCATGGAACTGGCCAATGCATCGCTAGGATCTTCGGCTTGGAAGACTGCGTTTACGATTAGGGTTTGGCGAGTGATGCCAAGATCGGCGAGTTCCGCTCGAGCCCGTTCGGCTTCCTTGAGAGAGGGGAGATCGGCTCTTGTGACGAGGGCGATGGTTGTTTGCTTCGGGTCCTGGAGTGATCGCAGGGCCCGCTCGTAGATTTCCTTTTGGTCGGCGAGACCGGAGAGGGGACCAAGGCAGGTAGAGCCGGTTTTGTTTTCGGCGATAAAGTCGTTCCAAGCGGCTGGCAGGGCCAGAAGGCGGAGGGTATGGCCGGTGGGAGCTGTATCCAAAATGACGTAGTCGTAGTTCTCTACCTTTTCGGGAGTCCCGAGCAGATTCGAAAACTCGTTGAAGCTCGCGATTTCTGTGGTGCAGGCGCCGGAGAGCTGCTCCTCTATGTTTTTAACGGTCGCTTCGGGAAGCAGTCCGCGAATGGGACCCACGATGCGTTCGCGGTACTCGCGAGCGGCTGCGTCGGGATCGATGTTGAGGGCGTGCAGCTTCGGGTTGGACTCGATCGGAGTGGGTGCGTTGGAGAGTTGGGTCTCCAGGACCTCGTCCAAGTTCGATGCGGGATCGGTGCTGACGAGCAGCACGGAGTTCCCTTGATCGGCGAGCGTGACGGCGGTGGCGCTAGCGAGCGATGTTTTGCCGACTCCTCCTTTTCCGGTGAAGAAGAGGAAGCGAGTGGCGTGTGAGAGGAATTCGGATACGTGCATTTTCAGACGCAACGTGTGTGGTTGGCTTGGTGAAGCCGGCCTGTTTTAGCAGCAGCCGGTTGAAGGATCGCAACAGGCGTCCTTGGCGGGACTTGCTTGAGGCGCGTTGACTTTGACGAAGGTCATAGGCGCTTTGTCCTCTTGCTCTGAGCAGCAGGAGCTATCTTCCGAGCAACAGGCGGGGGCGGCTGAAAGGTCGATTTGCAGAAGCTTCTCCAGCTGATGCTGAGTTGGATAGACGCCCCTGAAGTTGGCTTTGCCGTTTACGAAGATCATGGGCAAAGAGGATTCTCCGTGCGTTTCCAGCACGGTCTTTACGATGGTGTTTTGGGCGAAAGCGAGTGGCTCTTGAGCTAGATTGTAGCGTTTGACGGCGATGCCAACTGACTTGAGCGTTTCGACGCAAGCGGCGAATTCAGCGAGGTCGGTATCGGGCGAAGGTCCACAAACGCCGGATGAACAACAGAGGGCTGGATCGTAAATCTCAACAGTATTCATGTTTCGGAATATTCGTTTGGCGGACTAATGCGTCAAGTCGAATATTCCG
This sequence comes from Pelagicoccus mobilis, assembly GCF_016595505.1. Lineage (GTDB taxonomy): Bacteria > Verrucomicrobiota > Verrucomicrobiia > Opitutales > Opitutaceae > Pelagicoccus > Pelagicoccus mobilis. Next base: position 248,928 of record NZ_JAENIL010000002.1, on the reverse strand, counting down.
ATTTAGGAATACGGTTGGGCTTGTTACATGCCTGCTTGGCTCTGCATCTGGCGTTGAAGCTCGAGCTGGAAGGCTTCGATGTCTTCGGGGCTTGGCTGGTACTCTTCTTGTTCGGGGTCGAGCCCGAGACGTCCATAGGGATCTACGGTCCAAGTGGCGCTGACGCCGTCGCTGAAAGTGACGGTACCGCTGAGGGCGGCGCCGGGGCGTTTGATTTTGTCGATTTCGACGGATACTGATCCGTCTCCTACGAGTTCGGCCTCGGCTGGCGTTGCTTCTGCGTCTTGGCCGGCTTCTTCCTCTTCTGGTTCTGGTTCCGGTTCGGGAGCTAGCTCTAGGTTCAGATCGTCCATCAGGAAGCGTACTTCCATGTAGGTCATAGGGACCTTGAACTCATCGACGATGAGGCGTTGTACATCGGCGATGCTTGCTCCTTCGGAGAGGATTTTTGCGACCTGGCTCTTTTGCTCGTTACTGAGAGACATAGGGGAACAGTGTACTGAGCGGAGCGACATTCAAGGAACAAAGTGACGCGACAACGTGTACTGAGCGAGTCGACTTTTTTTTGTCCAGCGAGTCTGTGTTTTAAGCTTTCGTTTGGCAGGGCGTGACGGCTCGGCACGCAGTAGAAATTTGATCCAGCAGCGCGGTCCGCCTCTACCTGCAAGATTGCCGGGAAAAGGAAACGCCTCCGCTGTTGGGCGGAGGCGTTTGGGGATCAAGGGTTTGTGGGGTAGAGGCGTGACGCGGCGGTTTCGCCTGTCGTCTATTTTGAAAGGATGCTTTTTAGGTACTCGACGGAGTGGCGGACGGAGTCGTCTTGCTCGACGAGGTTGTCGACCTGCTTGCATGCGTGAATGACTGTGCCGTGGTCGCGACCGCCGAAGGCTTCGCCGACTTCCTGAAGGGAGTGTTTGGTGAGCTCGCGGCTGAGGTACATGGCGATCTGGCGCGGCACGGCGATGTGGGCCGGGCGGCGGCGGGAGAGCATGTCTGAGTGGCGGAGCTCGAAGTACTCGGCGACTTTCTTTTGGATGGTGTCGATGTTGAGCTGCTGTTTGGCAGCTTCCATGAGCACGTCGCTGAGAAGTTGTTCGCAGATCTCGATGGTGAGCGGCTTGTTCGTGAGGGACGAGTAGCTGCAGACCTTGATGAGGGCGCCTTCGAGGCGGCGGATGTTCTTGGCGATGTGCTTGGCGATGAAGTGCAGGACTTCGTCGTTGATGTCGTAATTGTGCTGCAGCGCCTTCTTGCGAAGGATGGCCACGCGGGTTTCGAAATCGGGAGCCTGGATGTCGGTGACGAGTCCCCACTGGAAGCGGGAGACGAGGCGGCTTTCAAGCTTGGCGATTTCGTTGGCCGGGCGGTCGCTGGAGAGGAAGATCTGCTTTTGCGACTCGAAGAGGTCGTTGAAGGTGTGGAAGAATTCTTCCTGGATCCGCTCCTTACCGCTGAGGAATTGGACGTCGTCGATGAGGAGGACGTCTACGTTGCGGTAGCGCTGGCGGAACTTGGAAAGGGTGTTTTCCTGGATGGCGGAGATGAACTCGTTGGTGAACTTTTCCGAGGAAAGGTAGACGACTCGGGCGTCCGGGCGGTTTTGCAGGATGTGGTGGCCGACCGCGTGCATGAGGTGGGTCTTGCCGAGTCCTGTTTCGCCGTAGAGGAAGAGCGGGTTGTAGGCTCCGGCTGGAGAGGACGCGACCGCGATGGAGGCGGCGTGGGCCAGCTGGGAGTTGGAGCCGTTTACGAAGTTCTCGAAAGTGTTGCGTGGATTGAGGTTCGCTTCGCCTGTCTTGTGAGCGCGGTTGTTGGCGCGTGGACGTGGGGTCTCGGTGACGAGGCGTTCGCGTGGCGCGGCGACGGCGCTAGATTCGGCGACAGTTTCTTCTTCGGCCTCTGGAGCTGGAGCGTCGTTTGAGATAGAGACGCTCACGGGGTGACCGAGTTGGGCTTGGAAGGATTTGGCGATGAGGTCCAAATAGTTGTCGCTAATCCAATAGGCGGTGAAGGCGTTTTGCACGCCAAGCACTACATTTTCGCCTTTGGCTTCTAGGCATACCAAGTCTGTGAACCAGCTTTGGAAGATATCGGCGGGGAGAACTTGGGACAGTTCTGATTTCACTTTGTCCCAGAGGAGAGTCTGCTCAGTGAGCTGTGGCATGGGTTTACGTTAAAGCAGGCGGTTATTCACAGTGTTGTGGTTGGGAGGAGTCGGTTGGTTGTTCTTACGTCTTTGATGTCCTGCTTAGCGTAGTCTTGGGAATAAAATTCTGAGGGTAAGGGCAGGGGGATGTTCGGACTTCGCTAAGTGCCTGTTTGGCAGGTGTTTATTTTGGTTATGCTTGTTACTGGCTCTGGATCAAAGGGTTAGATGTCTCCGGTCTCCAATGAGGAATCTCTCGATGTGAAAGAGTGTGACAGTAACGTAAACTGAATCGGCTTTCTCAAGCCCTAGTTTTCGACAAGTTGTTAACACTCGTTTGCGGATAACTTTTTGTTGCTTTTTCGGGACGGGATCGAGGGTCGCTTTCTCCCGTAAACAACGGGACGGGAGTGACTTTCGGGGCTCGGAAACTGTTAAAATAGTGTTACGAAATGGCGGTTTCTGGCTCTGAAAAGTAAGTTTTTTTGTGGCGCTCCTGATGGTTTCCAGGATCAGGCGTTTTTGGACATGAACTCGATGAGGCGATCGTTGAATTCCTTGGCTGGATCGTGGCCGAGCAGCTTGAGGGCTTGCACCATGGCGGCGACTTCGACGAGGCGGGCGATGTCTCGACCGGGGCGCACGTAGAGTTCGATATGGGGTACTTCTAATCCGAGAATTGGGAAGAACTGTTGTTCGAGTCCGGTGCGGTCTTCTTCGACGTTAGGGTTCCACTCGATGAGGGAGATGACGAGGTCGATGCGTTTTTCGAGGCGGACGGAGCGTACGCCGAACATCTCGCCTACGTTGATGATGCCGATGCCGCGGCATTCCATGTGACCTCGATTGAGTTCCATGGAGGAGGCCATGAGTTCGCGCTCGTCGATGAGCTTGATGCGGGTCATGTCGTCGGCGACGATTTGGTGGCCGCGTTCGATGAGGGCGAGGGCGCACTCGGACTTGCCCACTCCGGAGGATCCGCGGATGAGGGCGCCGATGCCTTTGATATCCATCATGGTGCCGTGCTCGGTGGTCGACGGGGCGAATTCGCCGTCGATGGTGAGGGTGGCGGTGTTGATGAAGTTCATCGTGATCATGGCGGTGCGGAGAATGGGCAGGCTGCGTTTCTCGGCGAGCTCGAGCATCACGGGGAGGGGGTTGTAGTTTCGGGCGATGATGAGGCAGGGGATGCCTTTGCTGATCATCGCGTTGAATCGCTCGCGCACGACTTCCTGGTCGAGGCTGCGCAGGTAGGTCATCTCGGCGGCTCCGATGACTTGGAGGCGCTTGTTGGCGAAATATTTATAGAAGCCGGTGAGGGCGAGGGAGGGGCGGTTGACGCTGCCTTCTTTAATAATGCGGCGCAGGCCCCGTTTTCCGGCCACGACTTCGAGCTTTAGCAGCTCTTTGTGTTTCTCGAGGAATTCGCGGACGGAGATGCCGTCGATTCGTTTTACCGGCTTGGGGAGGGGCATGGAGGAGGATTTTAGGTTTTTAGGTGTTAGGACTTTGGGGATTTAGGCTTTGGGTTGTTTGAGGTGCGAGGTGATCTAGGAGCCTAAAGCCTAGACTGCTTTTGCCTAAGCTCCCTGCGTCACATGTTGAAGTTTTCGCCGAGGTAGATTTTTCGGCTTTGGGGATCGTTGACGAGGAAGTGTCGGTCGCCGCTGGCGAGGATCTCGCCTTTGTTGACGATGTAGGCTCGGTCGGTGATGGAGAGGGTGTCGCGTACGTTGTGGTCGGTGATGAGGATTCCGATGCCGCGGTCTTTGAGGCCGAGTACGATGCGCTGGACTTCGGAGACGTTGATGGGGTCGACGCCGGCGAAGGGTTCGTCCATGAGGAGGAAGTCGGGCTGGGTGACGAGGCAGCGGGCGATTTCGAGGCGTCGGCGCTCTCCTCCGGAGAGGGTGTAGGCTTTTTGCTTGGCGAGGGAGAGCAGGCCTAGGTCGTTTAGCTGTCGCTCGATGACTTCCTTTCTTTCCTTGCGGGTGAAGGGGATGGTTTCGGCGACGGCTTGGACGTTTTGCCAGACGGTGAGCTTTTTGAAGACGCTTGGCTCTTGGGCGAGGTAGCCGATGCCGAGTCGGGCGCGGCGGTGGATTTTGAGGTAGGCGACGTCTCGTCCGTTGAGGATGACGTTGCCCTTGGTCGATTCGACCAGGCCGGCGATCATGTAGAAGGTGGTGGTCTTGCCGGCTCCGTTGGGGCCGAGCAGTCCGACGACTTCGCCGGTGTGGACTTCGAGGTCGATGCCTTTGACTACGGTTTTGGCTCCGTAGGTTTTGACGAGACCTTTGGCGACGATGCTTTTGGCTACTTGTTGCGAATCGTCTTTGGGATTAGCTGAGGTATCGGCGGGAGCGGTGGCGTCTGTCATTGTTGCTTTTCGTCTTTGGGCTCCTCGGATGCTGTCTGTTCAGGCGCGTCTTCTTGGCTTGCTTCGGGTGATTCTTCTTCGGCTGTCTCGGCTTGATCGTCTTCGCTTTCTTCGCTTGGCGTAGGGACGGGGCCTTTGTCCTCGAAGCCGAGGTCGCCGATGGCTGAACTAGAAAGGCGGAGTTTCCGTGGGCCCTTTGCAACAATAGAAATACGTCCGTTGCCGCGGTCGAGCACGATTTCGTCTTCCGGGTTGTAGGTGACGATGCGTCCGCCGGGTTGCACGACGACGGGGTTGCCGGTGAGGACGATGCGTTCTTCGTTTGGTTTGACGATGGCTTTCTGGCAGGTTGCGGTTCGTTCTTCCTGAACGATGCGGACATTTCCGGAAGCTATGATTTCCTTGATGGCGCTGAACTTGCCGATGTTGCTCTTCTCTTCTGCCTCGCGAGTAGCGAAGACTTCGAGGTCGTCGCATTCTACCATCATGTTGGTAGCGGTGAGTTTGACGGAGTCGCTGAAGTGGAAGTATGCGTTTTCGCCGTCATTCTCTACTTGCAGGCGAACGGATTCGATCTCTGTCGCTACGGTGGGCTTGTCTGTCTTTTGGGCGAAGGTTGCCGTGGCGAGCGCGGCGGCAGCTAGGAGGGATAGTGGCAGGTGGGTTCTCATTTCAAAATGTCTCCGATTTCTTCGTACAGGACGACTTTCACGTCTTTGTTGAGGGTGATCTGTCGTTTTTCTCCGAGCCAGACCCATTCGTGGCCGGTGACCTCGAAGGCGTTTGTTTCCACGTGTAGTTCCCCGGGCCCGTAGGCGGAGGTGGAGTCGAAGTGGAAGACGGCGTGTGGGCTGGTGAGTTTGGCGACTTCGCGGTTGTTTTTGAAGTCGCCGGTGAATTGGGTCACTTGCATGCCTGTGATGCTGATTTGGGTCTCGCTTTTGTAAGTGACGAGGTCTCCCCAGAGTTGCCAAGCTCGGTTGCCTGCTTCGTCGAAGAGGGGGAGCTGGAATCCTTCGATGGAGGTGTCGGGACGAAGCTGTCCATAGGCGGCGATGGTCGCGAGTATGCCGGACAGGGCGAGTATTCGTGTTTTGGTGACGCGTAGCATTTTAAGGCGAACATTTTACCCACGAAGGGCACGAAGAGTCACGAAGGGTTGTTGCGGATGAATGATTTTTGCTTTTCTGGAGGGGGATTGGGCTGGATCTGCTGAGGACTCAGTCATGGCAGGAGTCTGGGAGGGCTTCGTGCGCCTTAGTGCTCTTGGTGAGCGAGAAAAATTCTTATTGGAGGGTCACTCTTGGGCAGACTTGAGGGCTTTGTAGATGTGGTTGCAGACTTCTCGGACGGCTCCGTTTCCGCCGGTCTTGGTGGTGACGTAGTCGGCGACGGCGAGGGCTTCTTCTTGGGCTTCGGGCACGGTGACGCCGATTCCGGCGTGCTTGATGGCGTCGACGTCGATCACGTCGTCTCCCATGTAGACGGCTTGGTGGGGCTCGAGTTCCAACTCGGTGAGCAGGTCTTTGAGGCCGGTGACTTTGTCGAGCTTGCCTTGTACGAGGTGTGGGATTTTGAGTTCTTTGGCTCTTACGGTGGTGGATTCGGAGTGGCGGCCGGAGATCCAGGCGAGGATGATGCCGGCGTCGCGGAGGCGGGCGAGTCCGAGTCCATCTATTATAGAGAAGCGTTTTGCTTCGGTGCCGTCGGAGTGGGTGTAGATGGTGCCGTCGGTGAGAATGCCGTCGACGTCCATGGCGAAGACTTTGATGGCGGACCAGTCGAGGGAGTTGGTGGATGTGTTTGGCATTTTGTTTTTTTGCCCACGAAGGGCACTAAGGGGCACGAAGTCTATGCAGTGCTTTTGTGCTGAGTTTTCTTTGTGGGCTTCGTGTTATTCGTGGGCGGTGTTTTCTTTTTCTTCGGGACGAAGTGGCCGCTGGGGACAGCGGCCGCTACCTCTTATTCGGCTTCGAGCCAGTCGATCATTTGGGTGAGGATGGAGTTTGTGCTGGGGCGGTAGTCGGCTTCGAGTTCGGCGGCGAAGGGGACGGGCATGTCTTGAGAGGTGATGCGCAGTGGCGGGGCTTCGAGGTCGAAGAATTGGCTTTCGGTGATTCGGGCGATGAGCTCGGCGGCGAAGCCGACGTTGCGGCGACTTTCGGTGATGACGACGAGGCGTCCGGTTTTGGCTACTGATTCCTGGATACGTTCGAGTTTGAGCGGGTTGAGGGCTCGGAGATCCCAGAGGTCGCAGCTGACGTCGTATTCTTTTTCCAGATACTGAACGGCTTCGTTGGCCCAGAGGGTCATCTCGCCGTAGGTGACTACAGTTGCGAAGTCGCCTTGGCGGCGGAGGGCGGGTTGCCAGATATCGCGGTAGTTAGGGTTGAAGGAAACGGGACCTTTGAGGAGGTTGTAGAGATTTTTGTGCTCGAAGTAGAGGACGGGGTTGTCGTCTTCGTAGGCGGCGAGCATGGCGTCGTAGGCGTCTTGCGGCGTGCTTGGGTAGAGGAGCTTGAGTCCTGGTATGTGCAGGTAGAGGGCTTCCAGATCTTGGGAGTGGAAGGAACCGAAGGTGAGGCCGGCGCCGCAGGGGAAGCGCATGACCATGGGGGCTTTGGCTCCGGAGCGGAAGTTGTAGGTGGCGGCGTTGAGGGTGATTTGGGTGGTGGCGTCGGTGGCGAAGTCGGCGAATTGGAATTCGACGATGGGACGGTGTCCGGTGACGGCTTGGCCGGTGGCGTAGCCGACCATGGCGGATTCGCAGATGGGGGTATTGATGACGCGACTACGGCCGTACTTGTTGAAGAGGTTTTTGGTGACCTTGAAGGGGCCTCCGTAGTCGGCGATGTCTTGGCCCATGACGAGCGACTCGGGGGAGTCGGCGAGAATTTTGTCGAGGGCTTTGTTGATGGCCAGGGCGAAGGTGAGCGGCTCTGCCGCTGGATCTTGGGTGTTGGGTACTGGGTCGTTGGCCCAGGTGACGGGGGTTGTGGTGGGGGAGAATACGTCGTCGATGAGGCCTTGGGGCTCGCACATGGGGAGCTTGAGGGCGTGGTTAACGGTGTCGTTTACGAAGGCTTTGAGCTCGGCTTCTTCGGCTTCGATTCGGTCGCCGTATCCTTGGGCGACGAGGCGTTCGCGGAGGTTTTTGAGGCAGTCTTCGTTGAACCACTTCTGGGTGAGTTCGGGATCGATGTAGTCGAGCGTGTCGTATCCGGCGTGACCGAGGAGGCGGAGGGTGTGCATCTCGATGAGCATGGGGCGGCCTGTTTCGCGGGTCTCGTCGATAGCCTCTTGGAAGATCTTGAGGTTTTCCTCGAGGTTGGCGACGTCGAGCTCGATGCCTTTGATGCCGTAGCCTTTTGCCCGGTCGACGAGCTTGCCTTGGAACTGCTCGTGAAGGGGGGTGGAGTAGGCGTAGTTGTTATTTTCGATGACGAAAATGACTGGGATGTTGAGCACGGAGGCGAGGTTTAGGCTCTCGTGGATTTCGCCGGTGGAGGAACCGCCGTCGCCGAAGAAGGTGATGCCGATGGCTTTGTGTCCTTTGCGGCGTTGGGAATCGGTGCCGCCGAGCACGTTGGAGGACATCTTGCCGAGGTGGCTGATCATGGGGAAGGAGCGGTTGGCGGGATCGCCGTGGTGGGCGTTGCCTTCGCGTCCTTTGGTGGGGCTGGCGGAGTTTCCGAGGAATTGGGAGACGTGGTCGCCGAGGTGGTCGGACCAGATGAGGTGTCCGGGCATGCCGCGGTGGGTCCAGGAGACGCAGTCGATGTCCTTGTCGAGCATGAGGGCGAGGGGGGCGACGAGGCCTTCGTTTCCGTCTGAGACGGTGACGGTGCCTTTCATTTTCCCTTGGCGGTAGAGCTCGAAGATGCGCTGGTCGGTGTAGCGGCTGTAGGTCATCCAGCGGAAGGCGAGGAGGATGTCTTCGTCGGTGGCTCCTGAGTCGGCGATTTTGAGATCGCGCTCGAGGAGGATGCTGGGCGTTTCTGGATAAGGGACCTTGCTGCGTGCGACGGACATTTAGAAGAGTGAGTGTGAGCTGAGTGGAGTGGCTATTTGAGCCACTTATTGCACAGAGTGCACAGAATAGGTTGCTGTTGTTTCGAAAGTGTTGGGGGAGCGAGACTCGGGGAGTATGGCTCCGGGAATTTTAGGGCGTAGTGAAAGGGACGCTTTGGGCCTCGGCAAGGGCATCTTTGAGCTCGTCGAGGGAATCGACGAAGGTGATTTCTGGATTGGCGTCCCAATTCCAGGTTTTGCCGAGAACGTAGTGTTTGATGCTGGGAGTGGTGTTGCCCGCGTGCTGGAAGCTGAAAGTGGTTTGGGCGGTGGAGATCATTTGGGCTGCCATGCCCTGGGGAGCTGTCAGGCGGTGGATGCAGAGATAGGTTCCGTCTGGCAGGCGATGGAGGGCGCTTGGTGCGAGAGTCCAGGCGGGGGTCGGCGTCTGGAGAGCGAGCGTTTGCGTGATGGCGGACTCGGCTGGAGCTTCGGTTTGCGGCTGAGGGGGCGCGCCGGTTTCGGACTCCGGGGAGGAGGAGCAGGCGGCGAGGGCGAGCGGGAGGATCGCGATCGCTAGGTGGAGCCTCTTCTTGAGTTGCGGCAACGACGGAGCGTTGCCCTCTGGGTTAGGCGTCGATGGCTTGGAGTGGGCTGATTGCGGTTTCGATTTCATCCATGATTTCCTCGTTGAGGGTATCGAGGATGTCCAGCGCCCGGAGGTTTTGTTCCAACTGTTCGGTGCGGGAGGCGCCGAGGATGACGGAACTGACGTTTGGGTTTTTGAGCAGCCAAGCGATACTGAGTTGGGGGAGTGTGCCGCCGAGCTTTTCGGCGATGGCTGAGAGTTCCTGAAGGATTTGCACGCCTCCTTGGGCTTTGAAGCGCTCGAGCTTTTCCTGCATCCAGTCGAACTGGGTGTAGGCGAGTCGGGAGTTCTCTGGCGTTTCTTGGTTGTACTTGCCGGTGAGAATGCCGCTGGCGAGCGGGGAGAAGGTGGTTGCTCCGAGGCCGATTTGAGTGAAGAGGCGTTGGTATTCTACCTCGAATCGATGGCGTTTGAGGAGATTGTACTCGGGCTGCTCCATGGTGGGCGGCGTGAGGTTGTATTGCCGGGCGATGGAATAGGCTTCCATGATCTCCTGGGCGGACCACTCAGAGGTGCCCCAGTAGAGAATCTTGCCTTGCTGGATGAGCCCGTCCATGGCGCGGACGGTTTCCTCGATGGGGGTGTCCGGATCTGGGCGGTGGCAATAATAGAGGTCGAGGTAGTCGATGCGAAGGCGGCGGAGGGCGGCTTCGCAGGCTTCGATGACGTGCTTTTTGGAGAGGCCGATTTGGTTGGGCTTTTCGCCGCCCCAGAAAACTTTTGAGGAGACGACGTAGGTGTCGCGGGCCCATCCGAATTTGGAGATGGCGTTGCCCATGACTTCTTCGGATTGGCCGTTGGCGTAGGCTTCGGCGTTGTCGAAGAAGTTGATGCCGGAGTTGTAAGCGAGCTCGAGGCAGGTCTCGACGGTGCGGGTGGAGGCTTGGTCTCCAAAGGTTAGCCACGACCCGTAGGATAGGGCGCTAACTTGGAGACCGGATTTGCCGAGGCGTCGATATTGCATGGAGGTGGGTAACGGGTGGCGGGTGTGGCAACGACGGAGCGTTGCCCTCCTATGCGTCGATCTTGTCGATGCGTGGCTGGTGGCGTCCGCCGTCGAAGGCGGTGTTGAGCCATGTATCCACAATGTGGAGCGCGTCTTCTTGGGTGACGGTGCGTTCGCCAAGGGAGAGGACGTTTCCGTCGTTGTGGGAGCGGTTCCAAACGGCGATCTGCTCGTTCCAGCAGAGTCCGCAGCGCACGCCTTTTATGCGGTTGGCGACGATGGCTTCACCATTGCCGGAGCCGCCGAGCACGATGCCGCGATCGAATTCGCCGTTGGCGACTGCTTCTGCGACGGGGCGGATGAAGTCTGGATAGTCACATGATTCGGTGGAGTCGGTGCCGTAGTCTTTTACGGTGTAGCCCTGTCCTTCGAGGTGGGCGATGATGGCTTGCTTGTAGGTGTAGCCCGCGTGGTCGGAGCCGATAGCGACGGTGAGTTTGCTCATTGTGGCGGTGTTTATGGCGGGCTGCTGGCTGGTTCAAACCAAAAAGCGAGGAAGGGGTGAGGGAGGTGGAAGTACGTGTTTGGGCAGTGGTTTTGCGAATTGTGATTCGGTGACTTGCTAGCTGGCATGGGCGGTGCTAATTGTATTGGGTACAGGGGTGTTAAAATGAAGTATTTCGCTTGGAAGTTTGTAGGGGGATGGAGCCTGCTGTTGTCGGTTGTCGCTGCCTTGGCGGGGAGTGGCAGTCTATGGGGGCAAGCTCAGGTTTTGGTTGAGTATGACGGCGAGATGCTGCCGGTCGTGTCTATGGATGGGGCGACGCCGGAGGTGATCGTTAATCGTCAGCGGGTGAAGGTGAGCGATGGGAGGCTGCGTGTGGAGTCGGCTGCCGCGTTTACGGATGGGGCGATTGAGGTTTTAAGTCGTCGGGCGTTGATGGGGCAGGACTATGGTTCGGCGATCGGTGGGTTCTTTTTTCGCTTCGAGGCGATGGTGGAAGCGGAACGTGATTTCGAGGACTGCTTCGTGCTTTTTGTGGTTTCGCCGGAGAAGGGGGATCCGAGCTATATTATTAGAGAGATTCCGGACATTAATAAAACGGGGTCGGAACGGATCGCGGTGACTTTGCCGGTGAATCCGGGATTTGGCGGAGGCAAGTTCGCGTATCGCGTTTTTTCAAAGGGGGAGGAGATTCTGCGCAGAGAGGCGGATGATCCGATCTCGGTGGCGAAAATGGGGGAGACGTCTGGGGGCGCGCAGCCGATGGCTTCGGGGTTTCGCAGGTCTCGTCCCGCCGCGGACGCTGCTGTGGGCGAACCGGCGAAGGTGGTGAAGGAGCGTTTGTTGAGTTTTCCCGAGGAGCTGCTGGGAAGGGTTTCGGGCGGCTACGCGACGGCGGTTTATTCGATCGATGAGCGCGGCAAGGTGATGGAGTTGCTCGATTTGAAGCTGGATAACGCGGCGTTTGCTCCAGAGATTTTGAAGACGCTTTTAGGTACCAAGTACAAGGCGGGCCGCTATGATGGGAAGCCGTTGGTAACTACTGTAAAGCAGAGCTTTTTCTTTAACGAGTTTGCTCCGTTTGCGGAGGCGATGGAGATGGTGCCGTATCCAAAGATCGCGGACAGAGATGCTGTTAGTCTCTATGCTCCTGTTCCTGAGATCGCGGTTGAAGGCGTTTCCGAGGTGAAATTGGAGGTGGTGGTGAATGAGTTGGGCCTAGTGAAGCAGTCGGGCGTGCTTGAGGCGGCGGATGAATCCGTGGGCCAAGCGGTGAATCAGAAGGCGAAAAGCTGGGTTTTCCTTCCTGCGGTCGTGGACGGCTATCCGGCGGAGCAGAGGCTCGAGGTGCCGGTCGCTGTTGGGATCAAGGAATAGTGGAGTAGTTTTCCCCGGTCTTTCCGGTTCCGTACGCGGTGCCGCCGATTTCCACTTGGAGGTTTTCGCCCGCGGTGTAGTCGATCTTAACCGGTCCCACTTTTTCGACGGGGATGCGTTGACCGGCGGTCATGGGTTGAGAGTCGAGGAGGACGCGGCCGGAGTCGCGTTCGGTAACGGTGACGCGTACGTCGCCGACAGAAATGAGGAAAATAGTTTCGGTGGCCGCTGCTGGGCTAGGCTGCTGGGCTTGGGCGCTGGTCTCGGCTGGCACGAGCCCGCGCTGGTTTTGCTGGGCGACTTGGTCGGGATCGATACCGCCGCTGGTGAGGGTGCGGAAGATCCAGACGATGACGAGGAGCATCATGATGGCGATGACGGCTACGATGCCGACTTTGATCGCTGTTTCCTTGTCGACCTTTTCTAGGAAGCCCGGCTTTTCGTTTTCGTCTTCCTCGGCGCTGAGTTGAGCGTCGTCTATGACGGCGGCGGCCTTGGCCTCTTCGTTTACGAGAGGAGTTTGTTGGATCTCCATGCGGCCGAAGAACTCGCGGTGGTCGCGCTTGGCGGCTTTGGCTTCGCCGATGAGGTTGGCGTTGAAGTCGGTGATGACTTTCTCGCTATTGACCTTGAGGAAGTTGCAGTAGGAGCGAAGGAAGCCGCGCACGTAGATGTCGGGCACCTTGATCGAAAAGTTGTTGTTTTCGAAGCTGTTGAGGTAGTCGCCGCGGATCTTAGTGGCCTCGGCCGCTTCGCGGATGGTTACCCCTTTGCGCTTGCGCGCTTCCTCAAGTCTTTCGCCAATACTCTGCATCAGTTTTTTTGTTAAAGTGGAATTGTTTGTAAAACAAGCCTCCAAAGCGAGCTGTTTGCATAAATCGTGTGTGAGAGCGCTTTTCTGGCTGTTTTAGCTTTGTGAGAAGCGAATTCCCTGCACAAGAGTAGCTTGCAGTTGTCGGGGCTTTCCTGCCTTAGGTTCCGACTGCTGCTGTTGCCTGATGTTTCTTTTTTCTATGCGTCTCTTTTTGCTGGTTGTCTGGTGTAGCGTCTTCTCGGAGATGCGGGGCGAAATCGTATCCGTGGAAGCATTGCGCCCGGCTTCCCCCCGCGAGGAGGGATCGCCGCTTTTTAGGAAGATGGGAGCGGAAGAGACGGGGATCGATTTTGAGAATCGGTTCGACCATCCGCGTCGCTGGTTGGAGCTCTGGAAGCAGTATTTTAATGGCTCGATCGGGACGGGCGTCGCGTTGGGGGATGTGAATGGGGATGGCTGGCCGGATCTCTTTGCGGTGGGGAAGGATTCGCCGAATGGTCTCTATTTGAATAAGGGCGACTTTATTTTTGAAGACGCGACTGATGCGGCTGGTGTGGCGGGCGGTAAGGGCTTCGGGACTGGGGCAGCCTTGGTGGATATCGACAACGATGGGGATCTCGATCTGTACGTTTGTTATGTGGCAGGCGCTAACGAGCTCTATGTCAATGACGGTGGCGGGCGCTTCGAGGAACGGGCGGCAGAGTGGGGGCTGGATTTTGAAGCGGGTTCGAACGCCCCCTCGTTCGCTGACTATGATCGGGATGGAGATCTCGACTTGTATTTGCAGCAAAACTACCTGCATGACGCGGGGCATCTCGATGGGATGCCGGACCATTTGTTTCGGAATGATGGTGGCGTCTTTGTTGATGTGACGCAGGAAGCAGGAATCTCCGGAGAGGGCCAGGGGCATACGGCTCTTTGGTGGGACTACGATGAGGACGGCTGGTTGGATATTTATGTGTCGAATGACTTCGAGCCGGTGGATAAACTGTATCGAAACAACCAGGACGGGACTTTTTCGGATGTATTGAGAGATGTTTTGGGCAGTGCTCCGTATTCGGCTATGGGAGTTGATTCCGGTGATTTGAATAACGATGGGCATATCGACATTCTGGTGGCGGAGATGCTGGCTCGTGATCGTGAATACTACCACCAAGCGGTGGGGCCGCTCTCGGGAAAGCTTCTGGCAGCTCGGCGGTCCGGGGTGAATCAGTACATGCAAAACATGCTTTGGGCTTCCTTGGGGCAGGGGCGATTTGTGGAGCTGGGCCGCTATGCGGGGCTGCACGCGTCGGATTGGACCTGGGCGACGCGTTTTGCGGATTTGGATAACGATGGTTGGCTGGACGCGTTTTTTGCCAATGGCATGACGCGGGCGTTTCACGATGGGGATCTGGCTTACAAGATGACGAAGGCTCGTAGTTTGGCGACGCGGGTAAAGGTGTTTGAAACGAGCCCTCCGTTGTACGAACGGAATCTGGCGTATCGGAATCTTGGGGATTTTCAGTTTGAGGATGTGAGCGCTGATTGGGGTTTGGATGCGTTGAGCGTTAGTTTCGCAGCCGCGTTTGCGGATCTGGATTTGGATGGGGATCTAGATCTGGTTACCAGCAATTGGAAAGAAGGGCTGGGTGTTTTTCGTAATCAGAGCCAATCGGGGCAGCGGTTTGTGCTGAAGCTAGAAGGGAGAGAGAGCAATCGTATGGGGCTGGGGGCGAAGGCATTTCTGGGGAGTCTTTCGGGAGTTCAAACGAGGGAGCTATCCTCGATGCGTGGATACATGTCGGTGGATGAACCGGTGCTGCAATTCGCGCTGCAGGAAGGAGAGGAGATCGAATCGTTTGAAATTCAATGGCCAAGCGGAGCGAAGCAGATGCTTGAGGGGCTGAAGATGGGAAATCGCTATGTTGTTAGGGAGGTGCTTTCGATTGATGGAGAGGCGCGTGGGGAGCGGTCTTTGTTTTCTGAATCGAAAATAGCGATCGATGAGGAGAGCTATAGTAGTGAGGAAGTGTTCGCGGCTAGAAAAGGTCAGTTTTTGCTACCGTTTGCGGAGGATCGCCTCGGTCCTGTTTTAGAGGTTGCGGATCTCGATGGAGACGGTTTTGAAGACATTATCCTGGGTGGGGCGACGGGGCAGGAGCTTCGCGTCTTCAGGAATGAAGGAGGGGCACGTTTGCGTTTTGTGCGTAACCGAGCGTTTGAGGATGACGATTTGTGCGAGGATACGGCGATCGTGCCGTTCGATTTCGATCAAGACGGTGATTTGGATCTGTTTGTGGCGAGCGGTGGAGTGGAGCTTGATGAAGGGGATGAGTATTACGCGGATCGCTTGTATCTGAATCTTGGTGACATGCAGTTTTCGGAGACAGTTTGGCGAGGGACTTCGATTGCTAGCTCTTCGGCTGTTTTGGTTGAGGGGGAGTTGTTGTTTGTTTCAGGTGGAACCAAGCGAGGCTGGTATCCACAGGTAGAGGCGAATCGTTGTTACGAGGTTGGAGGAGAGAGCGTGCTTAGCGAGATCGAACATAGGTTTGCCCAATCGGGGCGGACCTCTCGATTATTCGCTTTTGATCTCGATTGGGATGGGGATGAAGACTTGGTCCAGTTGAGGGAGTACGCTTCTCCTTTCGCTTGGCGTTGGGAGGACGGAGAACTCGAGGAATGGCCTGAGTTGTTTGCAGGAATTGGGAATGGGATGTGGAAATCGGCGGCCGTGGCGGATTTCGACGAGAATGGTTTGTTGGATATCGCTCTCGGCAACTTGGGAACCAATAACAAATACTTGGTCAGGGGAGACGGAGAGGATGTGTTGTTCGCTCCTCGATCTGAGGAGGTGAAGGGGCGCTTCATCGAAGCGGAGACGATTGGGGGTAAGCTCTACCCGCGAGAATCTCGTATCTTCCATCAGGTTAACTTTCCGGATATAGCGAAACGGACGGGGTTGTATTCGGAGTTTAAGCACATGACGGTTGAAGAGGCGTTTGGAGACGAGGTTCTGGAGCGTTACGAGCAATTTGTGATCGAGGAACGCGAGAGCGTTTTGCTGTTACAAACGAAAATGGGGGAGTTCGAACGTGCAGAGTTGCCAGCCATGGCTCAGTCGGGCGTGGCGATTGATTTGCTGGCCGAAGATTTTAATGGGGATGGTCGGCCGGACTTGTCGATGGTGCTGGAGTCGTTATCTCCTCAGCCAGCGGCTGTCATTCATCCAGAGTCTAGCAGAGTGCTTGTTTTGATGAATACAGGTGCGGGAGGATTCTCTGTGAAAGTGTCTTTGGAGGCTGGGCTGAACATTAGTAAAGGTGAGCCAAGGCAACTGCGGTGGGGGGATTTTGATGGAGATGGAGTTAATGAGCTCGCTGTCTCTAGCAATGAGGGCCCGCTTTATCTGTTCGAGGGAGTTGAGTAGGATTGAGGGGGTGGTTATGTCGCGACCGAAGGAAGGGAATGATCCTGCCAATGCGGTGCGTCGCGAGCGACGACTCTGCGGCCGGAGGTGGATACAAAAAGAGCCAAGCGGAAATCGCTTGGCCCGGAAAGTTGCGTTAGCTTCGTTTCGCTTAGCTCTTGCGAGAACGGAATCCTACGAGAGCGAGAAGTGCTGCTCCGAGGAGCGCGAAGGTTGTGCCTGAGTCGGGGACACTAGTTGTTGGATTGAAGTATCTCGCTGAGGAAAATCCACCTACATCTTCTAATGGATCACCTTCTTGAGGGAGACCGAATGTTGCACTTTGTCCTCCTAGGTACCATGCGGCCCACCAGCCCTTTTCGTCATCGTCGCTTCCACCGCCTGCTTTGCCATTGCCAAAGTGAAATACTACGTAGTCAAAACCAGCAGCGGTTGTATAACTCTTGATACCGTTCAAGCTACCGTTGTCTGCAGTCGGAGTGCTACCCAGAACCGCAGCCGGTATCTTAGGATTCTTGTTATTGTTCCAGTTTTTGACGACGTAGTCGAGCAGCTTGAAGTTGTCTCCTCGATTATTGGGATTACCGCTAGCTATTCCTAGTGCTGTTTGGTAAAAGGCGACCGAAGCTAAGCTGTTTGCACTGTTCAGGTTGCCGTCTTGAAGGTAATTTCCAGAGCTGTCTACTGTTACGTTCATCACCAGTGCGGAAGCCGAGTTGGCGACAAACAGTACCGCTGATAGGATGAGTGCGGTTAGCTTGAGATTTTTCATGAGTCGAAATGTTTGAGTCTGTGGATTCAAATTGAAAGGCACCGATACTGTTGCAGTAGTTGTGCCAGTTTTCGCTTCTTTTTGAAGTGGTGAGTGTAAGTGTCTAATTAAGAGTCGTTTATGTTTTTGTGTCCGGGCTTGGGTGTCTTCGGTTTTTGTAAATCAAGTCGACACTGTGATATCGGGGAAACTTGCAGGTGAGTTGAAAGTTGTTGATTCAGAGGTTTTTAGGGATGGGGCGGTGCGGATCCGTTTTTTGTCACGAGATCTTACAAAACATAGAGGATTTTGCTTACATTGAGTCTAGGTCGACTAGTATCTCGCGCGGGCTGGAGCCGTTTTCGGGGCCTACGATGCCGCGGTCTTCGAGCTGGTCCATGAGGTTGGCGGCGCGGTTGTAGCCGATGCGGAGGCGTCGCTGGAGCATGGAGGTCGAGGCGCGTTTGGTAGAGCGTAGGACGTCGATGGCTTTGGTGAAGAGTTCGTCTCCGCCTCCGTCGCCATCATCGCCGCCGCCGGTGAGATCGAGCTCGTCGCCGGCTTCGATTTGTTTCTGCACCTCTTCGGCGAACTTTGGTGGGCCGTTGGTTTTGAGGAATTCGACGATGTCGGCGATTTCTTCGTCGGACACGAAGGCGCCTTGGGAACGTACGAGGCGTGAGGAGCCAGGAGGGGAGAAGAGCATGTCGCCTCGGCCGATGAGCTGCTCGGCTCCGCCGCCGTCGAGGATGGTGCGGGAGTCGATCTTGGAGGAAACTTGGAAAGAGATACGACAAGGCAAGTTGGCCTTGATGACGCCGGTGATGACGTTGACCGACGGGCGCTGGGTGGCGAGCACGAGGTGGATACCGGCGGCACGGGCGAGCTGAGCGAGGCGGGCGATGCCGGTTTCGATGTCGGCAGGGGCGACCATCATGAGGTCGGCAAGCTCGTCCACGATACAAACGATGTACGGGAGCTTGTCTGGGATTTCGTCGAGTACGCCTTCGTCGCGTGGGACCTTGATCTCGAGCTCTTCCTGGATCTGCTCTTCGAACTTCTCGTCTTCGGTCTTTTCCTTTTCTGGCTTCTTGCGTCCGTTGAAGCCGGCGATGTTACGCACGCCGCATTTGGCGAACATTTCGTAGCGGGACTCCATCTCGTTGAGCAGCCACTTGAGGGCGCCCGGTACCTTCTTCGGGTCGGTGACGACCGGAATAAGCATGTGCGGGAGGGAGTTGAAAACCTTCATTTCCACGATCTTCGGGTCGACCATGATGAAGCGGAGGTTTTCGGGACTGGAGTGGAAGAGCAGCGAGGTAATGATCGCGTTGATACAAACTGTCTTACCCGCACCGGTGGCACCTGCGATGAGCAAGTGAGGCATCTTGGTGAGGTCGGAAATGATCGGTTTTCCGGATACGTCGCGGCCGAGGGCGATGGGGATTTCCGCTTTGGACTTAACCCAGTCTTCGGATTCGAGGATTTCGCGGATGCCGACTGGCATGGGGACCTGGTTGGGAACTTCGATCCCTACGCAGCCTTTGCCCGGGACGGGGGCGAGGATACGCACGGAGGCGGCTCGCATGCCGAGGGCGATATTCTTGTCGAGGTTGGCGATCTTTTCGACGCGGACTCCAGGAGCAGGATACACCTCGTAGCGTGTGATGACCGGGCCGATGTGGATTTCGCCCATGGTGACGTCGACTCCGAACTCCTTGAGGGTCTGCTTGAGGCGTTCGGCGTTTTCGGTGTGCTCTTCTTCGGAGTTGGCTCCTTCGGGCGCTTCCAGTTCGGCGAGGATGTCGAGCTTCGGGAAAGTGTAGTCGCCAGAGGCCACGGGGAGGGCGGCTCGGGCTTTTTTGGTTTTTTCCGGGGCGACGATGGTGAGGACTTCGGAGAGCTTTTTCTTTGGCTTTTCGGGTTCCTCGACGGGCTCGGGTTTGGCGGCGGCCTTCTTTTTGGCCGGCATATTGACTTTGATGACTGGCTCCGGGTCGACTTCGGCTTCGAGGGCTTTCTTGCCTTTGGCTTCGCGGATGAGGGCTTTGGTGGCCTCTTTTTCTTCCTTGATGAGGCGGCGGGCCTCGGCTTTTTCGGCTTTGAGTTTTTCTTTCTCTTCCTTGGCGGCGAGTTTGGCGAGGCGTTTGGCTTCGGCTCGTTCTTCCTTGGCAGCGGCCCGGCGTTCGGACCATTGGGCGAAGGCGTTTTTGAAGAAGTCGCCCGATTCCGGCATGCTCGGGAAAACGATGCCGACGAGACAGCCCAGGTAGATGGCTCCGAGGATGACGGCGGAGCCGACGGTGCCGACGTAGGCGTGGAGAAGTTGGTTGTAGAGGAGGTTTCCGGTGGCTCCTCCGGCTCCGGTGACGTAGACTTCCGGATTGGCGAAGGTGTTGCCGGTGGAGGTGAAGAGTCCGGAGCCGGTGATCATGGCGACGATCATGACGCAGGTGAGGATGATCTTGTTGCGTCGGTCGCGAGCGAGGAAGGCGCCGCCGAGCCAGCCGATGAAGAGAGGGACGAACCAGGACATGCGTCCAAAGGCGGCGATCAGGAGCTCGGCGGATTCCGCGCCGAGGATACCGACCATGTTGTGTTCGTTGGGATTCGTGGACCCGACGGAGCGGCCGATGGAGACTTGGTACGGGGTGTAGTCGCCTAGGGCGAGCGCGAGCAAGACTGCGGTGAGAAAGCAGAGGCCAGCCCAGAGGAAGCGGCTGCGCATGCTTGCTTGCTTGATGTCGGATTCAGGTTGTTTGGTCGAAGTTCGCTTTTTCGCCATTTGTAAAGGGAAAGGGAGGATAGAGGAGAGAACTCTGAGTCTGAAAGACTTTTGTTTGATAAAGAAAGTTGGGAGTGGATGGCCGTTGGGGACCCGCCTTCGCTTGAAGCTAAGGCGAGGCGAGCGGTGGTCGCTATCTTTTTGAAGAACGTTGGGAGAGGTGGCCGTTGGGGACAACGGCCGCTACCTTTTGGCTAGAGGGGAGAAGATGGGTTTGAGGCGGGTTTGCAATTAAACTCTTTGAGAAAGGTAGGGCTCTCTCGCTCGTTATGAGCGAGTCGAATGGCCGAGAGAGCCGCTGGTGTCTGGAGGTTTTCTCCTGCATTGCGGCGTCCTCGGCGATGCCGCCCTACCACGAGAAGGGAAATCGGAGTTTTCTTGAGATTGGTAGGAAGGGATTTGAGTTGGGTTAACAGGGTAACGGGAGTTTGTGGGGGAGAGGGCATTTACGGCTTGTTTTAGGAAGGGGGCGGGGCTTTGGTTTGGTCGTATCTCCTTGATTATGACGGCACCAATCTTCTTCAAACCTATCTATCAAGAACGCGTCTGGGGCGCCCGAAACCTGAGCGACGCGCTTGGCCGAGATTTGCCGGAAGGCAAAGTGATCGGCGAGGCGTGGGAAGTGGTCGACCGGCCGGAAGCGCAGTCGGTCGTGTCGGGCGGCGATTTTGACGGGAAGACGATTCGGGAGCTCATTTCTGGGAATGCGACAGCGATTATGGGCGAAGGTTACGATCCGGAGCGTCCGTTTCCGATTTTGGTGAAATGGCTCGATTGCGCGGATCGCTTGAGCCTGCAGGTTCACCCGCCGGCGGAGGTCGCTCCGCAGCTCAATGGCGAGCCGAAGACGGAGAACTGGTACATCGCTGACTGCAAGGAGGACTCGTCTCTCATCGTGGGCCTGAAAAATGGGGCGACGCGGGAGGAGTTCGAAAAACGCATCAATGACGGCACGCTTGAAGAGTGTATCCACCGCTTTCCGGTGAAGCCGGGCGATTCGATTCTGGTCGAAAGCGGGCGTTTACACGCGATTGATGCGGGCAATCTGATTTTGGAGATCCAGCAGAACTCGGATACGACCTACCGTGTGTATGACTGGGGACGCGTGGGCTTGGACGGTTCTCCGCGTCAGCTGCATATCGAGGAGTCGCTTGTGAGCATCGAATGGAACGATTTCGAGCCGAGCGCGATGCAGAGCGACGGGGCCGAAGTGGTGCTCGCGGACTGTAAGGAGTTTCGTTTGGTGAAGTACACGCTTAGCGAGGAGCAGGGGACGGTTTCGATTCCGGCAGGCGAAGGACGTTTGCTCAGCCCTGTGGACGGCAAGGTGCTCGCGAATGGGGTCGAGGTTTCGCGTGGGGACAATGTTCTCTTAGCTGCGGACACGGCTTGGGAA
Organism: Pelagicoccus mobilis; assembly: GCF_016595505.1. GTDB lineage: Bacteria > Verrucomicrobiota > Verrucomicrobiia > Opitutales > Opitutaceae > Pelagicoccus > Pelagicoccus mobilis. Next base: position 227,756 of record NZ_JAENIL010000002.1, on the reverse strand, counting down.
GTTACCGGTGAGCCTGGGGCGGCGTTTTTGGTAACGGAGCGTTTCGTGTAGGCAACTTGACAAGGTAGGGACCGACTACCGGGCGGTCCGTGATTCTTGAGAGGTCGTTGCGGCTTGCCCGGCGATCGAGTCCTAGCAAAACTACTTGTGTTTCCGTGGTCTTGTGTGGTTGTAAGGTACTGATGCGCAAGTCCCTTCAGAATTCCCGTTTTCGCAGTCGGCGAGGTGGCGTGTTTAAGTCGGCGGTTGCCTTGCTGACGTTCACGTCGGCTCTTGGGGTGTTGGGGTGGATGTTGCTGTCTCCGGACGCTCTGGAGCTGGAGATCGAAGCGCGTACGGGATTTCCGGTGGATGCGGAGGTTCTGGTGGTCGATCCCTTTGGTCTGACCGTAACCGGGGAAAACGTGGTGATCGGCAATCCGAGCGCTTATGGGGGCGGCGCTCCGTTGATGGAGATCGCTCGTCTCGAGATGAACGCCAGTTTGCCGGCGATGGGGCGGAGCGAGATCTGGATCTACGATATGGAGTTGTATATTCCGCGGGCGACTTTGGTGGTGAACGAAGGGGGGAGGCTGAATTTGGACGCGTTCGCAGGGCGCTTGTTTGCGGATGCGGAGGATGGCGATCCGTTGCCGTTTTTTGCGGAGAAGGTCCGGCTAGTCGTTGATGAGCTGACCTTTGTGGACAATAGCCAGATCGTTCCGCGCAGTCGATCGCTTCGGGTCTCGCTGGACACGGAGCTGCACGATTTGGAACAGTCGCGAGACATTTTCGGTCCGCTTTTCGAGCTTGCGCGGAGGGTCGGCTCATTGCCGGTTCAGTAGGGTGAGCTCTTTATCCGGTATGCTCCGGAAATTGCTCAATTGGCTGCGGGGACTAAAAAGGGGCTCGACCTTGTCGAATTTCTCTTTGATTCCCTCGGCAACTGATCTAGAGAATCACAGTTTGGCTATGGAAAACGCTAAGGACACACCAGAAGTAGAAGACAAGGAAGAGGCGGTTGCTGAGGAGCAAAACGCCGAGGCTGCGGAAGCGTCTGCAGAAGAGGCGGCTGAAAACGCTGCTGAAGAAACAGCGGATGAGGCTGCGGAAGAGCCCAAGGAGTTGACCATCGAGGAGCAGCTCGAAGCGGCCAAGAAGGAAGCTTCCGACAACTATAACAATTACCTGCGTGCGGTGGCTGACCTCGACACCTACCGTCGTCGCGTGATGCGCGAGAAGGACGACCTGAAGCAGTACGCGATCTCCGGTCTGCTTGAGGATTTCTTGCCGGTGTACGACAATCTCGGTTTGGGGCTCATGTCGGCGGAACAAACTTCGGACCCCAAGATTGTGGTTCAGGGTATTCAGATGGTCATGACGCAGTTCAAAACGCTGCTTGAGGACAACGGCATTGCAGAGGTAGCTCCTGGCAAGGGAGACGATTTTGATCCGAATGTGGCGGAAGCGTTCCAGACGCAGCCGAGCGACGAGGTCGAAGAGGGCAAGGTGCTTACGCTCATGCGCAAGGGCTTCACGCTCAACGGTCGTCTCGTTCGCCCCGCTAACGTGGTGGTAAGCGGTGGTCCTGCGAAGGAAGGCGAGGAATAGTCACTTTAACGGAATTGGGAGGAATCTAGACTAGTGAAAGAGGATTATTACGAACTGCTCGGGGTCAGCAAGCAAGCGACCAAGGACGAGCTCAAGAAGGCTTACCGCAAGATGGCGGTTAAGTATCACCCGGACAAGAATCCTGGGAACAAGGAAGCGGAGGAGAACTTTAAGAAGGTTTCCGAGGCTTACGAAGTTCTCAAGGACGAGCAAAAGCGCGCTGCTTACGATCGCTATGGCCACGCTGCTTTCAGTGGTGGCATGGGTGGCGGAGGCGGTGCTGGCGCCGGTGGTCCGTTCCACGATCCGTTTGATATCTTTAGCGAGGTCTTCGGCGGTGGCGGAGGTGGCGGAAGCATCTTCGAAGAGTTTTTCGGTGGCGGAGGCGGCGGTGGTCGCGGCCGTGGCCGTGGCGGGGCGACTCGCGGTTCCGATCTTCGCTACGATCTCGAGATCGACTTGGAAGAGGCGGCAAAGGGTGTCGAAAAGGAGATTTCATTTCGCAAGCCGACTTCGTGTAGCAAGTGTAATGGATCCGGCGCGGAGCCAGGCAGCGGCGTAACGACTTGTCCGACCTGTGGTGGTCATGGCCAGGTAACTGCGTCCAAAGGCTTTTTCTCGGTACGCCAGACTTGTCCGACCTGTAATGGAAGCGGGCAGAAAATCGAGAAGCCATGTTCCTCGTGTGGCGGTGAAGGTCGCGTAAACGAGACGACCAAGATCAAGGTTAAGGTGCCGCCAGGTGTTGATACCGGATCGAAGCTCCGCTCGGCCGGTAATGGTGAAGCGGGTACGCATGGCGGGCCGACCGGTGACCTTTACATTGTGCTGCACGTTCGCGATCACGACGTTTTCGATCGCCAGGACGAGAATCTGTACTGCGAGATTCCGATCAAATTTACCCTCGCGACTCTCGGTGGCATGATCGAGGTGCCGACGCTTAGCGGCAAGGCGAGTCTCAAGATCCCAGCCGGGACACAGTCAGGCACTACTTTCCGTTTGAAGGGGAAGGGGATGCCGAGCCTGCGTGGCGGCTACTACGGCGACCAGATGGTGCGCGTAAAGATCGAGGTGCCAAAGTCGCTCACTTCCGAGCAACGCCAGAAGCTCGAGGAGTTTGCCTTGGCTTGCGGAGACGCGGAAGACGACGAGGAAGATGGTGACGAGCCGAAGGGTTTTTTTGAAAAAGCGAAGAAGATCTTCGATTAGAACGCTCTGTATTTAAAATTTAGAGACGCGACTCCAAGTTGGGGTCGCGTCTTTTTTTTGCGTGTGGCATTCGTCGGGTTGTGACTCGGCCACCTGTACTGACTTAGCGTTTGCTGACTTCCTTCCAATAGCGGTTGAGGATGCCGTCTTTGAATTCGAAGAGGTAGGTTTCCTCTTTAACGTTGGTGCTGTGGTCGTTGAAGATCAGAAGAAGATGAGCGTGGCGGTCGGTTACTTGCTTGCTGGTGTAGCGGAGGATTTCGACGCCATCTTCCGAGCTTGGAGGAGTGATGCTGTTGGGCTCGCCGAGGGCGGAGATGAGCCAGCTTTTGCTCGTGTAGCCGGGCTCGACTTTCGAGAGGGTTTCCTGATTCACGGTGGTGCCGGAGACGTGGGTCTTAGAATGGCTGGAGATGATGGTGCAGCCGGTTCCTAAAAGTGAAGCGGCGATGAGGGTGGTGGCGATAAGAGGTGTTTTTTTCATAGCTTAGGATGGTTCGTACTTTGCTGGATACCCGGTGGGACGGATTGGTTACGGATTTTATTCGTTCGGGCATGAAAAAGCCCGGGGGCGTGGGCGAACCGGGCTTGTGGAAATGGGGGCGTGGGTGTCCGCTGGGGACAGCGGACGCTACTAGGCAATGAGGTTGTATTCCCGAAGAACAGGGATGGCAGCTCCTGCTCCGATCGCTAGGAATGCGAGGACGGGGGACCAGTAGGCAAGAAGGGAGAAGTGCATGGCTTTTTCGGGGGCATTGCTCGTGTAAACCACTGGGTATGTGGCGGCGGGTTCTCTTTTTTTGCTACTGCCGATGTTGCTCACGAACTCGTGTACGTCGCCTTTTCTGTCGGTGAAGCGGATGGTCGCATGGTAGTAGGGCCTTCCGAGACCTCGTGTATGCCAGCCAACGAATTCACCATTGGTTCTAGTTCCGCTCAGAAGATAGTGGATCCGTCGGGCTAGAAGTGTAATCGCCATAAGGATACAGGCTGCGGATACGATGGTTAGGTAGATGAGCATGATGGTGGCTCTTTTTCTAACGGCTCATGAAGGGGAGCCTTGAATGCGTGCTAATTTAAGTGGGCGGTTCCTACGCTCGGTCTTTTGAGGGGCGTGAGAGGTAGATCCAAATGCCACCAAGAATCGTGATCGTAGCGATGATTGTTCTGCTATCTAGAGGTTCTAGGAGGAAGGTCGCACCGACCAGTGTCGCAATTGCTGGGACGGAGAGCTGAAGTGTGGCGGCAGTGGTGGTTTTGAGGTGCGGGAGGATCGTGTACCAAAGAGCGTAGCCTAAGCCGGAGGCGATGGCTCCAGAGGCTACCGCCAGAGTGAATCCGTAGAGGGTGAGGTGGAAGTCTGGCCAGTAGATCAGGGAAATGAGAATGGCAATGGGGAGTGTCTTTAGGAAATTGCCGGCGGTATCTTGGATTGGCTTTTTTGAGGAGCGTCCAAATATTGAATACAAGCCCCATGATATGCCGGCCCCAGCCATTAAGGTTGAGGGAATAAGCGGCGGCGTGTTCTGCAGGCCCGGTAGTAGGAGAAGTGTGACTCCGGTGATCGCAGCCATTATCCCGAGGGATTGTAGGATGGAAAGCTTTTCGCCACGCATGAGGCCGTAGCCGATCATGGTTGCCTGTACGAAAGTGAACTGTAGCAGAGCTCCAACTCCAGCGTGAAGGTCGACGTAGGCGAAAGAGAAGGTTGCTGAGTAGGCGAGGAGGGTAAGGGCGGACCGCCAGCTTCCGTTGTTTGAGGGGTGGTTGCTTTTTTTGGATACGAGCAATGCGAGGAGGGTAGCTCCTGATGCGAGACGTAGAGTTGTGAAACTTGCAGGATCGATGGATTCGCTAGAAAGGGCGAGACGGCAGAGGATAGAGTTGCCGGCGAAGGCAAGCATCGCAAGGAAGGCGAGCAGGGCGAGTTTGGGTAGGCTGTATGGAGGACGTGGGTTGGATTGTTGCGGAGGTGCTTCCATTTGTTCCAGCTCGTGTGACAGACAACGGTTTAGGAGTGCAAGAGCTTGCGGAGCGTAAGAAAAAGCCCGGGTCGTTTTGGCGAACCGGGCTTGGAGAGTGGTGGTGGGTGTTGGCCGCTGGGAGAGACGTTACCTTGGTTGTTGGCAACGACGGTACCGAGGAATGAAATGACGACACTCGAACAGAGTGAAGACACGTTGCCCTCCTATTTGGTGGCGGCTTGTTCTAGGATCTGGTACATGCGGGCTACCATGTCCTTAGGATCTTCCATGAGACCGGCGGCTACCAGAGCGTTGTCGAAGGACTGCTGAGCGATGAGCTTGGCGAGGTCCTCGTTGGATGCGCGCTGTGTATTCAGATTCTTGATGAGCTCGTGGCGTGGGTTGATCTCGAAGAGCACTTCCACTGGGAGTGGATTGTCTTGGCCCATCTGTCGCATCATGCGGCGCATCTGGGTGGACATGGCGTCTGGCGAGAGGGCCATGACTGGGCTGTCAACGAGGCGGTCTGAGACTTTGACTTCCTTGACGCGGTCGCCGATGGCGGTCTTGAGCCACTCGCAGAGGGCCTTGGACTCGTCTTCGGAGAGGGCTTCGCCTTCTGGTTTTGGCGCGTCGTCGAGCTTGATGTCGCCTTGGTCGATGGATACGAGCTGCTTTTCCTCGAACTGGCCGAGATTGGCCATGACGTATTCGTCGATTGGCTCGTAGAGGAAGAGGACTTCCAAACCGCGGGCCTTGAAGCCTTCGAGGTAAGGGCCGGACTCGATGGACTCACGGTTTTGGCCGATGAGGTAGTAGATCTCCTTTTGCTCTTCCTTCATGCGGGAGACGTAGTCAGCGAGGCTGGTAGTCTTGCCCTTTTCGGCCACGGAGGACTCGAAGTAGAGGAGCTTGGCGAGGTCGTCGCGGTAAGTGAGGTCTGTTGCGACACCTTCCTTGAGGTAGACGCCGAAGTTCTTGAAGAACTCTTCGTACTGCTCGGGGCGCTTCTTAGCTTCTTCCTTGAGGAACTTGAGGTAGCGCTTGGTGATGACGCGGCTGAGTTTTTGGGTCAGGCCGTTGTCATGGATGGTCTCGCGAGAGATGTTGAGTGGGAGGTCGGCGGAGTCGATGACGCCCTTGAGGAAACGGAGCCACTCTGGGAGGAGCTCGGTCGGCTTGGAGTCGATGAGAACCTTGCGGCAGTGCAGAGCGACGCCGGGGTCGATGCGTGGCATGCCGATACGCTCTTGGTTGGTCTTCGGCGTGAAGATTAGGGCCTTGATGTCGAGCGGAGCGTCTGCGGAGAAATGCAGGCGGTAGTGTGGCTCGTCGAAGGCGTTGGCTTGGAACTTGTAGAACTCGGTGTACTCTTCGTCGGTGATTTCAGACTTGGAGCGGAGCCAGAGGGCGTCGACGGTGTTGACCTTCTCGTCGTTGAGCTTGATCGGGAATTGGACGAAGGAGGAGTAGCGCTTGATGACTTCCTTGACGTGGTCGGCCTTGGCGAAGTCCTTGTAGTCGTCGCCGAGAGTGATGACGATGCGGGCGCCGCGCTGGGTGTCGTCGGATGGCTCGATGTCGTAGGAACCTACGCCGTCGGATGACCAAACGTGACCTGGCTCGTCGGACTTCCAGGAGTGCGTGTAGACGTCGACCTTCTTGGCCACCATGAAAGCGGAGTAGAAGCCGACGCCGAATTGGCCGATGAGGTCTGCGTTGTTGTCGCCGCCCTCCTTAAGTGCTTCGAGGAATTGCTTGGAGCCGGAGTGGGCGATGGTGCCGAGGTTTTGAACGAGTTCGTCGTGGGAGAGGCCGATACCATAGTCCTGGATGGTGATGGTGTTGGCTTCCTCGTCGGTCTTGATGTTGATCTCAAGCTCGAGCTCGTCCTGGTGAACGTCCTTCTCGGTGATCTTGAGGTGACGCAGCTTTTCGAGGGCGTCGGAGGCGTTGGAGATGAGTTCGCGGACGAAGATCTCCTTTTCGGTGTAGAGGCTGTGGATGACGATATCCAGCAGCTGCTTGATCTCTGCCTTGAACTCGTGCTTTTTGGTGTTTTGTGCGCTCATGATTTTATCTAGGTAAGTGCTTAAAAATTGGCTTGGTCGCGAAACTTCCACGGGGGTGGGCAACGACGGAGCGTTGCCCTCCTGTGGCTCGGTGGAAATTTTAGGGGGTAAATGGGTAAGGCTCAGGGGGGAGGCTTCAAGAAGAAACTGGGAGCTAGGGAATGGGAGGCTGGCTCTGGGGATCTCGGCCTCAATTTTTTGATTTTTTGAATTGGGTGCATGCGGGGCGGGGGACGCGTCGTTTGCTGGGATGAATGGCGAAGGCGCCATCTTAACTCGATGAAGGCGATAGTGATACGAACAGCGGCGACGGGGGCTTTGCTCCTCGGCTTCTTGCTTTGGATGTACGGCGGGGCGCGTGCTGGCTTCTATCAGACTTTCTATCGGGTACGACATTTCGACGAGATTTTGGAGATCGAGCATTTCGAGGAGGTGGAGGCTTTATTGCCAGGGATCGAGACGCTGGGGGCCGGAGTGGCTGCTTTCTTCTTTCTCTCTCTCTGGGGCAATTTGCTCGAACGCAGGTCGGCGGCCTAGCTACTGGAATTTTTAGCACCAAAAAAATATATGAATAAAACCATCACCACCTTACTCGCCACTGCCGCTCTCGGCTTCGCTTCGCTTGCTCATGCGATCGATTTTGATCTGAAGGATCCTAAGGGCGTGAACAACATCGTTTTCCTCCTGGACGCGCCACTCGAGTCGATCAATGGAACGGCTACGGGGATCACGGGAAACGTGTCTTTCGATCCGGCTGCTCCGGAGAAGACTGCGGGCAAGGTTGTCGTTGCCGTCGATTCGCTATCGGTAGCGAATCCGAAAATGGTGGAGCACATGATGGGCGGCAAATGGCTGGATGCAGGGAACCATCCCGAAATCGTTTTCGAGTTGAGCCGCCTGAGCGACTTGTCTGGCGACGGCAAGAAGGTTAAGGGGACGGCCCACGGAACCATGAGCATCAAGGGCACGAGCAAGGAGATCAGCGTACCGGTTTCGATTTCCTATCTCGAAGGCATGCTAGCCAAGCGCCAGCGTACGCCGGGCGACATTTTGGTTATCCGTTCGAATTTTACGATCAGCCGGAGCGACTTCGGGGTGAACGCGGGAGAATCTGAAGACAAGGTAGCAGACGAGGTGGAGCTTCGTTTGAGCATCGCCGGCTTTGCTCCTCAAGACTCCTAAATCTTTTTTTAGTCGTTAGCGCACGGGGAGTACGGCCCTGTGTTCGGAAAACAAATACGCCCGCTACTTATCGGAAGGTAGCGGGCGTTTCTTTTGAGGGAAAGTTGATTGTCTGGCTGCTATTGGAGCAGATCCTCGATGCTGCCTTCGCCTTCGACGATGATGCGATCGATGATTTCGACGATGAGGTTGACCTTCGGCTTTGTGCCCCAGCCATTTGCTCCGACAGCCTTACACTTCGCGATCATCTGATCGTTGATGAGGGAGGAGAAGACGATCACTGGCGTATCCAATTGGAGACTGTCTTTCACGTTTTTGCAGAAGGTGAGTCCATCCATGACTGGCATTTCGATGTCAGTGAGAATGAGGTCGTAGTACTCGTTGAAGTCTTGCCCGTTCGCGTCGGCCTCGGCCTTGGCTGCTTTGATCTTCTCGAGCGCTTCGCTTCCGTTGGTGGCGAGCTCGACGTTTGTGAAGCCGGCGTCCATGAGTTGTCCGTGAACCATCTTGCGGATCATGGCGGAGTCTTCGGCGAAGAGGATTTTGATGTGATCGCGCGGTTTGAACTCCTGCTCGATCTTTTCGATCTTATCGTGATCGATGGACATGCCGAGACGTGGATTGATGAGAGTGAGAATGTACTCGAGGTCGAGGATGAGGACGAGTCGGTCTTCGAGGCGGATGATGCCGTTTACGTACGGATTTTCTTGAGCGAAGTTGGAGCTGATCGGCTCGAACTTGTCCCATGAGACGCGGTGGATGCGTTCTGCTCCGTCGATGGCGAAGGCGACTGTCTGGTCGTTAAATTGGGTGACGAGCATGAGGGCGCGGCTTGGATCCGGCTCTTCGTCGTAGACGCCGAGGATGGTGCGGAGGTCGAGCGTCATGGTCGGCTGTCCGCGGAAAGTGATGCTGCCGAGCACTCCAGCTGGCGGGCAGTCGGCGCGGGTGATGGTGAGCTGATCGCGCTGGACGATCTGGTTCACTTTGGCGACGTTCACGCCGTAGTGTTGTCCGGCGATGTTGAATTCGAAGACTTCTACTTCGTTGGTTCCAACTTCGAGAAGAATGTCGGTTTTTGCTCCAGCGGTTTTGAGAGTGCTTTGCTGTGCCATAAAGGTCGGTCGTATTTTGCGTTGTGGGTGGATCCCTTTGAAAGTGAGGTGCGTGGCCACGCGGAGGCGCGGTCCATGTGGTTAATCGGTGGCCGGCTCATCAATCTTGAGGCTCCTAGGGTCTTTTTTGGTTAAAAAAGCTTAAGCTCGCTTTAGGTATCTCCCCTCATCTGGGGAGAATACCCGTCTACAGAAAACCCCGCTCCAAGTGGAACGGGGTTTGTATGGAAAGAGGTTGCGGAGATTGGGCCGCTATTTGGTGTCCGGAGTTTCGATTTCGAAGCCGTGCACCTTCTCGTCTTCGCCTTCCGTGGTGAGCACCTTCCAGATGCACCAGATGAAAAGGCTCGTTACGGATAGGGTGGAAATGAGCATGATGATCCAGCCGCCGAGTGTCATTTGGATGCCTCCTTGGTTTTGTTGTTTTCTTTGAAATTGCCGATGATGGTGAGCAGCAGCATGAGTCCGGCCACGAGGGCGATGAGCCCGACGCTGAACCAGGCTACTGGATTGGGCTCGATGAAGAGGTCTTTCACGTAGGAACTGTAGACGCGTTCTCCGCCGCCGAACTGGAAGCCGAGCACGCCATTGTAGACCCATGCTCCGAATACGACGATGAGGAACAGCGGGCTAAGCCACTTCATGACGAATTTGAAGATGTTGGGGATGCGGATGGCGGCGCCGCGGTGGGCGATCTCGAATCCTTTTTCAATGCCGATGACCCAGCTGAAAATGATGATCTGAATCGTCGCCAGCACGACCATTAGGAGGTTGGTGACCCAGAAGTCGACGGTATCCAGGGCTTTTACTCCGGCGCTGAAGTAGACGATGAAGCCGGCTCCGACCGCGGTGAGGAAGCCGAGGAAGGCGACGGATTGCTTGCGGTTGATGTTGAGGGCTTCTTCCAGGAATGCGATGCCCGGCTGAAGCATGGAAAGGGAGCTGGTGACCGCGGCGAGGAAGAGCAGGAAGAAGAAGGCGAATCCGAAGAATTGGCCGCCCCACATCTCGGAAAAGACCATTGGGAGGACGTTGAAGCCGAGTCCAAAGGTGCCCATGCCGGCGACACCGGAGATGCCGAGGAAGGCGTAGCCGGCGGGGAGAGTGGTGAGTCCGCCAAGGCCGACCTCGCAGAATTCGTTGGTGCTGGTGGCGGCGAGTCCGGAGAGGACGACGTCGTCCTTCTTCTTTAAGTAGCTAGAGTAGGTGATGATGACGCCGAAGCCAACGGAGAGGGAGAAGAAGATTTGTCCGGCGGCGGCGAGCCAGAGCTGCGGGTTTATTAGCTGCTTGGCCATGCCGACTTCGACGAGCTTGAGGTTTGGATCGGCGGCGGCTTTCGCCTCGGCTTCGGCGAACATTTTCTCGCCTACGACCTCGCCATCGGCGAGCGGTATCCAGTTTTCAACTCCGGTGTCCTCGTTGAAGGCGCGTTCGTGGAGGATGACCTTGGTGGGGTTCCACATGAAGCCGAGCCCGTTTTTGACGCTGTTTTCCGGGTGTTCGGCTACGGGAGCTCCAAGTGTCAGGACGCGTACGAGAATGATGACTGCTAGCACGATGAGGGTTGGCATCGCGTATTTGCAGAATAGCTCGATTCCTTTGGAGAGCCCGCGGTAGATGAGGTAGAAGTTGAGGGCGAATACGATGAGCAGGAAAGCGCCTACCTCGGTCATGCCGAAGCCGATCGCTGACCCGTTTTCTCCGATCCCGATGAAGTTGCCCCAGAAGTCTCCTGCGTCTTTAACGGTCTCGAAATTCATGGCCCCGCGGGCGAAGTTGACCGCGTATCCCAAACACCAGGCTTCGATGTAGACGTAGTACATGTAGATGACGACCGGGATGACGACGCCGATCACGCCGAGATAGCGGTAGCGTTTTTGTCCGGTGACGACTCCGAGGATGCCGGGGCTGGAGTTGAGGCCGGATTGACCGCCCTTGCGTCCGATGGCCCACTCTGCCCAGCAAATCGGCAGGCCGATGAGAAGGAGCGCGATGAAGTAGGCGATCATGAAGGCGCCGCCGCCGTATTGGGCAGCTTGACCTGGGAATCTGAGGAAGTTGCCAAGGCCAACGGCGCTTCCGGCAACGGCGAGGATAATTCCGAGTCTGGAATTCCAGGACTCTTTCGGGACTTTAGGCGACATTGGGGTCCGTTTTGTAAAGAGCGTGCAGTGAAACGCCAGTCAAAAGCCGCTCGACTTCGCGGACGTCGCTCGCAGTGTTGCTGGTCATTCCGGATGTTCAGCGTTGCCGACAGATATGTTTTCTTTGAATGGCTCAAAGCCTTCGTGCTCGTTTTGGGCTCGATGTTTGGGCTGCTCATACTTTTTGAGATCCAAGACAGCTTCACTGATTTGATCGGCTACGATGCGACGACTGGCGAGATCTTGAAGTTTTACGCGGTGATCGCGCCTAGCTTTTTGACCATTACGCTGCCGGCGACGGTGCTCGTATCCATTTTGTATGCGCTGGGGCAGTTGCACCGTGCCAACGAGTTCATCGCCTTGCGGGCGGCGGGGATGAGCGTGTTTCGGGTGACTCGGTCGATTTGGCTCTCGAGTCTGCTTATTTCAGTGGGGCTCTGGTATCTGAACTCCAGCCTGATTCCATGGTCGGTCGAGCAATCGGACCAGCTGATGAATACGATCCGTCTGCGCAGCGAGGCCCAGGTAATGGAGAGCGACGAGGTCGGGATCGTGGAGGGGCTCGCCTTCGACAATCGCAACGAGAACCGGATGTGGTTTATCAACCGCTACAGCGAGTACAAAAAAGAGGCCTACGGAATCACGGTCACCATCATGGACGAGCAGCGTCGCGAAGTACGACGAGTGATGGCCCGTTATGGCTGGTACAACGAGGAAGAGGGCTACTGGTCGCTTTTCGATGGGCGCGAGCGTCTTATCGATCCGGATACGGGAGCGCAGAGCTGGCCTCCGTTCGAGCGTTTGGAGGCGAAGAATCTGGATGATGATCCGGAGCTGATGCTGTTGTTTGGCAAGCGTCCGAAGGACTTGTCGTTTTTGCAGCTGAAGCGGATCACCGACAATTTCACCAAGGAGGACAATCCTAGCGTGCTTGCCTACGAGGTGCGTTTGCAGGCCTTGATGGCGAGTGCTGCCAGCTGTCTGATCGTGGCGGGGATCGCGATCCCGTTCGCGGTGTCGGGGATTCGCACGAATCCGGCGGTAGGCGTGTCCAAGTCGATCGTTCTGTTTTTCGCCTTCTACATGCTGACCAGCATCCTCAACGCGATGGGGCGCGAGGGGGCTTTGACTCCTCAATGGGCCGCGTGGTCACCAATGGTCTTTATGACGTTGCTGGCGTACGTGCTGTTGAGGCGAGTGAAATGAAGAAAGGTAGCGCGGTGCTTTAGCCCGCGATTAATCAGGATGAGTGGTCGCGCCCTAAAGCTCCGCGCTACTAGACTTGCATCCCTCTGGGATTTGGCTTCTGTTGATCGCTTATGAAGCGACTGCTGATTGCTGATTTGATGAAGAGTGAGGGGCCTCGGGATGAGGTGACGATTCAAGGCTGGGTTCGCACGAGACGCGACTCGAAGACCTTCTTCTTCCTGGAGGTAAATGACGGTTCCTGCTTGAAGTCGATGCAGGTCGTGGTGAACGAGGATGCTACGGGCTATGCGGACTCGAAACCGATCGCGACGGGAGCGTCGGTCACGGTTGTAGGCAAGCTGGTCCCTTCGCAGGGGAAAGGGCAAATGTGGGAGATTCAAGCGAGCTCTCTTGAGATGCTAGGGGCGGCCGATGATAGCTTCCCGTTGCAGAAAAAACGTCACTCCAACGAGTACTTGCGTGAGATCGCTCACCTGCGTCCGCGCACAAATCTCTATGGGGCTGTATTCAGAATTCGGAGCAAGCTGGCTTTTGCGATACATCGCTTCTTCAACGACCGCCAGTTTTTCTATGTGCATACGCCGATCGTGACGGCGAGCGATTGCGAAGGGGCTGGGGAGCTGTTTCGCGTTTCGACGCTTGATCCGAAGAACCCGCCTCTAACCGAGGAAGGTGAAGTGGATAGCGCCCAGGATTTCTTTGGCCGCTCGACTTATCTGACTGTCAGCGGTCAGCTTGAAGGGGAAACCTATGCGACTGCCTTGGGGAACATCTATACCTTTGGTCCGACTTTCCGTGCTGAGAATTCACATACATCCCGTCACGCGAGCGAGTTTTGGATGATCGAGCCGGAGATGGCGTTTTGCGATCTGGCAGGCGATATGGATTTGGCGGAGGAGTTTGTGAAGTCCGTTATCGAGGAAGTGATGGAGACCTGTAAGGATGACTTGCAGCTGTTCTTCAACTTCGTGGATAAGGAGCTTAAGCAACGTCTCGAGTTTGTGCTTTCGCGCCCTTTCAAGCGAGTGACTTACACCGAGGCGGTGGATATACTGTTGGCGTCGGGCAAGAAATTCGAAAACAAGGTCGAGTGGGGCGTGAATCTGCAGTCGGAGCACGAGCGCTACTTGACGGAGGAGCATTTCAAGAGCCCGGTCACGCTGTACGACTACCCGAAAACGCTGAAGCCGTTTTACATGCGGGCAAATGACGATGGGAAGACTGTCGCAGCCATGGATGTTTTGGTGCCTGGAATCGGTGAAATCGTTGGGGGCAGCCAACGTGAGGAGCGCTTGGAGCTGTTGCTGGAGAACATGAAAGCGCATGGTATCTCTGAAGAGGACTACTGGTGGTATGTTGACTTAAGAAAGTATGGGAGCGTACCACACGCGGGCTTCGGACTTGGCTTTGAGCGTTTGTTGATGTTTATCACGGGTGTTGGAAATATTCGGGACGTGATCCCGTATCCAAGAACTCCAGGACACGCGGAGTTCTGAGGAGTGTTTTTGTTCTAACTTCGTTTTGTTTCCGTTGCATAATTGGGAGGGCAATGCTCTGTCATTGCCTTGAGAGAAAACGGCAATGACGGAGCATTGCCCTCCTTGGAATTTAGTTAAGATGTCGGAGATACGTTTTTATAACCGCTACAGCGGGCAGGAAGAGGTCGAGGAGGTCTATGGCGAGGGGTTCCTTCGCTGGACTTACGAAACGACTATGGGGAAGATCGGGCTTTGGCTTTTGGCGAAGCGAGCGATCTTTTCGCACTGGTACGGCTGGCGTATGTACAAGTCGGCAAGCGCAGAGAAAATTCGCCCGTTCATCGCTGAATATGGATTAGATGAAAACGAGTTTCTGGATTCGATCGATTCGTATTCGAGTTTTAATGACTTCTTTTATCGGAAATTGAAGGCTGAGGCACGGCCGCTTGTGGCTGGAGAGGGCAAGATCGCTCTGCCTGCGGACGCTCGTCATTTGGGGATTCCCAACTTGGGGGACGTCGAGGGGCTGTTTGCAAAAGGGCAGTTTTTCGATGTTAAGGCTCTGCTCGGGAGCGTGTCATTGGCAGACAACTACCCGCGAGGTACGGCGCTAATTTCTCGTCTGTGTCCGGTTGACTACCATCGCTATCACTCTCCGGTTTCCGGAAAGATCGTGGAACAGCGCTTGATCAACGGACCGCTCTACAGCGTGAGCCCGATCGCTCTGCGTCAGTCGATGGGATACCTTTGGGAGAACAAGAGAGTCTTGACGGTGATTGAAACCGAGGATCTAGGACTTGTGAGCTTCATTGCGATCGGGGCGACTTGCGTGGGATCGATTTTGATGACCGCTAAGGAAGGCGATACGGTTGAGATGGGAGACGAGCTCGGCTATTTCGCATTTGGTGGCTCGTGCGTCATAACTTTGTTCGAACGTGATCGAGTGAAACTTGCGGACGATCTAGCGGAAAATGGCCCCAGACAGTTAGAGGTTTATGCGAAAGTAGGAGATCTGCTGGGCACGACCTTGTAGTCTTGCGGAGGGAATATTTGAGCTTAATTGATTCATCGAGCTTCAGAGGAGGCTGATGGTTGAAAGCTTCCGCATGCCATGGCAAAAGGGGCTATGGCTAGTTTGCTGAGAAGACTTTGCGTCCTTTTTCTGTTAGTTGGTTTCGCTCATTCGGCGTTCGCGGAACGTCGACCGAACGTCGTGCTCATCTTGATAGATGACTTAAGCCACTATGGGGTGACTGCTTATGGGGCGGATCGGATGAACTGTATCCGAAAAGGGCAGGAATTCGAAAATGTCCGGATCGCCACTCCGCGCATGGATAAGCTCGCTGGAGAGGGAGTTCGTTTTGATCGAGCCTTCACGTATCCACTTTGTGAATCTACTCGAATCGCTTTGATGAGCGGCAAAGACAATCGCCGCAACTATCTCAAACCTAAGTCTCAGCATGCTTCTGATATCACCTTTGGGGATATTTTTCAGGCGGAAGGATATAGAACCGGCATGTTCGGTAAATGGAAGCAGACGAGGGGAACGAAGGAAGTGCCGGGTCGCGAGTACATCTCGGAATTTGGTTGGGACGAGTATGTTTGTTTCGACGTCATTGGTGGTGGGCAACGTTTCATTAACCCGAATCTGGTGGTGAACGGTAAGGTGGTGAACTACAAGGGGAGAACTGACTTGGATCCGGTCACGGGGCGTCGCTGGTACGGTCCGGATCTGTGTAACCGGGCGGCTCTTAAGTTTATCGAGGATAACAAGGACGAGCCGTTCTTTCTCTATTATCCGATGTTGCTGGTGCACGACGACCACAAGCCAACTCCCGATACCGAGCCTGCTTCGGACTTTGACACGTTTGATGAGGAATCGCCCTATGTGATCAAGGGGCGTGGAGATGACGCCCGCTATTTTCCCGATATGCTCGCTTACACGGATAAGCTGATCGGCAAGCTGGTAGACAAACTAGAAGCGGAAGGTTTGAGAGATGACACTTTGATCGTGTTGATGGGGGACAATGGAACGAAGGAAATCTTCCAGCACGTTTTTCCGGACGGGAGTATCTACCCCGGACGCAAGGGCGGGAATACCGATAACGGTATCCATGTGCCGCTTATTGTTAGCCAACCGGGGCGGGTCGAAAGCGGCAAGGTGTACGATGGACTAACCTACTTGACGGATGTGCTGCCGAGTATTTGCGACGCGACAGGTATTAGCCATGAGAAGTATGCGGAGGTAGATGGAATAAGTTTTTGGGAGCAGATGGAAGGGGCTAGCGGAGAGCCTCGAGATTCGATCTGCACCTGGTATTCCGCGAATTTTGAATACACGCAGAAGGAGGAAATCTTTGAGTACGCCTTCAATAAGGACTTCAAGCGGTATTCTCCTACTACGGCCTACCCTGAAGGGCGTTTCTTTGATTTGAGAACTGATCCATTGGAACTCGAAGGAGATCGCTTTGTAGCCCGAAAGTGGGGGGTGCGTTGGTACAGCGGGCTCGATTTGAAGAACCTGACTCCAGAACAGCAAGAAGGATACGACGAATTAGGAATGGTTTTGGAAGCTCATCGATTTGTGGCTGTCGAAGGGCTTCGTATCAGGAAACCGGTTAAGAAGATGAAGGAAGGGGAGAGTCGTCGGCTCAAGGTCGAGCTGATCCCGTCGGGAGCAACTCGGACCAATGTGGTATGGGAGTCTTCCGACCCAAGCGTGGCGACAGTGGATAAATTTGGAAACCTCCGTTCCCACAAGGCTGGGAAAGCGACGATTGCTGCCTTTTCCTGGGATGATGCCTTTCCGACTTCTGCCAACCGAAAGGTGACTTATCATCGAGATGGAATCTCGGATAGCTTCGAGTTGATGGTGAAGTAGAGACGAATTCGGTTGTGTGGCCATCGGGGACGATGGCCGCTACCTACTTCATTGGTTTGTAGCCAGGTAGTTTCTTTTTGGCTACGAGTTCCATGACCTCTGTGGCAGAGCGTCGGTTGCGGTTCAAGTAAGCCATGGCTCGCATCGGTTCAGCGATGTGGTTGAAGAATTTGCGATAGCCTTTGCAAAGGTAGTGGAGGCCGGGCTCACCATCTGGAGTATGAAGGAATCGGTCTTTCGGGCAGCCTCCGTTGCAAACGAATCGAACTTCGCACTTTCGGCAGTACTCAGGGAGCTTGTCCCGCTTGTTTAGGCCGAATTGACGTTGTTGGGGCTTGGAGACGAGATCGACCAAAGGCGTGTCCTTGAGGTTCCCGAGTTTGTATTGTGGATACACGAAGTGATCGCAGGAGTAGAGATCTCCGTTGTGTTCGACGGCCATGGCGTCGCCGCATGTTTCGGCGTGTACGCAAATGCCTCCAGGCGCGCCGATCCATTTGCTGAGGGCGGTTTCGAATAGCTGGACGAAGATCGTGCCTACGTCTTTGCGTATCCAACGATCAAATATTCGTATGTAGAAATCGCCAAAGTCTTCGGGCAGTACGCTCCATCCCAGCACTGGGAGATCATCGTCCGCTATTCCTTCTTCCGGCGCGGCGAGGTCTAGCCCCCATTTCTTGGCTTGTTGGCCAGGGCGTCGCTCTACGATGGGGATGAATTGCTGGAAGTCGCTACCGATGCTCTTGAGGAAACGGTAGACCTCGAGCGGCTTTTTCGAGGTGACTCGATTGAGGCAGGTGAGGGTATTGAATCGCACGCCGGCTTTCTGGAGGACTTCGATGCCTCGCATGACTTCGTCGAAGGAGGAGTTCCCCTTTTTATCGACTCGATTGGCGTCGTGGATTTCTTTGGGGCCGTCGATGCTGACGCCTACTAGAAAGTCGTTCTCTTTGAGAAAGGTTGCCCATTCGTCGTCGAGGAGCGTGCCGTTGGTTTGGAACGCGTTTTCGATGGTTTTCCCGTTGGCGTACTTTTTTTGGAGTTCCACTACATTGCGGAAGAAATTGACGCCGAGGAGGGTTGGTTCGCCGCCTTGCCAGGCGAAGCTTACGAATTGAGTGGGTTGAGCTTCGATGTACTGGCGTATATAGCTTTCCAATACGTCGGGAGCCATGCGCCATTTTCCGTCGGTATAGAGGGCTTCTTTTTCCAGATAGAAGCAGTATTTGCAATCGAGATTGCAGATCGGACCAATTGGCTTGGTCATCACATGAAAGGGACTGCGTGCTGTCTGGGAAGGCATGGCCGGCTATAAAGTAGGGGAAGTGTCGCTTTGTCGATATTGGGTGACGAAAAACCGTTCAGTTTGGGACTTGTACCGAGGGGCCGTCTTGCCAATGGCAGTCGATGGAGGTGACAGTGGGCGTCTGCGGTTCGCCAAATTCACCTCGAAAGAGCTGATCTACGACTTTGTTGACGGCGGAGATGCCGACTTGCCGCCAGTTCGGGTCGACCCCTGCGAGTTCTGTATCATCCTCGTGCCAGCCGAGTTGCACGTAGCCGATCTTCTGGTCGAGTTGGTCAATGAGTGGTTTGGCCCGACGGTAGGGGCAGATGATGGCGTCGGGAGTGTGAGTTTTGAGCCAACTTTCCAGAGCGGACTCGAATCCCTCTCTTTCAGATACGAGCAGCGGGACGCGTGCGTGTTCAGGGAGGTTTTGCTGATGGAGTAGCCATGCGGCTTCTCGTTTGATGCGGGCGATGGCTTCTTGCCGAGGATTTACGATGAGTCCGATTTTCTGGTAGCCGAGCTTTTCTAGATGTTCGGTGGCCACGAGCACTGATAGGTATTCCGCGACGACGACGCGATTGAGGTTCGGCTTTCTCATTGTGTGGGTGAGGGCGACCGCGGAGATGCTGGAAAGGTCGATATCGAGTTCTACTCCGTCTTCGAAGAAATGCTCGAAGATGGCAGCCCGAATCCCGCGACTGCTGAGGATGTTGGCAAGGCGTTGCGGGGTCATGCCTGGTTCGTTCAGGTAAAACTCCGAGACTTCGAATCCGTGTTTCTTGGCCTGTGAGCGGATGCCTTGGCGCAGGGTGAGGAGGTTGCCAGTGAGTTTGCGGTCTGCCGGCAAGCAATGAATGTGGGCGACTGTCAGCGAGATGTCTGCTGGAGCTCCTTTTCGGCGCTGTGTCATGAGGGCGGAAACGAGCGGATTTTTCTGGTACCCGACTTCGTTTGCGATCTCGAGAACTCGCTCGCGGGTTTCGCCGCTGATACCCGGACTGTTACGCAGAGCCCGGCTGACCGTCATCACGGACACGTTCGCCATCTCGGCGATCTCTTTCATGGAAGTGGGCTTTGAGGTCATGAGTACTTTCAAAAAGGAAAGTTATGAAAGGAAAGTTACGATTAACGAAGCGTAGGAGTAGCAATATCGCAAGTGAAATGATCAAAGTGATACTATATTCGCAACCGCGATTCCCCGTTTTACCCCATGGAATACCCTCTCTCCGGTGCGTTTAGGCGCGTTTTGGAAGAAGCCGTGGGGTGACAGTTCCCTTCAATCAACTGAGTGTCTCGAGGTACTTGCTCGAGAGGCTGGGGATTGAAGAAGAGCTGCAACCTAACCCAACTGATGCCTCAAACTATGAAGACGACCCCTTGGCGATCACAGATCGCTTCCAATCCGCTTTCGGGTAGATTCGCTGCCACCGCGTTCGTGTCCGCAGCTTCCTTGCTCATTGCTCCGTTGCTATCCGCTCAGGATGAAGGAGAGGAGATTTTTGAGCTTTCTCCATTCACGGTGGACGCTGGCGAGTCCACTGGCTACATGACCAAGTCGACGACGGCTGGAACTCGTATGAGAACTGAGACCAAAGACTTGGGAGCCCAGATCGACATCTTTTCCAAGGACTTTCTCGACGATATCGCAGCTTCCGATCCGGAGGAGGCGTTTCTTTACTCGATCAACATTGAAAACGAGCAAGAGAATCCTGGATACGAAGATGGAAAGCGCGCCATTTTTGAGCGCAGCGGTCCTAGCTCTTCTACCGCTCGAGGGCTTGGTGATCCGCGTACCTCTGGATCCGAGCGTGGACGTGACTTCTTCGGTACGAGTTTCCGTCTCCATAATTACAACACGGAAAATCTGGCGATCTCTAGTGGGCCTAACTCGATTCTGTTCGGCTTGGGCAAGTCAGGCGCGACGATCAATGCGTCGGTTAAGCGCGCTCAGGTGAACAGTGACTTTGGCAGCATCGGAATGAAGTTCGATAGCCATGGTACGAAGGCCTTCAACGTGGATTTCAACAAGGTCGTGATCGAGGATATGCTCGCTCTACGATTCGCGGCTCTCGATAGCACGAAAGAGTCGTTTTTGGATGGCAGTTACGACAAGCAAGACCGCATCTACGGAACCTTGACCTTCAAGCCAAACGACAAGGCGAACTTCCGTATTCATTACGAGGATATCGATGAGGTCGATGCTCCGACGCAGTACCGTATGTTCCAGGATTTCTTCTCGCCGTACTTCTTTGATGGCAATGGCGAGCTTTGGGACCCGACTACGGATGATGATGGTAACCGTCCGTTCTACATGAACGGTGGAGACGGTGCAGGTCCTTTCATCTATACCGGAGACAATGGCGTGATTGATCAAAGCGTCGTGCCGTTTATGCGTTGGAATAATGGATACGGTGCTCGTGGGCGTGATGCCCGCGACTACATGGAGAATGTAAGCGATCCAAACAGCCAGCACTACAACCCTGACTCTTACTGGTTCGAACCTAACTACGATCAGAATCTCGATGATCGGGAGGTCACGATTGGGCCTGATGTTATGGAGGCTCTTGGTCTGCCGCTTCAGGATGTTAATCCTTGGGGCGACACCATGCGACGCACTCGTGAAGGAGACATCTTAACGATGTTCGCCGAATTCAATCCATTGAAGGACCTATATGTTGAATTTGGTTACAATTCAGAGGATAACGAAGGGCGTCAGTTTGGATACAATCGCTCCTTTAACTACGGGATCGGGATCGATCTGCAGAAGTACTTGCCGCACAGTACTGCTGATAACCTCATACTGAACCCGAGTGCGGGTAGCTTCTACATGGGAGATCGTGGTTGGGGCTGGCAGCAGAACGAGTCAGAAGACGAAAAGCGAATGACGGTTTCCTATTCCTACAACTTCCGCGAGAAGGAGTGGGTAGGGGACAAGTGGGCGGACTTGTTGGGTCGACACAACATTGCCTACCTCTATTCCGATCGTCGTGTGACTCAGATTCGCGGCAACTCCTTCCAGGCTTGGGGGCAGAATTCTGATGGATCGACTCCTAGCTTCTTGGGTGGACGCGCGACGAACATCGCTCCGAACGTGAGCTACTATAATGACAAGGGCCAGCGCTCGGTATCGGTTCGTTCCTACCTGACTGCGAATAATGGATACCAAGCTCAAGTCGTCGACGGTTGGGAGCCAGGCGCGGAGATCCTTACGCTGCCAGATTTGGGCGGGACGGGCGATCTGAGAGCGCTTATGTGGTCGGAAGAGATTGGTTCCAACCGTCTCTTCAGCTTCGACCGTACAATCGATTCCGACATGATTGCCTATCAAGGATACTTCTGGGGCGATCGCATTATCCTCACTTACGGAAAGCGTGATGACGATATCAGCCAACGTGTTCTTGAGGGAGCTGGCGTGAAAGGATCGAACTATTCTGTCGCCGACTGGGAAGCAGGCAATGTCCCTCCTCAAGCGATCGAAGGCGGGTATTTCCCGTGGTATACTGGATTGGATTGGGAATCTGAATACCCGGCTGGAAGTGTGAACTCCAACGAGACGAAGGGGATTGTGTTCCGTCCAAATGGAATCGCGAACTGGGTGAGCTTCTTCTATAACGAGGCGACCAACAACGCGGCGGGAACGATTCGTTTCGACGTGGACGGCGACTTCCATGACCCGGAAACGGGTGTCGGTGAAGACTATGGAGTTCGCCTGGATCTGCTTGAAGGAAAGCTCGCTTTCAAGATCAATGAATACAAGACGGCCTCCACCAATGGAGGCACTCCTGGTGGCCAGGTGGATGGCAATGTTCGTGGAATCTTCAAGGATTTCGAGAACTTCTATTACGACGTAAATCCGCAGAATTATGTCGCGAACGGCTTCGACATTTTTGGTCAGACTGACCTGTTCTTGCCGGTTGTTGATCGTTCCGCAGAAGGGACTGAGTACACTCTGAACGCTCAACCCACTAAGAATTGGAATATCCGCGTTACCGCTGCTAAAACTCGTTCCGTCCTGAACAACATCGCTACCAGCTACGTTGACTGGGGACTGGAGAGAGCGGACTATTGGAGTGGTATCCAGTGGCACGAGGAGGACTTCGACGGGGCGTTTAAGCCGATCGTTGACTGGTGGAGTCCGGATGATCCTCGTGAGTTTGAAGTTGTTTATGGCGAGGATGGAGTGACTCCGCTTACGTCTGCCGAGAAGCGTATCGCTGCAGGATTCGTGCGTATGGATCCGTCAACAACAAGTGGATACGTCGAAGATAGCAACGGGAACGTCGTCGCTTATCGCACTATGATGGGCGAGGTCGGTGACACTCCATTGACTGGTTGGGACAATGTTGGTCGCAGCGAAGGAAACAGCGAAACCTTCCATGAGGAATACGTGCGTCGCTTCCTAGTCAACGCGAAGGGCCGTATCGATCAGCTTGAGGGCAGTTCGAACCCGAACGTGCGCAAGTGGCGTGTCAATTTCTCTACTAGCTACCAGTTTGAAGACGGTCCGATGAAGGGCTTCCGGGTTGGATTCTCCGGACGCTATCGCGACGCTGGCATCATCGGCTTTGACAAGAAGGTCGTTGAAGAAGGTGGGAATTCGATCGTGGTGGCCGATATCACGAAGCCTTACTACAATGACGACGAGTTCTTCTTTGATGCGATGATGGCTTACCGCGGCAAGTTCGGCGGGGACAAGTACCGCTACCGTGTGCAGCTGAACGTTCGAAACCTCTTCGACAACAGCGATCTGTATCCAACGGATAAGATCTCGACCGGGCGGGCTATCAAGTGGGCTCAGTTCGAACCACGCACTTTTATACTCTCGACTACGCTAGACTTCTAGTGACCGAGGTTTAATAGAAACACAAGGTGGGAAGTCTCGTTCGGGGGGCTTCCCATTTTGGCTTTCTGCCGCCTTTCGGGAGCGAATTGTAGCTAGACATGTTCTGTATCGTTGCACGCGCCTTGCTCGAATTTACCGCTTCGCCGGACTAGAGGAGTTTGAAGATCAACGAAAGCGGCATGCCGCGAGCGGCCGCGATCCTTTCAGTGGATTCCACTGTATCTCTTGAAGAAGCTTTATTCTCTGTGCGTTTAAGCGATTTCGAAGGGAGCAGGTTTGGAATCGAATATTGGGAGCTTGGTCCCTAGCGAACTTGGATTGCCTCGGATGTTCCAGTGACTGTGGGGGGCGATGGCCGCTACCGCGATGCTGAATCGTTTCTGCTCGTTTTTTGGTACGATAACTTTAGAAAATGAAACTAAACGTTAAGTAATGTTAAGAAAAAGAAAGTTAGCATCTTTGATTTGATTTCCTACTATCAAAAATCAGTCGGAGCTCGAGATCTCATTTCGGGCGAGACTAGGCACTTGAGTTCCCCCGAACCCATTTACTTACGAACGGCTGCTTGGTTTCAGGCGGCTCCAGAGATACGACCCCCATGAACAAAATAGACCTACCGAAATCGGTGGGCGCTTTGAGCGTCCCCGTATTGAACAGCAGGCGAATGTCCACGTTTGCCTGTGCTGCTTTGGCAGCCTTTGGTTCTCTTCCTTACAGCGCGGTCGCGCAGGAGGAGAGTGACGAGGAGATTTTCGAACTATCTCCTTTTGAAGTACAAGCCGACGAAGACGGCTGGCGTGCATCCGAGACCCTCGCGGGTAGCCGTATGCGCACAAGCTATACGGATGTCGCGACTCAAATCGAAGCCCTCACTACGGACTTCATGGACGACTACAGCCTCAACAATCTTGAAGAGGCTGCCATGTACACCGTGAACGTGGAAGGTACCGACGAAATCGTCACTGGAAACGGATTGCCAGGTTCTCAGGGCAATATCCGTATCCGCGGCCTCGCTAACGGTACTAATTCTCGTGAGTTCTTCGCACTCCGCGCTCCGGGCGATAACTACAACGTCGACCGTATCGAGATTGCTTCCGGTCCGAACTCCATCCTCTTTGGTACGGGGAGCCCGGCGGGTGTTATCAATGGTACGCTTAAGAGGGCTACCACGAGTGAGGACTTCGGCGATGTTCGCTTGCAAGTGTCTAGCTTCGGCGGATTCCGCGGTCAGCTGGATGTGAATCGCGTTCTCATCGACGACAAACTCGCTGTTCGCTTCGCTTCCGTATATGAAGAGAAGCAGTGGGAGCAGGACTACACAAACGAGGAACGTCGCCGCGTGTATGCAACTTTCACCTACAGGCCTTGGGAGAATACTACGGTTTCCGTTCACTACGAGGACGTGAATGTCGTTTCTCACCGTCCTTCGCGTAACTATCCGACTGACGGCATCACTGGCTGGTACGAGTCGGAGACTCTCGGCAATGGCGGCGGTTATCCGAACCAGCACATTTTCCAAAACGATGCTCAGTGGGCGAACGGTCTGGATCTCAACAATGATGGCGACTTCACTGACGAGGGCGAAATTCGCCCCAAGCAGTACGCGGAAGGCAACCAGTTGTTTGAGAACGGCGACAACGTTCCTGTTGTAATTGGCGGTGGATACGACGTGCCGACTTGGGGTTGGCAAGATACGGTCGACATTCGTTCTCCGAAGGACTGGGACCACATTCCAAGTATCAATCGTGAGGCGGATGGATACACGCTGATCAACGATGACTATTACCCGACCAACGTTAACACGCTCTCAAACGTGCGTTGGGATGAGGACGACTACGAAATCTTCAACGCGTTCTTCACTCAGAAACTTGCCGAGAATCTCTATTTCGAGTTCGGCATGCAGCAAGAGCGCAATAATGGCATCTTCAAGGAGCGGGTGAACTACATCGGCGGTGTACAGGTCAAGGTTGACCCGAACGCGTACTTGTCCGACGGAGTTACTCCTAACCCGAATGCGGGCGAGATGTACTTCCAAGGTTATCCGGCTTTCGACGAGTCTGTGGGAAAGACGCAGGACTTCCGGGCTGCTCTCTCGTACGAGTTTGACTTCCAAGACAAGACCGACCGCTTCGCGTTCCTGGGCTTGCACCGCTTCGGAGCGCTCACCTCGGGCAACAACTCCTGGAGCCAGAACCAAGTATTCCGCTATCACCTACAGCCGGAAATGGTTAACGGCGAGTGGAGAGACGCTCACATCCCAGGGCTCGAGTACGAGCTGACTGAGATTATTCCAGGTTTCAACTCTACTCCGCTCATCTCGTCTCCTCTCGAGACTCTCAACGGAATGGCTGTTCGCGATGACGACGGAAACCTCGTTTACGCGAGCGACTCCAGCTGGCTGCAGGATGGAAAGCGTCGCCCGCAAAACCGTTGGTACGTTGGCAATACGATCGTTCCGACAGCAGATATGGACCCGGGCGAAGACTGGACTATCATCGATGGTTACGGTGAAGCTTGGACCATGACTCCACGCGATTGGGGCCATGTAGACAGCAACGGTATCCCGATGGTGCAGACTGACGGTTCAGCTAACTCGAGCAGAGATCGCCTCCGTACGAACCAGTTTAGCTATCAAGGCTTCTTCTGGAAGAACCGAGTTATCGGTACTTACGGATACAGGGAAGATCGTGTAAACAATGCCCGTGTCGTAGCAGAGCAAAATCGTGATCTCGGTCTTCGTACGAACACGCTGCTCGCGGACTTCGCTCCATTTAATCCGGAAAATGCGGACAGCGGTATCACTCGCACCAAGGGTGTGATCGTTCGCCCGATCAGAGATCTCGTCAAACTCCCGTTTGGGCTCGACATCGGTTTCCACTACAATGAGTCGGATACCTTCCAGCCTTCCACCAGTCAGTTCACTGCTTACGGCGAGCGCGTTCCAGGTTCGCTTGGCGACGGTGAAGACAAGGGGATCATGTTCAGCGCGTTCGACGGCAAGCTCACCGCTCGCTACAACGAGTTCGTTAATACAGCCGGTCCGGCTCGCGCGGCGAACACTCCGTTCAACCGTTTTCGTTTCACGCTCAACGGTTCTCTCGCTCAAATCAACCGAGTCCTCCCAAGCTACAAGTCAGAACCAGGTTGGCCTGAGAGCCGTGGCGGTCCAGACTCGCCGGGTGTTTACGATCGTCGCGCTGGGCAGTACTGGGTAACCAGTTTCCGCGAAGCGAAGGGTAAGGAATTCTCTCTGAACTGGTCAGTTAACCAAAACCTCGACGTTCGTTTCAACTGGAACGAGCAGAATGTAGTCGAGAGCAATATCGGTAATCCATGGGCTGAATACACCGATCAAGTTGAAGCTTTCATGGATGGCATCACCTTCAAGGAAAACGGTAACAACAATCCTCAGGACAGAAATGGCGATGGCGTGATCTCTGATTATACTTGGGAAACCGCTCCGCAAAGCAATGGCCAGTGGCCAAACGCGGATCCGAACAATCCTGACGCTGTATTCACAATGAAGGATCGTTGGATGGACCAGGTTCGCAATGGCGCGAATGGCATCGGCATTATCAAGGCGCTCGAAGGCAAGTCCAACGAGTTCGTCCGTCAAAACCGCTTCAACCTCAATGCCAACTACCGTTTCAAGGATGGCATGATGAAGGGTGTCTCCTTTGGAGGTGCGGTACGCTGGCGTGAAGCTCCGCTTATCGGCTACGGCTCCGCTATCGTAAACGGCACGGAAATCGTCGATATCAACAATCCGTTCAAGGGCGAAGAAGAGCTGTATTTAGATCTTCGTTACGGTCACCGCGGTCTCAAGACGCCATTCACGGGCGATCGTAAATTCAACATTCAGTTGAATGTCCGCAACGCTCTCGATGAGGACGATGACATCCCGACGCTCTACAACGCCCTTGGCGAGCCGATCCGTTACGGTCGTATCACAGGTCGCGAGTTCGTCTTCTCGGTCGACTTCGACATCTAAAGTGCGTTCGGAAACTCCAAGCTGAAATTTTCCATAATACTATTCGCCAAAGGCGCCCTGTCACGAGGGCGCCTTTTTTGTGGTGCATCGTCATTTGGGGGGAGAGGGTGCCAATTGAGGTAGTGTCCGTTGTCCTCAACGGATATGGATTCGCTAGCTCTGTGTTTGCCCGCTGGGGACAGCGGGCGCTACCTTTGGAGTGAAGTGCAAAAGGGCGCGGTCGGTTGAGATAGCGCTTTGTGGTTGGTGGGTGTGAGGCAATGACGGAGCATTGCCCTCCGACTCGTGTGTGATGCGGTGTCGAATGATCAGCGAAGGGTGCCGGCTCTGACTTCTTGTTGCCACTTTTTTGGCTTTTCCGAGATGTCGCTGTCCTCTTCGTAGTAGGCTTGTAGGTCTCGAAGCTCTTGCTTGGTCTTCGCTATGAGGTCGGCGTATTCAGGGTTTTCGTACAAGTTCGTGAGTTCGTCGGGGTCGTTTTTGAGGTCGTAGAACTCCCACTCGTCAAATTGGTAGAAGTGAATGAGCTTGTAGCGTTCGGTGCGGATCCCGTATTGGCGAGGGACCATGTGCACGCTTGGGTATTCGTAGTAATGGTAGTAGATGCGGTCGCGCCAATCGCTGGGGCTGTTGCCTTTGAGGAGGGGGACGAGCGACTCGCCCTGCATGTCGTCGGGAATGGGGGCGCCTGCGATTTCGAGGAAGGTCTGGGCGTAGTCGAGATTTTGGATCATCTTGTCGCTTTTCGATCCAGGTTTGATGGTACCCGGCCATTTGATGATGAAGGGCATCTTGAGCGATTCCTCGTACATCCAGCGTTTATCGAACCAGCCGTGATCGCCGATGTAGAAGCCTTGGTCGGACGAGTAGATGACGATCGTGTTGTCATCTAGGTCGAGTTCTTCGAGCGTTTCCATGAGGCGGCCTACGCTTTCATCGACTCCTTTTACGCAGCGCAGGTAGTTCTTGGCGTAACGTTGGAATTTCCAGCGGACTGTTTCCTCGTGGTTCAAGTTGGCTGCGTGGAAGGCTTCGTCTTTTGGGCGGTAGGCGGCAAACCAAGCGTCAAGCTGCTGGTCGGTCATGCGTTTCATGTTCCACCAGGCGGAGCGGTCGGTTTTGGCGTCGCTCTCGAAATCTGGTGTGAGGTCGAGGAAGAGATCGAAGTTAATGTGCATGTGCCGGTCGATCTCGAGCTCCTGGTGGCGAGCGGCGGGCGCGTTGTCCTCCCACTTGTCGAAAAGGGTGTCCGGCTCTGGGACATCGATGTCATCGTATAGGTTGAGATGGCGGGCTGCTGGCATCCAGTTTCGGTGGGGCGCTTTGTGCTGGACCATGAGCATGAACGGTTTCTCGGAGTCTCGTTTGTTTTGAAGGTAATCGACGGCCATGTCCGTGACTACGTCCGTGCAGTGTCCCTCGATGGTTATTTTGCCTTCGGGAGTGATGAAGTCGGGGTTGTAGTAGAGTCCCTGGCCGGGGAGGACTGCCCAGTCGTCGTACCCTTGTGGGTGTCCTTTGAGGTGGGACTTGCCGTAGATAGCGGTCTGGTAGCCTGCTGCTTGCAGAAGCTTGGGGAAGGTCTGCTGGTTCCAGTCGAAAGAGTTGCCGTTGTTCATGAAGCCGTTCTTGTGGCTGTGCTTTCCGGTCTGGATAACGGCTCGGCTAGGGCCGCAGATTGAATTGGTGCAGAAGCTGTTCTCGAAAACCATTCCCGCAGCGGCGAGCTTGTCGATTTCGGGGGTGGGGTTGAGGGGCTTGAGCCAGCCGTCATAAGCACCGATGGCATGGGGGGCGTGATCGTCGGTGAATACGAATAGGATGTTGGGACGATCGTCGGCTCTGGCGATGATGCCTGCGAATAGGGCGATTAAGGGGGGGAGGAACCGTGTCGTTTTGCTCATGTTTGTAGCGTTGGGGGTGGGGGAGGTTAAGGGCGTGCCTAGGGGCGTATTCGCTAGTTTCTTTGCGAGGGAGATTTGGGCAATAATTAACGAAAATACTCTAGAAAAGGCATCGGTGTTAAATGGGGAAGAGCTAGTGTCGATCTTTTAAGGTATTGGGGTAGAGGGATTAGGAGAATTGGTGGGAGGTTGGGATGAATTTTAATTGACATCGATGTAATTTGGCGGGAATGTTGACTCACACCCTGAGAAGGGAAGAGCGTCTCGTGTGCTATCCTGCGTGCGAAACGCCCTGACCGAATGAATTATACCCCACGCCGAGTCGAAGAGCGCGAATCGCGTTTTTAGAGCCGTCTGGGGCTGCTTCGAACTACCACGACTAAAATATATGAGAACATCAATGCCCCAAACAGTCCGCGCTGCTTTGCTAGCTGCTGGAGCTGTTTCTCTCGTTGCCACTGGTACTGCCCAGAGCGACATTTCGGAGGAGGAGCTTTTTGAGCTGCCTCCTTTCACTGTGGATGGATCCACTGACCTAGGCTATCAGTCCAGCAATACTAACTCTGTGTCTTTGGTTTCGACGCCGATCAAGGACACCCCGGTTTCGATCGAGGTCTTGAATGGCGAGGTCCTTCGTGACTTGGGCTTGGACAACGTGAACTCCGCAATCGATTTCGCCACTAATGCTGGCAATAACGAGGGCGGCAACGGCTTGCAGCGTAATATGA
Source organism: Pelagicoccus mobilis (assembly GCF_016595505.1). Lineage (GTDB taxonomy): Bacteria > Verrucomicrobiota > Verrucomicrobiia > Opitutales > Opitutaceae > Pelagicoccus > Pelagicoccus mobilis. The sequence goes on along the minus strand of NZ_JAENIL010000002.1, from coordinate 198,152 downwards.
ACTTCCGTGGTCTGACCACGCGTTTCATGCGCCGTAACAACTTCATCTGGTATACCAAGTCGGACAATTTCTCGACGGATCGTGTCGAGGTCGTTCGTGGTCCTGCCGCGTTGCTCTACGGTGACGGCGAGCCAGGTGGTCTGGTGAACATCACTTCCAAGAAGGCGAACTACCAGTCGAACTTCGGCGAAGTTGCTCTTACGCTCGGCTCCGAAGGTCAAAAGAGAGCTACGCTCGACAGCAACGTGACGATCGTAGACGGCCGGCTCGGCTTGCGTATCGCGGGAGTCAAGGAAGATTCCGATGGTTGGCAGGACTACACCAACATGGAGAAGGAAGGCATCTTCGCTAATGTACTCTTCAAGCCAGTGAAGGGCTTGTACATTTCTGCGGAAGCGGAAGTTGTGGATACGACGCACGAAAGTCCCTCTATCATTCCTCTCTACAAGCCTGCGGGTGCGGACTGGTCTATGCCGATCACTGACCTTGGGTTCCAGGACATGATTCCGGGCATGAATTATGACAACATCACCAGTTACCACTCCTTGTTTAAGGAGCGCGTTCAGGACTGGGAGAACTACATGGCGAAGGTTGTGTGGGAGCCTGTTGAAAATTTCGCGATCGAGGTAACTCGTAATGAGCTGACTCAGACATCTGTGCAAAATCGTTTCAATGGCGCGATCAATGTCTACGGTCCAGGCGAGGGCGGAAATCCGCTCGATACTTATGCGATGAAGTACTACCCTGAGCGCTTCTACTCGAACAACGAAATGGATACGACTCGTGCGGTTGCGACCTACTCATGGGAAATGGGTGAAAACCCACAGCGCGTAATTCTCGGATACATCGATGAGTCCGACGCATTCTTCGGTGAACAGCAGCGTCCGTACAATCGTGACGGAAACGGCAGCTTCCTCGCTGGTGGCTGGCATGCGCTCGAAGACGGGCCAATCGCTTTCACAAAAGAAGATATTCCAGACACGCACTCGGAGTGGGGTAATGACTACTTTGGCATCGGTTGGCAGAAGATCTCTCCAGATGGTTGGACTGCGAGACCTCATTGGCTTGCTCCTGCTGATTGGGAATTCGTTCGCCCTGAAACAGTACCGAACTGGTGGTGGGGACCGATCCTCGACGAGCGTCAAACTGAGGCATACTTCGGCGCTTTGCAAAACGAGTTCTTTGATGGCAAGCTCAAGACTTTGGTCGGTTTCCGTGATGACGACTACAAGAAGTTCAATACCCGTTTCGAGCCAACTCTTAAGGACGAAGCTTCGGAAGACTCAATTAATGCAGGTTTCACATATCAGATTAACGAGAACGTGAATGCCTACCTCAACTACTCCGAGACGTTCAAGGCGGCTGGTTCATTCCGTCGTGACCCTTACAATGAAGGACTTCTCGCCGCGATCGGTGAAGGTGTCGAAGGTGGTATCAAGTACGATCTCGGTAGTGGTTGGTCAGGTATCTTGACCTATTACCAAACTGACTTCCTCGGCGATGCCGTACAGATGAGCGGTGTGGATCGCGATATCATCGACCCGAACGGTATCAACGGCCGCAACGGTTCGAACTGGGTACAGGCGGATACCACCTCTGAAGGTGTGGAGATCCAGGCAGTGGGTGTTCCAAGTAAAAACCTCACTGTGTCATTGGGATTTGCATACACTGATGCGAAGGTTGCGAACGACACTGTTTACCAAATCATGTTCAACGATGCGTTCTACGCTGACGCTAGCGGCAATCCTGTTGATGCTGACGGCAACGCTCTCATGATTGGCGAAGGCGATGATGCACGTGCGGTAACGCTGGCAGACATCGAGCAAGACCAGTATGGCAAGATCACCAACGCTGGCGACCTCGGCCTCGTGGGAACGGGCGAAAAGGGACTCTTCGTGAACCAAGTTACAGGCGCCCCTATGGCTGACCACAATGCCGTGAATGGTGGCGAGCGCACTGCTCCGTACGCTGGGCTTTCATTCAATGCCTGGGCTCGTTACACCTTCACTGAAGGTGCGATGAAGGACTGGTTTCTCGGTGGCCATATGCGCTTCGCGGATGACAACTACGCTGGTTATACTGGCTCTGTCGCTGCTGGAAACCGCACCGCTCACGAGCGTCCTTCGTACGCTCTGTTCGGAATGTTTGGCGGATTTGAACGTGACTACGAGAGCTTCACTTTCCGTGCTCAGGTCAATATCGATAACCTGTTCGACAAGGAATATGAACATGGCTTCTACGCGGCACGCTGGTTGCAAGCGCCACGTATCGCTAAGGTCACTACAACTTTCAGTTTCTAGATCGTAGGTTTACTGGGTAGTAAGTTTGTGTGGGCGGCACGGGAGTTTCTCGTGTCGCCCTTTTTATGGAGGGAATCGGGTGGGGCGGTGAGTGGAATCACTGCCCAAGAGGGAAGAGTATAGAGTTTCTTCACAAAGTCAGAACTTAGAAAATAATATGATTACCAAATACCCCGAGAGAAGAGACATCGAAATTTCGGAAGAGCATGTCAGTGGCTATCGCCGAGACGGCTTCGTCAAAGTTAGTGGGATTTTGACTAAGGAGGAAGCCGACTTCTATTACCAAGAGGCACTTGGAATTGCGACGGCGAACAACGATGGAACGAACCATGTGTTGAACCAGAAGGTGAATGTTTGGCGTGAAAGTGAGATCATGAAGTCTCTAACCTTTCATCCCAATGTCGTGTCGATCGCAAAGCGTTTAGCAGGCGTGCCTCTGAGGCTGTGGCACGATCAGTTGCTCGCAAAAAATCCGCGAAGCATGCGAGCCACCGAGTGGCATCAGGATCAGCCCTATTGGCCACACCGTGATTCGCCGAATCCGATTTCGATTTGGATCGCTTTGTGCGATGTGCCTGTCCGTAAGGGAAGCATGTCGTTTATTCCCGGGCAACAACACCGTGCAGAGTTGGGTACTCAGGTGTTGGAGGATTCCAGGTCTTTGTTTGCGATGGCTCCGGATCTTGAATACGAGCCAAAGATAACTCTGCCTCTACGAGCGGGAGACTGTACCTTTCACCACGGTTGCTGTCCGCATATGGCGAATCCGAATGAGACCGATGAGTATCGTCTCGCCCATGTGGCGATCTTCGTGGATCAAGCGACGCTTTACGATCCTACGGTTCCAGGTAAGGCTTCGAAGCACATCTTAACCGATCCGCTGGGGCTTGAAGTGGGAACTCCGCTAGCAGGAGAGTTTTTCCCTGAAATCTAAAGATAGGGCTTGGGCTCCGCCCCGATCCTATTTCCAGCGGCTCAGATAGGCCGGACCATTACTGCCTGTAGGGTCACATCAGCGTAGTGGGCGAGGAAGAGTGCTCCGCCTTGGGAAACGTCGTCATTCTTTAGAAGTTCCAAATCCCAGTCTTTGGGCTCGCTTGTGTTCGCCGGCCAGCACTTCACTTGATATAGTGATTGCTCGTCGGATACGGTTTGTACTCGATGCTTCAGAAAGTAGGCATTCCCAGGAACGATGTTTCGCGAGGAAGCTTCGTTCTTGATCAGGACTGGCGACCCGATGATTCGCCACGAGCAATCGTCCCAGGAGGGAGTTAAGCGGAACTCCGCCGTTGCTCCAAGTGGCCACCATTTTCGGTGGGGTTGGCGTTGGTCCTTGTCGTGCCCGGGCCATCGGGTGGCGAGGGCGGCATGGATAACGTCTGCTCCTCCATGGCCAAGTTCGGCATTCGGCTGCAAAACGGAGTTGAAGATGACCTTTGCGGTTACTTCGTAGTCTTTCCAGGAAAGGTCGCCCAAGGCCAATACACGGTCGTAAAAAGGGGAAATGCTTCGGATACCTTCTGCGGTCTGTTCCCACTTGCCGTCTACAATCTGGATCTGCTCGGGGATGGAGTTCAACTGGGTTAGATCCAAATCGAGTTCTTTGGGAATCGAGGTCGCTTGGTGTACGAAGATTGAGACTTCTTTCTCGATCACTGAGCCGTCACGAAACTCCGAATACAGACGGAGGGTGTTTTCGCCGGGACTCAGCTCGTCGACGTTGATATCGATGTTAAAGTCGCCCGGTCTTGCCAAACGGTGTCCATCGCTGCCAATCGTGATTTGTCGAGCGACTCCGCCGTTCATACTACAGCTGAGACGCTTTGCTTCCTGAGCAGGCGATAAGTTGCCGAGGATGTTGATCCACTTTTGCGGGCGGCCGTATTTTCCAAACTCCTGCTTGTCGCCGTACCAGAGGTCAATGCTCGCCGCTATCGGCGTATTGGTGTGGGATAGCAGCCAGTCGTAGAAGTCTTGGCTGGAGTAAACGCGATCCCAGATGTTGTGACCGAGTTCTTCGTGGATGGTGAGTCTAACGTCTTTGTGACCTGCTGACTCGAGCGCATTGACCGTATCGTAGATCCAGTCGGGACGGATGACAGAGTCGCGTCCTCCGTGAAAGATCCAGATGGGAAGATCGGGATTTGTGAAGCGGTGGGCATTGGCTGGATCTCCATCTCCGCAGAGCGGAGCGATGGCAGCCCAGCGACTTGGGTTGTGGGCTGCCCAATGCCAGGTGCCGTAGCCTCCGTAGCTGAGGCCGGTGAGATAGAGGCGGTTCATATCGACTCGGAATGTGTCGAGAGTCGTCTGAAGAATGTGTTCGAGTTCTGAAACGCAAAGCTGCCAGCCGCCGGGAAGACCGCATTTAGATGAGTTTTCTGTAAACTCAGGATTATCGCTCTCTATTTGAGGAACTCGTTGTACCTCGAAATCGGGAAGCGGAAACTGGTCGTAGGGAGCCTTGCGGAGTGGATCTCTTGCCGGTGGCTTCTCGCGCGAACTCTCGGGCAGTGTTTCGCCACGGTCGAAGGTCGGTAGTTGCGGGGAGACGATGATGAACGGCAGATTTCTATGACGTAACCAAGACTCAAATACTGGGCCATTTTTCAGAACGAGGTCCAGCTCGTCCTTACCGTTTCCGCGTTCACCATTCCCGTGGAGGAAAAAGAGCAGTGGCCACTCTCGTGTATCGTCAGTTTCGTAGCCCGAGGGAAGGTGTATGAAGTAATCGCGTTCGCTATTCGTAGCCGAGCACTTGTAGGAACGACGAATGAGAGTGGGTTCCGAGGAACTCATGCAAGAGATAGGATTTGAGGTATTGATCTCTTTCCGTCCTCTAAGTTTGGGATGTGTTCGATGACAACCCAGCTGTCCGATCCCAGTTGGTCGCAGCATTGTTCGAGGACGAGATCCCAGGGGGTGTTGCCAGCATCGTGGGCGACCAGTTCGCTGTGTATATGGAATCCGGGTACAATTGCTAACTCCTTGAGGTGCACCAGATCGTAGTGTCCTTTGAGTGTAGAGCAGGCGTTGAGTATCGTATTGCGTGGATCGACCATATCGCGGAAGTCGTAGAAACTCGTGACGTCGAGCGTGATTCGCAAACGATCGGAATCGACACGTTCCTTGAGCTTCAGGAAGGCTTCGGGCGAATGGACGACCGTTTTTATGTAAGGTTCGATGCTGAGGTAGACGTCGTGCTCTTCCGCTACGTTTGCCAGAGGTTTCAGTTCTTCTGCGGCTTGATCGAGAGCTTCGTCGGTGAAGTTAAAGGGATCGGTCTCTCCGAACATATTGGGATTCGCGTTACCTGCGGCGAACGCGAAGTGCTTGCAACCAAGCTTTGCGGCGAGCGGCATGGCCGTCATTATCTTCTGCTTCATTTCCTCACGAGCGGAACGATCGGGGGAAAGCGCGTTGAATCCAAATGCGCCAATTTGGCAGGCCTGGAGTCCCTTTGCTTGAAGGCCAGCTGCTAGGGAATCGACGTCATTGAGCACCGCAGGGAGATTCACGGGGATTCCTGGGATGTTGAACTCTGCGGCGAGGGACTCTGTGTGTTCGCCAGCTTCTACTGCAAATCGTATCGGCATTGTGGTGACTTGTCTTTGTTGGTAGGTAGGGCTCGACCGCCGGGCGAGCCGAGGTGCTCGATCCTGCATTGCGGTCCGCTCGGCGATCGGACCCTACCTTATTAAAACTCGTTCGTCGGTTTTTATTGATGAGTAAATTGCTTCGGCCATGCGGACGCAGAGGGTGCCGTCTTCGATGTCGGCTTCGACGGGGATGTCTTTGTCGAGGCAATCGAATAAGTGTTCGAAGGCTTTGGTGTAGCGCGTTTGAGTGAGGCTTTCAGGTGCTGTCTTTAAGATAACCGTTTCGTTCGTCTCCGCCGGTGTCCAAGCGATGTCGGTCCAGATGTGTTGGTTGCCGGTGAGGACTGCGTGCCCGTTTGAAGCCCATAGTTCGAGGCGAGGGAAATCGCCCACGCCTGCGGTGCCTATGCCGCCGATGGAGAGCGTTGCAGCCCGGCCTTCTGGGTACTTGATATTTACGATCGCCGCATCCTCCGATGGGTAGGAGCGGTGCGAGTGGCCGAAGGAATGAATGGAGATCGGTTTTCCCATCAAGGCGTTGACCGCGTCGAAGAGATGGCAGGAGTTTTCGTTAAAAAATCCGTTTCCGTTTTCCGGATCCCAGAGCCAAGTCGTACTTGAGCCGGTGTAGTTCCAAATGTAGCTGGCCTGGGCTAGGAAGGGATTTCCCAGTTCGCTTGCAGTCAGGCTGAGGAGTTTTTGGAAGGCTGGCAAAAACCGAAAGCTGAATCCGAGCATCGTTTTGTTGCGAATAGGTTCGACGATTCGGTTGAAGAGTTCTGCTTGCCTGCTAGTGGATGCCCACGGTTTTTCGACGAAGAGGGCGATTCCTTTGTCGGCGGCATACTGGAGCAGGTCTTGGCGTCCGCGTGGTGGAATACTCAATACAAGGAGATCTAGGTCCTCTTTCTCGAGCATATCAAAGGCATCGTCGTATGCCTTCGCTCCGAGTTGAGCAGCAAGTTCCGTTTTTGAATCATTGCTGCGATCGGCGATAGCGACGACTTTCGCTTGCGCCATCTGGGAAAGTGTGGTGGCGAGAAGTTTGCCGAAACCGAGTCCGACGATGCCTATGCGTTTGGGGATCATGGGGGGATTTGGTGGCGTTGTGGCCGCTGGGGACCCGACTTTGCTCTATGAGCTACAACGGTCAGGGCAGCGGCCGCTACCTTAAAATTCGACGCCAGTGCTGGTGGTCATTTCGTAGCGCTGGCCGGTTTCAGCGGAGATGATTGCTCCGCACATCATTTCAGTAATATGAAGCCCCCAATCGACATCAATCAACGGCTGTTTATTGTGGAGTATGCAATCGATGAAATGGTCGGTAGAGACGTGGTAGTAATTGAATCCGCCGTCTGGCGGGACGGGCCCGCGGATGCGACGGACGCCTTCCATATCGGGAATGTTGTACCAACCATTTTCATCTGTTTCCGGTAGTAGGTCCGTGCGTGTGGAGTTGATGGAGACGAGAGAGTCGGTGTGAAGCAGCAAGTTCCCCTCGGAGCCGTAGATTTCAAGGTTTCCGTAGGTCGACATCGGGTGGGCGGGCTGGAAGAGACGGCCGACGTGGCAGGCGCCGATCCAGCCGCTCTTCATTTCGTAGAGGCTGTAGATATTGTCGGGAGCTCCCATTTTCACCTTCTGGGTCTTTTCCTTGTCGAGGACGACAGGCCAATAGTTTGCCTCGTGTGGATCGTCGCATTCCTTGAGGAATTTGTTGTATTCATCATCTGGAACGACGTAGCGCTCGGGCACGCTAACTTTTGCGAGACCTTGCACGCTTTTACAGTCGCCGAGCAGAGTGCAGATCGCGGTGGGAAAGTAAGGGTAGTCGAAAAGCATGCCTCCGGAATCCTTTGAGAAGAAGGCCCCGACTCCGTAAGGATTGCCGCCTGCCATTGGGTGGTTCTTCTCGGTAGCTCCTTTCGGGATGAGAGCGAACCAGTAGGGATCGCCGAGCACTCCTTGGCGAATGAGGTTGCGGGCCTCGGTGAAGCGGAAATCAAGTAGTGAACGCTCGCTCGGCTCGACGACGGCGATGACGTTGTTGTCGCGAACTGCCTTTTTAATGGCGATCGCATCCTCCATGTTCGTAGCCATCGGCTTTTGCAGGAGGATGTGCTTACCGGCTTCTGCGGCTGCGATGGTAAATGGGGCATGAGTGCCGGGGCCGGTGAGAATGAGGACGGCTTCGATGTCCGCCTTAGCGACCATGTCGTAGTAGTCCGTATAGGTCTCACGTGCTCCGTAGAGGCGTTGGCAGGCCTTGATACGGTCCTCGAAGATGTCGCAAACGGCCACGATTTCGACCTCCGGCATTTTTAGCATGTGCGGAAGGTAGTAAGCGGTTGCAACTACGCCGCAACCAACGACACCTACTTTAACTTTTCTTTGGGATTCTTGCATTTGGGAAGTGGATACAGGGAAAGGCGTGACGCGGCGGTCACTCCCTACCTTTGCTTGATTGGTTCGACGCTTAATGCTGAGCGGCGGTTGGAGCCGAGGGAGTCGATACGAGCGTCTCCGAGATCGAGACGCATGGTTTCGATCGCGTTGAGCAAGCGGTCGGCGATCTCCGGGTAAGCGTCGATCTGATTGGTGGTTTCGCTCGGATCGTTTTTCAGGTCGAAGAGGGAGAGGGGGATGGAAAGCTCCTCTGGGTCGCCTATGACTTTGCGAGCTTCTGCTTCGTCTGTCTGATAGTAGAAGTAGTGCTCGTCGCGATTGGTCATCGGGAGCATGAGTTTCCAATCTCCAGACCGTACGCCGTTGAGTTGATTGTAGTGGTAGTAGAAAAAGAAATCGTAAGGGCTTTCGCCTTTGCCGCACAGAATGTTGCTGGCCTCGAAGCCATCGAATTGGCAATCGACTGGAAGCGTGGAATTTGTGATCTGGCAAAGGGTCTGCAGGAAATCCATTCCGGTCCAAAAGGTATCGGAACAGGCATTGGCTGGAATTTTACCGGGCCAGCGAGCGATGCACGGCACCCGTAGGCCGCCTTCAAACTCATTGGCCTTGTGGCCGCGGAATGGATACGCGGATCCGCCCTCATTCGGGTCTGGAACGCTCTTTGGCTGCCATGGGCCATTGTCAGAACTGAAGATGACGAGTGTATTGTCCGCTTTCCCGCTTTTCTCGAGATAGTCGAGCAGGCGGCCCACATGGTGGTCGAGTTCTTGAACAACGTCGCCGTAGAGACCGAAGTTGGAGGTGCCTTGGAACTCCGGAGACGCGGCCAATGGCATGTGAGGCATAGGGTGCCACAGGTTCAGGAAGAAGGGAGTGTCGCCTTGCTCTTCGATCCAATCGATTGAAGCGTCGGTGAAACGGCGGGTTAGGGATGCCTGGTCGAAGTTCTCCTCAACGATCTCAAGGTCCGAAAAGACGACCCGTGGAAACATGTTGTTGCTGTAAGGGATGCCGTAGAACCGGTCGAAACCGTGATGCGTGGGCAGATGCTCAAGGTGGTGGCCGAGGTGCCACTTACCAAAAAGGGCAGTGGCGTAGCCAGATTGCTTCAAGCAGGACGCGACAGTGGTTTCGTCGGGGTTGAGCCCCTTCGTATGCTTGGGGAGCAGCACGCCTTCGAGGTCGACTCTCTGCGGGTAGCAGCCGGTCAAAATGGACGCTCGAGAAGGGGTGCATTGAGCGGATGATTGGTGGAAATTGGTGAAGCGAATCCCTTCAGATGCCAGGCGATCCAGATTCGGAGTCTTGATCGTCTCGGATCCGTAGCAGCTGAGGTCCGCGTAGCCGAGATCGTCGGTTAGGATGAAGACGATGTTCGGTCGGTTGCTTTGTTGTTCAAAGGGGAGAGACATGCGTTGTAAGCTAATTGAAAAGCGTAAAAGACATCGATGTCAAAGAAAAGGCGCCTCGATACGAATTTCAGTGTAAGAGGAATGTAAAACCAGGAAAGGGCGATCTCGGTCCCCACCGAAATCGCCCGAACGTCTCTGGCTTCGAACAGACGACTAAAATGATATCGTGTTAGTCCAGATGAACTGACGAGGGGCGCCGTAGTACGAGAGGTACCGTCCGGGGAAGTACTCCTTGTCGAGAACGTTCTTGAGATTGACTTGGGATTTCCAGGTTACGTGCTCGAACTTCTTCTGGTATCCGACGAAGAGGTCGATGACTGTGTAGTCCGAGCTTTTTAGCAACTGGCGAGTGCCGTCGCTCACGCTTCCGGTGTAGCCAGCGTAGTTGGTATTGCGATACCGGAGGGATCCACCGATATTCCAACCCTTCATGCCGCCGTCCTGAAAGCGGTAGTTTGTTACGATGTTGATTTGGTGGGCAGCGTAAGGATCGAGGCGTTCACCAGCGTTTCTAACGGTGACTACTGGAGTAGGCTGGCCGTTGTACTGAATGGTCTTGAGACCGGTTTCGCCGGTGCCTACGAGGCCGAGATCGCTCGCGTTGAGAATTGAGCCATTGATAGGGTCGATTTCGAAGTCCGCGATGGTGACTGCTTCGCCGTCGAGCAGGATTGGGTTCCCATCGGCGTCGACCGGATTGCCGCTGCCGTCAGCGAGGTAGGAGTCGTTGAAGTTCGCTTGGAAGGAGAAATCGTTGCCAACAGTGGCGTCGATGTAGGCGTATCCAAAGGAGCTGGTCCATCCGTCAGCGAGGTTTGCGCGGAACTGGAGCTCGATACCCTGGCTCTCGGTGTCCAGCGGGACGAACTGCCCGCCACCTCCGTTGCGGCCGTTCAAGTTGTTCGGGTCAATCTTGTCGCGATCTGTGTTGCCTAGGCGAACGGCGTCTCCTGCGAATTCGGCAGTGAAGTAAGTGAGCAGACCGGAAACCTTGTTGTCGACGAGGTCGAACTTCATTCCGATTTCAGAACCTTCGCCGAGCGCTGGCTTGAGCACGTTGTTGTCAGGGTCGCGGCGGAATGCGCCGGGAGCTTTGAAGGACTCGGAGAAGTTAGCGTAGAGATTAACCTTGTCGTTTACGGTGTAGACCGCGCCGTAGTTGACTGAATCGATGTCACCTTCGTCTTGGGTGCTGCCGTTTAGGAGGTTGATCTTGACGTACTCGTCGTTGCGGAAGCCGACTAGGGTATGGAGACGGGAGTCTTCACCGCCAAACTTCCACTTGCTCGAAAGGGCTGCGAAGTAGGAATCAGTGGTCTCCTCGTTAACGATATCGAATGTTGGCTTGAGAACGTAAGCTGGTTGGCCCGAGCCGTTCAATTCCATTGGGACGGAAGCGAAGCTGTAGTCGTTTCCATTGTTGAGCGCGAAACGAAGAGCGGGGCGGCGACCTCCGCCACGAGCGTTTCCGTTGTTGGCACGTTGTTGGCGATTGTGTAGTTCGAAGAAGTCTTCGCGCTCTTGAAGTCCGAGGATGAGATTGTGGTCGCCAGCAGCGTCGAACTTAAGGGAAGCGGTGAGGCGCTTTGTATCCACAATGTTACCATTGTCTGCGTCTTGCACCTGTGCTTGCACATAGTACTCATCGGTGAAGTCCTGGCCAGTTACTGCGTCAGTGCCGGAGCCGAAGCGGATCGTGTTGGTGCCTTGTACGTCGTAGATTTCCTGACCTTGTTCTTGGCGGTTGATGGCGGCCTGGAAGGATAGCCATTCTGTAGGTTCGCTCTCGAGGAAGAAGCTCTCGCTCTGCCACTCGCGCTTGAAGGAGTGGTCGACGCCTGCCCAAGTACCTACTTTCTCCTTGTCGAAAGGTGCTTGGGAAAGCAGTAGGTTGCCGTCTTCGTCTTCAGCGATCGGCATGGCTACGCCACCGAAATAATCCATTCCACGGATACGTGTTGGTTGATCACGTTCGGCGTCTTCGAATTCGAAGCGAATGCTCGTTGTATTCTGGAAGAATCGATAGTTTCCGGTGAGGTAGATCCCCTCGAGGTCCTCTTCGAAACCTTCGCGCCAGTTCCCTTTGTCTGCGGTGACGCCTGCTACGCGGAAAGCGAACTTGTCGTATCCAAAATTCTTATCAAGCACGAGGCGAGTTTCATCGACGTCGCTAAGACGTAGGGATACTGAGCCCATCTGGGAGTTGTAGAGGGCTTGTTTGCTGGTCACGTTCACGAGCCCGCCTGGCTCGGCTTGACCGTAAAGGAGAGACTGCGGACCGCGGATCACTTCAACGCGCCCTGTGGAGAACGAGTCGGAAGGGTTGTACCAGATGAACTGGTTGCGACGTTGGAAGCGGCTGTTCATGCCGCGGAAATTGATTTCGCGCTCGTTTGCGTCTTCGGTGTAGGACGCTCCGGTAGCGATTTCGAGGGCCTCGACGGTATTGGTTGCAGCGATATCATCCAGCAACTGCTGGTTGATGACTTCGATGCTCATCGGAAGATCCTTCAAGCGCTCGTTGAGGCGTGTCGCGGATGCGGTGTTTGTGGCTTGGTAGCCGACGTCTCCATCGCTTTGCACAGTGAAGGGAGAGAGTTCGTAAACGTCTTCCGATTCTTCTTGGGCGACAAGCAGCGCCGAGGTGCTGAGGACGGCTGCAGCCGTCAGCACTCTGAGGGGTTGGGCAGTGGGGCCTCGAGGTATGTCTGTAGAGTTCATATGTCTATATTTTTCAGACTGGAACAATGTCCTGAATCAATCCGAGTGGGTGCTGGCGAACACGTACAGCTACGCAGAGGTAACTGGTCAGTCGCTTTGCTCTCTGGGGATTAGGGCGTGTTCGAAGTCAGGGTATTCGCAGGGACTATACATCAATGTCGGTCTAGTGTGAATGATCGCGATTGACAGTTGCATGTCTTTTTTCAACTTGAACAAGAAATGAGTAATGCACCTGTCACGCGTCGCGTCCTCGAAGCCTATTTCTTCAGCGAGGACGAATCAGAGGAGGGCATTCGGCTTCGTGAGCTTACCCGAGAAGAGCGTGGACCTTACTTTCATCTCGATGCTCGGGATGAGATTGATGACTACGTTGTTGCCTACGTGATCAGTGGAGAAGGAGAGGTGGCGTTCTCGGGGGACACCTGGAAACTTGAGCCGGGGGCGGTACTGGTGAGGGACTTGCGGGAGCCGTTCAGTCTCTGGACAAGCGGTGAGAGCACTCTGACGATGCTCCGTGTTTCGTATGCGGGAAACGAAGCGGGAAAGTGGAACGAGCGTTGCCTTCGCTCGCTTCGCGGGGCGTGGCGCTTGAGTAATTCGGATGCCATTTTTTCCTCCTTCCAATCAATTTTCGAGGAATGCAAGCAGGGTGGAGTTCATCGCGATGAGATTTGTCTGATGCTCTTGAAGACGCTCTTCCTAAAGGTCGCAGAGGGGAGTGTGATCCGAAGCCAGGCAGAGTGGCGTGCTCATGAAACGTTTTCTCGCTGCCGGGAGTATTTAAAGGAGCACTACATGAAAACGGATTCTGCTGAGGAAGCCGCCGCGAGCGCGGGGGTTAGTCACACGCACATGTGCCGCTTGTTCAAACGCTTTTGGGGGACTAGTCCGCATTCTTACCTGTTGAAGCTTCGCATGGCCGACGCGTCTCAAGTTTTGTTGGAGGGCGACACGAAGCTGGAGGATCTTGCTATCCGCTACGGATACAGTGACCCGTTCAGTTTCTCGAAGGCCTTTAAGCGGGCGACCGGACTGTCGCCCCAGATGTTTCGCGACGCCCATTCGCTGTAGAGGGGGAGGGGCTTTTTATGGCTGGCGTTTGTGTCCGTTGGGGACAACGGACGCTACCTTGTAAACTCGTCGATCGCTTGTTGGATTTCTTTGGGGTCTACTGTATCCAGAAATGTGATTAGGAAGCGTTGGCCTTCGGATGTCATTAGATTTTCGATGGAGCGACTGGCTCGACCGAATCCGAGTACGGTCATTTCGTGGAGCGGGAAATAGCTGTCGACGGATTGCGGTTCTTGCGTTTCCCGCCAGATGACGAGGCTGCGGGTTTGTTCTGGATTGGTCACGGCGACCCAAGCGTTGTCTGCGAGGCTTTTCTCCCACTTTTCTGAGAGAGGACCGGTTGTGCCGTCCGAGCGAATCCAGCGTGAATTCTCCGTGTCGAACACCCCGCCTGGGGTGCCTTCGTAGAGGAACCAATAGCCAGGATCAACGGGGTGTGTCTTTATGATCTCGAGGGTGGCGTACTTATCGTGTACTTCCCAACGAACAGAACGTTGGTTGTCGATGGAGGTTGAGTCGATTCGGATGGATCCGTCGGGTTGGAGATTCCAGTTTGTATTCGAAGCTTTGCTACCGCTGTGGCCTGGATGAAAGAAGCCTCCGCGTTTGCCGCGGAAAACCATATTGGGGATTCCGCGAAACTCACCGCTCACTCCTTTGGCGGTGCTGTAGCTGAGCCAATCCTTGCCGTCCTTGTCGATCATGGACGAGAATCCACCGCCTTCCATGTGGTAGTAGTAGGTGGCGGATTCGGTTTCGACCTTTAGGGATGGCTGCTCTTCATCGATAACATCCGGAAGAATGGAAATCGGAGCGGATCGGCCGAAGTTTTCGTTCCAAGCGAAGAAGGCAGGTTTGCTTCTTGAACGAAGCAGCAGCGTAGGACCTGGGCGAAGAATCTCAGCGCCGTGGTGATGGGTAGAGCCAAGGAATGAAATGAGATTGGGGCCCGGTTGGAGCTGGTCGACGGGAATGGAGAAGTAGTCTTGGTCGAACTTGTGGGCAGGTCCGGTGAAGCTATTGTACCAAGGTGAGCTGTTTACGCGAAAAGGGGTGTGGTTTTCTTCGTTTCCTTTCGGATTCCAAGAGCGGATGAAGAGGGTGGCTTCTTCGACTTGATCGGGATCGAACGGGGTAGGCAAATTGATGATACAGGACGATGGTTTGTGGGCGCGGGTCCAGAATACGGTTGGCTGAAGGTCTGGTTCGTAGAGGGCAACCGAAGCGTCTCGGACGAGGGTTAGTTCCTCGATGGGAGGCATTGATGTCCAGTATCCGTTTTCTCCTTGCACCATGACTTGCAAGGAAAAGGGGGCACTCTGGTCGGGAACCCATTGGGTGTTCCAGATAGCGGTGGTTTCACCTTCTAGGAGTGTTGCGATATGGCCACTCGGGAGGCCGTCCTGCTGCATGACATGCCAAGCGCTAGGGTCGCCTTGTCCTCGGGTATCGACGCCATTGTAGTTGCCGAAGATTCTGACCTCCTGCGTAGCGACTTCACCGCTCGATACGATCGAAAGAGTGGGATTCTCGGAAAGCTGGCTTCCTTCCGCGAGGGATAATTGAGCTTTCGCAGTTGGTTGAGAATTCGATTCGTAAAAGACGCGGAGGTTGACGGAGAACCATCCCCATTGTCCCCAGGCGTTTTTCCAGTGGTTCGGACCGGCGTCACCTTCCAGGAGGTTTTCTCCAGAGCGTAATTGATCGATGGGCACATCTACCACGAGCGTGTACTGAGCCATGTACTCGCGCGGGTGATGGTCGACACCGTGCAGTTTTTCAGGGACAGGGATCCAGTCTTTACCGTTGAAACGAAACCGTTTTTCGATGGTGCCTTCGTGACCGGACCAGAAGTCGATGACAAGATCAGCGCGAGTGGCGTTTTCGAGGGAAACATCCTGAAACGCCAAGATAGGGTTTGGAAGAAACTCTTCGGTGCCTTTACGAGTGGCAGTACTTTGGGTAACGCGCCAGTCGCGGCCTTGGTTTACAAGAATTTGCTCTTTCCATACGGAGCCAGCGGGGGGAATGTACTCCGTCGAGTGTAGGGAGACCGCGGCTAGGGCCGTGAGGATCGAGGTGAAGATTTTTCGGCAAGTGGATAGGGCGGTGTTCATTTATTTTGCTGCCAGTAGGACTTGAGTAGTTCGATACGAGGGGCGTTGGGCGATCGGGATTCGTCGCTCTTATCCGTATTGGACATCTCTGGATCCCAAATGGGGCTTTCGCGATAAGCGTGGTAGGCCCAGTGAAATCCATGGGCTTCCGCGAGGTCTATGACGTCTTTGACATACTGGTCACCGCTTTCACCACGCCAACGGGTAACGCTGAATTCACCTATGAAGATGGGGACGCCGGTTTTCTTTTGAAATTCGATGACTTCCTGGAAGTTTTCAGCGACTGTATCCGCGTTCCAAAGACGTCCGTCGATGACGCCGGGATAGTCGATCAGTTTACCCTCGCGGTCCCAGAAGTCCTGGTGAGTAAGGGACTGGGGCGTGTACATGTGAGTTTCGACCACGAGGTTGGGATCGTCGGGAAGCTGCAGGTAAAAAATGCCGTTGTTGTAGCTAACAACCTGATCGCCGTAGCGGAGTCGTGGCGACGCGAGGACGATGTAGGTGTCGGGATCGATTTCGCGTATGGCAGCGACGGTCTTTTGGTAGAGTAGGTTCAGGTCACGGGCTTGGCCTATGTTTCCTCCGCGGAGTAGGGCAGGCTCGTTGATGAGATCGTAGCCGGCGATCGAGTCGTACTTAGATCCGAAGCGGGTGGCGATCTCGGTCCAGGTTTCGATGAAGAGATCGTGATACTTAAAGTCCTTCCAAAACTCGTCGCTGGCGAAGGTCGTCCAGGGAAAGATCATGCCCGGATAGCGGTGGGGATCGATGAGGATATCGACGTCGTACTTCTCGCCAAGGGCGAGGATGCGGTCGAGTTCAGTGAAGGCTTCTTCGTTGAAATCGTAGGGAGCTTCCAGGTAGCGGAAGAGCAGGGTGGGAAAGGCTACGCGCAGGAGGTTACCGCCGTAGTCCGCGAAGTCGGCGACGTCCTGTTCAGTTAGGTGCGGGCCGCAATTGGCTCCTCGGTAAGTCTTTTCTTTCCAGTCGGCGGAGAGGAAGGGGATTGCGAAGAGCAGGGGGAGAAGGGCAATGTATCGCATTTGATGTTTTTAGGGTTGAGCTATCAAATCGACTAAATTACATCGATGTCAAAAAGAAAGATTCATAGTAATCCGATTGGTCATCGGGAACGATGACCGCTACTCATTCTTAAGATGCGACCGAAGAACATACTCCTCCTTTGTCCCGATGAAATGAAGGCATCCGCCCTTGGATGTTATGGCCAGAGCCAGCCGGTAAGTCCGTTTATCGACCGAATGGCGGAGGAGTCGTTGGTGTTTGAGCAATGCCATACGGTACATCCGAAGTGTTCGCCTTCGCGGGCAGCTTTGGTCACTGCTCAGTACCCACATGTGGGCGGTCACCGGACACTCGATTTGTATGTGCGTCATCATGAGTTGAATTTGGTTACAACCTTGCGGGAAGCCGGCTACGAGACGGCTTTGATTGGCAAGAACCACACGGCTGATCCGGAGACCTTTGAGGCCATGTTCGACTACCATGTGAATGATGGCGGAAACCAGTCTCTCGAAGACAAGGATCGCAAGATGGTGCCGGGTTCGTATTTCGTGGGGCAGGATGAAGAGCCGCTTGATAATTTCCGAGACCACGTGAACACGGACAATGCCTTGGAGTGGATCGGTGAAAAGCGTGATGCGTCCAAACCGTTTTTCCTGTGGTTGAACTGGAATTCTCCACACCCACCTTACACTACTCCAGAGCCATTCTACGGGAAGCTGGATCGGTCGACGATCGAATTGCCGCCTAAAGACGATGCCAGTAGTAAGCCACGCTATCAGACGGAACTGGCGAAGTCTTATGATACGGAGAACATCAGTGATGAGGAGTGGCGAGAGATCGTGGCAACCTATCTAGAGATGTGCACCTTCGTGGATGCAGAGGTGGAGCGAGCGTATCAATTTTTAGAAGACAAGGGCCTGCTCGACGATACCTTGATCGTGCTGTGGTCGGATCATGGCGATTTTGCGGGCGAGCATCAATTGCCTGAGAAATGGGATACCAGTTTCTACGACTGTATTACGCGGGTACCGTTTATTGTCTTTGATCCTTCGAAGCGGGAGGGAAAGCGAGTGCCGGCTCTGGTGGAGTCGATCGATATTATGCCGACTCTGTTGGATATGGTTGGAGTTGACGCTCCCAAGGGTGTTCAAGGACAGTCGCTCGTATCGCTAGCTAAAGGCGAGGTCGAGTCGGTGCGCGATGTTGTTTTCTGTCAAGGAGGACAAGAGCCCGAGATGTTTGACCGCGTTGTCGCTCCTGACGCGAAGCCACGTCCGTGCCTAGCGTATCAACAGAAACAGGATGCCCTCTACCGTGTGCCGGAGATCAATATCCGGGCGAAGATGATTCGCGATACTCGCTGGAAGTACATTTACCATCTCAATGACTTTGAAGAGCTCTACGATCTAGAGAGCGATCCTTGGGAAATTAAAAACTTGGCGAGCTGTGATGAGCACGCGGATACGCTTACGAAGTATCGAATGCGTATGATGAAGAAGCTTGTGGAGGCTGAAACGGTGGATCCTTACCAAGGGTATTTGGAGAGCTAAGGAGGGAGTTGCTTGGGTGGTTGGCGGCTTAGGTCGCGAGTCTGATGGTGGTTATCTTCTTGGGGGCGAGGTTTGCAGACAGGCTATTGTCGCCGAGCTTATTGCTGTCTCCTTCCGGAGTCCCTGCGAGATTTGTGAACTGGTAGGCCTTAAGGTTGAGCTTGGTTGAGAAGGTCAACCTGTAGTCCTCTGGCATTGGGCTTGGGTTGAAAAGGCGAATTTCCAGGTCGTTGTCGAGGCGACGGCAGGAGGTGAGGACGACTGGGCCATCGATTTCCAAGAGACTGGAGTTGGAAGGGAGCGTGGCGGAAGTGTGCCAGCGGGTGTGGTCGAGTTCGGTGCAGGTGATGGATCGAGGAGGGGCGGCGACTTCTTGGCCTATTTGGGAGAGCTCTGCTGGAGAGGTGCATCCGTCCAGAAATTGAATACGGATGTTTTGCGAGTATTCTCCTTGGTCGTAATCGTTTTCTAGATGGTATTCCCAGAAGAAGTTTCGTGCAGAGCGGAGGAGGGTGAGAGCTAGGGTGCGCTGCTCGTCGTCGAAGAGTTTGCCCTCGTGGAGGCCGCTTGAGCAGAGGGCGATGCCGCGTTGTTTGTCCTGGGCTGCTATCCAGTTCCATAGTGGCGCGTCGCCTTGCCAGGGTTCACAAAGGTCGTCGAGGCGCGGAATGGGAGCAGTCGTTCGTTCGACAGCATCAAAAGCCCCATCTGTGAGGTAGGTGTCGGTTTGAGTCCCAGTGGGGCATAGGAGACGGAGTCGGTGGTCTTGGACGGTGTTGTTGAAGTCGACTTGTAGATCGAGCGCGTCTTGTCCTTGTTTGAGGGATACGATGCAGTGGATCTCGAAGGGAGTCGTTTCAGGGGAGCGTTCTTCACTCTCGCGGTCCCAGAAGTTTGGGAGATCGAGTTTGTAGACGAGCTCGAGTGCTCCGGAGTGCGGAGTTGAGTGGTGGACTGTTGCGGAGACGAGTGTGTTGCGGCTATTGATGGGGCCGCTGTTTTGTGGAATGTCGCAGTGATAGACGTGACCTTTGTCTGCCTCATCGTGGAAGACGAGCAGGTTGCGGTAGGTTTGGCCGTTTATCTTATCGATGACGGTTAAGGTTCCGTCTGCTTCGAGAGTGACTTTGAGTCTGTCGTTTTCGAGCGTGTTGCCTGAGGCAATGCCGCCTGTGGATTGGTTTGTTGGGGCTCCTTTTTCTATTCTGTAGGTCGCGTAGCCGATAGCAGGGAGATCGAGTTCAATAGCAATGCGAGTTGTATCGGTTTCGCCACGCTCGGGTTCCTTATGCTTGAATGTGCGGAAGGTAGGGGTACGGCCTGCGTATTCGATGATCGAGTACGGTAGTTCTTGCCCAGTCTCGCTGAGAATACGGAAAGGGGCGGGGGAAGCGGAATCGCTCCAGGTGGAGGGAAGTTCTATGTCTAGGGCGTGGACTTTGTTTTGGCGAGATGGGAGGGAGTTGAAGATTAGAAGTCGGGCTGTGGAAGCATCAGGTGTGATGTCGCAGCTGACGTTGGCTGCGATTTTGTGCAGGCTGCCGTTGGTTAATTCTTCTGCTGTTTCAGTTGATTGGCGGAGTCGGTACTCGTTGTCACCGAGGGAGGAACGGGGGACGCTGCCGCTGATGCTATCGTGGAAGTGAGGAATGAGAGCGTTTTTCCAAGCGACGCGTAGGAAGCCTTCGGGCGATGGTTTTTGTCGGGATAGGGTTTCGAGTGCAGTGAAAGGTTCGGCCCAGTGACGGAGAGCCGCATCGTTGGCGGCGTTGAGTTGCTTGAGGTGTATCCGGCTGGATATGACGGAGTTGATTACTTTCTGGTCGTCTATACCGTGTTCTTTGTAGCCGGGAGAGCGGAGTTCGCCTTGGAGTTTCTTTTGGATTTTGTCAGCTTCGGTATTGAGTTGCTCGGCGTAGGCGTCGAAGGAACCGTGCTCGATTTGGTGGTCGGCGTATTCGTTTCCTAGATAGGCTTTAAGCTGCTCGTAGTTTCCGAGATCGAAACCGCCGTGGTCGACGCCGTCGAAGAGGAGCGTTTGAGTCGTTGCGGTACGTTCCGCTTCGAAGTTGATCCAGTTTTGCAGGTCGTCTGCAAAGCGCTCTTGGGTGTAGGGGACATCGAGTTTATTGACGTTGCGCACGTGCACGCCGTAGCCCCAGTAACTGTTGCGGCCGAATCGGTAGACGGGGATCTGGGTTCCGTCGGGCGCTTCCCAGAGGATGTTGCGGTGGTCGGGCTCGTTGGATCCGCGCCAGATCGTGGCTGAGAGTAGGTCGAACCCTCTGTAGATTTGTGGCATTTGGCCGGGGTGGCCGAAGCAGTCGCAGACGTTGGCGACGCGGGATGGTGAGCCTCCGAGCTTGCGAGTGTGGGTGATGCCGTATTCGAGATTTCTGACAAGTGCTTCGCCGGAGACGCAAAAAAGGTCCGGCATGGTGTACCAAGGACCCGATTCGATAGAGCCATCTGCCATGAGCTGGCGGACTTGCTCGGCTCTCTCGGGACGGATTTCGAGGTATTGATCCCAGAGTTCGCTTTGGCCGTCGGAGTAGAAGGGGCCTTCAAGGTTTCCGTCAGCAAAGGCGTCGAGGATGTCGTCGATTATGGATACGAGACGGTAGCGAAATCCCTCTTGGGTTTGGTAGAACTCACGATCCCAGTGAGTGGAGAGAATGTAGATGGCTTTGCGTTCTGATGACATTGTCGTATCGGCAGATCTATTCTCCTGCTCCTTCTATCACTGCTGGTTGGAGGACGTTGATATTCGAGTTCAGTTCGAACTTAGACAGATACCGTTCATCTAGTAGGACCAGCCGACCATTGACCTTTTTAAGGAGCAGTAGGTATGTTTTATCTGATTCAAAAGAGGGCTGGCGTGGGTCGAAATCACCTGGAATATCTTCCTGCTTGCTGTAGTCTAGGTTTGTGTCTATTCGAAATTCGAGTAGTCTTTTCTCGATATAGAGTGCTCTATAGAATCCGTATTTATCTCGAGTAAGATCAACCGTTTCGTAAGAGAGTGTGTAGTGCTTATTACGATACTTACCTTTTAAGACTGCATCGACTTTGAACTTTGTGTTCTTGATTAGCCTCTCCCAGCTGAAATCGTGGTTCGCACCTTTTCTGATGTTTTTACTAGGAAGGGGAGTCGCCTTACTCACGACGAGAGCTACCTCCGCAGCTTCGAAACATTCCTCAAAAGAGCTTATCACTACGCTCGTACGAGCTACTAGCGTGTTTACCAGCAAGAACGAGATTATGAGGATACCGTTTATCTGCATGTTCATTGCTTCTAAGTGCTGGTGAGAGCAGGTCGATGGCTCTTGGGAGTCGCTGGGCGGATCCGATTAGCGAAGCTCTCTTTGCTGCTACCTCAGGAGAGTGAGGGAGAAGGGTGGGATTGTGACTTGCTCTTGGATCTTCTCGGAGGTTTCGCCGATTTCTGACTCGGTGGTAAGGTTGTTTGTTGCGGATTGGATTCGCTCGGTTACCTCGGAGGGGAGTTGGTTAGCGGCGAGTGTGTATGGCTTTTCGGTGAGGTTGGAAATTATGTAAGTCGCTGATTGGTTATCGCCGGAAAATTGCCAGGTGAATAGGAGATCCGATGTATTCTTGAAATGGATGCGATTTGCTTGATTTCGACCTCGGGAAGCGAGTGACCAGAGGCGGAGTGTTTGGGCGATTGGGGTGAGTTGATCCTCAATTCTCGCACTATCAAATTGGTGGTAGTTTGTGAGGGTAATTTGCTTTGTATCCAGAAATTCGCTCAGAGTGAAGGACCCCATCAGAGCGTGGGCCCAATCCTTGGGGTGCTTCATGAACGCGTTGTCCCACTCGGTTAGCCAGATATCTGCGTCCTCGGGAATGGCGCTGAGGGCTGTCATTTCATCCCAGTGATCTGTCCAGTAGTGGGTCCAGGATTCGAGAGCGGCTTCGCCTCGGGATAGGTCGAGGTCGCCTGGCTTGCCAATGTAGATGTGGAGGGAAAGAGCGTCGATAAGCTCTTTGTCGAGGAGGGGAACCACGTTGAGGTTCCACTTACGGCGTCGGTCGGCTTGCTCTGGGCTGGTAGCGTCGCCTCCCACTGCAGCGATTTGTACTCCGGGATAACTGGCTTTGAGTTTCTTGGCCCAGTCGTTTGCGGCATAGGCGTAGGCTTCGCCCAGTGATGGAAATGCTCCTGTGACAAACTTGCCGTAGAAATCGCGTTTCCACTCTCCGGGCTTTTGCTTGAACATTTGCCCACCGGAGATGTAGGGCTCGGCAGTGATTCCGAAGAAAAATTCGTTGCCCAACTCGATGTGCTCAACTGTAAGCCCGTGCTCGAGTGCTCTGTCGAGGGCTTCGGTGTTTCGCTTGTAGCGATCGTTGAGCATTTTCCACCAGTCATTGGAAAGTGGAGTAGGGTCGACTGGGCGGCCCCAGAGCTGCTCGTAGTAGTCATGCCCTGGGGTGACCATGTTTGCCACGAATACGAATTTTGGCGCGTCCTCTGGATTTGGATACGCCTTTACGATCTTGGAGAAGTTTTCGAGGGAATTGCTATGCGGTGTCGCGGCAAGTTTGCGCATCCAGCCGATGATGTAGTTCTCGTTGAGGACGACATCCTTCTCCAAATCGACAGCGGGACCAGACTTGAAGACACGGTCGTTTCGCATGTCCCAGTAGGTCGAGATAGTACCGCCTGGATAGCGGAGCATCGCTGGGGATGCTTTCACCAGCGATTTTAGGCGTTGTTTATTGTTCCAGGGTTCGGGAGTCCCGCCTGTCTGGTTATTGTATCCAAGGTACTCGGATGAAATCTCGATGGAGTCTCCAGCATTTTCGAGCACCAGCGGCTGGGGTTCCGATGATGCGTTGGCACTGGAAGTGAGAACCATCAGTGTTGATAGGGTTACGATGGAGCGAATAAATGGACGATTTAAGGTCATACGTTTGAAAAGGGAAATTAAAGTGATTCCGCTTGGAGGCTGATTCCGAATCGGCAGTAGCCATCAAGCCCAGGTGTCAGATAGGGTGATGCTTGTTCGATTTCGATAAAAGGGGATTCAAGATCTTGAGAAGCTATCCAGACGTGGGTGAGAAGATCGGTAAAGGGATTGTCCAACTCGTTTGAGGAGGCGTTTAGGCGCTGCATGCTTAAGCGGTAGTTGTCAATGTGGGCAGCGATTTCTTGGGTGGGGAATGCGTATTTTGCGCTTTGCGAAGAAGGACAGATTTTAGCTGTTGTCTGATCAAGTGTGAGTCCAGGGCGATCAGCGACCGGATGTTCGGTAATTGAGAAACCGTCTAGTTCCTTGAATGTACCTTTGAGCGAAGTCTGGGACAATTCGATCTGGGCGTTGAAAGGCACATGAAGTGTGTGGATCGCGAGGTGGTGAGCTGATTGGGTGGGAGTCCAGAAGCTTTCGCAAACAAGAGTGTTTCCTTCCCAATGGTAGCTCCGCCCGAGAGCAGGGAATTTCGGATGCACCTGAGGTCGGATCAGGCTGAGGGCGCCAGCATAGTTTTCAATCTGGGCAGCGGGTGTGTATTCCCATTCGCGCAGAGGCGGCCACTTCCAATGCGGGAGCGCATCGGAAAGCATCCATACTATGTGGCCGCCCCAACTGGGAGCGTGCGGTCCGTGTTGGGGAAGGGGGGGCGGCGTGACTCTAAGTAGGTTTTGGGATAGGTTTGCCGGTCCAAAGTAAGTGAGGCGTGCGCGTGGGATGGATACGTGTGCGAGCCAAGCTCCGTCTGCGGATTTAGAGACGTAGCTTGGTTCCTCCAGGTAGGTGGAGATCGTCCATGGGCTTGCGGTTAGCGTGTTCATCCTTGGGGAAGTAGGGAGAGTGCAAAAACGAACTTAATAAAAGACATCGATGTCAAAAAGTAAAGCTAAGAGTTCAGGATTTGAAACCTGAGATTGCCCTTAGGGGACGACGAAGCGGAAGTAGATCGGCAATTCCGAACTTTCGATTTCGGTGGGATCCTGTTCGGTGCTTGATGCTTGGTGAAGGTAGCGGGACCAATTCATGAGGTCGGAAGAGTATTGGAGTTCGATTTGGTGGCCACTTGTTTGAGGGAGGATGGGGAGTTCGAGGTGAAGGGTCTCTGGAGAGGCTGGTAGGAGGTGCGTTATGCTGTTGGGCTTGAAGGGGGAGGAACCGAGCAGGAATTCCAAGAGGTTAGGGATTCCATCTTTGTCGGGGTCGGAGGTTTGAGAGCTCGTTACTGCGTCGGCGAGTTGGGATTGGGTGAATGTCTCGCTTTGCCAGTCAGGGAAGGTTGGCTGGACTTCGGAGAGAACTGTGATGGAGAAGGCGGGGAGGTTAATATCGTTGCTAGGAACCAAGCCGATGACCTCTCCCGGATCGAGTTTGGATGCGAGATTCGGATAGGCGGTCTGGCGTTTGTGGATTTGGCCGGAACTGAGAGTGCTGAGGTCGCAGGTATGTTCGGTGCCTGAGAGGTTTATCAAGAGGAAGCGGCGGTTGGTTGCCGGCCCGTCGAATTGCCAGGTGATAAGGGAAGGAATATCTGAGTTCAGGAGCTTCGGGGAGCTGTCAAAGGTGAGTTGGCGAGCGCTTGTGGTTCCGTGGCTGGCCATGGCGAAGAGCCCGATTGTGCGACCTTGGGGGTAGATCTCGCGGCCGTTTCGGATGGAGTTCCAGAAGATGTGGTAGCTGATCAGCTCGGCTTGCCCCTCGGCGAGCCAGCTGTGGATTGTATGGGTGCATTGAAGGGCGTGGCCCCAAGTCTGGTTGGCGGGGCCGGCGGAGTCCCACTCGGTAAACCAGAGTTTCCAATCGTCGATGGCGTCCCAGTTGCTGAGTTGTTTGGTGTGCTCCCATTCGTCGGTCCAGTGCTCAAGCCAGCTGACGAGGGCGGATTCGCCCTGGCTGATATCGAGGTTTTCAGGTTGTGGAATATAGACGTGGATGGCGAGGGCGTCGACATGGTCTCGGTTTAGGAGGGGCGGGATGTTGAGGTTCCAATTGCGCCGGCGAGCGTTTTGGTCGGGGGAGTGCGCTTCGCCGCCTATGGCGCAGATTTTTGCGTCGGGGAACCTGGTTTTAAGTTTAGCAGCCCAGTCGTTTGCGGCGGAGGCGTAGGAGGTTGGGTTTTCTCCAGGGAAGGTGCCTTTGACTCCGACAAGTGGTAGTCCCTGGACGTAGGGTTCGCCGCCCCCGAAATGGTATTCGTTGCCCAGCTCGATGTAGTGGATGGGCCAATCATGGATGGTCTCAGCGGTTTCAAGTGCCCCGAGGCAACGATCGTATCGGTCGTCGAGCATGTCCCACCAGTCGACTGACTCTGGTGTTGAGTTGACGCTGCGTTCCCAGGCGTCGGCGTAGAAATCGGAACCGGGGGTGGCGAGGTTAAGGCAGAAGACGGGGGCGAATGCTCCGAGGTCTGAGTGTTCGCTGTTGTGCTGGTAGGCTTTGTGGAGATCGGCTAGCGGATTGGGCGCTGGGGTGGTGAGGGCGGATTGAACCCAGGAGATGGCGGCCGATTTTTGGAGGACGTTGCCGGAAGTGGCGTCCACTTGATCTGCTCCCTTGAAGAGTTTGCCGGAACGGAAATCCCAGTAGGTGCTAACGGTGCCGCCGGGGTAGCGGAGGTGGCTAGGGCGGGCTAGAGCCAAGGAGTCTCGATTGTCGGCGTTGTTCCAGGGATTCCAGGAGAAGGCGGTCTGGTTATTGTACCCGATTAAATGGGGTTGGATAGTGATTTCAGGGCCGCTTCCTGTAGCGGTTAATTGGGAAGCCAGTGCACTTGATAATCCGAATAAGAACGTTGATAGGCTAACTGCGAATATGTGTAGTTTGGCAAGCGTCGCCATAAATAGGGTGGGGTGGAGTTCGCGACTATCTCTGAAATAAGAAATTGACATCGATGTAATTTGAGAGATTCATGTCAATCGTCAAACCTCACACCCCTCGTATTTCATGCATTTAATCGATTGGATCATTGTCGGACTCTTTATGGCCTTCCTTTTGTGGTTGGGCTTCAAGCTTTCCAAAAAGGCGGGAACTAGTACCGAGGAGTACATCCTAGCGGGACGAAACATGCCTTGGTGGCTAGCCGGTACGTCGATGACAGCAACGGGGTTGAATGCCTCAACGTTCCTACAGGACTCGCGCAAGGTGCGTCAGGATGGATTGGCCGGACTTTGGTTTACGTGGCAGCACATTCTAAATGGAGCGGTGGCAGCGGTTTGGTTTACGCGCTTGTGGCGTCGTGCGGGTTACATGACGCAGATGGAGTTCTACCGCGACCGCTACACGGGCAAGAAGGCGGACTTCGCTCGATTGTTTGACACTGTCTTTTACGGGATCGGTGTAGGGGCCGCGTGGGCATCGATTGGTCTGGTGGGAATGAAGAAGATCATTTCGGTGGTGCTCGATTTGCCGCCGACGATTAGTGTAATCGGCTTCTCGCTACACACGGACATCGTGATCGTTGCGGCTATGGTGATCATCGCTTTGGTTTACTCGGCAGCCTCAGGGGTACACGGAGTGGTGTGGACCGACTTTGTGGAATTCTTCATCGCGATGGCCTGCTCGGTCGGACTCGCGGCAGTCGTGTTTGGGGAGGTCGGATGGAATACTGGCTTGCGTGATAGCATTCAGGGACTGGGAGAACGCGGCGATATGCTGTTGTCGATGGTCCCTGCTTGGGGGCCGGTCTTGATCTACTATTTTTTCGTGCACCCGATCTTCACCCAAGGTGGGTACAATCCGCACATTCAGAGAATGTTGGCTCTGAAGAATGAGCGAGAGGTGATCTACATGGTGCTTTATAGCCAGATCATCAACTTCGTCTTCAAACCGTTTCCGTTCTATGTTTGCGGTTTAGCGGGGATCTTTCTCTTCACCGATGAGCGTATCATTGCCGAGCTGGGGTCGATCGTCTCGGACACTGGCATTGTGATTCCAGACTATGAGCGGGTGTATCCAGCTTTGGTTACGGAATATCTACCGATTGGTATCACAGGTTTGATGATCGCTGGTTTCATGAGCGCGTTCATGTCATCGTTTGATACGAACATTCACAATGCGGCGTCGGTGTTCACGAACGATTTGTACCGCGGCTACATCGCCAAGGAGAAGAGCGAGCATCACTACGTTTGGGTTTCGCGTTGGTTCATGGTTTTCCAAACTGTATTTGCCTCCGTGATCGGCATTATGGTGGATGATATTTTATCACTCATGATGATCGGTCTGGCTCTGCCAATTGCTCCTGGGATGGTGAAGCTCGCTCGTTTCATTTGGTGGCGAGTAAACGGACTCGCAGAAGTGGTTGCCCAAGTTATGTCCTTGTTTGTGATCGCGTTTGTGATGAGTCCGATTGGCAAGGAATCGATTCTAAGCCTGATGGAGACCATTGGTGTAGAGGGAAATGATGGCTTCTTCGTGACCAGACAGCTCGTACTCATTCTGTTTACTTCGATTGTATCCTTCCTCGTAATACTGATGAGTAAGCCTGAACCGATGGATCGACTTGTTGCGTTCTATAAGCGAGTTCGCCCTTATGGTTGGTGGGGACCCGTTGTGGAAGCTGCTGGCGAGGAGTATCGTAATCGTGAGTCGCGACCTATGCTAGTATTACTCACGATCGGATTGATTGGTTCGGTGTTTGGGGCGATTTTTGCTGTTATTGGTTTGATCCTCGCCCTTTGGGGATTGCTGGTTCCGTCCTTGGTGATCGCGGCTCTCTCGTTTTGGGCCTGTTTTTACTCGACCAAGAAGTTGTATCCAGACGGCGGAGAAGTTGTGGGAGCGAATCAGGTTGCCGAGTTGAGCAAGCGTTAATCCCACTCTCGGGAGGGGCGTGATTGAACGGCTTCAAGCAATGACTGGGGGCGAATAGCTGTAGTTGCTTGAGGACTTGATGACATTCTGTTGAGAGTGTTATCTGGATATGAAGGGCATGTTGAAAACTCTAGTCGTGTTGTTCCTATTGGTTGGGACGAGAGCCTTGGTCGCGGATCCAATCAAAGTCATTCTGGACACGGATATGGGTTCCGATTGTGACGACGTGGGAGCGATGGCATTGCTGCACAGCTACGCTATCGAGGGAAAGGTGGAAATCTTGGGAGTGATTTACAGTTCGGGGCGGGTGCCGTATGGCGTGGGATTGATCGATGCTATCAACACCTACTACGGTAAACCGGACTTGCCGATTGGAGCGTACAAAGGAGATGAGGTAGGTGATCCGGTCGACAAGATGCAGGCTGAGAAGCTCGCCAAGGACACTGCTGCATTTGGGCATGATCTGGTCAGTCGAGATGATGTGGAAGATCAGACTCGATTGAATCGTAGTTTATTGGCAGCGGCCGAAGATGAGAGCATCCATTATATCACGATTGGTCATACAAATGGGTTTAGCGAGTTGCTAGCTTCCAAACCGGACGAGTTTTCGGACCTAGACGGTGTTGAACTTGTACGCAAGAAGGTGAAGCGCTGGATTGCGCTAGGAGCTTTGAATGCGGATCGTTCGGATGGAAAACGAAGTAAAGACTGGAATTTTTTTAACAACGGGAGCGCTTCATTTTCAAAGCACGCCGTGGATACCTGTCCGGTTCCGGTTGTTTACGTGAATGCCGGGCACAGAGTAATGACGGGGCGTTCTCTTATCCCTACGGAGTCGGGTAACATTGTACGAACGGCCTATCGCGACTGGCTCTGGAATTATAGCAAAAAGACTCTAGAGGATCAGCGGCCAAGCTGGGATTTGGCTGCAGTGTATTACGCGGTGGAAGGGCTTGGTCCGTATTTGAAGGAAGCTGATCCTGGACGCCTGGATTTTGATCCAGTGAATGGCTGTCGTTGGGATACGGATACGGTAAACGATCGAGAGCTGTATGTTAACCAACTTGATGGAACAGATGCAGCATTCGCTCGTTATTTAGATGAGCTTATGTGCAGGTATGTGAAGTAGGTGCAGCTCGTATCTACCGTTTGCTGCCTTCGATCTTTATTCCGATACCGCCATCGCTGCGGATGGCTTGCCCAGTGATATTGGCTGCGAGATCACTCGCTAGGAAAAGGATCAGCTCTGCAATTTCTTGAGGTTGGGCGATTCGCTCGAGCAAATGCATATCGACACATTCGTCGTAGATTGCTTGCGGATCAGGAGATTGCTCCATGGCCCAATGGAGCATAGGAGTATCGATGGTGCTGGGGCAGACAGTGTTGCAACGGATCGTTGGTGTGTAGTCGACCGCAATGCTGCGCATAAGACCGAGAAGGGCGGTCTTGGAGGCGACGTAGGGAGCGACCTTCTCCTGGCTCATAAACGATTGCGCGCTGCCCACGTGTACGATCGATCCGCCTCCTTTGCGAAGCATCGACTGGATACAGTACTTCGACATGAGAAAAGCTCCGGTTATGTTGACGCCCATGACGCGGTTCCAATCTTCGAGGCTGGTTTCGTGAACGGGTGAGTAGGCGAGTACTGCTGCGTTATTAACCAGGATATCGACTTCGCCGAACGTATCGATTGCTTTGGTTACAGCCGATTGGGTGTCCGCTTCGTTGGATACATCCGTCTTGATAAAAATGGCTTTTTCACCGAGTGGAGCGATCGCTTCTCCACCTTGGTCGCTCCAGTCGAGTACTGCAACGTTCGCTCCGCGTTCAACGAGCAGCTTAGCTGTTTCGAGTCCGACGCCGCTAGCGCCTCCGGTAACGACGGCTGTTTTGTTTTGGAATGTCATTGAGGGGAGGAGGGGGACAATGTGATGGTGGGCAGTGCGGCAACGATGGAGCGTTGCCCTCCGATCTTGTATCAGGGTATTACCAGTGGAACATGGTTCCGTCTTCGAGACGGTTGATGGGAAGGTACGCTTTTTGATAGGGGTGTTTTTCGGCGAAGTCCTTATTGAATTCGACACCGAGGCCGGGGGCATTGCCTGTGTAAAGGTGCCCGTCTTTGTAGTGGATTTCGTGTGGGAAGGCTTCGGACATCTTGTCTGAGTATCCCATGTATTCGAGGATGCCGAGATTGTTGATGGCACGGCTGACGTGGAGGCAGGCTGAGAGGGCGATCGGTGAGACGTCGCTCGGGCCATGCATGCCGATCTTCACATGATAGATCGCGGCAAAGGCAGCGATCTTCATCATAGGAGTAATGCCTCCGCTATGTGAAACCGTCATGCGAAGGTAGTCTATGAGTTGCTCGGTGATCAGAGTTTGGCAGTCGTAGACTGTGTTGAAGATTTCCCCAATCGCTAGTGGAGTCGTGGTGCGTTGACGGATGAGGCGCAGGCCCTCCTGGAGCTCGCCGGGGACAGTGTCCTCTAGCCAGAAAAGTTTATAGGGCTCGAGATCTTTGCCGAGTTGAGCGGCCTCATTTGGAGTGAGTCGATGATGACAGTCGTGCAGGAAATGCAGATCGTATCCAAATTCGTCACGCGCTCTTTGGAAAAGACTCGGTACGAAGTTTAGGTATTTTGAAGTGTTCCAGGATTCTTCTTCCGGGAGTTCTCCTTTTTTTGCCGGCTCGTAGCTGTCTTTTTCTTTGGAGATTCCGTAGATGCTTTCCATTCCCGGTACTCCGGACTGGATGCGAATGGCTTTGTAACCAAGCTCTCTCTTTTTGGCGACCTCCTCCATGGCGTGGTCAGTGTCGCGGCCACTGGCGTGGCAGTAGACAAGGACCTTTTCGCGGCTGCTGCCGCCAAGAAGTTTATACAGGGGAACGCCGAGAGCTTTAGCTTTGATGTCCCAAAGGGCGATATCGATTGCTCCGATGGCTGTCATGGTGACTGGCCCGCGACGCCAGTAAGCGCCGCGATAGAAGAAGTTCCAAATATCCTCAGTATCGAATGGATCTCGTCCGATTAGAGAAGGGAAAAGGTGCTCCTTCAAGTAGCTGTAAACAGCCAGTTCCCGTCCGTTTAAAGTGCCGTCTCCAAGACCGATCACACCTTCGTCGGTGTGGATCTCTATCGTGAGATAGTTGCGACCAGGAGAGTTTAGGTAGATTTTGGCATCGGTGATCTTCATTTTGAAGGATGAAGTATGAGGGGTGAATTATGAAGATCAGGAGGAGAGTAGGAAGCTTCGGACCGGACGAAACCGTGAATGGTTGGACGTTCAGTTGGCTGTAATGAGGAAGCAGTTGAGCTTGTATGGAGTGGCTTGAAACTCGTTGTTCTCGAGGGCGGTTCCTAGTGGGGTCTTGAGTCCGTCGATCGGAGTGGCTCTAAAGCCTTCGTCTAGGAGAAGTTTCACGGTGCCGCGTGCCCCCATCGTCTCTGTCGTTTTGACGATGAAATTTCCGTCCTCGCATGGTTGGATCCAGGAAATGAATACGGAATCTAGACCTTTTACACCGTGAATAGGGAGTTTTGTCCCCTGAGTCGCTGTGAGTGCTTCCGTGAATGCGTAGTCCGCAAGGGCCGCGGGGTGTTGAGAGGCCTCTGTCTTGCCGGATTGCCAAGGCGCGAGAATGAGTTTGAAGCTGTGGCGTCCGAGGTCGGCACAAATATTCTCTGGTATGTCTTCGCGCAGTGAGTTTGGAAATGGGTTCTGGAACCCGGGGCCTTCCCCGGTTGTGAGCGGGCTGGAGAGGAGTGACACGCCAATCGTTCCGTGGCGAGCGGAGAATCCGTATTTGTTTTCTGTGACAACGCTCAGACCTTCGCGCTCGCCATCGTCAGAAATGAGTGCCCAGCGTGAACCGGGAACTTCGAACTGAGCTTCATCCGTTATGGTCTTAGGGTTTTGGTTCCGAACCGTACTCCCGACTGCTTGGCCATAGCGAACATTGTCGCCTCGATACTCGGTGGGCATAATTGCCTTGAGGTAAGAATGTTCCTCCTGCCAGTCGATGTCGTAGGAGATTTCGAGATATGGCTTGGTGGCATCGCAACGGTACGTGACCAGGACAGAGCTCTTTTCGGAAAGTTTGCGTTTGAAGCAGAGTTCTACGAGTCCGTCGTGTGTACGATTGATCGATACATCTGCTTGGGATGTCTCTTGCTGCCCGAGGCTAAGAGCGGTGCGGTCGATTTCCCACGCTTGGTGGTCGTGTGGTCTGTTTGGGTAGACCCAGAGTTGGTTGAGTGGAGCTGATGAGGCAACCTGTGCTCCGCCAAATTCAAGTGATTCGATTTCTCCCTTGTTGTTGAAAACAGCTTTCAGATGCTCGTTGCCGATTGTACTTTCGGTAACATTGACGGCTGGGCCTTCGTAGCTCTCGGCAAGTGCGATTTCAGCGCTTTGGTAAGCTGGGATTTTGAGGAGTTTTCCGTCTTCCGTCCATGCTTGTGCGTCGAAGGGGCTCGTATTGAACAGAGCGGAGCCTTCTTCGCTCGAGAGTATCTCTGAGGTGAAGGCCTTCGCTTCATCGATGATTTGATCGAACTCTGCTTCGAGCTCGAGGTAGGCTCGCGTAACGGATGAGCCAGGGAGAATGTCGTGGAACTGGGAGAAGACCACGCGTTTCCACCACGTTTCGTTGATCGGGCCTGAGCCCTTTGTCGCAGCTGCAATTTCTGCGAGCTGGAGAGCTTTTTCAGCAGAACGGTATCGGGACTTGAAGGTGGATCTGCTGGTGTAGGTGCCGCGGTGCTTTTGGATGAGGATCTCTCCGTGAAAATTGGGGAGATCGTCGCGGAGTGTATCGAGGCGGTCGTAGAAAGGCTCGATGTTGCCCCATTTACAGCGAGGCATGCTTGCGAGGTTCTGAAGACGCTTGATGCGTTCACACATCTCTTCTGTAGGACCGCCGCCGCCATCTCCATATCCCGTTGGGATCAGGACCTCTTTGTGGGTATCCGCCTGGTGGTGACGATTCTGGGCGCGTTCAAGTTCGTCGACGGTTGCACAGCCATTGTAGAACTGGACCGTTTCGCCATGGATATGGGTGAGGATCTCGGATCCGTCTGAGCCAACCCATTTGAAGCTATTGAGCGGAAAAGCGACTGATTCGCTCCAGGTCACCTTGTTGGTGAAAAAGTACTCGACCCCATAGTGCTTCATTAGCTGTGGGAGGGAGCCTGAGTAGCCGAACACGTCTGGGAGCCAACAGAGTTTTGAAGGGGAACCGTTTAGTTCGGCAAATCCTGCCTGACCGAGTTCGAAGCTACGAGCTAAGGCTTCACCGCAAGGAATCAATGTATCGGATTCGACGTACATGGCACCGTAGGCCTCCCATCGTCCTTGCTCAATCCGGTTTGAGACTCGGTCGAAGAGGGCGGGGTCAAGGCGCTTGACCGCCTCGTAGCTTGCGGGCTGCGAGTATCCGAACTGAAACTCTGGATACCGGTCCATCAGGTAGTCGACGTTAGTAAAGGTGTGTACTGCCTTGGTTTCTCCGATCGACTCAGGCCACATCCAAACGAGATCGATGTGGGAGTGCCCGTTGACTGTTGCGTCCAGATTCCAAGCTTCGGACGGGAAGTTCTCGAAGGTTTGGTCGAGAAGGGCGGATGCGTCGTCGAGTTTTTTGAGATCTAGGAGATCGCAGGTAGACTCGAGTGCTCGGGCGAGTTGGCGAGTGAAGGGAGTGACGTTGTGATCGTCGGTAGGAACGCCCTTGTGCTCAAACCAGTTTGAGAGCTCCGGAGATTCTTTGCGGGCGGCTGCGGCGATGAGCTCGATGAGAATTTGAAGGTCGTGGATGAGCTTCCAGTGAGCTTCGGAACGACGGATGAAAAAGGCTCCCTTGAGTTCACTGCCACGTGGATCGATGCCGGTGGCCTCTGGATGCCAAATTGCGGATTGGATACAGTAAGCTCTTATTTCGAGTGAACTAAAGCTCTTAGGGAGCAAGCACTCGCGGTGAGCAACATCGAAGCCGAAGAAGGGCTTTCCGTCTATGTACAGTGTAGATTCCCCCTGATCGATCCAGCGGAGCCAGAGTTGGCCATCATTGTCCGCGTTTGGTAGATCGATTGTGAAACCTTGTTCGCCATAGATCTTGCCCCAGTAGTGCGGAGTTTCGATCGAACGGGGTTCGCCGGATGCTGTTAGCTTATTGATCGAAGCGGTTTCGACCGTTTGCCAGAGATCTCTCTTGAGGAGCTTGAGATTGGTGAGGGCGCGCCGCGGAGCGAACTTTAGGATATGGTTGCGGGGAAGCATGAGTGTAGAAAAGGGTAAAGTCCCTCCAGTGGAGGGACGGAATAGAAAGATGCAGCCAATACGGAAAGCTGCAAATCAAAGCGGCCTATAAAGTGGCGGCTTCGCTCGGTTCGTTCAACGGAGTCCAGTTAAGGTCCGTATTGACGAAACACTGGTGCCAGTGGCGTTTGCGATGCTTCTTGAAGATGACCACAGCCTCGACTGGCTGTGAGGTCTTTTCCAGCTTTAGCACGATACGGTTGGTGCCGGACTGGAGCTTCAGGTCTGCTTCGAATGTGCAAGGGTTTAATGGCTGATAGGTATCGCTTTTCAGGATACGCTTTCCATTTAACCAAATTTCGATTGGTCCGGTGCAGCCTGCGAGCATCCAATTGTGAGAATCCTCAGGCGACTCGAATTCAGAGTAAGCGTAGTAGCTGCAGGGACTGCCTGCATCCGGAAGCCCGTTCAGGATGAGACGAGAGTCTTTTGCGGGCAAGAAGTGCGCGTGCGGATCGTTGGCGGTCGCGTCGATTGTGAGTCCCGTCTGAGATAGGGTGGCTGGGTCTTTGAAGTCGGTGTCGAAGCCGGAGTGCATCTGAGTCATGTACCTGAGCGAAGGCAGTGCATCGCATCCATGATCCGGATACTCGGTATTTTGAGGGCTGACTTCCTTCCAGTCTCTCGAATAGGGACCGAAAACGACCCAGTCGGGGAAGGCTTTTTCAACTGGCGAGATTTCAGCGAGGTCCTGTTTCTTGACCACCAAGGCTGGGATTTGAGGGACTTCTTGCTCGACCGGAATGTGGAGTAGGTCGGGATTGCGAGAAGCGATCTGCAGGCCAAAGGAACAGCTGGCGTGGGTGAGCTCCTTGAGGGAGCCGTCGCGAGGGAAGCCGAGCATCCAGTCGCTGATTTTATAGTCGTCGGTCAGGGCATCGCGGATGGATGGAGGGAGGGCCGCAGTTCCGCTGATCGCATTCAGGATCGCTCCCGCCGAGGCTGCGGTACAATCCGTGTCGTAGGCGCAGTTAATGGCGATGTTCATCGTCTTGACGAAGTCGCCATCGCCTTTGAGGAGGGCCAGGATGGTGAATCCCAGGTTTTGTGGGGAATTGGTAAAGTCAGGGTGTCCGAAGTCCCGCAGGATAAGAGCTCGAACCTGTTGCCAGGAGTTCGATTCGCACCATTCGATCACTTTCGGGACCATTTGAGCGAATCGGCTCTCAGGGTCAATGTAGCTGAGTCCGGTTTCGATCAGCTTCATGAGATCTTTTTCGAGGAAGGCTGCCGCCTCCAGCGCCGCAAGGAAGATCTCGGCCTGTACCGAATCCTCATGGTGATCCAGCTCGGCATCCTGCTTGGCGTAACTCGCTGCGAGTCCTGGCATTCCCGGGCAGATTATGCCCCAGATCTCGGAACGGATAGGGCAGCCCATGCCATTGCCGAAGAACCAATTGTCTACATCGCCAGATTTTGGCGGCATGATGCCGCGTTCCCAATTGGCGATCGCGATTCCGTACTCTGACCAAGGTGCGTCTACGTGCTCGCGCCACTCGGCGACCATTTGCTCTGAATTCAAGTCGATGCCATGCTCTTGGAGGGCGTGAAGCCAGAGGATTTGCAGATCCGTGTCGTCGTTCTCGACTATGTTGAGCGGCAGGAGGTCCTCTACATTGACATCCAAAATGTGCTTAAAACCTTCGTAATTTGCACCGAAAGTTCCACCGATGAACTTTCCGAGCCACATGTCGTATGCGGTCGTAAAGTACTCGCTGTAGGGGAGTGTATGGGGTTTGGAAAGTTTTGACATTTGTTCTTAGTGGCCGGATTTTCGACTAAAACTGACAACGATGTCAAAACAAATGATACATCTCCAAAAAACTGCGATTTGGGCGATTATTGACTGAGAAGGATTTAGGAGCGGAAAAGCGATGGAAAAAGGGTTCGTCATCGGTCTCAAAAATGGTCAACAGTCTAGATCGATGGCGACCATATACGAAGTTGCGAAAGAAGCAGGTGTATCTCCAAAGACTGCAGCCCGGATCCTAGCGGGATCTAGCTCGCGTCCTAAGAACAAGGAGCTGGTGATGGCAGCGGCCAAGAAGCTTGGCTACGTGCGTAACCAGCAGGCGGCGAATTTACGCTCGGGCAAGTCCGGCCTGATCGGTTTGATCATCCCGTCGATCACAAGCCCGTTCTATCCTTGGTTTTTCCAGACGATCCACGATACGGCGCTCGCGAAGGGCTACCAGGTTTTGCTCTCGAGCGTTTCGGGCGGTCACAGCGAGGTTGTGAAGGCTTTGCAAATGATGGAGGCAAACCGCGTGGAAGGCCTGCTTTTCAACATGAGTGAGTGGGACGACAAGGAGTCACTCGAGATTTTGAATCGTTTCGTAGAGCGCAAGCAGCCTGTAATCGTCGGCGGAACCAACCTCGGCAAAATCCAGGCCGATGAGATCGTCATCAAGAATATCGAGGCGATTGAAAAGGCTACCAGCTATCTCATTAAGACGGGGCACAAGAAGATTGCTTTCATTTCAGGACCACAGGCCGCATTGGGTAACCGTGAGCGCCTAGAGGGCTATCGCAATGCGATGGACAAGGCGAAACTGATGGTCAAGGACGGCTGGGTCTGCGAAGGAACAGGAGAGTTTGTCGAGGGCTTGGACCTCGCGAAGACTTTGTTGCGGATGAGCGATCGGCCTACCGCTATCGTGTGTGCGACGGATCTTATCGCTATCGGTGCGATGAAGGCGGCTCAGGAAATGGGGCTGTCGGTTCCGAACGATTTAGCTGTAACGGGCTTCGATGACATTCCTTGGGCAAAACTTTCAGCTCCGAGTTTGACCACTCTACGCCAACCGCAGAATCGGATCGCTCGGGAAACGGTCAATCTGCTGATCGAGCGCATCAACTCGAAGGACATTTCGAATCCGCGCCGTCTGGTGTTCGAGCCGGATCTGATTATTCGCGAATCGGCCTAGTCGCCAACGGTTCGCCGTTGGCGGAGTGTTGAGCGTGGATAGTCGAGTGGTGAATTACTTGCCGCTACCGCTTTCGGTTTTCGCGGAGAGTAGGCTCGAGCCAGTAGTTTTTGAGAGGATCGTTCGTTTTCTCCAGCCAATCGAGTAAGCGTATCCGAAGCTTGGATAGCGCTTGGGCATACTTTGGGAGTTGGGCGAGATTGCACTTCTCGTGCGGATCGTTTTCGAGATCGTAGAGTTCGTCCTCCCAGGTGGCGTTGAAGACGTATTTCCAGCGCTCGTCGCGTACCATCCGTTGGCTGCAAAGGCCGAACTGATTGCCGTTGTAGCTGGAGTAAATGTCTGTGCGTTGCGAGCGTTTGCCCTCTGCCTGAAGGGCTGGAAGCAAAGGCAAGGCGGCGCTTTCTTGGGGCGTTTTGGCTCCGGCTATACTTCTAAGGGTGGCTGGGATGTCGATGCCGGTTGAGACGAAGTCGTTTACGGTATTGCCGGATTCGATACTGTTCGGCCAGCTGACGATCAATGGTACGCGAACCACGTCGTCGTACATGACGTAGTGTTTGTCGAGCATTCTGTGACCGCCGCAGAGATCGCCATGATCCGAGGTGTAGATGAAGAGTGTGTTGTCGAGTATGCCGCTTGTTTCGAGGTGATCGTAGACGCGACCAATTGCGGCGTCCATCTCGGTGATTTCGGCGAAGTAACGTGCAACCACCGGTTGCCAATCCTCCCAGCTCATCGATTCGATATCCCATGTGCGAAGCTGCTGGCCTTGCATGTAGGGCTTCTTTGAGAGGTCGTCATCGAAGCTGCCCCAGGGAGGAATGGTCGCTGGATCGTATTGATCTGCAAACTCTTGGGACGGTCTGCAGGGGAGGTGAGGTTGCAGGCAGTCGAGGCGAATGAGGAAGGGGGATTCCGATTTCAGTCGCTTGTCGATTCGTGAAATCGCTTGGTCGGCGAGCCAGTTCAATTGGGACTGGTCGGTGGGGATTTCTGCGTCGATCTCCCCGAAGAAGCCTACTTCTGGATCGGGAGAAGGGACCTGTGGCATTGGTGGGTGCCCTTGTTTTTCACGCCATGCGTGGTAGTCGTGGTCGGAAATGAAGCTATCGTATCCGTAGTCAGTGGGTGAATACTGCGGATGAACGTGCCAGCGACCCACGTAGTCGAGACTCCAGCCTGCTGCGGACAGGTCTTTTGCCCAGGTAGAAACAGTGGGTTCGATTGGGTTTGCGAGTTCGGAGTCGTAGTTGCACAAGGATCCATGTTGAACCGGCCATTGACCGGTTTCGAGCGTGCTGCGTGCAGGAACACAAATAGGTGTCGGCGTGTACGCATTCTCGAAGCGAGCGCCACGAGCTGCGATGCGATCGAGGTTGGGAGTTTTGACGATGGGGTGTCCGTAGCAGCCGAGGCAGTCCGCTCGATGCTGGTCGGATTGAATGAGGACGATCGCGCGCGGAGAGTTCATGATTCCTCGTCCATCTCCGGCATGTGGTCGAAGATCGCTCCGTAGCTTGCATCCCATGCCGGGTGTTCACCGCTGTGGTAGGGCTTTATGGTGTCCAGCATTTCTTCGATACCCTCGGGGTCTTGTTGGAGTAGACCGTAGTCTCGATCTTCTGGCCAAGGCATCGGTTCGTGCTTCCTCCAGTTTCCGTTTTCGACAGCTTGTGTCTTCGGGAATTTAGCGAAGTGCTCAATCGCCTGCTCGCCTAGTTTAGATGTCGCTTGGCTGGAGTCAGGTGTGTCGCGGAGTGAGTCGTCGATTGTGAAGCTCCAGCTCTTGTCGTCTGCGGCTGAATACAGAAATTTTCGCTTCCCATCGGTTGCCATGTAATTACCCATCCAAGCGTGCTGAAACTGGGTGTGGACGATGCGGCCTTCCTCATCTCCGCGAGCGATGTCGAAAAGGTCGGACCCAGAGCGGGGACCGTAGGTATCGGAGGGAGTCACTTCGGCGATTTTTGAGACAGTGGTAAAGATATCGGTAAGTGTGACAGGTGTTTGAATACGAGTGCCGGCTTTTTCTTGTCCCGGCATTTTCATTATGAAGGGGATCCGGTTGGATGCTTCCAATAGGCAACGTTTTCCAGCGCAACCGTAGTCACCCATCATTTCACCGTGGTCGGAGGTGAAGATTATGAGTGTGTTTTCAATCTCGTCGCCTAGGGCTTCCAGTATGCGTCCGACTTGGTAGTCGATGAAGGAAATGGCCCCGTAGTAGGCGGCTTTGGTTGTTCTCCACGTGAGTTCGTCCTCGCAGGCTTGGTCTTTGTATTTGTAGCGATTTTGGACGAGATTGATGCGGGAGTGAAAGTCAGTGTAGTTCTCGGGACGATACGGAGGGGCCATGTCTTTGGTGCGATAGAGGTAGGACCAAGGCATGGGATTTTCAAAGGGGGGATGGGGCTTGATAAAGTGGGCGTCTAAAAGGAATGGACGGTCTCGATCGCGAGATTTTAGGAAGTCGATACAGCGGTCCGCAACCCAGTGGGATTCGTGGAGGTGGGATGGAAGTTGGGAGGGTTGCGGAAGGTAGTACATTTCGCCCCGTATGCCGTGTGGGGAGAGTACGTGTCCGTAGCCGTTGTCTTTGAGGAACCTGTCGAAATCGCCGCTTTTTCCCTCCTCTGAAATGTCTCGAGTGTCGTAGCCCCAGAGGCGCGTGTGGTCAGGCTCGAAGTGCATTTTTCCTACGCCATGAGTTTGGTAGCCTGCTGTTTGGAGCAGCTGCATGTAGCTAGTCGCGTCCACTGGCATAGGGTTGTTGTCCCAGCAACCCGTTTGGGCGGGCGACAGACCGGTTGCGAGAGCGGCGCGAGCGGCCATGCAAACGGGGGTGGGGGTGTACGCTCGAGTGAAGGATACCCCTTGCTCGACGAGACGATCGAGGACGGGAGTCCGGATTTTTGCATTTCCGAGGGCTCCAATCGTGTCAGCCCGTTGCTGGTCAGTGACGATGGTCAGGATATTGATTGGGGGAGGCATGGATGGGAGTGAACAGTGTTAAGTGTAGGCGTCCAACTCTGGGAAGCGAGCGTGGTGGTGGGTTTGAGGGTAGAAAGCGG
Source organism: Pelagicoccus mobilis (assembly GCF_016595505.1). Lineage (GTDB taxonomy): Bacteria > Verrucomicrobiota > Verrucomicrobiia > Opitutales > Opitutaceae > Pelagicoccus > Pelagicoccus mobilis. The sequence continues at coordinate 157,822 of NZ_JAENIL010000002.1, read as the reverse complement.
GGTTTTTGATCCTGGGTCAATAAATATTGACATCGATGTAATTTGAAGACCTAGATCAAACACCCCTATGCAAAACCTGCTTTCCCATTTCGCTCCTGGTCGACGCCTGAAGGTCGTAATCGACACTGACACCTACAATGAAATCGATGACCAATTTGCCTTGGTCTACGCTCTTTTGTCGCCGGATCGGATGGCGGTGGAAGCGATCTATGCGGCCCCTTTTGAAAACAGTCGGGTTGCGAGTTATGCGGAAGGGATGGAGTTGAGCTTCCAGGAGATTCTGCGTGTCATCGGCCTGCTAGGATTGGGCGGTGCGGGGCAGGTTTTCCGAGGAGCGACCTGCCGAATTTCGGAACACGGTGATTCGGGAAGCGCAGCGAGCTCGGATTTGATTCGACGCGCTCAAGCTCTACCGGATGGTGAGCGCCTAGTGGTGATCGCGATTGGAGCAGCGACTAATGTTGCGGCGGCCCTGGCGACGGCTCCCGAGATTTCTGAGAAGATCGTCTTGTTGTGGTTGGGTGGGCACCCTTCGCATTGGCCGCACAATCGGGAGTTTAACCTGCGTGGGGATCCAGAGGCGGTGCGGATAATTCTCAAGTCGAATGTGCCCTTTGGATTATTCCCCTGCGCAACTGTTGCGGAAGCTTTGACGACGACAGTGTCGGAACTGGCGCCCAATCTAAAAGGGCGGGGTGAGATTGGAGACTACCTCTTCGATATCTTCGCTAACTATGATCACGAGAACCTGCAGGCGATCGCCGCTTCGAAAACGATTTGGGATCTCGCTCCGTTCGCCTGGGCCATTGAACCAGAGTGGTTTGATGTAAGGGAGACTATTCGACCAGATCTTTCAGAGGACTTGAGTTGGAAGAATGGTGATACGCAAGAGACATTGCTGGAAGCGATTCGTCTGCAAAGGGATCCGATTTTCCGTGATTTCTTCAGTAAGATTCAGGCATTCAAGGAAGGGCGTATTGTCGCTCGAATGGTGGATCCTGGTCTCAAGAGAATGATTTAAACTGAGAACGATTATGATGGTGAAGACGCTCGCTTGGATAAGCTTTCTATTAATCTCTGTATCCGTTTTCGCAAACGGTGATCTGAAGTGGGAGAATCTTAATCCCGGTGCGGGGGGACAAATTCAGGATATTGTTTTAGATCCTGAGAACCGGGATCGTCTTATCTACTGCTCTGATGTGGATGGAGCTTACATTTCTGAGGACGCCGGAACTACCTGGGAATATGTGACTCCAGAAACATTCAGCAGCAATGTGCTCACCGCAGCCTTTGAGCCGGGGAATGCATCGAGAGTGTATTTGGGAATGCATACAGGAATCGCGACCAGCGATGATAGCGGACGAACTTGGAAAAACGCATTTGGCTCAGATGTGATGCATGATCCGATCATGGCGATTGTGGTTGATCCTAGTGATACGAACATCGTGTATGCGGCTCCCTCGAACCGAAACCGCTGGACAGACAAAGAAGGACGACAAGGCGAGCGTGGAATATGGATTTCACGAGATCGGGGAGAGTCTTGGGTGTACACCGTTTACAACAAAAAGAAGGGGGCGCGCGATGTGTATTCGATTTCAATCGTTCCAGGACGCCCAGGCTATGTTCTTCTAGGTGGATTTGATGGAATGTATCTGAGTTCTGACTACGGTAAGAGATGGGAAAAGGTTCGCTCGCCAATTGGGAAAAACGCCGTGTGCTGGGGGACTGAGGTCTCTCCGGACGGAGAATGGGTGTACGCTTGTTTCGAAAAGAAGGCGAAAGAAAGCCGCTTGTATGCAGCTCCATTGGAAAGTCTTCAGAAGAAGGCTAGTTGGACGGACCTATTTGCGATAGGAAAGGAGCCAAAGTCCGGCACGTATTGGATTCCTCGAATCGACCCAAGATCTACAGATAAAAAGCATTCCTTGCTAACGTCTGCTCCCGACAACGCTCCGTTTGGATTGTTGGAGTTTAGTGTTTCGCTGGAAGGCCAGAGTATCCCTGATGTCGAGTGGAGGCAGATTATGAGCTGGGATAGCGGCAAATACGGCCGAGACTTAGATCACTCGAACCAATACACGAAGGATGTTGGATGGGAGCAGTATTACACGCGGCCCCTGAGTTGGCGCTACACTCCTGTTGAATGGGGAGAAGAGCAGCGAGGAATTTGGACGACGAAGGATCAGACGCTCTTCTATTCGGACACCTTGGATGACGCGTATCCATATAACTGGGATCAGCGGTACTGCGATTTTGTGAGTGAGATTGACGGGGTTCGTACTTATCGGACGAGAGGGGCAAATTGTACGGTTATTTTCGATTCCGCGGTCTACAAGAATTACGCGATCATGTGTAATGCTGACAATGGAGTGACGGAGAGTTGGGATGATGGCTATTCTTGGTCCGTTGCATTGAGACCCTTGGGCAATCTGGGATCGCGCTCGAATGCTGCAACCATCATTGAAGTAGGTGATGATGTTTATGCACTCGCCCATGTCGCAACCGGCTGGGGTGCGGCCTCCTACAATGGGCGTATCTTTGCCAAAAAACTGGATACCCTATCACCCAAGGACAACTGGAAGCAGATTGCTGGAGGAAAGAAAGAGCAAGCTGGGCTGATCGATCACAAATTTTGTAGCATTGTTAGCGACCCGAATAAACCGGAGCGGATATATGTGGTAGCTGCCACGAAGATACACTCGTACTCGCCATGGAAGGCGACACCTGGGGCTGTTTATGTGTGTGAAGACATTGTTGCCCTTATCGAACACGGAAAAGGTGGTTTTGTAAGGATGGGAACTGGGGATGGACCAGAGCCGACGATTCCTGAGGATCAGAACCGCGGACTGTATGTGGATCCTAACGACGAGAACACGATCTATTTAGGGAGCGAGAAACTGGTTTGGAAGGCGACTCGTGACCCGATCAAAGGCACTTGGAAATGGCTCCCCATTATGAAGGGGCGTTGGATCGTCGCTTGGGATGTGGATGGTGAGACGTCGCTTGCAGTGAGCAAGGATGACGCGATCTATTGGTCGCCTGATGCAGGGAAAAACTGGTATGGCGTTTTTAGAAAGAAGGACGGGGAGAATCTACGCCAGCCCGCTTGGTATCAAGATCAAGACTTAGTTGTGAATGCTATGGTCGAAAGTGAGGGCGATTTGTATTTCACCTTGAATACGAAAGCAGGCCACGAACACCGAGGGCTTGGTATCTTTAAACTCTCTTTTGTCGCCGGAAAGGCTGCGAGTTTGTCGGACGTTACGGGTGACCTCCCGCTACAGCGTTTGATGAACGCGGAAACGGTCGAGAAGGAAGGTCTGAGATACCTTTACGTTTCGACTTGGGGGAATGGACTCTGGCGATTGAAATTGTAGCCTCGCTATTGATTCATCGCTCGTGGTCCTGAGTCTTTCGCCTCTGCCTTTTTGTAAGCGAAGGTGTAAACCGAGTTTCGCTCAGGATTGCGAGTGTCGACGAGTTTTAGGTCGAAGGTGTTTTGTTCGCACTTCGGCAACTCCCAGCGAGCGCTCGGCCCGGCTAGGTTCTTGTTGGCTTCGATTTCTGGGTAAGTCCACTGAAGCACTTGGATTGTTTGGTCTGGGAACACCAGTTGGGCTTCGAGTTGTCCGCCTTCAATCGCTTCATGATGATCGTTCAAAAGCCACAGGTTACAGACGAACGTTTCGCCTTCAGACCATTGGAATTTGGATACAGAAGCGCTTAAGAGTACCGGGCGGCAGCTCTCCGCTACAGCGTGATAGGCTGGTTTGGGCCGGTGAGGCCAGTTGATGAGGCTATTGTTCGCAGCGCTTGGCCAGGGCTCGTTGTAGCACCAGTTCAAGGCCATGGAGCAGACGGGCTTTTGTCGTCGTGCTTCTTCGTAGATAAATTTATAACCTTGGGCTTGGAGGAGCTGTCCGTATTTCACGAGTTCCTCCAGTGTTTGAGGCTTTCCAAAATAATGGTCGATGACGCTGGGGCATAGCCAAGAGTCACCTTCGACACCCCAAGCTCCGAATGCGTGGTGAGCTTTCCAGGAGCCAGAAGCTTGGGGAGGGAATAGTTCATCTTCGGGGATGAAGGTCTTCAGGTATTCAACGTCGGAAGGACCAGGACATCCGTATTCGGTGTAGGCAGTGTTGTTCGCATTTCCGAATGTCGAGTAGACCTCCTCGCCATTGGATTGGTCGCGAAAAACGTAATGGCCGTGAGCCATACCCATTACCGGTGACGTCGGCAGGAAAGGGGTGCGCGGATCAAGATCGTAGCAATTCCGATTGAGAAGTCTCAATGCTGGATGCTGATCAGTCATCATCGACCAGGCATTGAAGAGCTCGTTTCCGCCGCACCAAATGGCGAGGCAAGGGTGTTGCCGACCGGCTTCAATAATCGACTTTGACTCCTGGTTGAGGGTTTCTAGGTAGTGGTCTTCTTCGCTCATGCGGTTGCAGGCGATAGGGAATTCCTGCCAAACCATTAGCCCAAGTTCGTCGCATTGATCGAAGAAACTCTCTTTGTTGATGATTCCGCCGCCCCAATTGCGTAGCAAGTTGAAGTGGGCTTTCTGGGCCATCTCTAGCAAGGGGCGATAAGTATCCTGATCTATGATACCAGGAAAAATCTCTGGAGGAACCCAATTGGTTCCTTTGCAGAAGATGGAGCGACCATTTACTTCGAGGGTTATAGGTGGATTGCTACGGCCTTTCGGAAAGGTTGAAGGCTCATCCCAGGCACCCTCATGCATGACGAGGCGAATACGGCGAAATCCCACGCGTTTCTTTAGCGTGGATTGGGCGGTACCGTCCCCAGACTGCAGTTCGGCGATTAGTTCGTATCGAGATTGTGGACCATGCTCGTTTGGCCACCAGAGCTCTGGATTTTCGATTGTGACCGTATGAGAGGCACTTCCACTCGCGAGCGATAGAGTAGATTGATGAGCAACCGCGCCGGATGGCGAACGCAGGGTAAGGTTTAAAGGCAACTTGGTGGGTTGGTTGCTCTCTGTGTTTATCGTCAATGTCGCCCGTTGGCAGTTTTCATCAAGGCGCGTTTCGAAACTGAGATTGAAGAGATGCACAGAGGGTCGCTCCTCTATGAACGTGTCTTTCCAGATACCTAGGGGAACAAGTCTCGGATGCCAGTCCCAGCCCCATGATACCGGCGGTTTTGAGCAAGCGTTGGCTACAGAGTGGTGAGTGGAGTCGTCTCCGGAGTCTGGAGCGGGGTAAACGAGTATTTCGATTTGAATACGTTTTCCGATGTGATTCTCGAGTGAGAGTTCGAAAGGCGTGAACATGCCCTCTTGCGAGTGCACGGTAGTGCCTTCGATTTTGACTTCGAATTGATAGTCGACGCCACCGCAAACAAAGTAGGGGATCGAACCATTCGCGACTCTGCTCAGGTCGATGTTTGTCTTATAAGTCCAGTACGAATTTTCGGCCCACTCGAACAGTTTGGGATTTTCCGCTTTCCAGTATTCTGGCTGTCCGGTAGCTTTCGCCCAGTCAAGTTGAACAGCTCCAGGTACAGTTGCCGGAAAAAAGGTGTCGGGTTTATTGTCGCGAGAATCGTGATACCCAACGAGCCATTCAAGTTCGGTTCTATCTGCGGATGTGGAAGTCATGTTGCCTCTGTTGTTTGGAAGCTCGATTGCTTGTGCTTAGTCCGTTAGTTCGTTTTTGGACCAGTTCTCTAAAAGGTTGGAGATTTCTTCGACGGATCCGCTTCTTGCATTCCGGACGAAGAAGCCGGAGCTAGCTGATCCGAGAAGGCATGATTGGTTTAAATCAAGTCCGAGAGTGCGGCCGAGTAGATAACCCGCATTGTAGCGATCACCCGCTCCAGTGCTCTTTTTCGGAGTAGGAGTGTAGGGGCCCTCGATCCATGCTGTTCCATCTTCGGCAGCGGTTGCTGCTCCGGCGATGCAGTGAATGGCGATTTCGCTAATCCCCAATTTTTCACGAAGTGGGACTAGGTGCTCGGTCAGTTCAGGACCTTCCTTTTCGATCCGTGGTAGGGAAAGGCGCTCGCAGAGCACGTTCGCCTCATTGAGATTACCGCCAAGAATACAACGACCGGAGTGCTGGAACTTCGTTAATGTTTCCAGCATGCAATCGATGTCTTTAGCGGAACGGCTTCTAGGATCTACCAGATCGATGAAGATCCAAGGTCTGTGTTCCAGTTGGTCGAAGACTCTGTTTTGCAGGATTTCCCAACATTCCGTCATGTGTGGGTACAAGGACCAATTGGTAAGAGCTATTGCCTCGGCCTTGGTACAAGCTTCTAGAAAACTTCCATTTTGCAGAACGGTATCCAATAGTTGGGGATTGAAGTCTGCGAGTTGGGTTACCGAAGAAAGCATGTATTTGCCGTCCTGAAATTCGAGCGCCATCGTCATTCCTGGTTCGGAACCCCATGCCGTTGCGGAACGGCACTCCGATCGGAATGTATCGAAGGCTGGATGTGGCGGAGAACCGATGGTCCCGAAGTAGTCGAGTTTGACTCCTAGCTTGTTTAGTCCGTCACCAAGATTGACAGCGCAACCTCCAGCTGCGGTGGAGTTTACAACAATCTCACGTAGGCTCGAACGACCCGCAGCTTGTCCGATCAACTCGGAGAATCGTGTCATCGAATTAACGGGTGTGAAGCTGTTTAAGTTTTGGCGTTCTTCGACCACTGAAATGAGTTGGTCGACAAAACCGTCAAAACCGGAAACAACTGATGTCTCCTGGATTTGGGATACGTTTTCTCGAAGCGTTTTTGCTAAAAGGAGACGGGCGTCGCTCATGTTCGAGTCCATTGCTATTATTCGCTTATAAGGTGGACGAGAGCCGGCTCGTCCTCCTCGATGCCGGGATAGCGTCCAATTTTTGGGTCGACGAAAATATTGTCGTTTGTGTCGTCGTTGGCAGTGGATACTTCTCCGATGATACATTCACTGCTGGTGGGCCAGAAAGAATGGTAGATGCCGGGCTGAAGGGTTACGCGTTCTCCCGATAGCAAGTGGAGCTCGTCGCCAGAACGATGGGTTCGTGGTCGCTGGTTTACTTGTATGGTGAACTCGTTTCCTTCGGATTTTTCGGGCAAACCGTCCCACAGTTGGAGAGTGAGTTCACCAACTCTGCAGATGATGTCCTCCTTCTTCCTTGCATGAGTATGGGCAGGTGTGGTCTGCCCCTGCCGAGCGTACATGAGTTTTTCGCAGTATTCAGGTTCTTCCGACAAATTGATAAGTGTGAGTCCTGTGCGGTCGAAATCACCCAAGCCAAAGTCAGTTACGTCCCAAGACGGGTTAGGTGGGAGGTGCCAGTGGTGCTGCTTGAAGCATTCGGACGCTTGCTTGAAGACTCGGTTGATTTGGGAGCGGTTCATTTGAATCTAGAATTAGCTGTAGCTGAGGGTGTTCTCTGTGAGTTGTTGATCGTCCTCGAGAGAGCGAGCAGGGGCGATGCCTGCCTCTTGTAGTTGTCCATGATAGGCACGCACCGCTTCTTGGGGCGTTATGTTTCCATCGGTGATTGTTCGCAGCATCTCGATGAACGCCAAAGGGTGCTCCGACAGGTTGATCTTGCGCCCGAAGAGAGCGACTTTGGCTCCATACTTTTGAGCATCGTGGATGAGCTGGAAGGCGTCGCGTGTCGTTCCGGCACTGCCACCCAGGATGCCCACGGTTAGACTTGGATCGTAGGAGACGAGCTCCTCAAGAGGGCCTGGACCGTTGTAAGGGATTTTGAGGAACTGTGGTCGTCCGGCACGCGTCACGCCGGCTAGGCAGCGTATGATGCTGTCGTTTAGGAATCCGCCGAGTTTGCGAGGATCGAAGCCTGGATCGACGTTTGGATTGAAGACTTCTAGGAAATAGCGGAAGCGTTTCTTTTCCGCTTCGATACGGAATTCTTGGAATGCTTCGAGCGCGGCGTAGTCCCAGTCGATGTTGTTTGTGAAAGTGATTGAGTAGAGCCCAAGGTCAGCACCCTTGAACTGTCCCTGCACAGTCGATCCCATCTTTCCATTCATGATGTGATCAAGGGTTGCCGTGCGGAAGTGTCGCGACGGCATGCTGGGATATTTGCCTTCGCGTACCGCCCAGACGTCAGTCGTGTCGTTGGCTCTCGCTGCAGGCGTGATGGGGGAGTTGCGAAAGAGCCCTTCATCCATCGCGATACGCTCGAGATTGGAAGCGGAGAGAAGAACGATATCGACAAGCTGCTGCTTGATTACGGCACGAATCTGGTCGAGGTAGTTGGAGAGAGTCTTATAGCAACCAGAGTCCTTGTTGTATCCATGGGGACAAGTACCCGCTCTGTTTGGACCTGGCGCGGTAATGCCGAATGCCATATCGGCGTCCTTTGCGTCGGCGATAATAAAATCCTGTCGCGTGTCGGTACCGGACTTAATACGGTTTAACTTCTGATCGAGTCGCTTCTTGCTGCTTGTGTAGCTCATATTGGACATGTGCATAGCTGCTTGTTGTATTTAAAAATTTGTGACGCTTAGGCCGTTTCGATTCGCGTACCCTTGTGTGTCTTGATCGTCTTCTTGGCTGAGTCGCTCAGAGAGGTATCGCTGATGAGCAGATCGACTGCTTTCCACGACGCGAACTGCACTGCTGCAGGAGTGTCCCATTTGCTCGAGTCGGCGAGGACGATGGTTTGCTCCGAGTTCATACATGCTGTCTTTTTGACCGCTGCCTCTTCTTCCTCTGTAGTGAAGAATCCGGCTTTGGGATGTAGGCCAGAAGCGCCCAAGATCGCCCTGTCGAACCAAAGTCCAGCTAGCCATTCGGAGGCGGCAGCGCCGACGATTGCTCGGCTTAAAGGGCGCAAACGGCCCCCGACAATGTTGATTGGGTAATCGAGTTTGCAGGCGAGTTCGAAGATGGGAAGGGAGTTCGTGTAGATTTGATAATGACCCTTCTTGAGAATTTGCGTCGCGAATTCGTAGGTGGTGCTTCCGGAGTCGATGAAGAGTGTTTCTCCCTCATTCGGCACTTGTGCGGCGTAGCTGGCTATTCTCCGTTTGGGATTAGATTGGGTGTTTTGTTTGGCGAGGAAGTTAAGTTCGCCCGCATCTTGAGGAGCTGGAATGGCACCGCCGTGAACGCGAATGAGTTTTCCTTTTTCTTCTAAAGCGTTGAGTGCCCGTCGGATAGTAGCAGGGGAGGAGTTGAGGCTACGGGTCAGGTCCTCAACCGACACCTTCTCCTGCTCGGATAGTAGTTCTAGAATTTGCTCCTCTCTGGTCATTTCGATCGGACTCTTTGTGATTAATAGAATCAAAACAATCAAAAACGATCATGAGCAGATAATTATCCTCCTGTACTACAGACTGGGGAGTCCTCCGATGAATTTCAGGTCGAGTTTCTCAGGGTAGAGAAACTGACGCATCTCGATCGCATGTAAGCTGCCCGTCTTTGATAGTGAGTTCAGCCATTTGGAGGTAGGAGATCTTTTGGTGAGGAGTACGATCTTCGGCTTTGGGCGATGGGTAAGGGCGATTCGGTTCGGTGTGGTAGAAGATAAAAGCGCGGTCGTTGACGATAGCTACGCTTGGATGGCGAGCTCGGGTAGCGTCTGAGGGAGCAGAACCGGGGGCTTTCATTATGCTATCTTGCTGAGTCCAAGTTAGGCCGTCTGGGGAATGGAAGACCGCGAGCCCTTTGTGAGGGTCGGTGATCATCCAGTACTTATCTTTCCAATGAAAAACGTAGGGAGCTTCTTGATAGCCGAAGCCACGTTCATCTGGTGGGGCGTTTACCGCACCATCACACTTACCATGGTTTGTCCACTTTTTGAGGTCTGGACTTGTTGAGTGCTGTATCCCGTTTTTGCCTACGCGATAGTAGGCACGGAACTGTTTTTTATGTCGGATGATTGTGGCGTCGATCGGATCGGGCTGCTGAAAGTTGGGTATGCCGGCCAATGTCCATCCACTTAAGAGATTATCTGCCGGCGCGATGTAGTGCCGGATAACGCCGTCTCCTCCCCAGGGAGGGGTAGCGTTGTCTTTGTAGGTGACGAACATATGGTAGTTATCACCGTTGCGGATAACTCCAGGTGCCCATAAGGTGACGTCCATGTCAGGAGCTCCGGGGATTCCATCGAAAGAACAGTAACCGCGGAACTGCCATGTTTTAAGGTCCTTTGAAGTGACTACTCCGATGGGAGTACCGACATAGCTGGCATTCTCTCGCTGAGCTCTTCGAGCTGTGTAGAAAATCCACCATTCTTTAGTCTGCTCGATCCAGACGATCTCTGGATCGCAAGAGCCGTGGTAATTTGGATCGGCGAAGAGCGGGCGATCAATGTCTCCGAATGTTTGAGATGGGTAGGTTGTTGTCTGGATGAAGATGAGGGCGAGAATGACAAGGGTGAGTAGCTTATGCATGTTTTTGAACGTTTGGGGACGTCGGGGGAGGAGTTCTTTGGGGTCGCATCTTGAATGTCGCCTCAGCGCGGCGACCTACAGAAGTATCACGAATTCAATCTGTAGGTCCGGGCGGTGACCGGACATAACCGCCTTTCCAAAATTTAGATAAGGCCCTGTCTTATTCCTCTGGATACGGCCGCTGCTTGAGAGTGGACGTCGAACTTCTTGTAGATGTTGCGAAGGTGAAAACTCACCGTGTGGGCGGAAATGTCGAGCGCGTCAGCGATTTCCTTGTTACACAAACCTTCGCTGATTTTATAGAGCACCTCAGTTTCCTGTGGGGAGAGTGGATTCTTCTTTGGCTTCTCTGTTCTAATGCGATCGAGAATGACTTGGGCTATTTGGCTATCGAGGGCGGCTTTGCTGCTCAGAACGTCGTGGATCCCTTTCTCTATTTCCTCGGTAGAGGCATGCTTGAGGAGGTAGCCTGCTGCTCCTGCGTCGATGGCTCGGAGCACTTTTTCCTCGTCGTCAAATACAGTGAGAACGATGACTCGGACGTTGGGTGCGACGTCGGCGAGTTGCTTGATTCCCTCGAGGCCGTTCATGCCGGGTAGGCCGATGTCCATCAGGATGACCTGTGGGTGTGGTTCGCTTTCTATCGCAGAAAAAAGATCGTCACAAGCGGCGAAACTGTGCGGGCACTCGATACCTGGACGTTCGTTGAGCAAGGAGTGCATTTGCTCGCGATACGGCCCGTCGTCCTCAACCATCCAAACTTTTACGGGTGGAGTCTCGGTTGTGTTATGTTCGTCGCTCATCGTTTTTTAAGTTCTTTGAATGGAATACGAAGGGTGAGGCAACTACCCGAACCTTCATCAGAGGTGATGTCCAGTCGACCTCCCATTTGGGTGGCGCGTTTAGACATAGTGGAGAGTCCCCAGCCTTTGCGTTTATCGGGAGAGGTGCTAAATCCGACACCATCGTCTCTGAGTTCCAGGATTAACTCTTCCTTGGGGTCTTGCCGTAGGCTGATAAACAGGATTTCGGCTTGAGCGTGCTTCACGAAATTGTGCATGGCCTCTTTGAAGAGGAGAAGAATGTTGCGCTTGTGGATGAGGCTTATGTCGATGTCGGGCAACTCGCTATCCATCTCGAAGCTGACTCCGGTCTTGCCGAGTATGAAGTAGGCTCTCTCTTTCATCATCTTCCCAAGGTCGTGCAGGGAGATGGAGTTTTGGTCCGTTAGCCAGACAGCCTCTCTCAAGGCGACGGCGGCTTCTTTGGAGATCAGCCTGAGATCTTGGGTGAGTTGAGTGACGGGCTCACTGTGTTTGTGGTTTTTCAGTCGCTCGAGGCCAAGCGTTAGAGCTCCGATGCTACTGCCAACATCGTCATGCAAGTCACTGGATATCTGGCTGCGGATTCGCTTGAGGTCTTTTGAGTGGGCGAGTCGAGAGTTGGTGTAAAGGCCCAGAGCAGCTCCGCTCACCACTATGAGAAGGAGCCCGATCGCTAGGTTGCGATTGCTTCCTAGGCGTTGCTCGAGCTCGCTTAGCTCTAAATCTATTTGTGCTGTTCTGGTTTCTAGCTCGTAGCGTTTGGCAACACCTTTGAGCCATTCCTCTGGGGGCAGAATTTCCTGATTGAAAGCATAGTTGTCTACTAGAAGTGACGGGTCCGCATCTGCTTGATTGAGACCAGAAATCGTTACCGGACGATTATGGGAGAGGAGGGTGCCTTGCTGAAAGACGGAGATCTCGCCGATAGCGAAAATGCGGGAGTTGTCATGAATGGGCAAATCGCGAAAGAGGAGTCGTACATAGCGGATGTTCCTCCCGCGCAGGGGAACGGCGAAGAAGATGTCGCCGAGAATCATGGATTTTGTTTTGTCCCAGCTATCTACGATTTCGCGAACGTCTATGGGGTGCTGGCTAAAATCCTCGTTTGAATAGCCTTCAACTGTGATGCTTCCCGGATAGCCAAAATGGGGCAGCGAAATCTCCCATGGCGCTTTGGCAGGGAAGAAGGCTACTCGTCCCGTTTGCTTCGCTCGGCCAAGGTCGATTACGACCTCGATTGGCTCTTCTCCCCCCTGTACAGGAATGATGGATACGAAGTCTGTCTCTTGCTTCGAACGAGAGCCAAGTGTCATGTTAAGGGCAGAGAGGCGATCGACTAGATAGTCCTGACTCCAGGTGGGGGGCGATTCGAATCCGTCCGAAAAACTTGGGCGAGAGTAGGGGGCGACGTTGGTGAGTTTGCCGTCTCGGTTTTCGGTGATGATGTAGACCTCTCCGAGGGCGAAGTATTCTAGGCCGTCGTCCACGACACCTTTTTCGACAACAAGGCGGACCATATTGCTGGCGGTGTTCACCTCAGACAGGATGAGCGGCGTGATGGCCGGAGTGGGATAGTCCTCCTCTGTGAAGTCGTAGACTTTTAGCGGTTCGCTATTCGGGTCGTCTCTCAACTCGATGCGAAAGCGTTTGGGGAATCCGTATGAGAGATCAGTGCCGAGCTTGGGATTGTAAGCCGGCATTAGGGCTATGGTGTGGATTGGCTGGCTCTTCTTTCGCTGCAGGTGGAAGTCGATTCGACGCTCCCTCTCGCTTGATGAACGATCGACTGGAAGCAGTGCGCTGTGGTAGCCAAGGAAGCCATTCATGGCTTTCACTTCACGAGGAGGCAGTTCGGGCAGTTGCTCCGCTAGACTAGACTTTTCCGCCTTGAGTTGAGCGATCTTGGCAGAGGGAAACAGGCCGGCATCATCCGGTCCCGCTCCGCAGGCGAAGAGGGCAAATCCAATTGTGGCGAGGCAGCTGGCGATCAGGAGTATTCGCACCCAACCGAGATCCGTCCGACTTTGACGGTTTCCTTGGCTCGGATTTGCTCTGTGTAGATGCACGGTAAAATTCTCTACAGTATTTCCATTCCGTCAACGGCCTCTGCTCAGTTTGCTTTCCGGAAGGGAGCGATGCTGAATTGGTAGCGGTAGTCGATCCACGGTAGAGTGAACTTGTAGAGCGGTGATTCGCCCCAGGAATTTGTGCCACCGACGCCGCGTTGGCGGAAGTCGATATTAAGGAAAAGCCGATCTCGTTCTGGGATTTGATACGGGTGGAGCTGCTGCTTTTTGTTAGAGTCCATGTCATCCTTGTCCTGGTAGCTCGCTCCGAAGCTTATGAGTTCGTTTCCTTCGAAGCGCAGTCCAACCCCGTTTCGGCTGTTGTAAACATCGACGCGTCGTACGTCGGTACGGTAACCGTTTTCCTGTGGGCGAACGTAGTCGAAACCAAGATCCGCAATGGCGGAACTGTATGCGCCAACCGGAGCTGAATTCGCTCGGTCAACGTAGTTTTCGTGGGGGCCGCGGCCGAACCAGCTAACTTGATCAAGTTCCTTGGTTAATTCGAACAAGGTGCCCATTCGGGGCAGCTCAGACTGGCGCTTGTGCGGAGCGGCGTAGAAGTAGCAATCAACGTTTACCACCCCATTGGAATCCATGGTGTAGGTGGTGAAGTAACGACTTTCTACAAGTGGTAGAAAGTGTTCGGTCGAAATGGATACGCTACTGCTGATTTCTTTGTTTACCTTGAAATCAACGAGTTCGCGTTCCTTGCCTGCATTTTGCCAGATGATTGCTTTTTTGGCGAAGCCTTCTCCAAAATCGTTGTCAGTAGGAGCTCGCCAGAAATCGGGACGAGGTGAAGACTGCAGGTATTCGCGATTCAAGTACTGCAGGGAATCCATCGTACCAGTGTGTTTGCTGAAGGTAGCGTAGAAGCCGTTCGCGCTCAGGGTTACTTGGTTTTGATTTTCGCGCACGGTGACTTTTCCGGAGATTTCGGTTTCAGTAGCTGGCACTTCCAAGTGTGGAAGACGAATCTGTTCCCAAGCAACGATTTGCAGGGTGTCGGTCATGTCTGTGCTTTTCTTGGAAAGGGCTTCAATCATGAGGTGGTACTCCAGGCCAGGTTCTGGCTTAATTGTGTCGGTCGGAATGGTAACGTAGTCAGTACTTTGTGGTGGCGTATTAAGAGAGAACTTGCCCTCTGCTACCGATTGTCCGTTTGCCTCTATTCTCCAACGGAAATCAAGATCGCTGAGGTTCTTGAAAAAGCGCTTGTTGAAAATTGCGAATTCTCCCGCGGTCAGATTCGAATCCGAGAATCCAATATTTTGATACACCTTTTGGACTTCGAATGCATGAGGATTGGGTGTGCGGTCCGCTGCGACTAGCCCGTTCGCGCAGAAGTTCCCGTCGTTGCGGGTTCCTGCGGGTTCGATGTCGCCACCATAGGCCCAGTACTCTTGGCCGTCCTCGGTTTTGGCTCGGACTGTTTGGTCGACCCAGTCCCAGATGAATCCGCCTTGTAGTGAGGGCTCGGCTTCGATGAGGGTCCAGTACTCTTGGAGATTTCCACCTGAGTTAGCCATGACGTGCTCGTATTCGCATAGGATGGCGGGGCGTCGTGGATTGGTGGATGCGTACCATTCGAGCTGGCGAATGGGAGCATACATCTGAGCATAGATATCGGTATGACGGCGAAGGTTTGCCTGTTCGAACATGACGGGGCGGCTGTCGACGGATTTGAAGTAGTCGTAGCAAGCTTCGAGGTTGATGCCGTCTCCGCATTCGTTTCCGATGGACCAGATGACGACCGAAGCGTGATTTTTGTCGCGTTCGTATAGAGCGGATACGCGGTTGAGATAGGCCTCTCTCCAGTCCGGGTGGTTGACGATGTGTTTTTCTGGTTTGTATGAGCCGCGTTGGTTTGCGGCTCCGAGGCCGTGGGACTCGATGTTAGCTTCGTTTACGACGTAGAGGCCGTATTCATCGCAAAGCTCGTAGAAATAGGGATCGTTGGGATAGTGGGCGGTACGGACGGCGTTGATGTTGTAGCGCTTCATGAGCTGTACATCGCGGAGCATGGTTTCCCGGTCGATGTAGTGAATCGTGTCGGGATGGTGCTCGTGGCGGTTGACGCCCTTGAAGAGAACGGGTTGCCCGTTGATGTGAACCTGGCCGTTCTTGAGCTCGGAAGTGCGGAATCCGATGCGTTGGGACGTGTGTTCAATCGGCTCTCCCTTGGCGTCAGAGAGGGTGAGGACGAGGGTGTAAAGTTTGGGTATTTCGGCGGACCATGGCGTGATGCCATCGAGGGTGAGCTTGGGAAAACGGACCTCAGCGATTTTGCCGTCAGCGATGTTGGGAACGTCGATGGATTGGCTGGCGAGCTCTGTTTGGCCGTCGAGAATTTCAGCTGTGAGGGTGAGTTTCCTCTGGGGCTTGTTGCTCTGGTTTTGGATCTCGGCGCTGAGCTCCAACTCGCCGTTTTGGTAGTTTGCGTCGAGACCTGCATTTGCAAAGAAATCGCGGATCCGTGTTTTTGGTGTGGAAAAGAGCCAGACGTCGCGTTCGATGCCGCTGACGCGCCACATGTCTTGGGCTTCGAAGTATGAACCATCTGAATACCGGAAAACTTGGAGGGCGAGGGTGTTGGAACCGGGGTTGACGTAGTCGGTGATGTTGAACTCGGCGGGGAGTTTGGAATCCTCGGAGTAGCCCACTTGTTGGCCGTTTATCCACAGGTAGCAGGCTGACTTGACGGCACCAAAATTGAGGTAGATGGCTTGGCCGGCCCAAGACTTAGGGATTTCGAATTTGTGGCGGTAGGAGCCGACTGGGTTGTTGTCCGCCGGGAGCTCAGGTGGTCTCGGCTTTTTGCCGAGAGAGAACTCGTGAGGGTGGTTTACGTAGTGCGGAATTCCGTAACCTTCGAATTCCCAGTTTGAAGGGACTGGGATGCTGTTCCACTCGGTGTCGTCGAAGTCTACTGCAGCGAAGTCGCGTGGAGCTTGGTCGGGAGTGGGTACCCACTTGAATTTCCAGTCACCGTTCAGGAGCTGGTAGTTCGACTGGCTGGCAGGGTTGCGAGCGATGGCCGAGTCTCGGTCTGGAGCGGAATGGAAGGAGGCCCTAGCGGGCTCTTCGTTGACCTGGAAAACGTTTGGATCCTGCCACTCAGGTGTCGCGACGACGGTGCCAGACAGAAAAAGAGTGCCCAGAATGCTGGATATCGATAGTACTCTCATTGGTGATACGGGGTGACGATTACTGGGGAAAGTGTGCCCCGCCGCGGGGCTGTAGGATGTCAGATGTGGGCCGTTAAACGCGAGTCGTCGATAACAATGAGCCGAACCTACACGAACGTGCAGGGGACTAGGATCCACGGTCCTACATGAACGTGTAGGCTGACG
Source organism: Pelagicoccus mobilis (assembly GCF_016595505.1). Lineage (GTDB taxonomy): Bacteria > Verrucomicrobiota > Verrucomicrobiia > Opitutales > Opitutaceae > Pelagicoccus > Pelagicoccus mobilis. The sequence goes on along the minus strand of NZ_JAENIL010000002.1, from coordinate 141,187 downwards.
TTTGGGCGAATCCTTGGCATACTCGGAACCTACCATTTCCGATCTACCCCATGATTCCCCGAACTGTTTCAAACTCGCTTATTCAAAGAGCTGTCCTGCGTCTGAGTGTGCTTAGCCTCTTCTCTGCCATTGCTATAGCCTTCCTGGGTGCGGCTGAGAAACCGAATATCCTTTGGCTGACGATCGAGGACACGAGCGCTTACGAATTCGGGTGTTACGGCAACGAGGATGTTGAGACGCCGAACATTGATGCGCTGGCAGCCGGTGGTCTGCAAATGATGAAAGCCTGGTCATCCGCCCCGCATTGTTCGCCTGCTCGTTCAACCCTGATCACGGGGAGTTACGCAACGACTTACGGCATGGATAACCATCGTCGGCGCTGGGACACGCCGGCAGGGATTTTCTACCCTGAACTTCTGCGTGAGGCAGGCTACTACTGCACAAACAACTCGAAGACCGACTACAATACGACGCGGAATCGCAAGGGGATTTGGGATGAGTGTTCCTCTTCTGCCACCTACAACAGTTCTGATCGGAGGCCGGGGCAGCCGTTCTTCGCCGTTTTCAACGCGAACATCACGCATATGAGTCGATTGACTAGCGTGACCACTGAGGGGAGGCGTGGTTTCGGCAAGGAAGGGCTAGACCCGCAGAGTTTGGATTTACCGACTTATGTCCCGGATTTGCCCGAGGTACGTTCCGATTATGCCTTCCACTTGGAGGGGGTGCAGGATGTCGATCGATGGGTGGGTTTGTTTTTAAAGGATCTGGAAGAGCGTAGTTTATCTGAGGATACGATTGTATTTTTCTACTCTGACCACGGCGGGAGCCTGCCGCGCGGAAAAGGCTTTCTCTACGAGAGTGGATTGCGTGTGCCTTTTCTCATATACGTTCCCGAGAAGTTCAGACATCTTGTCGATTTCAACCCGGGCACGCAGTCTGATCGTTTGATCGGTTTCGTTGATGTTGCTCCGACCTTGCTCAGCCTGTTGGGGATAGAGCCACCGCAGTGGATGCAGGGGCAGGCGTTTCTTGGCGAGTTTGAACAGCCTGCTCGTGAGATGCAGTTCGCGTTTCGAACGAATCAGGAGCGTCATTACGATCCCTGCCGGGCGGCGACTGATGGCCGTTGGAAGTACATTCGTTCGTATTTGCCGAGCAGAGCGTATTGTCTGCGAAACGACTTTCAGTGGCAGATGCCTTCGAACTTGGCTTGGGACGCGTACGCAGCCGAACGCAGCGAGATTCCTGAACGAAGTCGTGCTGACGCCGTTTGGCTGCAGCCATTTACCGCTAAAGGGGTGGAGATGCTCTTCGATCTTGAAGCTGATCCTCACGAGGAGAAGAACCTCGCGGGCGACCCTGCGTATGAAACGATTCTGGCTAAAATGAGAAAGGCTGTTTCGCGTCATGTGCGAGAGACGCGTGATTTGGGATTTTTCCCGCCTACCTCAAAAGTGAAGCAAGAAGGTGTTTCGCTTTACGATTGGGTGAATCAAAATCGGTACGATTTGGAGGCGTTGATCAGTTTGGCCGAAAAGGCTTCCCTGCCAGAGCGGAGTGACCTTGCTGAGTTTCTTGCGGCAATGGAGAGCGAGTATCCCGAAATTCGTTTCTGGGCGGCGGCTGGAATTTCCGAGCTGGCTGCAAGGGGAGAGTTGAAAGAGGTTCCCAGAGAGTTGGGTAAGGCTCTGTATGATTCGGATGCTTATGTATCTGCGACTGTAGCGGAGGCGTTATGTCTTGCTGGTCAATCGAGTATTGGACTGCCGGTATTGATCGAGGGAGTACGGTCAAACTCTGGAGAGAAGATGGCACCGTTCTACTCGGCTTTGGAAACGCTAAGCCGAAATCCGAAGCAGGTGGATTCGCTGCGGGCGTTCAAGGAGGAGATCGCAGCTCTCGGTGGTTTTTCGGCTCGCTCCTTGCTGGTGAATATAGGCGCAAAGGAGGTGGAAGAACTGTATCCACTGTCAGCGAAGAAAAAGGGGAGGCAAGTTAACGAGACGCGACGTCCATTGAAGCCTTTGCCGTAGGAAAGTAATGAAAAAGATGATACGAATTCTATTTGCCGGTCTTGTGACAGGTTTGTTGGTCAGTGCCGCTTATGGGAATGGCAGCGACAAATACGCTACCATTTATCCGGATGAACAAGGGCAAGTGATCGATACTGTGTTCTTCGATCTTAAGAGTCCTTACGCGGCGAAGCAGGTCGCGGAAGGCGATCCTCTGTACAATGCTCACACATTGTTCGCCGATGATGGGTTCAATGGAATCCGCACTTCGATTTATGGAACGAGGGATCATCCCCGTAAACCACGCCCGGGGAAACCGGCTCACCCCGCTCCGGGCGAAGTTGACGGCAAGTATTACGAGCAGGAGGTTACGGCACTGAAAAACGCGCTCGCGGTGAATCCAGATCTGAAGATTTTCGCGAGCAAGAAACTCAACGGTCCTGCCAGCTTTCCTCTGTGGACTCTGAAAACGGATAGCGACGGGGATGGGGTTGCTGATCGCGGAGTGGACCCTCGAAAGTACGCCATCCTGCTAGTCGACTATATTGAATACATGTTTGGTCACGGCATTCCCACTCACTTTCTAGGATTGGATAACGAGTACTTTTTCAACGAAGGGCGTATTAATCCGAAAGTGCACGTTAGGATCGTGAAGGCATTTCGAGAGGAACTGAAGCGTCGCAACAAGGTTCGCAGTAAAGGTGGTGAAGAGTCGCTTCCGGTACCATTGTTAATTGGTCCTGAAGATTACTATCCGAACTCAAATGGATGGATGGATAAACTGATGGAACGCAAGGGCGGGCACAGTATGGATATCTATGGGACTCACTATTACCCCGAAGATCGCGATAGCCATCTGAAGTTGCTGGAGCATGATCTGGCTTTAGCGGGCGAGCGGCCTAAGTGGCATACGGAGTTGCATTGGAATACCCGTCCCAATGCAGATGATTTTGACGAGTCGGAGGACGCGATCGGTTCACTTTGGGATTGTATCGACCTTGGTATGACAGGGTTCATCTGGTGGCACTATCAGCGCGAGTTCGATAGTTTTCGAGGCGATGTGATGAGAGAGATCACAACTCACTTGCTTGGATATTCGCCGGTGAAAGTCACGGATTTTGACGGAGAGGAGATTTTGACCAATGGAAAACTCCACACCAGGGCTTTAAGGAAAGGAAACACGATACGGTTCTACGCTCTGAACATGAGCGAGTTGGAACATGACGCGTTCACCATCAGCCTGGCGAACGGATCGCTTCGTGGTGACGCCTATTTCGACCAGTGGGTCGATATCGATCCTGCACTCAACAACAAGCCCTTGGAAGGAACGAGCTATGTTAAGGCATCAGGGATTCCTGCACGAATTTCTTCTTCCGATATCGAACTCAAGATCCCTGCTAGGTCGGTCACCATGGTGACGCTGGTGCTTGATTAATGAACATGAATTAGCCCGAGAGTTTTCCCCGCAAACATCGCCCTACACGAACGTGTAGGATGACGAAGACGACTCTCCATGAGATACTTCATCTAGAACAAAACAAAGAACCCATACCGATCGAGAATACCCCAATTAATTCGAATGGCCCAGTTTTGTTGCCCTGGCGGGTGCGAACTTAGCGTCTCTGGTGTATTATCGACCAACCCCAAAATCCCAATCGAAATGCTTAGACATAGCTACAAAGGTGACACCAAGGTAGTGTTCACTCCAATCGCAGCAGCAGCCGTTGCTTTTTCACCGTTTGCTTCGGCTCAAGATGCCGGCGAAGAGGATATTTTCGAACTTAGCCCATTTGAGGTAAAAGCTGCGGAAGATGAAGGCTACCGTGCAGAGAGCACGCTGTCTGGAAGCCGCCTCAACTCGTCGCTGAAGGACACCCCTGCAATGGTCGAAGTAACGACCTTGGAGTTGCTCGAGGATTTGGGAGTAAACGACTTTGAAGAGCTGCTGGTTTACCAAGGCAATGTGCAGACGGAAGAGTTCGAATCGCAGGGAGCGGCGAATTCCGGTACGTTTAATAGCTCACTCCCCAATCAGCGTAACAGTTTTCGCTCTCGCGGTTTTTCCGGTTCAAGGACGCGAGACTTTATAATGTGGAATTCTCCGGACGATGTTTACAATGTTGAGCGTTTCGATTTTTCTAAAGGACCAAACGGAGTGCTTTTTGGAGTTGGATCGATTGGCGGTACTGCGAATGCAACTACAAAGCGTGCGATCACTGGTAAGGATCTTACTAAATTGGAACTGCAGTACGGTAGCTGGGACCATCGACGGGCATCAGTGGACTTGAACAAGGTCTTGATTGAGGATAAGTTGGCGATTCGCCTGAACGCTCTTGAGCAAGATAAAGGTGGGCATCGCAACTTTCAATTTAAGGACACCAGTCGTGTTGCTCTCGCTGGTACTTTTAAAGCGTCTAAGCGGACGAGTTTCCGATTCTCTTTTGAGGACGGAGATTTGTCGCGGTCTAACCACCGTCCGTTCGGTCCTTCTGACCAGTTTTCCGAATGGCTCGGAGAAGGGCAACTAGAGCCAAGCTACGGGGGCAATGGACGCGGTATTGCTCAGTCGGGTAATGGCATTGATGTCTTGAATGGAAATGCTCGCATTGTTGCGATCGAGAATGCGGATGGAACCTACTCTGCTTATAATTGGCGTCACTCTCCCCGAAGTTCTGTCTATAATGATAAAAGCACGGACGATGATTTTACAGCAAACTACGCGGGGCGTCGCTTGTACGATGACTCGAGTGTCTTTGGTGAATACGCAATTCCAGATATCGTTGCGACCGAAGGACCCGACGCAAAATTGAGTTCAGATTGGGATCAATTGCTCTTGGCTGCTGAACACAGCTTCTCGGAAGATTTCCGGATGGAGATTGCTTACTACGACGAGACTTTGAATACGTTTGGCACGAATCCAGGAGGCACGGAAATTCGTGTGGACTTGGTAGAAAACTTCGGGTCTAGCGTATCAGGAAACCCATACAGGGAAGCTAATCTTGTTGGGGATAACTCGAATTATGGTGAGTTCTATATGGAAAACACATGGCGAACTGATTCCAACCGCAAGGAGTTGGAAGGTTTGCGAGCTACTTTTTCTTACGACCTGGACTTTCGTGAGATGTTCGAGGGGAAGACTGGAGATATACTGGGACGTCATCGCCTTGCTTTACTCGTAGAGAAGCAAGAGGAATTGTTTAATCGCGAAAATACTTTTGAAGTCTTCACGGCCGACGGTCTCGCGTCCTTCGGGGGGACTCATGCGAATCCTGAACACTCCCGGAATCGTGTGTTTCGTCGCAACTACGTTACATTTGGTGAATGGGATACTTTCTATACCGGACGCTTTCCAACTGACATGAGCATGGGCGTTCCCATGCCGGATGGTTCGGTGACGCCAGTTGAGACGACGTTTGTTCCTACTGGTGAGTTTGCTATTTCCAATGACGTGACTGACGACGACATCTTCATGATCGCGAACCAGAGTTATTTCATGGATGGTCGTCTTGTTACGACTATGGGTTATAGAGTCGACGATCTCGTAATAGATCAGGCCGACTCCGTGCGTGATACTTTGGCGAATACGGGCGTAGTAGATTATGATGGAGACGGTATGGTGAACGAATGGGTTCTTCTTGATGACGTCCGAAACGAGACTACTGTGAAAGGGATCAGTCGCAGTTTTGGTGGTGTGTTCCACCTGAATGAGACGTTTAGTGTTTTCAGTAACTACTCGAGTGGTCGTTCTCTGCCGAAAATAAACGAGCGAATCGCTCCTGACGGACGCGTTGCCCCTGGACTCGTGGGTGAGTCGTACGATGTTGGTATTTCGTTCGACCTGATGGATGGGAAGATCTCCGGCCGTCTGAGTCACTTCAATATCGATGAGCGAAATCGATTCTTCTTCCAAGACGGTAAAGCCGACCAAGCGGCAACGCGTATCATGGACGCTCTTGTCGGACTCGAGGATGGTGAAGGGAACCCATTGAACTTAATCTCCCCAGAAGAGTACGATGTGCGTACTCCGAGCTTTAATGGAGGCTTGGGAGACGGTGAAGGCAAGGGATACGAGTTACGCTTGGTGGGCAACATGACAAAGAATTTGCGCTTCTCTTTCAACTACAGCTACAGCCAGAGAGACTTGGTGAACGTACTCGACCAGACGCTCGATTGGATGGAAGCCGAAAGCGAGTACTACGCGGACGTTCTCGCCCAAGCGGGTCTCGACCTCGATAGCGATCTTGGCATTGACTGGAAGGTTGACGGTTCAACCCGTAACAGTGCCCAGGATGTTTTAAACGTCGTTTATGGAAACGTGATAAAGACGAAGGCGCAGAAGTCGATCGGGTTTGGAGAACGTGCTCACAAGGCGAACTTCAGCGGAAACTATACCTTTAAGGAAGGTAGTCTGAAGGGCTTCTCCTTTGGTGGTGCCTTGCGTTGGCAGGATCAAAATGCGGTGGACGCGATTGTCGACTTTGAGGATCTCAACGGAAACTTCGGTATCGATTTCGGCGAAGCTGCCCTTGGTGCGGATGGTGAACCGATCGTTATGGATACGGTCTACGGTACTGACACTTTCATGGCTGACCTTATGGCGCGATACCGCTTCAAGACAAAGTTCTTTGGAGAGAAGACCGAGATGGATCTACAACTCAACATCAAGAACGTCTTGGACAACGACGACATCTTGCCGATGAGCTTTAATAACGCGTTTACCGGGTACAACCAGTACCGGTATCAAGAGCCGCGCAGCGCTCGCGTGACAATGCGTCTGAAGTTCTAGCCCCGAGAAAAATTGAGAAATGCGGGCAGTCGAGCTTTCAATAGTCTTGGCTGCCTTTTTTATACAATTGGCAAAGCCAAAAAACGGTTCCCAAGATTTATTATAAACGAATGAAACGACAACGATTTGTATCCAAAATTTGCTTCTTTGCTTTCGCGAGCATTATCCTTCTCGGACAGGCTCGAGAATCTACACAGCCAAATATTGTCTACATCTTGGCCGATGATCTGGGCTATGGTGACTTGAGCAGCTTTGGGCAAACGAAGTTCCAGACCCCTGAGGTCGATCGCTTGGCGGAGCTCGGAATGGTATTTACGCAACATTATTCGGGGAGTACCGTTTGCGCTCCTTCGCGTTCCTGCCTTATGACAGGTCTACACACTGGGCACACTCCGATTCGCGGCAATTTCGAAATACAGCCCGAGGGGCAGTTGCCCATGCCCGCTGACGTTCAGACGCTCCCTCAATTGTTGCAGGAATCTGGATACGTTACTGGCGCATTTGGAAAATGGGGGTTAGGCTACCCAGGATCTGAAGGGGATCCGATGAATCACTTCGATGTATTCTATGGATTCAACTGTCAGCGTCTGGGGCATCACTACTATCCTTACCATTTGTGGGACAATGAGGAGAAGGTGATTCTCGAAGGAAATGCAGGTACGGCTAGTGGTGAATACGCTCCGGAGCTCATTCACCAGAAGTCGCTCGAGTTTATCGAGAAAAACAAGGATGTTCCGTTTTTTTGTTACATCCCAACAATCATCCCTCATGCGGAGTTGGCGGCGCCTGAGGAGGATATGGAGCGATTCCGTGGGAAATTCGAGGAAGTTAAGCCTTTTGAGGGAATGGATGATGGCCCGAAGTTGAGAACTGGGTACTATCAGTCTCAGGCTGAACCACGCACCGCATTCGCTGCAATGATGTCGGTTTTTGATCGGCACGTTGGAGAGGTTGTCGCGAAGCTAGAGGAACTAGGAATTGCTGAAAACACGCTCGTGATTGTGACTTCGGACAACGGTCCGCATTTTGAAGGTGGCGCAGACCCAGATTTCTTCGACAGCAATGGCGTGTTCCGCGGTAAGAAACGTGACTTGTATGAAGGTGGGGTTCGTGTTCCGATGATCGCATACTGGCCGGGCAAGATTGAGGCCGGAGAGCGTAGCGATCTCATCTCAGCATTCTGGGATATGATGCCGACTTTTGCCGAAATGGCTGGCGCTGAGTCGTCAGCAAAAATGGACGGACTTTCGATGTTGCCGACATTGTTGGGAGACGTGGAGAATCAGAAAACGCATGAGTATCTGTATTGGGAGTTTCATGACAAAGGCGGCCGCCAGGCTGTACGTCTCGGAAATTGGAAAGCAGTGAAGTACGATGTGTTGAAACACCCGAATCGTCGACTGAAGCTCTTCGACCTTTCGTCTGATCCAAGTGAAAGCGTTAACCTTGCTGGAAGCTATCCGGAGGTTGTCGAGCGTATGGAGAAGATCATGAAGAATGCTCGGACTCATAACGAGAACTTCACTTTCAGCTTACGTCAGTACGACGCGGAAGCGAAAAAGTAGTACATTCGAGGATCTTTGCGATTCTGGTTTAAGCGTTTAATGGGGAAATGGTTCGCTCTTTCAGAAGGCTCTGAAAGAGTGTTGCTAAAATTTTTGATATGAGTATCAGGCGTTTGATTAATGTTAGCGTGTTCTTGGCGACGATCGGGGCTGTTTGCCTTCCTCAAGAAACGCACGGGCGGGATCAGCCAAACATTCTCTTTGTCTTTTTAGATGATTTTGGCTGGCGGGACGCTGGCTTTATGGGCTCTGACTTTTACGAGACACCGGTTATTGACCAGCTAGCGTCTGAGGGGACGGTGTTTACCAATGCGTACGCCGCCTCAGCGAACTGCGCCCCAAGTCGAGCGTCCTTGCTGTCAGGACAGTACACTCCGCGTCATGAGGTTTACAACGTTGGAACTAAGCCACGAGGCAAAGCAGAACATCGTCGACTGGAGCACATTCCTGGAGTTGATGTTTTGGATACGGACATCGTAACGTGGGCTGAGTTGGCTCAAGAAGCTGGTTATGTCACTGCGATAATGGGAAAGTGGCATTTGAGCGACGACCCCTTGGACTATGGTTTTGACGTGAATATAGGCGGAGATCATCGCGGAAGTCCTCCGAAAGGCTACTATTCTCCACACGTCGATGCACCGGGATTAGAAGATGCACCGGATGGCGAATACATTACAGATCGGCTGAACGACGAGGCCCTCAAATTTATTGAGGATAACAAGAAGGAACCTTGGTTGCTTTATCTCTCCCACTTTGCGGTGCACACGCCGCTCGATGCAAAGAAGGAGTTACTGCAGAAATACGAAGAGAAAAAGCCGGGAGAACTTCATTCGCACGTAGAGATGGGGACGATGATCGAGTGTCTCGATCAAGGGATTGGTCGAATATTGGGAGGGCTCAAAGAGCTGGAACTGGACGAAAATACTGTTGTGATTTTGACTTCGGACAATGGCGGTTATGGGCCTGCGACTGACATGTACCCTTTGAAAGGATACAAAGGTACTTACTTCGAAGGTGGGATTCGAGTGCCTCTGATTGTGAAGTGGCCTGGAGTTGGAAACCCGGGAGAGAAAGTCGTGGCTCCGGTGTCCGGGGTGGATATTTATCCAACCCTCTGCGATATCATGGAGATTGATTTACCGGACGAGCAGGTGCTCGATGGCGAGAGCTTAAGAGGTTTGGTCGGCAGGGAAGCTGAACTAAAGGTTCGTCCGCTCTTCTGGCATTTCCCGGCTTACCTTCAATCCTACAGAGGGGTTACTGATGAACAGCGTGACCCGTTGTTTCGATCCCGTCCATGTACTGTTGTTCGGCTTGGTGATTGGAAGCTTCACTACTACTACGAGGATCGCGAGCTCATGCTTTTCAATTTGAAAGAAGATGTGGGTGAGGAGCGGAATCTGGCCGAGAGCCATCCTGAGAAGGCGCGTGAGCTTTTGAAGCTAATCGAGGACTGGGTGAGAGAGACGGATGCGGCGGTGCCGGTTCGGCCAAACCCCATGTTTGATGGAGCTCTCCATTCAAAAGCGATCCAAGCTGTTCGGAATTCGAAAAAGTGAGCATCTGAAGACCAATGGCGGGTGGATGCTCGGAGTGGCTTTAGTCGACCAGTTCCACTTGGATTCGGTAGAAGCCCTCTGTAATTGATTCGGGTAATGTCCAAGTCATTGGATCGTCCGTGGTGCTGTCAGTTGTGATGTAGTCCACTAGCTTCCATGCCGATTTTAGGTCATTGGAATGCAGCAAGAGATAGCGTCGGCCTGCTTGGATACTGTTTTCAGGGATCGTGATTTCGGATCTAGAGCTCGCAACAGCGATGCTTGGCGAGATCAGTTCGCTAGCTGCAGACAAATCTGTACCCAAGACATACTCCACGAGATTGGATTTGCTGTCTTCGTCTAGATCGAAGGAAGCGTCAGCGGGGTTGCTAGGATCCAAGCCGTGCGTGCTTTCGACTGAATCAGGGATTCCATCGTTGTCGAGGTCGGGAGGTAGATATTGGGCTCCTCTAATCCGATACAAGCCTTTGCCGATCGATCTGGCAGCTGTCCTGGTTTCTGGATACGGCGAATCGCATAAATCGACAAGGCCGATTTGAAAGTTCTCTCCGTCTTTGCGTCCGGTTACGGCTTGGGAACGGTACTGGAACCAGTGTGCTCCTACAATTCTGTCATGTTGCAGAGCGTCCCGAAGATAGTGATACATCGCTTCCGCTCGATCGTTTTGATCACCCACGGCTCGCAGGCCTGTGTGAAAATAGCCACGCTCCACAGCTCCGAAGTGAAACTCTCCGATAATTATTGGCTTATCTATTGTGGAGACGGGAATGTCGTTCGGACTGTAGCGATACCAATTGATTCCAATAACATCGATGTGTGGAGCGGCGGCATTCATGATGTGGAAAGGCGTAAAAGCGATGAATCGGGAGCCTAGGAAGAGGGCGGGCGATACTTTTTGTCCCTCTTCTTTGATTGTTTGATACAACCTATCCGCATAGGCTTCCTCCCAAGCCATCGCATCTACGTCGCCGCCTGATGGTATTTCATCGAGAGCCCGAACGTTAGCCCAGCTACTGTATTGCGTGCCCCAAGCTGTATTTAGGGCGCTGATACTGGTGTGTCGTTTTTGCAGGAAGTCGATGATCGCTTCTTTGGCGTCGGATTCATCGTCGGCCTGCATGTAAGCATATGCGACTCGATAGCGAGAGTCGCTGTTGTTTTTCCGGAAGTGGTATTCGTTCTGGAAGAAGTACCCCAAGCACCACTCGCTGTTTAATAGATCTCTGGCTCCGTTTATCCTCCCGTAGACTGTGCTACGAAAATCTGAATCGAAGGGGTCCGGGAACTCGATCATGCTGCCGTTTGCGTCGACACTTAGAGTTGGCAAGTTCCAGCCGAGGAAGAGAGTGTAGGGGACAGGATTGTCCTGGTCGTTGAAGAGTCTGGAGTCGGACCAGCAGCCCATGGTGTTCATGCCCCAGCTCTTAATTCGGCGAAGGGAAAGCGCTCCTGATTGCTCGATCCAGCTGTCTCCGAATTTACGATACAGGTTCGACGGGCCAAATTCGTAGGTCCTTCCTCCAAAGGAAGCGCTGTTGGGATCTACGAATTGTCCGAAACCGGAGTCGGTCGACTCTGGTAAGTTTTCGAAGAAGTTCTCCCGACCTTCAGTCTTTGTCTCAGCGAAGCTGAACCCGAACCCTGTTGCTCCGTACGACCAAAAGAGACATCCACTCGGGTCTATTAGCCACCACTTGCCGTCTATCTTTTCGACTCGGAAGTGCCCGGTTGCTTCACGTTTGGGACCGGTCGCCCAGCCTCCGTATTGATTCCGATTTGCGGGTGGGGGATGGTTATCGAGTTCTAGTTCCTCGATCGCGATTGACGCCAGCAGCTCTGTCTCGTTGTGGATTTTGCCAGGCCAGTCCTCGTGTTTGTATTGGCCAAACTGGTCGATGAAAGGAAAGAAATCCTGTTCTGCGGCCATCTCTTGTGGCGATCGGTAACTTCCGTAAGCTCGTAGGTTCGTTAGCTCGAGATCGACCGGCGACTCTGCGAACACGGCGAAGCTGACAGTCTTGGAATCGTTCTCGAGGTCGATTCGTGCCCAGTGATCAATAGTCCCGCCCGGCATGGCTCGCATATCTGGAAACAGGCTGGATGCATTGCCGAGGAAATCGTTGTGCCGTGTCAGGTGCAGGGTTAGGTCGCGCGTGGAACCGGGCGGGAGATGAACGGCGCTTTGCACGTTCATCCACTTTTCCATGAACCAGCCCTCGACACGGCAATATGTGTCGGAGGAATTTTCGACTGTCACTTTGATTCCGAGCGCGTTTGAGAAGTCGCGAACCTCGTCAAGAATCTGGATCGTGTGTTGTTGTCCATCGGTGAAACTGTTCAGTTCGATTGGACCCTCGACGAGAGTCGTTTCAGCTCTAGCTGCAACGACTAGAAAGAGAGTGCCTAGTAGTGATGGGATCGAACGCGGCAATTCGCTAATTTGGAGTCTCATTCGAAGAGGAGTAACGTAAGCTCACAGTCGGTGCGCGTTTGTGGATTGTGAAAAGCGAAACTTGGTACTCGCTGGTCGAACATCGATCTTGGAACGTTCTGTTTTTTGGGGAGGGGCTGTGACGACTAGCATGCTTGTTGGACTTTGCTGTCGAACGACGGATGCTGCTGGCTGTTTGCTGGCGCGAGTCCTGATTTTCTGAGTTGGGTGGGGGCGAACCCGACGTAGTTCTTGAACGCTCTTGAAAAGTAGTAATGGGAGTTGAAGCCAAGGTGTATCGAGATCTCTTTTACGCTTAGGTCTGTGAGACGGAGAAGGTCTTTTGCCTTGTTGAAAATAAGCTTGTTCCGGTACTGGGTGGGCGTAGTGCCGAACTGCTCTTTGAAGCACTTACGGAACCAGCTGCTACACATCTCTACCTTTGCCGTGTAATTGATAATAGCTGACTCGTCGGCGTAGCTGGAGTCAATGAATTCCTTTGCTTTTCGGACCGCTTCGTAATGCGAGTTAGAGTGTTGGTCTCTCTGAAGAATTCTTTGTCGAATTGCTCCACAGGTTTTTTGCGTTTCGTGAGATAACGCAGAGGTTCGTTCAGCTGGGAACTCTCGTTTAAAGCCAGTGATGAAAACCGCTGCAATCGGAACGTCCTTATGGTCGGTTATGCAACTTGCGACGGAATTGATTCCGGCGAGGAATTCTTCAAGTTCTTCGGCATACCCTTGCTGCCGGTAGATTTCCAGCTTTCGGGTAAGCAGCTCTTTTCGGGGTAAGGTTTGGGGTGTAAGGGGTTCGAGCTTTAGCGACTGCAGCAGTTGGATCTTTTCATCGTGAGGGAGGCGGGCGAGCAGCGCTTTTCCGATCGCGGTGCAGTGGAGCGGGATTTTGCACCCGATTTTTGGGGTGTAGGAGTGGTCGCCTTTGCTGGGAACGGCGGCTATGATTTGTGCGCGTAGTTCATCCTTTTGTAGAATCGCTAGCCCGGTCGTCAGTTGTGTTTTGTTCCCTAGGTCGGCAAGTAAGTCGTTGCTGTCTTGGAGGAGTGAATTGAAATCTGTGAGGACGGGGTGTTGCTTGTCCGTGGGCATAGGACTGAGAGAGTATCATTTTCTGGTCCGCTTAGGGGTAGTAGTATTGTTGCAGGACGTTTAGGAATTGTTGCTGGGATAGGCTAGGCTGGTGACAGGAAGGGAGAATTGTCTTGGCTGCTTTCAGATCGGGAATCGGGAAGTCCTTGTGCAAGGCTGGCGCATGATTGTGCGGCAGTTCACTCTGCTGCCTTAAATTTGAAGGCTGCTGCAACAATTTTACTACCCAGTAGCTGGTATCAGCTGCTATACTCCCGCTTGCTTTGCCTGATTCGAAGAAAAACTAAACATTCGAACACTCCCCATCTCACCTCAATGAAGCCAAGCCTTCTGTTGATTCTCATATCCTCTTTCATTGCTCATCTGGAAGCTCTGCTTGAATGGGAAATATTACTGAAGATCCGATTCCAAGCGCATAGGGGGTGGAGGAGTCTCAGGCCCGCACAATTCCGTTTCGGGTCCCAGTCCGTCGGGTGAAAATCGTGAATGTCAATTTCGCCCTGACCGCGACTGTCGGTGACATCAGTCTCCGGGGGCGTCCATTCCCAGAGGGGCATTCAGATAATAGAGCGTATTTGTTTTGCTACTAGGCTTCTCCAATCCTCGATAAAACAAATGAATCCTTTCACTTCTGCTCAATACATGTTGGTACGAAAAATCATATCCGGGATCTCGCTTGGGGTAGTGTTTGCGTTGACATTGAGCTGCCAAGGGAAGGAAAGGGAGGCTTACTCGCAGATGGAAAATGGAGTTGTCGGCGTTTGGTCAGATCGCCCCTCAGAGCCTCGTTCGGTTCAAAACTGGGAGGCCCGTTGGATCTGGTTGGACGAAGGCCTTCAAAGTTCATCTCTTCTGGCGAGAAGAAGCTTTGAGTTGTCGGAGCGGCCAAGTTCCGCTCGCTTGAAGATATCGGCTACCTCGATCTACGAACTGTATGTAAATGGGCAATACGTGGCACGTGGACCGGCTCGCTGCGCTCCGCATCACCAGTCTTACGACGAGTTTGAGGTAGCTCCGCTCTTAGCCGATGGGCAAAACCTGATAGCGGTTCGTTCCTTGTTTCAAAAAGGGACTGTTTCCTACCATCATAAAGCGCGGGCAGGTCTGCTGGTGCAGTTGGATGTTGGACCGAAGGCAGGTGAAGGTCGCACTTTGCTTTCAAGTGGCAGGGGCTGGAAAGTTTCTCCTGATGCCTCATGGGATGATGGTTCTCCTCTTATCAGTCGCTTCCATCTCGAGAGCAGGGATCGAGTTGACTTGGGAAAAGAGGAGCGTGGATGGAATCGCATCAAGTTTGATGATTCCGCTTGGGCGAACGCTACAGTGCTTCATCGAAGAGTTGGGTGGCCCAGTCAGCAATCTAACGATGAGGGAAGTGTGCTCACGTCGCCTTGGACGGCTCTTTATCGCAGGGATATTCCTTATCTAGAAGAGGAAAAGAGAAAGCCATCGGAGTTGCTCCAGGCTCAACTATTTCCTTCTGGGGAGGATGTTGAAAAAGCGCGTATCCAGATTACCAAACGAATAGACTCTTCCCTCGTGCATGAAAGCGAGGAGAGCGTGCAGAAGCATCTTTCGGTGAGGAATGATCTAGCAGGGGGGGATGGGGTGTTCTTGCTCTATGATTTTGGTGAAGTTGTTAATGGCCTGCCCTATTTCGAGATCGAGGGCGCGGAGGGTGTTGTCGTCGATGTTTTGTGCTCTCCGTTTGTTGTTGATGGGACATTCACTTCGAATGTTATCGACTCTCTTTTGCACGATCGTGTGACCCTTTCGGGAGGGGATGATAACTGGAGATCCGCCTATTTCAAACCAACCCGCTATCTGGGATTGAGAGTCTCGGGGGGGAGTAGGCCAGTTGTTCTTAAAGAGGTGGGAGTACACCAAATCTCGTACCCTTTCAGCAAGAAGGGTGGTTTTCACGTGCCGGAGAGTCCGTGGCTGGAAGCGGCCTGGCACGCGACACTCAAGACGCTGGACGTTTGTACGACGGATGCCTTCACGGACAACTATCGGGAGCGTCGCCAATACGTTCAGACGACATACTACGCAGCATTGGGAAACTACTGGAGCTTCGCGGACTATGCCTTGGTGAGACGCTGCCTGTTTCAGGCTGCTCAAGAGCAAGTGGCGAGCGGCTTGATGCCCGCCTACGCTCCCCAGCATGGAGACGACTTCATGGTGATTCTCGATTCGAACACCGCATGGATCCGTTTGCTACATGACTATTTTCTGTATTCGGGAGACAAAGACAGTGTGCTTGAGTTATTGCCGGCAGCTCGACGTTTGATGTCGTTTTTTGCTATATATGTGGATGAGCGTGGCCTATTGGACCGGCCTTCTTTTTCCTATTGGATAGATCACTCCAATCTAGATCGTCGTGGGGCGAATTTCTGTATCAACGCCCACTACTTGGGAGCTTTGGAGGATTTCGCTGAGTTACTAACTTGGTTGGGCGATGAATCAGGGGCTGAATTCTCGGGGAAGGCGGATGTGTTACGAGATTCATTGCGCGGACTGTTTTGGAATGAAGATCGAGGCTTGTTTTGTGA
The DNA here is from genome assembly GCF_016595505.1 of Pelagicoccus mobilis. Lineage (GTDB taxonomy): Bacteria > Verrucomicrobiota > Verrucomicrobiia > Opitutales > Opitutaceae > Pelagicoccus > Pelagicoccus mobilis. The sequence goes on along the minus strand of NZ_JAENIL010000002.1, from coordinate 125,173 downwards.
CGCGGTGATGGGTGAGGAACAGTCGCTTATGTTTAGCGAACACGCCAACGGCATGGCTTTGGCGTTGGGGGTCGCTACAGTGGAGCAAGGTGAGCTTGTCGCTCGGGAGCTATTGGCGGGGGATGCTCAGGAGCTGGCTCGGCGGGAGTCTGGCTTGACGGTTGTTACGCCTGCTGTGTCTTACCTCATGCATAAGGGGCTCGCTCAATATGGCTACACTGACGAGTCTTTAGCTCTCCTTCAGAAACGTTTTTCGCGTATGTTTGAAGTGGGTACAAATGAAACCCTGTGGGAGGAGTGGTGGCTACACGGTACCGGACGAACGGGTAGGTTTGTCGCAGGCAAGACGAGAAGCGATGCGCAGACTGAAAGCGCTTTTCCTACCGCGTTGTTCGGAGAGTTCTTGCTCGGACTTCGTCCTACGTCCCCGGGGCTTAAGACAGTGGTCCTCTCCCTGCCAAATACCGAGCTAAAGGAGATAAGCGGCTCGCTGCCCAGTCCGATGGGGAATTTGCTCGTAGATTGGAATTTAGAGGCTGGCACTTTGAGATTGGACGTTCCGGAGGGAATGCAGGTGCAGCTTGACGAATCTAGTTTCCGCGAGGCCGGTCGCCGGCTCAAAAAGGCTGCTGGTACCTCTGGTATTTTAACTCTGTCACATGGACTTCACAATGTTAGGTATTAGATCCCTGTTGTTTGTAGCGTTCTCTGCTACTTTATCGCTTTCAGTATCTTCTGGTGCTGCAAAATCGGCCCCAACCGACACTCTCTCCCTTGATGGAAAGTGGGAGATTGTCTTTGACGTAGATAACGCTGGCCGAGATGGGGACTGGCAGCTAGAAGAGAACTTCAATAGAGTAGAAGGACGTCGCGCAATCGACGTGCCGAGCGCGTGGGAGCGAATTGAGAAAGACTACGAAGGCGTGGCCTTCTATCGTCGTGAGTTCGAGGTTCCTGCTGATTGGAAGGACAAGGTCGTCCGGATCCAGTTTGGAGCGGTCAATTATCTGAGTGAACTTTGGATTAATGATGAGGCGATTGGCGTAAATGAAGGAGGTTTCACTCCCTTCGAGTTTCGCATCGACCGTGTATTGAAGCCGGGAGAAATGAACTCAGTGGCCTTGAGGGTCGTCGGTCCGATAATGCTTCAGGATAAAAATATCGATGGTATTGGGCAATTGGAGACAGTGCAGTGGCGGGGAGGATTGACCGCAGGTATTTGGCAGTCGGTACAACTCGTAGCTACTGGAGATACTTATGTTAAGGACGTTTTCTTAAGACCAAATTTGGGTGAGTCTTCAGCCACATTCGAAGTTGAGCTGGATCAAACGGGTGTGAAGACGGAAAAGGTTGATCTTGAAATCGAAATTTTCAGCACGGAGGAGGGAAGCAAAAAAATAGCGGTTTTGAGGGAAGACTTGGATCTACGTCCTGGAACTACACGAAAGAGCTGGACAATCAAAATGCCAGGGGCACTACCCTGGTCACCCGAATTTCCGAATCTATACAAAGCCCGCCTGACAGTGAGCACGGAGGGGCATCTATCAGATAGTTGGTCACACCGATTTGGATTACGCCACCTGACCCTGGAGGAGGGTGGTTTCGAGCTCAACGGCGAGCCGATCTATATCAAAGCGACTTTCTTCGAAGGTCTTTATCCGCGCGGTATTGCCAATCCTGACAGCGAGGAAATGATCCGTACTGAGATCCGGTTGGCGAAGGAAGCTGGCTTCAACATGATCCGGCCTTGGCGTCGTCCGCCGGTGCCTCAATGGCTGGATATCGCAGATGAAATGGGAGTACTCGTGATCGCAAGCCCGGCGATCGAATGTATGCGTCTGCCGCACTCGACTCCCTACCTGCCTCGGCGTATTGAGAATGAAATACGAGAGACCATTCTGCGTGATCGGAACCGAACCTGTATTGTGCAGTGGGAACTATTCAACGAATTGCATCGCCCGATTTTGATGCAAGCGATGCGTCCAATGGCGATGATGGCTCGCGATCTTGACCCCACTCGCCTCATTTTGGACGAGTCTGGCGGTTGGGCGTTTGGAGCGAATATGTATCTACCTTACGAATACGAGCCGACAAAAATTAATGATATTCACAATTACCCAGGTCCATTCATTAACAATCAATTGTTTGATGGGTATCTAGCGATCGGGATGAGCGATGATGAGAAGAAAACCTCCGGCTTTACGGGCAATACGCCAGGGCGGAATGTGGTCGCGGGTATTCCGTCATTCATTTCTGAAATTGGGTATGGAAGCCTGCCTGACCTATCGTCGGTTAATGAGTTATTTCAAGAAAAGGGCGAGCCTCTTGCTCCAGCTTATCGCTATCATGCTCGCTTGCAAGAAGAGCAGGAGCGGATGATCAAGGAGAGCGGATTCGATTATCTCTTTCCGGATTTTGATGATTTCGTTGAAGCTCAGCAGGAAATTCACGGTATGGGGAACAAGCGAATGCTTGAGGCGATCCGCAGCAATCCCAATGTCAGGGGCTTTTGCGTGCATGCATTGACTGGAGGGGACTGGGTTTTGGGAGCAGGTCTATTGGACATCTGGCGGCAACCTAAAGGTTATGTGTACGAAGGAACTAAAGCCGCGAACCAGCCACGGATTCTGGCTTTAAGGGCTTATCCTCGCAACGTCTACTCTGATGAAGGCGTTAAGATCGAGGTTACCGGTATCAACGATTTGGATTCGATTCCGTCTCTTTTGGAGGTCGATGTCCTCTCAGAATCAGGGAAAAGTGTCTTCAAAAAAGAGCTAAGCTTCGATTACACCCATGGTGTATCCCGAATTTTTGAAAAGGAGGTCGATGCTCGTAGGCTTTCTGGAACTTACACGATTAAGGCTCGAGCTCTTTCGGAGAAGGGAGATGTGTTAGCTAAAAATGAATACGAAATTGAGGTGTTCTCTTCTGCTTCTTTGAAGGTTCCGGCCGCCGAGATCGCAGTGTTGGATTTGGGGAATACTTTAACTCCTTTTCTTGAGGAATCTGGAGTTCGCTATTCAAGCTTCTCGAAGGACACTGCTGCGGATATTCCCGTTTTCATTACAAGTCTTGCCGCTAAAGAGGCCAAGGATAAGGCTTTGCTGAGTGAGTTAGTTGATTTCATCGAATCGGGAGGCACCGCCGTCTATATTCAAGGTAGCGGTACGAAATTCGATCGGTCGAAATCGACTCAGATAAAGAAGCTAGGGCTTCCGGTGTCGGGTAACGTTGAACACGCCATGGGCCTCTGGTCTTGTATTCCGCATCTTGTGAGAGATCACCCGATCTTTGATGGACTCCCGAGCGATACGGTAATGCGAGACATTTACCAGAACGTGTATCCTAAAACCACGTTGCGCGATTTAGGTGGTGAAAGTGTTGCCAGCTCTATTGGTTACGAGTGGTTTTCGCACGAGGACGATCTTCAGTATTCTGGTCCCGGAGAGTCCTGGTGGGGGGCAGATCTTGCGATCGTCCCCTTCGGAAAGGGACGTTGTGTGATCTCAGAATTGCGAATTGTCGAGAACCTTGGAAAAGATCCGGTCGCGGATATGATCTTCTTCAATCTTGTAAACTTTGCTAGCGAGTAGTTCGCTTCTTTTTAAGCCCAAATATGAAAACGCTCCTCTGCACCCTGACCCTTGCCTTGTTTATCCCGTTTCTTCGAGCGAGTGCTGAAAAGCCAAACGTTCTCTTGATCGCGGTTGATGATTTGAACGACTGGATCGGCGCCCTCAATGGGCATCCTGATACGAAAACTCCGAATATAGACCGGCTTGCGAAAAGAGGTACTCTCTTCTCGAATGCACATTGCCAGGCTCCGATCTGTAACCCTTCGCGGACGAGTTTGATGTTTGGTATGCGTCCCTCAACTACAGGCTTCTACGACAATAAGCCAAACTCGGCCCAAACACCTGCTTTCTATTCTAAGCATGTGAGCTTGCCGAGGCATTTCGCCGCGAATGGCTACCTGACCATGACGACAGGGAAGCTTTACCATGCGTCGAAGTTGCCGAAGGGGGACTTTGAGGTGGAAGGACCTCGTCCTGGGCAATGGATCGACTTGGATGAGGCTGTGCAAACAGAGCGGCCCGATCATATGCACTGGCTATGGGATTTTGGACCGCAAACCTACAATGAAGAGAAGTTCGCCGACTACGTAGATGCATCCTGGGCGATTGACCAACTTGGAAAGGAGTATGATCGTCCCTTCTTTCTTTCCCTCGGTTTTTACCGACCCCACGTTCCGTTCTTTTCGCCCGAACGTGTTTACAATCACCCGGATCTTTCAGGTGAGTTGCGTCTGCCGCTGGTGAAAACAGATGATCTCGACGACATATCAGAGCATGCGAAGAAAATAATCTATAGCCCGTATCCAGCATCTCAGGACTGGGTTGAGAAGAACAGTAATGAGAAGTGGTACGAAGCGATGCGTTCGTATCTGGCTTGTATCCGCTGGACGGATGAACAGGTGGGTAGGGTGCTTGATGCCCTGGACAAGAGTCCCCATGCGGACAATACGATCATTGTGTTTTATGCTGATCATGGATTCCATCTGGGTGAAAAGCGTCATTGGGCGAAGTGGACCCTCTGGGAGCGATCCACGCGCGTGCCGTACATCGTTAGTTACCCAGGAGGTGACGAGGGCAAGGTCGTTGATCAACCTGTCGAATTGTTGAGTATCTATCCTACGTTGGTCGATCTTTGCGGTTTGTCGGAGAACCCGGTAGTGGAAGGAAATAGTGTCGCTCCTTTGTTAGTGGATGCTGATGCTGATTGGCCGCATGCTGCGATAACGACTCTCTTTCAAAACAATCATTCGGTGCGCACGAAAGATTGGCGTTACATCAGCTATGCAGATGGCAGCGAGGAGCTATACGATCACCGCGTGGATCCGAACGAGTGGACAAACTTGGCCTCGGACCCGAGGAAGAGCAAGCTCATCGAAAAATTGAGGAAGTTGTTACCTCAAAAGAACGTGAAGCAGTTTACACTTCCCAAGAAGAGCAAGTCTTAGGCGGCTAGACCTGCTTCCCTGAGAGCTCTATACTTTTTCCAATAACGGCTTCTTGCTGTTTTGGCTTTCCAGGATTTTTGCTCTGCTTGGCTCTTGATGTTCTTGCAGGGAAGGGGCAAATGCGGAGTCGGAAACTCTTCGTATCCATTGCTATATTACGACTGGGTGCTCTTCGACGAGCTGACTACGGCTTTTCTTGGTTTTCCAAGTCGGCGTGAACAGCGTTTGTTTATAGTAATCTAAATATATCCTTTCGATTCTGCTGATAGCGGAAGCTCGAACGCCCTCAAAAAACTCAGAGCCAATAGAGCACGTGTGTCAGCTTCCTCGTAATTCGCCTCGAACGAAGAGTTTGATGACATCCTTGATTGGCATGTACTCGATTTCGTTGTATTTATCCTGTTCAGCTGGTTTGATTCACTGAAAAGGGGCTTCCGAAGTGGGGCGGTGTCGGTAAGCCCAAGAAAAGAGCTGTTTGTACTGCTCGTAGCTTATTGATCTCTTTGTCTTTGGGTGCTGAATGAACGGAAGACAGGACGATGCCGAGTGGTTCCGCTTTGTGCCCCATTAGAGGGTAAGTGTGTCGTTTAATTTCATTTTTCTGAAAATCGAAGAAGAACACTGGATGTGTCGCAAAATATTGATATTCAGAAGAATACGTGTGGTTTGGGTACTGAAAAACCGAAGCATCGCCTTCTTGCTTCGGTCAAAATGGTGGGAGATCCGAGATTGGTTGAGCTTTGCTCAAGTCCTTCGGACCCATGCGTTGCATGTCCCTTCTCCAGTCGCTTTGCTCCTTTCGTCAAACTCTCCGAGTTCGCGTCTCGGATCAATTCGGTTTACTCGCCAGAAACGAAAAAGCCGAAGCTTCGATATGTTGCTTCGGCAGGAAATGGTGGGAGATCCGAGATTGGGACGGGGCTTTGTCTATCAGTAGTTTAAAAATAGGATAGGTGTCGGTAGGTGTAATCGAAAGTGGGTTCGTCGAGTTGAGAATCGTTTGAGTATTCGCTATTCGCGAATCGTGAATATTGGCCGATGACAATGAATTCTGAAGATGTTGGGGTCGCGTTGATGCTTCTATTTGAAGAATAGGAGCTTCCTAACGCTGTGCTCGCAAGCGAGTTGAGAATGAGCACTTCTGAAGTTTACGGGGCAGCGAAGCGACTGTTGGAAGGGCATTTTGTTGAATTCGATTAGATAGTAGTCATGCGACGTGTTTTTGAAAATCTCGTTTCTGGGCGCGACTGTGAGCCAGGTGATTGGGCTATCGGTCTCAACTGTGGTCGTTAGAATATTCCGGAATATTAGGAAAACTTGTATCTATGAATTAGAGATGAGCGTTTTGTCTTGGCAGATCCTAATAGCCGAAATGACTGTCATCCGTTCCGAAAGGTGTTGCGGTGAGGTCCTTGGTAGGGAGTTGCCCATTTTTGATGTTGAGACGAACGTAGCCGTCATCCGACTGGGTATAGAGTTGGGGAAAGCTCCTAAGCGCGTTTCGTTGCAATTGGATATCGAATACGGATATTCCTTTGAAGTAGTGATGCCCGTTCCGTTCTACTGAGGCATTGCCGAGAGAGGCTTGGACTAGGCAATCTTGATGATTGGCGATTGGGCCGATATTGCAAAGGTCTTCTCCGCTCATGAGATGGCGCTCTTTGCCGCAATTGCGGTTCAGCAGATTTATGTGAGCCCGATTGATGATGCCTTTGAAAACGCCTTTGCAGTTCTTGTGGCTCGTCCCTCGATAACCCAGCTCGAGCGCTCTCGGCATCGATTCGATTTCGCCGTCGGACTCGTCGATGATGATGGGAGGGGCATCGATCCAGGCTTTTAATGCGTCGCCAATAGAGTCATTCAAAGCGACGTCTCGGTGAAAGGGCTGTTCTATGAAGAGCAAAGCATCGAGGAAACTCCTAGAGTCGTTATTGCTCCTCAGCGTCTCCCAAAACGACTTGAAGGTCGCGACATCCTTGAATTGTTCATTCCCATCTACTGAAAATGCGAAGTCTTGGATTCCTAGTTCCGAGAAGGTCTTTGCGATTGCTTGGAGTCGCTCTATGTCGGAGTCGACCTTTCCATTCACCTTGATCTTAAGGTCTTTTGTACCGTAGAACCGAATACAGTTCTCCAGGGATTGGGGAAGACCGTCGGACAGACGCTCGGATTCGGGGATGTCCGATTCGCGTATGTAATCGCCGAGTCCGACGGTATGGCGGATGGAGAGGGTTTCCAGAGGACGGGAAGGCAATAGATCCTTGGGAGAGGATTCGGCGAGTTCGGTGCGAATCGAATCCCATTGTATCCCGAACGCGTTTTCAAGAAGGAGGGAATGGAACGGTTGTTCGCGATACCTGCAGAAGGCGTCGATGAGCGCTCGTTCGATGAGCGATGTTCCGAAATTGGCGAGCAGGGGTGGGATGTTCTGTTGTTTGGCCCAAGCATCTTGGCGATCGTAAAGCGTCTTCCAAAATGCAAAGACGCTTTTCTCCTCGATCTCTCGAGCGAATTGGCCTGCTTTTTCGATGACGCACAGCATTTCATCGATTTCGTCGATGGGGTCCTTTTCGGGTTCTTTTGTGAACCACTTTGGAGGCAGATGATCGGCTGAAATGCCTTGCGCATCAGCTCCATCGATGTCGGCTGTCACGCGGATGAAACAGTGTGGCAGGTCTGTCATCGTTGCTATGCCGTATTTGAATGGCATGCGTGTCCTTACATCGTGTCGTTCGATTGAAACGGAGCGTATTGAAATCGACATAAGGGAGTGGTTGAGAGCGAAGGTTTTTGAAAAGACCTTTGCGATGGGAAGGTGATCTGACATGGCTTCGGTCGGAACCATTCAGGTCGCCACAAGCCTAGAGCAGGTGAGTTTGACCTGCTTGGTAAGTCATGAGATGCGAATTGATAGGTCGCATGCTGTCAGGGGGTAAAGTAAAAGTCGTATTGCGCTGAATCGATTCTCAATCGTCGAGGCCGCCTTTGCGGTTTTTTAGGGTGGCGAGCGTGAGGCCTTCGATGTCTTTTCGGTTACCGCCGGTGGCAAGGCTTACCGCGTAGCCTACTGCCATGGTGACGAGGGATCCGTATACTGGGTAGAGCCAGAAGATGATAGCCTCGTCTTGGGCGACGAAGTAGGTGGCAATCATTCCGGCAGCGATTCCGGCTAGGACGCCTATCTCGTTTGCCTTTTGCGTTAGGAGCCCGAGAGTGTAGATTCCGATTGTAGTGGCAGATATGATACTTGCCACTCGCAGGAAGAGATCCCATAGGGAGGGTGTTTCGAAGGAGTTGAGGTAGAATGCGGATGAGACCCCGAATACTCCGATGAGCAGTATCGCCCAACGTCCGACGCGAACGGCTTTGGCATCGGTAGCCTTTTTCGAGAACCGCTTATAGTAATCGTCGACGATGAGATTGGATACGCTGCATAGGCTGCTGGATATCGTCGACATGGTGGCGGCGAGCAGGGCAGCGATTACGAAGCCGGACACGCCTGGGGGGAGTTGCTGAGCGGCGAAGAAGGGGAATATGCCGTCGGTCTTAATCGTGGGGCTTAGTTCAGCGGGCTGAGCTTTGTAGAAAATGAAGAGGGCGGTGCCGAGCGCGAAGAGGAGGAAGTTGATGGGAATGGCGACTCCGAGTTGGGTGGCGATCGCCTTCTTCGCTTCGCGGAGGTTACGGGTGCATTGCACGCGTTGCACGAAGTTCTGGTCGCCTATGTAGAGGAGAGTCAGAGCGATCACTCCGATGAAGACGGTGGTAACGTTTTCCGTGCTCAAGGAGGCTCCCCAGTCGAACACATGCAGTTTCGATTGGTCCTGCAGAGTCGTCCATATCTCTGTTGTGGGCATGTCGATCTTCGTCCAGGCGAGTATCAAGCATCCCAATACGGAGGCGATCATGACGAATCCTTGGATGGTGTCGGTCCAGATTACGGCCGAGAGTCCGCCCATGTAGGTGTAGGCGATGGTGACGATGCCCATGACCGGCACGCTCAGCTCCATGGGGATCCCGGCGATGGCGTCGAGGGCAGCGGCTGGAAAGAGGAGGATAGTGCCCATACGACCAAGGATTTGGCCCAAGGCAAAGATCGTGCTACCGAGCATGCGGACTGAGAGCCCGAAGCGGTCTTCCAGGTATTCGAAAGCGGTCCCGTAGTTCAGTTTGCGAATGAGGGGCGCGAGAAGATACATCGCGATAGGCAGCGCGATGAGGAAGTAGAGGCTGATGGCAAAGAAGGCCCAATTGCCTGCGTAGGATTTTGCAGGCATGGCCATTAGACTCAAAGCGCTGGCGCCGGTGGCGAAGAGACTCATGCCGGTCGCCCACCAAGGAATACGGTGGCCGCCACGGAAGTACTCTTCAGAGCTCTTCCCTTTTTTGGTGAAGTAAAAACCGATGTAGACGAGAGCGATGAAGTAGAGGGCAACCGATGTGTGGTCGTACCAGCCATAATTCGTGTCCGGTGCAGGAAGTTCGACTTCGAGGGCTGCGTTTTCATCTATGATGAGGAAACTCTCTCCGCTGGAAATGAGCTGCGATCTGTTGGATAGCGGCGGCTGAGCTTCAGTGGAGCTGATCCAAGTGTCGCCAATCATATGATACAGATTGAGCGCGGTTTGGGTGCCGTCATTTATCAGAGCGATGGCGTGGGAGTCGCCGAGTTTTGCGGCGTCGAGGATCCTTCCTTGAGGAGACGTCGAATCGTTCGTTCTCCAGCCCTTAACCGGATGGAAAACGGGGCTGTCCGTGGTAGGCGAACCATCGCTTCCGATTCCACCGATTAGGGAAATCGTATCCACGGAGTTGATGAGAAAAGCGGAGTGTCGAGCGGGGCTAGTCCACGAGGTCCTTTCGACCCAGGCGGCATTGGGATCGGAGAGCTCGAGGGATATAAAGGAGTTTGTGGATCCTTGGTGGGTCCCATCGGTGGTGCCGCCTGCGACGTAGAGGGTGCCGCCTTTGACCGTGGCGGCTGGGTTTGTTAGGGCGGTGGGCAGGTCGGGAAGCCTTTTCGTTTTGATTCCGTCTTGGCCGGCCAGCGAGAGACTCATCGTTTTGGCAGTTGCCTTGCCGTTCGTTTCACCGCCGATGAGCAGAAGTTTATTCCCATCGACAACAGAGGCGCCGTTGTGCCAAGGGTGCTCGAGCGTACCGATTTCTCGCCATTCTTCGGCGTCTTTGAATAAAGCGAATACCTTTGTATTGGACGCTCCGTTTTTCGCAAGGCCGCCTGCGAGGATGACGGTGTCTCCGAGTCGTCCTTTGAAGCTTCCTTCGAGGGAAAGGGGCGCTTCGGGAAGGGACGAGAACGTGAGCCCCTGCGTTTGCTCTGCATAGGTGCTAGGTCCGAAGAAGGGCGTAGCCAATAAGGTGAGGAGGACTAGAAGTCGGAAAGGGAGCATCGGTTTCGTGAGAGAATAAGGGGATTGTTCTTCTTCCCTTTGCTGCAAGCAGCAAGGACGTTCGAGAGATGAAGAGAGTTCCGGTGAACTTGCGATGGAGGATCAATTTGACAGTCAGATTACGAAGAATTGGACAGGTCTAAGGGGCAAGAACAGAAGAGACGCTAGATAAATTGTATGAAAGTCCTCGAATCTAGAATAGTCGCTTTAATGGGCGTTTTGGCGCTGCTGTTCTCGGAAGGGTTCGCACAGCGCCCCAATGTCGTACTGGTTATAACGGATGATCAAGGTTACAGCGATGTGGGCTTTAATGGGAATCCGCATTTGAAGACGCCGGTGCTGGATCGTTTCGCATCCGAGGCGACGGTTTTCGAACAGTTCTATGCCTGTCCGGTGTGTTCGCCGACTCGGGCGAGCTTGATGACCGGCCGCAGCGCTTTGAAGACGGGCGTGATCGATACTCAAGAGGCGCGGTCGATTTTGAAGCCGAGTGAAGTGACGATTGCCGAAGCGCTTAAAGGGGCAGGATATCGGACGGGAATGTTCGGCAAGTGGCACCTTGGCGACAATGCTCCAGCGCGCCCGATCGATCAGGGATTCGATTATTCCCTTACTCACGTTGGCGGCATGATTGGGGCTCCGTATAGTCCGCTGGGGCGTGATAATTATTTCAATGCGCCGCTTCTTGAAAACGGCATCGAAAGGGAGTTTGAGGGCTACTGCGTGGATGCCTTTACGGATGCGGCAGTGGAGTTTATCGCGGAAGCGGGCGAGAAGCCGTTTTTCGTGTATTGGGCTCCCAATACGCCGCATCACCCTTTGACCGTGGCGGACTCGTACGCGGACCCGTATCGAGAAGCGGGTTTGAGTGAGGAGACGGCTCGTTACTACGGTATGATCACGAATATCGACGATAATTTCGGAAGAATCGTCGATGCGGTGGATCGTGCAGGGGCCTCGGAGAATACGCTTTTCGTTTTCGTAGGCGACAACGGTACCTCGAGTTTGCATAAGCAAGAAGATTTGTGGGAGAGCGGATTGCGTGGGAGAAAAACCTATGTATATGAAAATGGGATACGCGTTCCTGCGTTAATCAAATTGCCGGGAGGGAAAGGAAATGGAAAAAGGCTCAATGAGGTGGGATCGGTTGAGGATCTGATGCCGACAATCCTGGACGTTTGCAAAGTCCCTTATCCCGAAAAGGTCGCATTCGATGGAAGGAGTTTGCTTCCTCTGTTGGATGAAGGGGAGACGGATTGGCCGGAGCGAACGTTTTACTTTCAGTTCCACCGTGGACTGGAGCCTGAAAGGTATCGAAATATTGCGGTACGCAATGGTCATTTCAAATTGGTTCAAGCGGTAGGCAGAGGGATTGAACCGTATTCCCTCGAAACTGCGAAATTCGAGCTGTACGATTTAAGTGCGGACCCTCTGGAAACAAAGGATCTGGCAGGGGATCGTCCGGAAATTGTCGAACGCTTGAAAGAACGTTATGATTCGTGGTTCGACGGTGTGATGGAGTCGGACTTTACGTCCGTACGAACTTGGGTCGGGAGCGAGCGAGAGAATCCTGTGGTCTTGTCGCGCCAGGATTGGAAAGGCGGAGGACTCTTTGATGGCGATAATGGAGTCTTCAGTCTGGATGTGAAGACTGCAGGCTATTATCGCATCACCTGCCAATGGAGCGAGTTGTTGAAGAAAACGCATCCGGTCACACTAAAGGTTGGTGAAAGCGTCATTGAAAACTCGATACTCTATGCGGAGTCTCAGTGCCGCTTCGAAAAGGTGTATCTTGAGAAAGGACCTGTCAGCTTTGAGGCTTGGGTTGAGATCGAAGATGAGAAGAACGGATTTCGATTTATTGAGATCGAGAAGCTATGAATTTGGAAACGCGACTCATTGTGAACCGCTGCCGTATTTCGATCGTTTCCTTGCTGATGCTCTGCTTTGGAGCCTACGCGGCAGAGCGGCCTAACGTGGTGTTGATTATCGGAGATGATGTATCTCCTGATTTTAGTTGTTATGGGGGACAGGTTGAGACGCCGCATATCGATCAATTGGCTAAGGGCGGCCTGCTTTTTGAAAATGCGTACGTGACGGCGAGTTCCTGCAGTCCAAGTCGTTGCAGTATCATTACGGGTCGTTATCCGCATAATACAGGCGCTCCGGAGTTGCATATGCCTTTGCCGGAAGGGCAGTTCATGTTTCCTCAAGCTCTGAAGAATGCAGGCTACTACAGCGTGCTCTCCGGAAAGTGGCATATGGGAGAGGCGACCCGTCCCGCGTTCGACGTGGTAGACGATATTCACTATCCGGATGAACCGACAGGGGCAGCGAACTGGGTGCGTCATCTTCAGGAGAGGCCCATGGACAATCCGTTTTTCATGTGGTTTGCCGCCTTAGATGCTCACCGTCCTTGGGAAGCGGATACGGAAGAACGGCCGCATGATCCCTCTAGGGTTATGGTACCTGCTGGGGTGCCGGATACGCCGATTGCCCGTACGGACATGGCGAGCTATTACGACGAGGTGCGGCGTTTCGATCGTTTCGTGGGCGATGTCGTGGAGGAACTTAAAACTCAGGAGGTCTACGAAAATACCTTGATTATCGTGTTGGCCGATAATGGTCGGCCCTTCCCGCGGAGTAAGACTTCCTTGTATGATGGCGGTATGAAGACGCCTTTAGTCGTCCACTGGCCGGAGGGACAGTTTGAAGAGGGTGCACGGAGCGGTTCTCTTGTGAGTGCGATCGATATCGCTCCCGCAATTTTGGAGGTTGCGGGATTGCCTACGCCCTCGCGGGTTCAAGGTGTTAGTTTTCTTCCTATTTGCCGCGATTCGAAGACGCAGACGCGGGACCTCTTGTTCGGTGAGCGCAATTGGCATACTCAGATTGGTTGCGGGCGAATGGTTCGTTGGGGAGATTTCGTTTACATGCGGGATTTTACGCCTGAAAGCTACAGCTTCCTGATGGTGAACGCGGCGAAGGCGAGTTACGCGGATCTGCTACGCTTGAAACCGTCAGGGAAACTGCGGCCCGAAGAAGATGAAATATTCTCAGTCAACCGGGCGGAGGAACTGCTTTTCGATGTATCCAAGGATCCGAAGCAAGTCCGCAATTTAGTCGGGAACCCGGAAATGAACGCAACGCTGGAGAACATGCGGGCGATGATGGATGAATGGCAAGAGCGGACAGGCGATTCTATTCCGGAGTTAGAAAACATGACGCCGGATCGCCACGATAGAGTCAGTTATGAAAGGTTGTATCCAGGGCCGCGGCCGTCTGAAGGAATCGTTGCTGGACAGGACGCAGGGGCTACTGAGATAAATGATGCCGGACCTATTTGGAAATGACTGATTATGGGTGTTGTTTTAACCACAGATTACACAGATATTCACAGATGAAGTTGTTGTTTTCGGAATGATCAACTCCAATATCGCATTATCTGTGTCCTCTGTGGTTTATAAAATACGCTAGATAGACTTTATGAAAAGAAACGCATTTAAGATGAAGCTCAAGCCGGGCTTCGAGGACGAGTATAAGAAGCGTCATGATGAGATTTGGCCAGAATTGTCGGCGGAGCTGTCGGCGGCGGGCGTATCCGATTATTCGATATTTTTGGATGAAGAGACGCTCACGCTCTTTGCGGTGCAAAAGCTAGCAGACAATCACACTGCCGATCAGTTGCCGGAGACGGAAATCGTCAAGAAGTGGTGGGCTTATATGGCCGATATCATGGATACCAATCCTGACAATTCTCCCGTGTGCGTGTCACTAAAGGAAGTTTTTCATGCGGATTGAAGAGTGGACCTTTGATGAATTTTGCAGAACGTAATAGCGATGAAAGAAATAGAGACGCTTTTAACTCTCATGGTGGCTGGCCTTTCTTTGTGTGGCTGTGGGAAACAAATAGATTCGATGGCGACCGCTGAACGTACCGCATTTGAAGATGCGTCCGCAGAGGCGTGGAAAGAGGTCTTTTCCGATTCTTGTACGGGAGATTGGACGCAGCAGTGGTTTCTTGATGGCGAGGTTGGAAAAGTGACCACGAGCTTGGATGGCATGACGCTGACGGCGGGGCCGGAGTTTAAGAATGATGCTCACCACATGGTTCTGTGGACAAAGGAGTCTTTCGAAGGCGATGTGAAAATCGAATACGACTACACGCGTCTCGATTCGGAAACGAATTGCGTGAACATTCTTTATATTCAGGCGACAGGGAGCGGTGAGGCTCCATTTGTCGAAGACATTACAGGGTGGAGCGAGCTACGGCGCGTTCCGGCGATGCGGATGTATTTCGATCACATGAATACCTATCACATCAGCTACGCGGCGTTTCCGAATGATGAAGATACGACGCAGTACATTCGGGCTCGTCGGTACATGCCGAACGCGACCGGTTTGAAGGGCTCGGATCTAGAGCCGGACTATTTTCCAGAGGGACTGTTCGAGACGGGCGTGCCGCATAAAATAACCGTGATCAAAAAGGATCGAGAGATCCTGATGCGTATCCAAAATGCGGATCAGGACTATTACTGCCACATGACGAATCCGAATCTGCCGACGGTGACGGAAGGGCGGATTGGTCTGCGTCACATGTTTACCCGCTCGGCGCGTTATCAGAATTTCAAGATTAGCGCGGCGGCTGATTGATCGGAGTATGTGGGGGCGACTTTGAGGAATCGGACTAAGCAAAGGTTTTGTTGGCGGTCTCGATCTTGCAGAGAGTGTCGACGAGCTTTTGATCTGTGTCGCCTTCGAGGCACGTTTGAGAGGGGACTTCGAGGCTTGGGCTGGGCTGGATTTCCCAGGTGCCGTTTTTCCTGTTTATGAGTAGGCTGTCGTTGGTTTGATGGGCGCTCGCTTCGGAGAGCGTTTTTTTGCTCAGGGCCTGGACCCCAGGGAAATTGAGGCTCAGGGTGCGGCGCAGTTCGAGACGCATTTCTTTGGTCGCTCCAGTGCTGACTAGGCGCGAAAATGGGGAGTTGGCTTTTTGGCCTAGAACGAAGCGGGTCTCTTTGATTTCTGGACTCAGAAGTTCGAGGGGATCGAAATAGGTGAGTTGACCCAATTGTTCCCATTCTAGCCAGTTGTTAAAATCTACTTCGTGATTGGGTCGTTCAAGTAGGTTTTGCTCGATGAGGGCGACCGATAGGTGAAGGTGTGAGGCTGTGATTGATTTGGGATTTTGCGATTGAGCAATTTTGCCGATGGCATCCCCTTGGCTGAGGCGGTCGCCGATTTGCGGGGCATCGAGTTCGATATGTGAGTATTGGAAAACAATCGCCTGTCCATTGATGGCCTTGTCGCTGACTACGATTGCGGTGTCGCCAACGAGATCAGGAAAGGTCCAGTGAAGGGTTCCTTCGGTGAAGGCGGGGATCTGAAGTCCCGCCATGCCGGCTTGGATACGCTTGGAGTCTTTCATCTCTCCTAGCGCGAAATCAATCCCCTCGTGGGGGCCGCCGCCGTAGGATTCTTGACGTGTTTTATTCGGGTCGCCCCACCAAATCCAGGGACTTTGGAATTCCATGCCGCGACGGATCACCCATTTTTGGATACGGTCTTGTCCAAAGGCTTGGATACCTCGGCTTAAGCTTTCGCTTATGAGCCCGTGGAGTGTGGCTTCGATGCACTTTGATTGATGGGACATTCGGGCTTAGCGGGTTTCGATTTCCGAGGTACGGAGGCTGGCGAAGCTAAGTTTTGACTTTGGAAATTCGAGCGTGAGATGGGGGATGAAGAGCGCGTTGATGAAATCGTCTTGGAAGGAGTCTTGGGCGTTGAGCTCGATCCACTCGAGTTTGTCGATGAGGGAGTCGATACGGACTTTGGCTTTTCGATCGACCGCGTAACGAACGGCGCCTTTGAGGGAGGTGTTGCCGCATGAGTGGACCTTTTCGGAGTCGAGAGGTGGGATGAGTCCGATGTCGATGATGTCCTGTATGTGGATGCGAGCGCCAAAGTTTCCTGCGAGGTGCAGCTGCTCGATGTCGAATACATCGAGCCCCGCGAATTTGGCGAGGGTGATGATTCCGGAGAATACGGCGGCTTTGGCCTGAAGGAAATTGCTGATATCGTCCTCGCTGATGTAGATGTCATCGCTGAACGGATACACGCGATGAGTCTCGCCGAGCAATTCGCGTTCTTCAATCTTTTCGTGGCGGCGGGCGAAGCGCCCTTTCTTTTTGAGGATGCGTGCTCGGAAGGCGGCGGCTACGAAGGAGATGATGCCGGATCCGCATATCCCGATGGCGTCTTGGTCGCCGATGGTGCTGTATCTGAGTTCGCTGCCTTCATTCCATACGTGATCGATCGCTCCGGGAATTGCGCTGATGCCGCAGGGAAAGCCGCCGCCTTCAAAGGAGGGGCCGGCGGGGACGGCAGTGCAAAGCAGCTGGCCTCCGCTCTTGAGGGCCATTTCCGCATTGGTGCCGAGATCGACGAAGAGAGTGTTGTCCGCTTGGTTTTCGAAATCGATAAGAGTGAGTCCGCTGATAATATCTCCACCGAGATAAGCGCTTTGCGAGGGGATGAATTCGAGCCGTTTCCCTGGAAGTCGATAGTCAGTGGCGGTGCGTGGCGCGGGAGCGTAGTCGACTCCGTTGAAAGGCCAGCCGCCCATGCCTGTGGGGTCGAGTCCAAGGAGAATATGAACCATGGGGGCATTGCCTGAGATGACGGTTGTGAGTAGTTGATCCTTGGCTACGCCGTTTCGTTTCAGGAGAGAATTCAGAAGAGGAATGAGTGAGCGCTTGAGTACAAGATCCTGCATTTCGGCGAGGAGCTCAGATGTATGGCAAAATGCGATACGGGCGACAAGGTCTTCCGAGTAGGCGTATTGTCCATTGAGACGGCCTTGGCAATCGATCAACGACCGGTCTTCGAGGTCGATCAATGCGGCGGCGAGAGTGGTGGTGCCGATGTCGACAGCGATGGCGTAGGCTTTTTTTCCGTCACTGGACAAGAGAGGCCATTGGGCTTCATCATCGAAACAGGCGAGTGCGATGGGACCTTCGAACGCATCGCTGGAAACGTGGTTGAAGAAATGAGGAGAGAGGGGCAGGGAGGCATCGAGGGCTTTTTCGATGCGTTGGCGATTGGAGAGGTTTGGGTGTTCTCCCGCATTGGCGACGGTGATCGTTTTTCGTTCCCAGCGCGGTTGTTCGCAATGGAGCCCATCTTCGATGGCGCTCAAGTCTATCTTTATGTCGGCGCTGGAGGCGGCTGAATCCGGTACGGTGATATCGTAGGTTCCGCTTTCGACTTCGGTTTGGCAGGCGAGTACGGGGTCTCCGTCGAGCATGACGCGGCAGGTCTTGCAGGAACCGTGTCCTCCGCAGGACATCTTGAGGGGGATGCGTTGCTCTCTTAGATGAGAGGAGAGCGTGCAGGGTTCTGTGATATCAATCTGGTGCATTCAGGGTTGGGAAATTGAAGATTGGAGATCGGGACTACACCTGGATTCTCGGAGGCAATACTATATCGAAAAGTGAAACTAGAAGATTTCTAAACCGCAGAGAACGCTGAGTACGCAGAGGGTTTTTAGGATCGATTTTTCTCGGCGATCTCCGCGTCCTCTGCGGTTACGAATTGATGCCGTTCATCTATTATTATGCGTTCGTTTGCGTGTTTCCCAAGTGAGGATTAGACGGTAGTGGCGACTTGCTTCGCCTCCTCTTGGGCGGCGAGGCGGGCGGCTTTTTCTTGGCGGGAAGCTTTGATATACTTCATGCCGAGCTTGTCGGTACCGTTGACGGTGTCGGCGACGAGCATGGCCCATTTAAGTCCGTCGTGGGTGATGTCGGTGAGGGGCGCGTTCATGCCGTTGTAGATGGCGATGGCGAGATAGTAGGCGTCGAGGGTTTTGCGTTTGGGCATACCGAAGCTGACGTTGGAAGCCCCGAGGGTGATGTTGGCGCCGAGCTCTTTGCGGATGAGCTTCATCGTTTCCATGGTACAGGTGCCGGCTCCCACATCAGTGGCGACGCCTATTGCGATGCAATCGAATATGAAATCATCGACGGTGAAACCGTATTTCTCGCCTTCTTTGAGAATGGCTTCGGCGCACTTGAGGCGACCTTCCGGCGTGTAGGGGATGCCGTCGTCATCCGCGGTCATGGCGATCATGGCGGCACCGTGTTTTTGGGCGATGGGGAAAATCTCATCCATCTTTTCGCGTTCGCCGGAAACGGAATTGATGAGGCTGCGGCCTTCGATCTTTCCGAGGGCGATATCCAGGGCTTCGGGGTCGCCGAAGTCGAGGGAGAGGGGGCAATCTACTTTGGCCCGGATGGCGGCGACAGCGATGGGAAGCAGCACTTTTTCGGGAATATCGAGACCAACCATATTCACATTTATGATACCCGCTCCGGCCTCGTATTGATCGACGGCTCGTTGGACGAGCTCGTTCCAATCTCCGTTGGCGACGCTCTCACGTACTTTGCGGTAGCCGAGGGCATTGCAACGTTCGCCGATGACGACCGTTCTGCGATTGGGCGCGATGCGCACGCGGTGCGACTTAGATGAGATGATGGTGGTCGATGCTTTGTTTTCGGGCATAACGAATTTCGTTTAAAGGTTCATGAGTGTTTCCGACGCACGTTGGCGAGCGGCGCTGGCGCGTTCCCGTATCTGTACGAGGAATTCATCGATCAGTTCGGGCGGCATGCCGAAGTTCATGGCGTGCACGCCGGCGG
Source organism: Pelagicoccus mobilis (assembly GCF_016595505.1). Lineage (GTDB taxonomy): Bacteria > Verrucomicrobiota > Verrucomicrobiia > Opitutales > Opitutaceae > Pelagicoccus > Pelagicoccus mobilis. Next base: position 106,043 of record NZ_JAENIL010000002.1, on the reverse strand, counting down.
CTCCTCCTTCGGTGACGCCTTCGGCGATTTCGAAAGCCCATTCGAGGGCTTTGCGTTGAAAGTTGGGTTGTTCCATTATCGCGTGGAGCGATGGGTCGACATAGACGCCGGGGAGACGGCAAAGGACTTCGAAGGCGCGTTGGCTGCCGACGAGAGGAATCGACGGGATGGTGAGCTTGGGTTCGCTTGATCGTCCGGCGCGGACTTGTTTGTACCATTCCACGTAGGTGGGGACGTGAGTGATGGCCTGCGTTTGGCTGAAGCGTGCTCCGGCGTTTCGTTTGAAGTGGAGACGGTTCACGCTGATGTCCATCGGTGTGGAGAAGGGATTCGAGGCACAGCCGAGGAAAGGGGTTGTGTCGTGAGATTGCTGATACGAGTCGAGGCGTTCGTTGACGAAGTGAATCATCTGCGAGCTATCCATAGGAAACCATGTGCGTTGATTGACTTCGCGTTTTTCGTTGGGAAGCCAGTCGCCGGTCAGCAGGAGGAAGTTGGCGTAGCCCATTTCGAGGGCTCGGTCGAACTCAGCGAGAAAGTCCTCTTTGCGATGGTCGCGACCGCAGAACTGGATGATCGCCTCGACGCCGTGGGCTTTGACGACTTCGGCGGTGCGTGTCGAGTGAAGCGAGGGGATGCCGCCTGCATTGGTAGTGGTGTTGACGGCATCCACGTGAGCGGCGACGCGCTGCATGATTTTTTCGACGCGACTCAGGCCCTTCTCCTTCAAGGGGGAGGCGATTTCTAAGGTGACGACGAATTCGCCTCGCATCATTTTTTGGGAGAGCGTGGAGTTGGCTTCAATATGGCCTGTATCCAAGAACTCATGCGGGAGACGCGTCTTTTTGTCCTTGCCGTTGAGGTAGTTTACGTAGCTGGCTGTATTGAGAAGTTGGGGATCGGGGGGGAGGTGTAGCTTGAAGACCTTGTTGCCGGCTTTCTTCTTTTCGATGTTGGTCCAGACGCAGTCGAGTTCGGGAATGACTTCGCATTTGCCTTCGAGGGTTCCGCCGCAGGGCCCATTGCGCAGACCCTTGGGGCAGTTCATGGGACAAGTGAGCTTGGTATGGCTCAGAATGCATTGGCCGCACATGTTGCAGCCAAAGGCAGTCTCCTTGATCCATTTCTCGACCGTGTAGATCATTTTTATCTAGGCAGGGATGCGTGCTTCGGTGAGAGCGGCGAGGGCGGCTTTGGCAGCGATGACGCCATCGGCTGCCGAGTCCGCGTAGAAGTCCGCTTCGATTTTGTCGCAGAACTTTTCGTTGATGGGAGCACCGCCGATGAGAACTTGCGTGGTATCGCGGATACCGGCTTCCTTCAGCGCTTCGACCACGCGGCCCATGTAGTTCATGGTAGTGGTGAGGAGGGCGGACATTCCGAGTATATGGATGTCTTGTTCTTTTAGGGTTTCTACAAACTTCTCAACGGGCACGTTCACGCCGAGGTCCACGATTTCAAAGCCGGCGCCTTCCATCATCATGCCGACGAGGTTTTTGCCGATGTCGTGAATATCGCCTTTGACGGTGCCGAGAAGGACGCGACCGATGGGCTTGGCCCCTGTTTGGGCGATGAGCGGACGGAGGATCTTGAGCCCACCACTCATGGCTCGGGCGGCGATGAGCATTTCCGGGACAAAGAGTTGTTTTTGGGCGAAACGGTAACCGATTACGTCCATGGCCGGGATCATGGCCCGATTAACGATGTCGCCAGGGGCAATATCATCACCGAGAGCCTCTTCGACCAATTCTAGGACGTCTTCTTCTTCGCCTTCTTCGATGGCTTCGGCGAGTTCGCGCATGACGGGTTCGAGGTCGTCTGGGTAGGTTGGTGCGACATCGGCGACGATGGCTTCGGTGGCCTCCTTCTTCTGCTTGAAGAGGGGACGCTTGGGGACCCAGTTTTTGTAGTCCATATCCAAGCACGCGCTTACGGCGTCGATGTGTTCTGGCGGGCAATCGTAGGCTGCGACGCCGGTGCCGAGTATGAAGCCCGGGTGGTCCCAGCACTTGTTGAGGATGTTCATGGTGAAGTCCTGGATCTTTTCGACCGGACCGAGGTGGAGCAGGCGGGGATCGACGTTGACGCGCATGGGGATGTTGGCCTCGAGCGTCTTGCGTTTGAAGAGTTCGATGTCGCCTTCGAAATCGCAGAGAATTTGGGTGACGCCAGTATCGATGATGGCGTCGAGGATGGGGGTTGTGTCGCCTCCGATGATGAGTGGGATCTGGGTCGCTCCGGCCTTCTTCAATTCCGGGACGAGCGTTCGTTTGTAGACGCCTGCCACCACTTCTTGGAAAATCTGAGGGGAGCAGAGGGGAGGCATTGCTCGGGAGTCGAAGATGATGGGCTCGATGCCCAATTCCAGGAAGGCTTTGCCGAAGGCCGCCGCGACCTTCGCGGTGAAGTTCATGAGCTTCACGGTGAAGCGTGGATCCTGCATCGTCATCACGATGAAGTTTTCCGCGCCGATAAGTTCGGAAGCGAGGGAGAAGGGGCCAGTGATGGCACCGCGCACGATCACTTCATGGCCGACCTTTTCTTTTAGTTTTTTGGCGGCTTCGAGGTAGAGCGGCATGCGGCCGTCCGTCTTGGGATTCGGTATCGTGAGTTTGTCGAAATCCTCGGGCGTCTTGACCGGGTATTCTTCGACGCCTGGCACGTCGGGAGTGTCATCGAAATAGACGATTTTGCATCCGAGGGCTTCTGCTTCTACATTGTAGACGTCGATGCCGACGGTGAGAAAGTCCGGCTTGTAGCGTTCGTATTCGGCGAGAAGTCCTTCGACCAAAAGGTCGGCATCGCGGCAGATTTGGGAAGGCGTTTTGTCGATTAGGAAGCCCTTGTGCTCGTAGATGGCTGGGCAGAAGGGGATGCGGTCCCCTTTTTCCATTTTGAGGACGGCGGTCATTAATTCTTTGGAATTCATAAGAAAGTAAGCGGGTTGAATAGGGCGGTTCTAAGCGTTTTGAAGGGCGGGAGATTTCTGTCGTTGAAAAGGCAATACTCGAAGGGTGCAGTTGGGGTCGGGGCAATGCGGGCAATGAGGCTCTGCCGCTGTGCAGTCATCGATGTTCTCCGCCTTTTCGACCTTGTTTCCGAAACCGATGATGCTGGTGACGCTTGCCATCGGTTGCATGAATTGACTTTCCGTGTTGAAGCGGACGCCGATCTTTTCGATAGGGAGTTGCTGAATGAGCTCGGCTTGCAGTCTGAACGGCAGGCCGCCTATTCCAGGGGACACTGATTCGGAGATGAGGAACTGGGGGTAGCGTTGGGCGAGAGCCCGGCTGACTTGCTGATGGGTGTCGCGGGCGAGCGCGGTGGCGGCGGTATTCAGAATATAGGCACGCATGGGGTCCTCGGTCGAATGGATGCGCTCTTCCCATTCCGCGCCAGCCGTACCGACCACGAGCGCTGCGTATTCGGGTGCTTGAAGATAGCGAGTGAGGCGTCTGGAAGGCGTGAAGGAACGAAGGACGGATTCGGTGGAGGCAATCTTCCAGAGGGCCTTGGGCTTAGCTAAAGAGGATACGATGTCCAAGGCTTCGACCACATGGCGTTGCAGCCGTTTTTTAACCGGAGCGCCTTTGGGAATGCCCATGCTGAGAAGAAGCGCTTCTTCCTCGAGAAGAGGCGAGAGCTCAAGGATCTCGATCTGGGTTTCCATGGTAGCTGGGTTCATGATGGGGGACTTGGGGCTGGATAGGGATTATAGGGAATCCCTGGTTTGGCGTCTTCGTTGATATGGCGATAAGCGGTTGGACAATATGGCGATTAGGGTAAATGGTGTGTGAGAGAAGAGTGCTAATTGATGGATAGAAAGGGAAAGGTGCCCTGTTTTAGCAGAGTGCCTTGACTTGGACTTTCTAGTGAGAAAGGCGAATGAAGACGATGAATGAGATAGGAGCAAAGCGACGTGTGGTTCCGGTTGAAGTGCCGATGCCAGAGAGTGGAATTTATATTCTGGAGAGTCATCATGATGCATCGTTTCACATGCCGATGGGGGTATGGCCTTTCCACAAACTGTGCTGGGTTGGCATCGGTCGTGGCTTGTTGGTATTGGAAGCGGGAAGCGTTCCCTTAAAGCGGAATGATTTCGTTTTAGTTCCAGCGAATCTGCCGCATCGATTTGCAGACGATCCCTCTGAACCGATGGCTTTGGTGATAGCCTGCGTTGCCAACGAGCTTGTCGAAGGAAGGGGAACGCTCGCTCAGCTGTATTCGAAATTGAGGGACGCGTTTCCGGTTAATTTTCCCATTCGAGCGCGTAGCTCCTTTCACTTGAATGGGTTTCGTGATGCCTTCCATTCGATGTTGCGTGAACAGTCGCGAGCCGCTTTGGGTTTCGAAGCGTTGATCCAGGGCACTCTTATTCAATTGATGGTTGGACTATTGCGCGGAGCGGAAAGCGGAGGGCTGGGGGCGAGCGGAGCGCAGGGGGCGATTAACGGCTTGATCGATTACTTGGAGACTGGCTTCGACAAGGCGATCGTATTGGACGAATTGGCGACCCAGTGCGGTTTGTCCAAACGACACTTTACTCAATTGTTCAAGGAGGCAACTGGATGCTCCTTGGTCGATTATGTGAATCGAAAGCGAATTGAGTATGCGAAGGAGCGTTTACGTGGGACAGGGCATATTGCATATGCCTGCTATGAATCGGGCTTTTCGGATATTTCCTATTTCTATCGCATCTTTAAGCGCTATGTCGGCTGCACTCCAAAAGCGTATTTGGAAAATGAATAAATCCAAAGGGCGGAATGTTATCTAAGGCAAACTGACGTCCCAGACTTTGGACCAGCGGGATTCGCCTTCTGGGCCTATGACGGTTAGGACGACGACGTATTTGTCGCCTTTGTCGTAGGTGTGGGTCGGATGCTGTTCGTTTGAGGTGTTTCCGTCGCCGAAATCCCAATACCAGCTTGTGATATCGCCATCAGACTCGTCGTGAAAGGCGACCAAACGACGGGCTTGGTCGACCACGGTGAAATCCCAGTCGGCTTGGATTGTCGGTTTCTGCTCTGGGGGCATGAGACGGAAGGCGACGAGTTCATCGGCTTTGCCATACATGGTATGAACGCGGGATAGGTTCCAGAATCCGCTGTTACGTTTGCTGTTTTCATCGTAATCGATGATCGCCCATGAAAGGCCGATGATTTTGTTTTCTTCGAATTGACTTTCCGTCGAGCAACTGGGGCCTAGGGGCGAGGCGTGGTCGAAGGCGGTGATGTAGAATTCGAGGGTGTAGCGTCCGCTCTCACCTGGGGAGAAATCGTAATGGCTGGCGGCGTTGGCGTAGGGTAGTTCCTTGAGCCATTGCTGAGTGCCCCAAAGCATGGTCCAGGATTTGTCGCGAGCGGGGGTGAAAATGTGGTAGTTTTGGGCATGAGCGCCGTGGAGCGTGAAGAAGGCGTCTGCTTCGCTTAATACATCGTTGTTGATGCGGAATCTTTCGATGAGGGGGCCGCCGGAGAGGTCTCCGTCGACGACCACTTCGAAGGTGTCGTTTCTGAGACCGGGCAGGGCGAAGTCCCAATAGTCATCGTAAGCTTCGTAGAGAAAGTAGAGGCGGTTCAGGCCTTCTACCCAGGCGACTCGGACCTTTATGTCGAGGGTCTCGGGCTGGATGCCTTCGTTTTGTCCCGAGTCGTCCCAGAGCTCATTGGTGCCGATGATGTAGCTTTCCGGCACTTGGTCCCAATCTGAAACATCGCCGTCGATGCGTGGGATGGCGTCTTTGGGAAACTGATATACTTTGAATTCCACACCCTCCCGATCGAGAGCTTGCATGGAGTGAGTTGAGAGAAAGGTCGCGGCGAGAGTTAGAAGGCGAGAACGAACCATTGCTGCTTGCTGTATTGAAGTCGCTGACGCTTGAGCTAATCAAGGCGCACATTCCGAATGTGCCGCAATTATGTTTTGGATACGATCTCTTCGAATTTGAGACTGCCCAGTTTCTCGAAGGCATCCAAGAGCCGGTTTTTGAGTCCAATCACGTCGGGGACGGTCGAGTCAGTACCTTCGAATGGGATTTCCTTTATTTGCTTCGGTTCGAAATCGAGGATCTTTCCGAATCGATGGATAGATTCGATGAGACGAGTATGGCAGAGAGCGATTTCCGGTCCGCAGATGCGTGTGTCTGGATCGCTCAATCGGCTCAGTACGGATTCGAACATTTGGGTTCGAGCCGCGAAGCTGTCGTCCAGGGGAATCACTTCATCTTTCCCTCCACTGCAGGAGAGGGTGCACTGTTTGTCCTGTTCCCATTCTATACGTCCCTTGGATCCTGTGATTCGTATGACCGGCTCAAGCGTGTGGGTAGAGGCATGGCTGGCGCCGAACCAAAATTGAGTGCCGAATTCGGAGGTCGCTTGTATGATGGCTGTATCGAAACTTTCGATATCGTGGGCTCGGTAGAGTTGGGCCTCGTTTAGAAAGGCGTCACAGGATTTGTCGAAACTCTCTCCTGCAAAATAGAGCGAGAGACTGATAAAATGGGAGAGGGCGTTATTCAGGGGCGAGTCGAGCACGAAGGCATCATCCGCTCTGATTCGGCCTGCCCAATGGTTGCGTTGGAAGTAGCTGCGCGGTCTTGGCCAGATGCCGAGCATGGAAATTGTCTTTAACTTGCCAATACGTCCGTCGGTGATCTGTCGTTTGATTCGGGCGGCTGCATCAGTGTATAAGTCTTGGAAACCGACTGCGACCCAGCGCCCCGTTTTCTCCATTGCTTCAATGATCGCTTTGCCGTCGGAAGCGGAGCCGGCGAGCGGTTTTTCGACGAGCACGTTGCAGCCTGCGTTGAGGGCGTCGATGCTCATTCGGGCATGCCATTGGATGCCCGTGGGGATGAAGCAGAGGTCGAGTTGACCGTCCTGCGCTTCGAGCATTTCCTGGTAGGAGTCGAATTGTTGGGCTCCGGTTTCTCGCAGTTGTTGGGCTCCTTCGGAGTCTTTTTCTGCTTCCAAGGATACGAAGGCGGCGATCGCGATTCGCTTGTCTCTGTAGGCCTGGAGAAGCCATTCGATGTGAATGCGGGCATAGCCAGAGACGCCGATGAGGGCGATTCGAGGCAAGCTGCTTTTGGTTGCGATCATAGGGTGAGGAAAGTGAAGTATCGGGAAAGTGGATGAGGTCCTGCCCTGCGGACTGAGCACCTTTGTGTTAAAGGGGGAACATAGATGCGGCTTGCCTGAACAAGCGAAGGCTCAAAAATTTGACAGTCGGAAATTTGTTGCCTTGCCCGTCGGCTGGACTGCAGTTTCTTAAACAATCAGCTCTGCTCCCATTTTGTTCGCTGAGTGGAAAGGATTACCGAACGCCCCAATATGAAATCCGTTAGAGAACTTGCACGCGCTTTGGGACTGTCGCATTCGACGGTTTATGATGCGCTCAGAAACAGTCCGAAGGTTAAGAAGGCGACCCGAGAGCGTGTGTTGGAGGCTGCTGAGAAGGAAGGGCTTAGGCACAATCCTTTGGCGGGCGCTCTGATGTCCGAAATTCGGAGGTCGAGCACTGCTAGCTTTCAGGGAGTGGTTGCTGTGGTGGATCTAGAGTGCGCTGAAAAGCGGATCACGCAGGCGGCTGCCTTTATTAATGAAATGTACGAAGGCGCCAAGGAGATGGCCGCGGAGCTAGGCTTTAGGACGGAACCATTCGTGTTAGGGGATGAGGAAATATCGGTGGAGCGATTGGGCTCGATTCTGAGTTCGAGAGGAATCAATGGTTTGCTGATTTTGCCCGCCCGGGAATCTCCAGATATTTCAGCACTCGATTGGGACCGCTATGCAGGCGTTTATTGCGATAGTGTTATTGAAAAACCTGCTTTGGATTCGGTAAGCGTAGACCATTATCGGTCCATGTTGTTCGCCATGTCGAAGATTCGTGAATACGGATACAAACGGCCTGGATTCGTGATGGAGGGGGATCAGGATCAACGATTATTATATCGCTATGAAGCGGGGTATCGGATGGCTCAACGCGAGGTTGAAGGATTCGAAATCATTGAGCCCTACATCTCTCAAGAGTTGAGTGAACGCGGGTTTCAAGAATGGTTTGAAAGGAACCAACCCGATATCGTGATTTGTCATCGGATGATCACGAAACAGTGGATGGAGTCGATGGGACTAAAGGTTCCGGAAACACATGGGTTCTGCAAAATCAATGTTTCGACGACTCAAGAATCAGTGAGCGGTTTGGATTTGTGTCCACGGGCTCTCGGAAAGCGAGGCATGGGTTTGCTAGTGGGTAAACTGCACCGCAACGCTTATGGGATTCCAGCGAAGCAGATGACTTCGACGATCGCCGTTGAGTGGGTCGATGGGGCGACGATGCGGCAGATGTAGGTGTGATATGGTTGTGCGGGCAAAGGAGGGTGGGCTTTAGCCCGTCCATTCTTGGTTGTGTTTTTAAACCGCAGAGTTCGCGGAGGACGCGGAGGTATTTTAGAGATGAGGGGACGATTCTCCGCGTACTCTGCGTCCTCGAACACGTCCTAACGGGTGGACGGTTGACATTTTCTAGAGGAGTTGGCTCGGACTATGCGCTGCGTAGAAATTTCGGGAATCGGGCATGGGGTTGGCAATTGTCTTGTGTGGGACAATTGGCGGCTATGGTCCTAGGTACCCTGATAAAGTGGATACATTTGATTTTGTACCCAGTCCTACGGAAAGCGATGTGCGCAGTTTGGGGATTAGGGCTTGTCGTGTTAGCGTTCTAGCTCGTTCCTGATTCTCTCAAGATTGCTTTGGGCAATTTCCCGGAATTCGGAAGAGATGGGAACGTCCTTGCTAAGGCGATTCCAGAAGCGTTTGGCGGCTTGGGCGGCGGGATGCCAGTGAGGGCGCTCTTCGGGGCGAGGAGGCCGGATCTCAAGGGGGGTTGTAGGAAGATCTCCACTACGTTGCGGCGCGTAGCGCATGGGAAGCATATCGTAGATAGGGCAAAGCCTAAGGGGAAGCTCAGGAGTGAGGAAGAGACTGAGATTGCCGAGGTGCATGTCGGAGTTTCCGATCAGCTGGCCGAAGTGCTGGTAGATGGCGGCCTTATCCGCGTCGGCTTGTTTGAGCCATTTTTGGCGGACGAGTGATTGGCAGGAGTGGCTCCAGTTTTGCTCGAGTTCACCGCTGAGGCCGGCGATGAGCGAACGCAGGGAGAGAGTGCCGATGCGTCCGATGCGCCCAGAACGGTCGAAGCGGTCGACTTCAAGATAGGCGCGCTGCTCGGTTTTTATGAGTCGGGAGGGGGCGGCGTTGAGGCCGATACGGGTGAGCTCTTCAGATGCGATTGCCTCTGCGGAAAGGAGGTCGGCCCAGCGTCGTCCAGCGTCGGTCTTGAGAGAGCCGGAGAACTTGACGATGACGTGTTGGAAGGCGCCATCTGCTTGGCTAATGCATGTGGTGAACTTCGGCTGTTCGCCGCCAGCGGATGAATTGGGAAGTTCGCCGTCTTCGGTGACGTGATGGGCGATGCGATTGTATTGCCCGCTTCGGTCTAGTGCTTCGATGACGGGGGACTGTTCTTGAGAGGCGAGGAAGGTGTCGATGGCCTGGCCTCCAAGAATGAAATTTCCGGGCGTATCGTCGCCATAGCTTAGGATCGCTTTAATGGCTTCTTCGATTGTCCAATTCTCAGGATTGGTTCCGATACCCAGGGATGGACCGTGCGTACGGGCGAGCAGGCGACTGAGGTAGCCTTGGGGGCGCATGTCTTCTAAGAACCATGGCAGATCTGGGAAGAGCTGTGGGTGGTCCTCTCCATTGAGGAGATAGCCGTATTTGTCGTTTTCCCAGTTTGGCTCGAGAAAGAACTCGCCTTGATGTAGGGCGTGTAGGGTGCCTGCGATGTCGGCTTGGCCGTCAGAAGCTATTTGGTAGAGCTTCCAATTGGAATCACCGGCTTGGATGGGACGCGGCAGGGCGTAACGAGCTCGTCGGGTTTGACCGATGCGAAGGATCTTGGGGGAGGCGTTGAGGGCTCGGGATATTGTGGGTTGGCTCAGGCCGAGCTGAAGAGCGATATCTGCTGCAGGCATAGAGCCTCGGGTGGCGAGCAGTCGTTCGATAGAATCTGTGTGTTTAGAACTCAAATGAATAGAAATATGAATAGTATAAATAACGTATAGTAAAGGATAAATGGTAAATATGATGTGCCCTGTGAATAAAAAGAAGAATGGGACGACGGGTAGCCTTATACTGCTTCGGTTCTAAAGTCCAAGCTCCTTCCTTACCGACCTCTGCCTCCTGAATCTTGGGCTCAACAAACGCCCAAAAGCCGCCGTTTTGTTGCCTTTTTCAAGGTTATCACGCCAGAAATCCGACTGTCAGATTTGTTTTGCGCCAGAAATCCGACTGTCAAAAATTGGATATGTCGACTGGGGGTGGACCCCGGCATTGTGTGGATCAATCAAACAAGGGGTCACTGCGATCCTTTGAAGTTTACCCACACATACTCCACGTTTTTCAAAGTAAATCACGGGAAGAGCTGGAGTTAACCTACAAGCCAAACTTGCCTATTATGAAAGTACCCCCACCACCCCAAAAAATATCACAACGTTCTAGGATGCTTGCGTCCTTGCTCGTTCTGACCGCTCCTGCGTGGGCGCAGGATGATAAAGAAGAAGAGGTCTTCGAGCTTTCGCCGTTCAGCGTTTCTGCGGACGAGAATAGTGGATACCGAGCGAACAATACACTGGCTGGGACACGTTTGAATTCTCAACTTAAGGATATCGCTAGCGCAGTGCAGGTGGTGACTGAGGAATTCATTGACGATGTAGGCGCCTCGTCTCTGGACGAATTGCTCACCTACACGACCGGTACGGAAGCGGCAGGACCTTCGGGTAATGCGAGTTTCGCAGAGGTCAATAGCGGTACTGCTCGAATGGAGCGTTCTCGTCGCGAGCCTCAGCTGAATACACGGGTTCGTGGACTCGCAAGAGCGGACTTGACGAGAGACTACTTCCAAAGCGACCTAGCCTTTCATGGATACAATACGTCCACGGTAACGATTAACCGTGGACCGAACGCGTCGCTCTTTGGCCTCGGAAGTCCAGGTGGAATCGTCAATGCTACTGTAGATCAGGCTCTGACCAACCGGGACATGGGCGAGTTGAACCTGAAGTGGACCGAGTTCGGAACGAAGGAGGTTTCGCTCAATTACAACAAGGTGCTCATCGAAGATAAGTTGGCGGTTCGCGTGGCTGCATTGAATCAGGAGCTTGGATACGAACAGAAAAATTCGTTCTACAACGATGATCGTTACTTTGTGGCTGCGACTTGGCGTCCCTTCGAAAATACGATCATACGAGCGAACTACGAAGAGGGAGACGCTTCTGGAAGCAGAGCGAAACTACGTCCCCCGACGGATCGTATCTCGGGTTGGTTTGCGAACGGAAGCCCGGGTTACGACGCAACAACCAACAAATGGTATTCACAAGCGAGTGGCTATACCGAAGAAATCACGGGTACGCTTGCTTCGGAACTCACAAAATCGAGCACGCAGTTCGGTTCTCAAGCGATTAACGGCAATCCGATGGTCGTTTTCGATGACCCGCACGGTACAGGTTTTAGCGTGATGCAAGGAGGGTTTCGTAGCGACGCAGCCGGTCGGGTTAGAGGGGCTGAACCGACTCCATCGCATATCACTGCAGGATCTCATGCCTATTTGAGACAGTGGCATTCCGCTAAATCTCTCCTTCTACGCAATCCTGACTATATAGTAGGCGCGAATCCGAATATTCCAGCGGGGCATTTGAGCTTTTACTACGATCCGCAATTGTCCGATCGAGGCCTCTTCGATTTCGTAGAAAACAGTTTGACTGGCGCATCTTCGCTTCACGAGCAAAATTTCAATGTGAAGAATCTCCGTCTGGAGCAGACTTGGTTGGATAATCAGGTCGGGATAGAGCTCGCATACAATGAACAATATTGGCGAGCCAGCCTCTCCGAGGCTCACACAGCTTCGAGCGCGAACACTTTGAATGTCGATATCAATTTGAAATTGATGGATGGGTCCGATAATCCGAACTTCGGGCGTCCCTTTATCGGTGGTCGCGGATATACCCAAGGTAGAATTCGCGAGCGGGAAGCGTACCAAGCGACAGGATTCGCCAAATACAATTTCGCTGATAAAATGGGCGACGGATTCTTCAAGCACTTTGGTGATCATAGTTTGACCGCAGTGTATCAAGATCAGACCTTCGACGAAGCCCAACCCAACCGTCAGTTTAGCAAGGCGAGCAATGACTGGAACCCAAGTGTCGCGAGAGGGGGGCCAGGTCTTGATCAGGCTCATGACTTCGCCACCAATGGTAGATCCGACAATAGGACTCGTATCACTATGATTCAGTATGTGGGCGATGCAAATCCGAGCGCGAATAGCATTTATGATCTCACGATTGATCCCGTTTCCGTTATTCATATTCCTGATACATCCTTGGTCGGTGACGATGGTACTCCAATGGCTTCTCGTTGGAACCCATTTACAGGTGCTTTCGAGCAAAAGGCTATCGATATATATACCTATCGCAACGACCCGGAAGATGTTTGGACCTGGGGAAATCCGGTGAGCCAAGAATCGATCGAGTCCTACTCAAGCATTCTACAAAGCAAGTTTCTTGATGGCCATCTCGTGACTACCGCTTCTTGGAGAAAAGACACAGTTAATCAAGCATCGGGAGATGCTCCGACGCTTTCAACTGGACTTACATCTCCAGACCCGGTGCCTCTCACTCAATTTTTGGATGAGGTTTCTCAGAGCACGACCAGTTACGGAGCGGTTGTGCATGCGCCCGATCGATGGATGCCGGAAGGAGTGGGCTTGAGCTTGCACTACGTCGATTCTTCGAATTTTGCTGCGGGAGCTCCCAGCACGACTGTCTTCAATGACCTGGCCGAGTTTCAGTCGGGGCAAACCGAAGAGTACGGTTTCGCATTCTCTGCTTTGAACGATAAGTTGTACCTGCGTTACAATAAGTTCGAAACGGTTCAGGCGAACGATAAGCTTGTGGGCAAAATGCCAGCGGTCGGAAATGATTTGAAAAATGTCATGGAAAATAATACGCCTGAGGCCTTGGCGGCTGCGGGTTGGGATCTCAATGATCCGAATCTCTTTCATCCCGGTTTTCTAGAGACCTATCGTTTAAGACCAGCGGATCCTGGCGTGCCTAACGATCAAACGACATGGCTGGTGGACAATATATCTGGCACCAATACTAACTATTTCCAAGACACCCAGTCTACTGGTTCCGAAATAGAAGTGAGTTACACGCCTACAGAGAACTGGCGATTCGCTTTCAATGCGTCGAGTTCAGAGGTCGCTGTAAGTAATGTCATGCCACTTGCAGCGCCCGAGTTAACAAGAATAGCGAACGACATATTCTTGGACCCGAAAATGGGTGATCTGTTTATTACTCCGGATCCGGAAATGAATGATGATGGGACTTATAATAATCAGAGTCTGCTTCGCAGTCGTGCTGATAATGTACTGAATGATATAGCCTTGTCTAAGTCGAATGAGGGAGGGACGCTTCAAGAGATTAGAAAGTGGCGTTGGAACCTGGTCACGAACTATTCGTTTAGCGATGAATCTCCGCTTTCCGGATTTGGAGTAGGTGCGGGCGTTCGTTGGCAAGACGATGTCGTTTTAGGTACTCCTCTTAAGGAGGAGCTCGGTGAGACTGTTCCCGATCATGACAATGCGTTCTACGGTCCAACCGAAACCGATATAGATCTTTGGTTGAGCTATAGTACGAAAATATTCGGCGATCAGGATTTGCGTCTTCAGGCTCGTGTTCGCAATATCACTTCGGATGGCGATTTGATTCCTCTGAAGATCAATCCCGATGGGCAAGTCGCCCTGTGGAGATTTGCGCCGCCAAAGGTGTTCGAACTCTCTGCTCGTTTAAGGTTCTAGTCATTGATCGCGGACTTGTATGGGGAATCGACGATTCCCCTGTCTTTCAGAAAACAGTTTAAGTAGTAGTTTATACGGGCGCCCAGTTTTTGGCTGGGCGTCTTTTTATGTGTTCCGACAGAGAATCTGGAATCAATAGGTGCTGTCAGCTCGACGTGGCGGCCTACTGTTTTTTGTGTGGGACGGGTCGTTGCCTCGTCAGCGCTGATGCGTGTGAACTGGATTTCCTTGCTGCTTCAGCTTTGGGTATTGGATATGTTCAGGCGATGTCGCATATTCGTGGATACGGAAGGATTTGTTTAGCTCCACACTTTTGAATACCTGTGTTGTTTTTGAGGTAGGCCAAATGATAGTGGCCGACTCGATGGATTCCGCGTTGCCCAATCCAATCTCTTGTCGGGTCGGGTTTCCACCGAAACTGCTTCCGGTGCCTACTGTTTTATATATCGAGCGAGGGCGCTCTGGCGTACTTCCTACGTCTTTTAGTGACTACGAGCGTCCACAAACGCCCTGAACGCTTGCAGCGTGTTCAGTTCTGCTTCCTTTGAATTCGCCGAAGTGATCCAATGCTCCAGATGCTTGCGAGGCTTTGAAATCAGTAAGGCCTGTTTTCCGTCATCGATACGTTTAATGAAGTCGTCTGGATTGAACATCACCGCGGCGCCGATCTCGATTCGTCCAGCGGCGACGCCTCCTGAAGACGTTCCCCAGCTCAGGTAGTGGTCCTTCTCCAACACAAGCTGCTACCCTTCGCGATAGTTGAGTCCTGTCGCGAACTGAACCTCTTGATCGGAGAGAGCGAAGGCTTCTACCTTCGCGTTCCGAACGCTCGAGAAAACCGTTACTCTCACTAAAATATCGATTTCGGATCCTTTGTAGGGAACGCACTCCGAGCGGATTTCGAAGAAGGAAACGGAGCCTTCTTTCACCACTCGTCCGTAACGTCTGGATACAGGGTTCAAGGGAATCGCCTTTTCTCCGTCCCATAAGCGGATCCCGCCTAAGCCCACGGTGTCGCCGACATGATAGTGGTCACCGCCCCAACCGTTCGCCTGCTGCTCAGGAGTGGGATACCAACCTGTCGCTTTCAACTCAAGGCCGGGCCGGGATTTTGAGTAGACATCGATGGCCGCTTTCTTGTCGAAAAACATTCGTAGGGCAAAGTACTCGTTTTCGATAGCTGGCCCGTGGTGTCCAAGAGTTAGATACATGTCGCCCGACTCGGAAAAGACCTCGGTCAATTGGGTGCTCGGTTCCTTCTTTTCGAATAGGCTGACATCCGTATTGTTTTGCGAAAAAGAGAGGCAAGGGATCGTTAAAAACATCCAAAGAATAGTATAACCAAATTTCATGTTTATTCGTATCCTGCCCCCGATTTATAGGGGATCATGCCCACGCTCAGCGTGGATCAAGCGAGGCACGAGCGTTGCTAATAAAATTCGTTTAACAACGTTCAGCCGCGCTGTGGGGTCACTTGGTCCCTCGTCGAGACTCGAGGCGGGAATCTCGCTGTAGGAGGGCAGTTTATTTCTTCTTTAACAGAATGGGTATCGGTCCGAGTGGCATGTCACCTCTATGGTTCAATGATCCTACTCGGAGAACTAAAGCTCAATTAAGTGGTATTGATTCACGGTGGGGTTCTCGATGCGGCGTTTTGAGCCGTCCATCCAGGTGACTTCAATATAGTCGACCGTATCGTTTTCTCCGATGCCGAAGTGTTTGGTGGCCGCGTGTTGAGATTCGTAGGAATCGCCGTTGACGTTGGCGGCGGCTTGAATCTGACCGCCTGTGGAGATCACGATCTTGGCGGCGGTGGATGAGGGAGCTCCGGCTTTGTCCTGGAGGCGAACGCCGATGAAATTACCGGTCGAAGGCATTTGGTTCAAATACACTTCAACGATGTTTCCTTGGGTTTGCGGATTCCAGTTGGGGGGATTGGAGTCGATGATCAGGTCCAGTTTGCCATCTAGGTTGACGTCGTCTGCGATCACCATGCGGCTGTCGTTTTCTAATGCGACGCCAGCGAGGAAGGAGAGGTTGCGCGTCGAGCCATCCGACATCGGCATGAAGAGAAAGTTGTGCTCGAAGCCGTTCCAGGATATTCCACCGTCCTCTTTGATGCCTAGTTTTTCGGAAAAATAGTCGTCGAATAGGGGGCTCTCCGAGGATGACCCGCGGTAGATATCGTCGGTCCAGTAGCTGGAGCAGTAGTCTCTGGAGGTGGTGTTGCTGTCATGGCCGTTCGCCACGTAGAAGTCCAAATTTCCGTCGTTGTCGAAGTCGACAGTGACGACGCCCCAGGACCAACCGGTACGAGCGACTTGGTCGTTTACTTCGGGTTGCTTGAAGGTGCCATCGCCCTGGGAATAGTAGAGGCGATTTCCGTAGGTCATCGGTATCCGCATATTGGTGAGATCGTCGAATTTCTCGGGACCGAGGCCCATTTGGTGGAGGCGCCCCGCAGTGGTCGATGACATGCCGATGACGTACATATCCAAAAATCCATCGTGATTGAAATCGCCAAAAGAGTGTCCCATTCCAAATGAAGCACGCTCTTCGATCGCTTCAGCGGTAACGTCTTCGAAATATCCGTTCCCTTTGTTTCGAAACAAATCCACCCCTGAAAAGTCGCTCACTACCAGGAGATCCAAGTCCGAGTCGTTGTCGTAGTCGACGAAGGAACCGGAATATACGCGACGGTGCAGTTTTTCTTTGAGGCCGCGGGTGGCCGCGCATTCGGTGAAGCGTAGACCGTCGCCTTCATTAATCAGCAGAAATGAGGGATAGCCGTCATTGGCGTCGTAGTACGGAGTCGGCATTGCTCCTCCGGCATAAGGGGCTTTGTATTGGCCGATCCATAGGTCGAGATCGCCATCTCCATCGATGTCGCCGCAGGACATCGTGGTGTCGCCCTGGATGACGGCCTTGGAACCGACGTCGATGGGCTTGGGCATTTTCAAAAAACCACCTTTTGCGGTTCCCTGGAAGAGGAGTAACCCAATTGCTAGGGGACTGTTCTTATTGGGGTAGATCGATCCTTCGATGATCATGTCCATATTTCCGTCGGCATTGAAATCGCCCAAGAGGGCTGAGCGTACTGTTTTGACTTCTGCAGAAGTGAATGGATTCAGGATGTATTCGTTTTCTGGATTATTCCACGCGACTTGATTGGCGGCTGGTAGAATGATCTCCGAACGTCCGTCGCCATTGAGGTCGTGCACGAGGATGGGACCGCGCTTTTGGGGCGCGATATCGAAAGCCCCTAAACGTTTAAAGAGGGGCAGCCCTTGTCGTTGCAGAATTTCCAGTTCCGTTACTTCGATCGTATCTGGAACGTAAATACCATCCTTGTTTTTTTCTTTTAACCAAACGACCTTGATCCGTCCATCGGCGATGAGCCGTAGCTGAGAGGCCTGGTGCTCGACGTGCAGGGAAAAGGAAAAGATCGATTCATTTTGCCCAGATGGTTTTTCGTCGAACTTTTTATGGTGCCACTCACTTTGGTAAAGGGAGTAGCCGAGCTCTTGCAGCTGCCCAAGCCAGCCGCTCCAATGCTTCTGAGGGAGACTGCGTTCGGCCTGACCTATTGTTTGGGAGGTGATGCCATGGTTTAGGGGGGCAGGGGTGGAGAGCTCGCCAAGTTTCAGAGTATTGAAAGGGAATGTCTGGAGAACGGAGATTGGCTCGCTGGAATTGCGTAGATCGTCCCATAATCGAATGAAGACTTCCTCGTGTTCCTGGGCCAGAGACTCCTGTCGCCAGGTGGACATTTCCTTTTCCTTGCGGTCATTGATGAGGGAGAGTAGGTCAGAACCGGATACGCTCGAGAGCAAGCTCAAGCATGCCAGTGTGCAGGCCGTGAAAAGGGGGAGGTTTGTCATTGGGTGATTTTCTTTTTGATACTGAGCGAGTGACAGGCTTACTTTGAGCTATTTGCTAAACGCTTTCTGTAGTGCCCAACCATAGCGTCTGAGCTCGTTCTTTCGTCCAGAATCCGTTGGCGATGCCGAGGCTGTGCTTCATGCGGAAAGTTTCGCCTACGTCTATTGTATGGGTATCGTGATAGGCTGTGGACCACGCAAGACAGGGAAACTGCGGGCGACAAAACCAATGGTTCGTGTAGGGCGGATTTTCGGTGAGGTCTTCGCAGAGGATGAGGCATCCATTGAGGGAGGTATCGAAGATGCCTTGGTAGGCGAGACGCGAACTTTTCCAGCCGTTGAGTTGGTCGGGAGAGTCGAGTATGGTCTCGCTATCATGGTAGTCGTCCCACTCGGGTATTTCTTTATTGTCGAATATATGTACACCGGTTCGGTCGAAGCCTCGGCTCATGCGAAGGAATAGTCCGGTGTATCCAGATCCTTGTAAGCCTTCGCCGGAACTGTAGGAATTATGACGAATCGTTTCGCCCAGAGTATTGGTGAGATCGCTTTCCCAGACCAATCGCCAGAATCCGACTTCTGGGTCGATGTCGCGGATGGTGAGGGTACGGGTTTCGGTGAACACCGTTTGGCCTTGCGGTCCGATCCAGTCGAGGGTCTCGGTCCAGGCGTATCCGTTTTCGATTGGTTTCTCATCGATCCATTCGCAGTGAAGCTGCGTACCGACGTTATCGATGTTGGCGTATTTGCCGGTTTCTCTGCTATAGGTATGGCCGCCCCAGAAATTCATTCCATTGACCGAGCTCATGGTCAGGCTGAGGCCTTGATGCCAAGGGTGATCAGTGGGGCGATCATTGGTGAGGATATCGCCAGCGAGAGTGCGGATAGGATGGAAGTAGGGACGGGGGCAGTACTGCGCGTGGGTGTCCGGTCGGTAAATGTAGTCGAAGAGGACTTGGTCTCCGTAGCGAACGCGTAAGGTTTTGTCCTCTATGTATTCAGATTTTAAACTCATGTGTTTTTTTGCCTTCTACCGAGCGAAGCGACACAGGAACGAAGTGACCAAACAAGGACACCAAGGTCACTAAGAGCTCTCAGGTGAGGATTTCAGTTTCTTCGTGGTCTTCGTGTCCTTCGTGGGCGATTATATTGTTGAGAGGTTTTGGGCAAAGGTGCCGCCCACATGCTCGTAGAAGGGGTCGCCTTCGACGATAGTGCCGGGTTTGACGGGACGACCCGTGGCGGCGGATTTGTAGAGGGCGGTAATGAACTCGATGGTACGCCGGGTTTCGGGGCCGCTTACCAGCGGAGGGCGACCCGCTTTGTAATCAGCGACCATGGCCTTGAGCTGCGAGGGTTGTTTGGTGACGGTATCGTCTGTGATGGTTTTGAAGGTTTGGACTTTCTCAGGATCCATGGTGTCGAGTGTCTTAAATCGCCACTTGTCTTTGTTCAGGTCGTAGACGGCGTCTTCTGTCCAAGCGGTTCCCTGTTGGAAGTCATAGCGTAGGAAGGTGCGCTCGTGCGGGCACAATATGGAGTTTAGGATACTGCCGATGGCTCCGTTGCTGAAAAGCACGCTCGCTGAGGAAATGTCCTCGACTTCAATGTCGCGGTCTAAGGTGGAGCAGAGGGCTCGCACTTCCGTCCAATCACCCATTGTCCAAAGGAAGGCATCCATGGCGTGGATACCATGGATCATGGTCGGTCCACCGAGTTCGCTGGCCCAGGTGCCGCGCCAATCGACCTCATAGTAAGCGGGATCCCGGTACCAGGTGGTGTGGCAGGTACCGACGAGAGGTTTCCCGGCGATTTCTTCATCGACTATATGCTTGATGTGTCGCGAAGCACCCCCGAAGCGGAACTGGTAGACGGAGGAGCAGTGCATGCCCGTGCGGACTTCGGCGTCGCGGATCGCATCGAGCTCACGCAGGGAGCCGCAGAGCGGTTTCTCGCACAGGACCCAGGCCCCTGCTTCCATGGCTTTGATAGACAGCTCAGCATGACTTTGAGGAGGGGTGGTGACGCATACGATGTGCGGCTTCTCCTTTGCTAGTAGCTCGTCTACGTCCGTGTAGACTCTCGGGATCTCGAACTTCTCCGCGAAGGCGCGAGCCCGCTCTTCGTTCACGTCCAACACGGCGACGAATTCCGCTTCGTCGTTGGGAAAGATGATGGCGTCCGGTTCAGCGTTCAGGCGAACGTGGTGGCCTGCGATGACGCCGGTGCCTATGAGGGCTATTCTCAGTTTCATAATTGCTAGGATGAAGATGAATCGAGGTCTCAGTCATGTAACTCCATGAAAAATCCGACAGTCGGATTTTTGAGAGTTAGGTTCGCAAAGCGTGTCTGGGAATAAGGGGAGCGAATATTGGTATCCTTCACTTATTGCCTTTGTCTATCAAGGAACTCGTTGATGCGGGTAATGCGTTGGACACTGATAAAGACTATCAAACGATGGCTTTGAAGCGGTCCCTTTCGCTCGGACAAGTGAATTGCTTTAGGAGAAGTAGGCCTGCTTCTCTTCGCTATCGCCTATGGTTTGGTACTGCCTGCTATAATCTGCGAATTCACTATTCTAATGCTCACTTACCGCTTGGGGGATCAGGGCGGAGGCTTGGATGGCGGCGAGACCCCATTGGGCGGCTCCGTTGGTGCTTACCCAGGTCGCTTCGTCGATAGGATTGAGGACATCTGGACCGTTGACGTGCTCGGTTTCGAGCTTCGGCTGCCAGCCCTTCCATTGATTGTCGAGAAAGTCTGCGGCTGCCCGGGCCGCAAGGGCACTGTCCTTTTTCCTGTCGGCGGCGTAGGCGATGATACGGGAGTGCGCGTTTGGGAAACTGGGGATCTTGTAATGCTTGCCTAGCGCCTTTTGGGATACGTCTTTGGGTGCGTTGCAGAGTTCGCAGTATTGCAGCCAGGCGTTTTCGAACTCCGGTACGTCGATGAGATGTATCAATTCTGCAACTACCTCTGGCAAGCCGAACATGATGCTGAGGTGGGAGGCCATGGGCGGTTCACCTTCTGGGGGCGTCATTTCTTTGGTTTCCGGATCGATTTCGTAGCGATTGCTGAAGAATCCCCACTTGGCCTTACCGATGGCGCGCATGCTGTTTTCGATCCACTCGCGGTATTTGGGGTTGCCGGTACGCTCCCAGGCAGTCAGCCAGTTCGATACGGTCGCGCCGTAGTCGGTCCCGATCGAGATGCGCGTTTTGTCTGAGTTCGTGGGTTCGAAGAAATGCGTCTTTGTTGAGTCGTAGGAAACTTTGCGGCGGGCGTTGAGCTGGGCTAGTTGTTTGTCCGCTTCGACGACTTCTTGCAGGACGTCGCCGGTGCGTTCGTCGGTGGTGAGGAAATAGTGGAAGCGGCGGTTCATGCAGGTGCTGATGCGTAACTGCTTGGCGCTGCAGCCCCAGTGCTGGACGTTGTGACGGGTGCCGAAACCTGCGAAGCGACCGAGGTGGTAGATATCGACATCGCGGTTGTGTCGGTTCATCGCTTCGGCCAAGCGGTATGCGGTGGGATCGCCGGAGCGGAGAAAAGTGTACCAAAGCCACATGTCCGTGGAGAGCTCCGAATTGTCCCAGGCGAAGCCGCCGATGTCGTAGCGCCAGACATGGCGATCGGCGTCGTAAGTGTGCATCACGTCGCCGTAGTCCCAGAACCCATACCAATGGCGCTGCTCGACTTGTTCGTGGTAGAACTGAATGGACCAGTCGAGGCGGTCCTCGATTTTGGCAAGAGTGGGAGAGGAGCGATCGGGGAGTGCCCACATGTTGCTGAATACCTGCGCTCGGTGGAGGTCGCCGGGGCGAGGGACGAGCTGCGGGGGATGGGATACGGCTTCTGCAAGCTCGGCCAGAGTTTCCCGGGAGGGAGTGGAGGCTTTGGCCCAAAGGTAGATATCCGAGGATCGGGCGACGCCATGCGGGCTGCCGAAGCCGGGCTCGTAATCCTCGTATGTGATCTTTAGGGCGTCGACTTGCTTTTGGTAAGGGAGATGAGGGACGCTCGACTCGATGCCCTCAATGTTTACGTCGGTCAAAGGGCCTTCGAGATCCTGTCCCATGCCATCATGGTAGAAGCGGATGTCCATGGGCGGGGCTTCGGGCGAGTAGATCCAAACGGTGACTTGGGCTTCGTCGGTTGCGGCGTCGCGAATGTCGAGTTGGGTCGGGTGGAGCTTCCAAAAGTCGCGCATGCCAAAGGCCACACCCCCGCTCGCTCCGCCGACGTAGCCGAGACCGTCAGCCCTGTGGCCTTGATCGGCGTTGATCCAGCCATGGCCGGGCTTCGTGCGTTTTTTGAGGGAAAAGCCGTTGGCGTTGAGTTGGGACAGGCTGAAGTCACCCCAGGTGGGAACCCAATGAATACGTGTGCTGACATTGTCAGGCCATGTTCTGATATCGGGAACCTTTTCCCCTGACAGTTGTGCGGTTCGAACCGCCTCGCCGGGATCGCGGCTCAAGCCCGTTAAGCCTTGGACAGATTCGGCCCACAGACCTCTATCCTGACCTGCGAAACGAACGTGTCGATTGTAAGGCTCATCGCGCATGGGAACGCTGAAGCGTACTCCGAGGCTGCTGATGAAGTCCTTGTTTTCATCGCCGTCGAAGACAAAGGTATGCGTCATGCGGATACAGTCGCTGCCGGCGTGGAAGTACAAACGAACGGAGAAGGGTAGCCAGTCGCGGCTGCTTTCAGTCCGGTGTTTTCCATCGATTTTAATGACGGCTCGAATGGGACCGGACTGCTCGACTGCGACCGTCTCGATTTGACTGGTGAATGCCTCAACCGGCGTTCCCTGGTCCGGACTGTCCTGGCGTGTGCCGCATAGGTGGCCCTTGCTTAGGATAGTGGCGTCGCCACGTTTGACGGATTTTATGAGGGTATCGCCTTTTCGTGGGAGCTCGCATCGAATGACTCCGGTGTCGACGAGAATCGCTTCCGCCGTTTCTTCAACGCTGACCGGATTGCGGGGCAGATTGGGCTTGCCGGGTGCGATCGTGAAGTGTTCCGAGGCTGGGGCGTCAGGGGCGATGGCGTGCCCGGTCCACTTCAGGCTGCCGTCGGGCCAGGTGGCGGTGGTCCAAGTTTGCATGGGCACCTTTTCGCCTTGGGCGGTGCGAAGGGTGAAAGTCGTATCCGCGGCTTGTTGACCCATGGGCCAAGGAACGCCAAAGGCTGATCCTGCGTGTGGTTGGATGCGGCCTCCTTCGAGCCAACGCACTTGAGTCGGTCCTTTGTTCGGCATGGGGCTGGGGACAGGTTTAGCGTCTTTCGTGTCGCTCGCAGCGTAGAGCGAAGGCGTTGCGGTGGCGGCGAGCAGGGAGGTGGCACGAATGAAATTGCGACGACTTAGGTCTTTCATGGGAATACGAATATTGCGTTCTTAGAGAGGTGCGCAGGCTTCGGGCTTGTTTCTCCGCAGGCAAGACGCCTGCCTTGCAATTGATTTCGAGAAGATTGCTTTGTTCGCTCCTCCATGTAACTTCAGGAAAAATCCGACAGTCAGAATTTTGGGAATTAGACTGAAGAGAGAGGTTGGTTCAGGAATGGAAGGTCGTCGCCCAACACCGGGTCGGCCGGTCGTTTACGAGAGCCCTGATTTGATGAAGAAAATTGTATCCACCTTATGTGCCGTTTTGGCATTGTCCACATTCGCTATAGCGGGAGAAGTCTTTGAGAATCCGCTTGAGGACCAAGCTTTCGATTATTCCGAGAAGAGCGTCCAGAAGTACATCCGAAAGGCGGCGTCGACCAAAGCGGCTCGCGTCGAATATGCTTTTGAAAATGCGACGGGGGAGGGGTTGAGAGAGGCCTGGTGCCCGTATTTCGCGAATCTTTACTTGGGTAGGGATCTCGACGAGACGAACGCTCGGCTTCTGGAGCTCTTGACGACGGAGGATCCTGTTGTGCAGCAGAAGTACAGAATGAACGATCACTGGTGTTTGGCGATCAATCAGCAGTTTTATCATATGTACTATGCCTTTGGGTCAAAGGGGGCCGTTTCGCCGGGACGCTTGTATCCGGAAACCGAGCGTGCGTTGCTAGAGCTTCTGTGGAATCGCATGAAATATAAGGATGACATCCATCTGGCAGGCAAAAGCACTTGGTGGATGGTCGGGAGCGAAAATCACGATCTGGTAGCCAAAGTAAGCAGCCTGATCTCCTCTCAGATTTTCATGAATGAGCCTGATTTTAAGGATCGCTTGTATCCAGATTTAGGTACAGGAGGCGGAAATAAGTACTGGTTTCATCGCATGTATGCCAAGGATGCAGTCGACGGGCCTCAAGGCCGGGCCGATTGGGGCGACGGGAAAGACTACACTGCGCGTGACCACTACCGGGCATGGTGTGCTTACTTCGACGAGTACTTCACGGAGCGAGCAAAGAAAGGCTTTTTTCTCGAGAGGGCTTCCTCTAACTACATGGCGGTCACGGTCTCCTATTTGACCGATATTTTCGACTTGTGCGATGACCCGTCATTGGTCCGCGAAGCGGAATCGTTCATAGACCTCGTTTGGGCGGAGTGGGCTCAAGACCAGCTCAACGGTGTGAGAGGCGGCGCTAAAACGCGTAACAACGGACTGCAGTTGGAGGACGCCATGTATGAGTTTGCCCGCTTTTACATGGGGGGGAAGGGAAGTTCCGAAACTCATTTTTTCGCCCAGCTGCTCAGCGATTACGAACTCAAGCCGATCCATTGGGAAATGGCTTTGGACCGGGAAGGTTTAGGGGAGTTTGAATACATTTCGCGTACTCCGGGGGAAGAGGAAAACGTCTGGCCCCGCCCTTTGGGAACGGAACGCACTCTAGTGTGCGATACGGACTCGCGCTTAAAGCGCTATAGCTGGGTGACTCCGGATTACATCCTTGGATGTCAAATGGACCACCCGGGGGCGATCCATAGCCACTTGAGCAATCAGGCGAGGTGGCAGGGGATTACCTTCAAGGGGCCTGAGGGGCCGAGGGTTTTTCCGACTGATTTCAAGGAGGACGACGAGGGCAATTTCAGCGGTAAGAAGACGTCCGGATTCTGTCGAGCAGTCCAGGACCGGAAAGTGATGATTGTTCAACAGGCCCGCCGTTGGAGTCAGATGAATCCAGATTGGTTTCCAGCCAAGAGCACGATGGACTTGGACTATGCGATCCATTTCGGGGCGAACCACGACCGACTCTTGGAGCGAGATGGGTGGATTTTCGTGGAGAATGGGGACGCTTTCCTCGCGGTGAGGCCGGTTATGGGGGAGTATGCCGATGGGTGGACGATCTTGGTGGATGATGCTTCTCCGGGTCTGGAAAGCGAGATTATCGAGGACAGCTACGAGTGGACACCCGATCGGGAAACGGTTCTATTGAAGGACAAGCACGCGGGTATGATCTTTGAAGCCTCACGAAGGATCTATCACGCCACCTTGGAGGATTTCATGGAAGATGTATTGGATAACCTTTTGGTCCTGGACAAGACGGTCGTCCCCGGCTTCCACGTTCTGCGCTATCGCGGTTGCGGGGAGGAGGCTCAGGAGATCGTCTTCAACTTGGCGAACAATGAAATTCCTATGATAGGAGGCCAACGGGTCGACTTTGCTCCTGATATGGTTTTTGATAGTCCGTATTTAAAGTCAGAATACGAAAGCGGAATCGTGAAAATCAGCAAAGGCGACCGCGAGCTGATACTGGACTTCAACTAGTGATAACCACAAAGGTGATGAGCAAACTGTTGAAGCGTGGAGTTACTCTTGTTCTAACACCACTTCCGTCTTCGTAGGGCTACGACGAGACAAGGAGTACACTGATGACTATGGGCCGCGATCTGGTCAAATCTATGAAAATTCTATTTGCCGCAATGGGCATCTCCGCTGCGAGCCTAAGCTTCGCTGAGGACAAACCGCTCGATTTCTGGGACGAGGAAGTCCGGCTGTTTGGCGTAGTCTCGAAGGGTGAGTCAATTGATTCCTCTCTCTCGAAACGACGCGATTATGCTTACAAGTCCGAGGCGTTTGCCTTGGACCATGCCGATCACGTTGAAGGTGATCTGAGTGTCGTCTATACGCCGGCGAAGCTGGGCATGCCTGAGCGATTCGGCTTTGTGGCGGGTCTTTGGGGGGAGCGTTGGGATCTCTCTAAGAAGATGAGCCTCCGGCTTTGGGTGAAAGCGAAGGGGGGCAATGCTTTGGGGACTTGGAAGGTACGGTTGGTCGATACCGCTGGTAAGGAAGCGAACGGCGAGCTCGCTGGCATTGGCGCTGAATGGAAGGAGCTGAAACTCCCGCTCTCCAAGCTGAAGGCAGCCGCGGGTTTCGACTGGGGGAATGTTAAGCTGTGTTCGTTCGAGGCGGCGTTTAGCGAAGAGGCGCGAATCCATTTTGATGGGGTTCGTTTTGAGCACGGGAAAAAGCATATTGGCGTGACGGACAAGACGCTTGACCAACGCATGGCCGAAGCGGAGGCCAGCCGCGCGATGCGTGTGGAGGTGGGGATGAAAGCGGCGGCGGATAACAACAAAGAAGGTCTCTACGCTCCGGTGAGCGCCTTCGCTAAAATGTTGCTGAACGAGGATCTGGAAACTGCTAATCGACTCCTAGTCGAGGAACTGAAGAAGAGCTCGGATGCCAATGCTTGGGGCTTGTTGCAAACTCCACTGTATTGCCGATTCTACTACATGTTTTCCAGTCGCTACGGAAAGTTTCCCGGTCGCATGACGCCCGAAACCGAGAAACTACTGCTGGAGACGCTGTGGGACCGCACCTCGGCTAAGAACGACATTCACTGGGCACGTCAGAGTACTTGGTATCTCGATGGCAGCGAGAATCATGACCTCAATGCCAAGGCTTGCAATCTGGTGACCTCTCGCATTTTCATGAACGAGCCGGACTACAAAGACCGTATTTATCCAGATTACGGTTTCGGCGGTAGTTACCACTATGGGCATGCCGGCTACTATGGCCCAGATATCGATCCCGATACCCGTCATGGCGGGGGACGGGCGAACTTGTCGGATGGCAAGGAATACAACGCGGCAGACCACTACGAGGCGTGGTTGACCTTCCTGAAAACCTACTTCCGCGAGCGTGCCGAGCGTGGCTTCTTCCTTGAGTATGCTTCCTATGGCTACACGAAGCACTCCCTAAATATGGTGGATCTAGCGTATCAGTATAGTGGCGACGAGGAGCTGCATGCGTTGATCGATGATTTCCTCACTCTCTTCTGGGCTGAATGGGCGCAGGTTTCTATCTCAGGCGTGCGCGGAGGACCGAAAACCCGCCATCACAAGACGGTTGGTGGTCCGGACGATAAAGCAACAGCTGATTTGATCGGCTTTCACTTGGGTGGTCCGGCTAACGCTGGCGTGTGGTGGTATTGGAATCTGATAAACGATTTTAAGCTACATCCTGTAGTCTGGAAGATGGCGCTCGACCGCGAAGGCATGGGCTCCTTCACCTACAAGGCGCGCGGCATTGGAGAGGAGGAAAATGTATTGCCCCGTCCCTTGGGCACTGAACGCTCGCTAGTGGTCGATACCGACGCGCGTTTCCTCAAAAGCACTTACGTCACGCCGAATTATACCCTCGGCACTCAAATGGATCACCCGTCGGCTGTCCACTCGCACCTGAGTATTGTAGGCCGCTGGCATGGCATGACCTTTTCCCAATCTCCAGAGTCCCGAATCGTTCCGGTTAACCTAACGGATGGTTTCAATGTGTATAAGAAAAAGAGCCCTTACGATATGGAGGCGATGTATCAGACTGTTCATCACGAGCGAACCTTGATCTTACAGCAGTCGCGTCGCTGGTATGCCGTGCATCCAGAGTGGTATCCAGTTAATGCGGACTACAATCAACCCGTCGGTATTTGGATAGGCAATCAATGGGATCGTCGCCTGGAGCGGGATGGCTGGATTTTCGTGCAGAGCGGCAATGCCTATGCCGCCGTGCGCCCAGTGCTCTGGGACGAGGCTTACGAGAAAGAACACAAAAAGAAAACCTCAGGTAATCAAGTCTACTTCAATGCTCCTGACGATGCGCCGACCGTCAAACTTCGCACCGACTGCTATCGCTGGAGCGAAGATAAATCGCTCCTATTGCTGGAAGACAAATTTACCGCGACCATCATAGAAGCAGGTAGCAAGGCGGATTACCCGACGCTGGAGGCGTTTATGGCTGATGTGCTGGATAACCCGATCGCTCTCTACAAGACTGTGGTGCCGGGCGACAATGTTCTCGTATACACCGGCTGCGGCGACGATGCCCAAGAGATTGTCTTCAATTGCGGCGCTCGGCAGATTCCAATGGTGGGAGGGGAGTCGATCGATTACAGTTATCCGATGACCTTTGATAGTCCGTATATGAAATCAGAATACAAGAGCGGAAAGATTCGCATCGAATACGACGGCGAAACGCTCGATCTAGACTTTTCGAATTAGCCGTGACGTATTCTCAATTCTAAACGTTTCATTAACCGCAGAGTACGCAGAGAATTTTAGGGCGCTGTCTCAGCGACCTCTGCGGAAAAATAATATCCTAGCTTGAATCACTCTCTTATCATAAGTCGTCCTAGGCTCCATCGTCCATTCGCATCGTTCGTGGCATGTCTTCTCTTTTTCGTCGTGCATCTGGGCGCTGAGAGCGAAGGGGTTACGAGAGTCTTTCTCTTGGGAGGGCAGTCGAATATGGTTGGCCAGGGATTAAGCAGCGATTTACCGTCGCCCTATGACGCTGCGCAGGACGATGTGATGTTCTGGAATAGTGGCTGGGTCCCTTTGTCCTATGGTTTTGGTAACAAAAACGATCACTTTGGTCCGGAAGTGTCGTTTGGTCGGGCGATCAAGGATGCCTTGCCGGGGGATTCCATTTACCTAGTCAAATACGGTTCAAATGGTAAAGCTCTATATAATGATTTCAAGCCAGGCACCGGCGGAAATTATATTGAGATGATGGATACCTTCAAGGCGGCCCTGACCGATCTGGATGAGGCCGGCGTTGAATACGAAATTTCCGGCATGCTCTGGATGCAGGGCGAGAGCGATGCTTATGAATCACAAGCGTCCGCCTATGAAGCCAACTTAGTCAACTTCATCGAGGTGGTACGCGAGGAGCTCAATACGCCCGATATGCCGTTTATCATTGCCCGTGTGCTCGATTACTTTGGAGGGATCGTACCTCCTGAGATTGGAGAGCAAACCGATCCGACCCAGGCGACCATCGTACGCGCTGCTCAAGTTCGGGTCGCTGAAAATACGCCCTTTGTATCCTGGTTCGATACCGACGACTATGAAGTGGCGGATCCAGAAAGTAATCCCGGCCACTACGGTGCGCAGGGCTTGCTCGACATGGGTAAGGACTTTGCCTCGGCGCTCCTTGAATTCAGCCAGACGGAGGAAAGGGCGGAGAATCACTGGAACCAGCTATTCGCCTTTGGGGATAGTTTCAGTGACAGCGGCGCCGGCTATGTGGATGGCAATGGCCCGACGGCGATCGTCTACGCAGCTCGGGAACTCGGGATTCCTTTTACCTTCGCTACTGATCCTGACGCTGGTAACAAGGGCCTGAATTATGCGGTGAGCGGAGCTCGTACCGGTGAAGGCGAGCGAAGGCAGGTCAAGGATGTGATTCTGGAATACGGGATGCAAAATCAGGTGAGTGACTTCGCTGTAGGCGTCCAATCCGGAGCGATTTCCTTCGACCCGGAGCGCACTCTGTTTTTCTTAGCCGGAGGATTAAATGATCGTCGTCTGGAAACGGTGGATACGGTCAATAACGTGACCCTGCTGGTCCGTCGGTTGCATGCCGTTGGGGCTCGGCGCTTTTTTATTGCGGTGCTGCCCACCGAAATCGCTTCGTTCAACGAGGTTGCCACGCGATTGAATCCCGAGCTGAGCGCCCTCCCGGCAGTGCTAGAGGAGGAGTTTCCCGACGCCACCATTCAAAGTAGCCGTTGGGGGGAGTTCTTCGATAAGGTTAAGCTCAAGGCAGCCAGCTACGGCATAATGAATACCGCCGATGCGTGCGCGGGCCGCGCAATCTTTGATCAGGACACCACGCCGCGTGGAGATGCGGAAAGCTATTACTTCTACCACAGTAATCATCCTTCGACGGCCGTTCATCGACATGTCGGTCGGATGCTCGCACGTGAGTTTCGCGCGGCCGTTGATTCTGTTGAATTTATTGGGCAGTGAAACTCAGTTATGAAGACGCAGAAAACAATCATGTGTTTTGGAGATTCGAATACGTGGGGGTTCCCGCCTGACTGCGGGGCACGCTATGATCGGCAGACGCGCTGGCCGGGAGTGCTTCAGCGGGAGCTCGGCGATGAATATTACGTGATCGAGGAAGGTTTGCCGGGACGGAATACCGTTTGGGATGATCCGGTGGAGGGCGGCAAAAACGGATTGAAGCAAATCGTCCCGCTCATTCATTCGCACATGCCGCTTGATCTTCTCATTATCATGCTCGGCACCAATGATTTTAAGAACCGATTCTCCGTTTCACCTACCGACGTTGCATGGAGCATCGGTCGTCTTGTTAAAGAAGCCCGCGATAGCAGTAGCCGGTTTTTGGGCGACGCTCCCGAAGTGCTCGTGATCTGCCCGCCGCCCTTGGCGGACACAAGCCAGAGCCCGTTTAAAGACATCCTGAACGGAGCGGAGGAGAAATCGTACCAGTTGGCATCCACGCTGGGTGTGTTTTGCGAAGAGAATGAAATCCGCATGTTCG
Source organism: Pelagicoccus mobilis (assembly GCF_016595505.1). Lineage (GTDB taxonomy): Bacteria > Verrucomicrobiota > Verrucomicrobiia > Opitutales > Opitutaceae > Pelagicoccus > Pelagicoccus mobilis. Next base: position 75,526 of record NZ_JAENIL010000002.1, on the reverse strand, counting down.
ATGCGGGGGAGATTGTGCAAAGCAGTCCTGTCGATGGGGTTCACTGGGAACCTGAAGAACATGCTAAGTTGGGGGCGGCAGTTTCTGAAGTCGTTCGGGCAATACTATGAATGTATCCAGATATCCCTGGCTTATTTGAATGGGAATGAATGTGTCTTTTCAGTCGAGTATCGGAAAAACTGATTCAGTGAGCGTTTACCGATGGGCCTTGCGGTAGTTCAGTGGCGAGAGTCCCATACGTTGCTTGAAGAAGCGGGAGAAGTAGAAGCTGGATTCGAAGCCCGTCTCTTCTGAGATGCGTTGTACGCTGAGTGTCGTATTTGTCAAAAGGCTTTGGGCTTTGCGGATGCGCAGCTCGAGCAGGTATTGATTGGGCGACAGACCGGTGTGCTGCTTGAAGAGTCGTCGGAAGGAAGTGTAGCTCATTCCGTTTTCTGTGGCATGCGCGTTGAAGTCGAATTTCTGCCGGAGTGCATCGTTTAGCAGACAGCAAGTTTGGCGTATCATTTTTTCGTTGTGGGGCGAACGGAGCGATTCGCCTTGAGAGAGGGTTTGGACGCGGGCGAGGATTTCAATGGCTTTGGCGGCGATAATGCGGCGGAAGCCGAAGCCTTCGTGTTCGGTCAAGTCGCAGATGGTGGCGAATAAGGCTCTCAGGTCGGAATTCATGCCGACTTGAATGACGGGTTCTTGGGGGTTGAAGAACTCGTTCATCAAGCGCTCGGCGTGGTCGCCGATGAATCCGATCCAGTGTTCGTCCCAACCCGTTTGCGGATTGGGTTGGTAGCGGTGGCGCACGCCAGGAAAAAGGAGGAAGAGGGATCCGGCTTTAATTGCTTGTTCCCCGCTGACTTGGGACCAGAAGCTTCCTTCGCCGCGGGTGATGTAGATGACTTGGTACTCGGTAAGGACGCGTCCCGTGCTCACGTTGAAAGCGTAGCTGTCGGGATGTTCGCCGGGAGGGTAGGCGCTGCCTGCGGGGATCTGAGTATAGCCGAGGTCCGTGAGGGTGAGTCCCCAACGCTTCGCTTCGTCGCTGGCGGGAATGTAGCGGTTGAAGGCCTCGTTCATGGCTAATTTTTCTGGAGACAATGAAGGTTTTAGGCAAGTAGAGCTTGGACAAAAAGTGCAGAAATTAGGTCAGAGCCTCTATTCCAAATTTCGAGTCGGGAGGGTATTCTCTTTTTGAAATGAAAAGGAGAACAAGGATTTGGTAATTTTCGGAGTCATCTTGCACGCCTTAGGCGGTTTTGCGGCTGGCAGCTTTTATCTTCCGCTCAAAAAGGTTAAAAGCTGGTCTTGGGAAAGTGCTTGGCTGGTGAACGGCCTGTTCTCTTGGATCTTGGCTCCGATCGCGGTGGCTTGGCTGACGGTTCCGACCTTGGTGGGAGTGATTGGAGGTGTGGGGGCGTCGACGTTGTTTTGGACTTTTTTGTTTGGGGTGCTTTGGGGCATTGGCGGTCTGACCTTTGGCTTGTCGGTGCGCTACCTTGGGATGTCGCTTGGCTATGCGGTGGTGTTGGGGTTTTGCGCTGCCTTTGGAACTTTGATTCCGGCGGTCTACGATGGGAGCTTTATGCGTTTGCTGACGACCGTGTCGGGCGGGGTGGTCATGGCGGGGATTCTCGTTTGCTTGATCGGTATTGGGATTTGTGGATACGCGGGGCGTTTGAAGGAGAAGCAGCTGAGTCCGGAGGAGGACGAGAAGCAGGAGTTTCATGTGGGGCGCGGTTTGCTGCTGGCGACCTTCTCGGGATTGATGAGCGCTTGTATGGCCTTTGGCTTTGCGGCGGGAAAGCCGATTGGAGATGAAGCGGCCCAGGCGGGAGCAGATCCGCTTTGGGTGAACAATGCCCCGCTGGTCGTGATTTTGTTGGGCGGCTTTCTTACCAATGCGCTGTGGTGTTTGGTTTTGAATATCCGTCAAGGGAGCTGGAGGGATTATCGCAAGTCGGAATCGCCTTTGTTGAAGAACTATGGCTTCGCGGTGCTCGCGGGAGTGACTTGGTACCTCCAGTTTATGTTTTACGGGATGGGCTCCACTAAGATGGGGGAATACGATTTCACCAGTTGGACCTTGCACATGTCCTTCATCATTATCGCGAGCAATCTCTGGAGTCTCTATTTGAAGGAATGGAAGGGGAGCGGGCGGAAGGCGATCGGCGTCTTGGTGGCTGGGATTTTGGTGATCACGCTTTCAACGGTGCTGATCGGCTTGGGAAACTATCTATAGGGGAGTGAGATGTCACACTAATTTGAATACAGGAAACTAGGATTGGTCGAACTATGAAAGCAGGAATATTTTCTATCGGATTGGATACTTATTGGCCTCAGTTTGAGGGGCTTCTGAATAACTTGAATAGTTATCATAATGAGATTCACGATCGCATCGTGGGCATGGGCATCGAAATGGTGGATGCGGGGATGGTTGATAGCGTGGAAAAGGCGGGCGACGCGGCATCGTTGTTTCGGAAGGAAGAGGTGGAGGTGATTTTTCTTTTCATTTCGACCTACGCCTTGTCGTCGACGGTTTTGCCGGTGGTGCAGAAGGCGAACGTGCCTGTAGTGATGTTGAACCTACAGCCGGTGGCGCAGCTTGATTACGAGAAGTTTAACGCATTGGGCGACCGCGGTAAGATGACGGGCGTTTGGCTGGAACATTGCCAGTCCTGTAGCGTGCCGGAATTGGCCTGCGTCTTTAATCGAGCTGGGATCGATTATCATGTCGTGTCGGGTTACCTACAGGAAGAGGCCGCTTGGACGGAAATCGAGGACTGGGTGGATGCGTCGAAGGTGATGACGAGGATGCGTGAAAACCGGGTGGGCGTCTTGGGGCATTACTATTGCGGCATGCTTGATGTATACAGCGATATGACGCAGCAGTCGGCGGTATTCGGAAATCACTTCGAATTGTTGGAGATGTGCGAACTCTATGATTTACGTCAGGCGGTGACGGATACGGAGATCGTGGCGAAGATCGAGGAGTTTCGGGAGAAGTACAATGTGTCCGAAGAGTGTGAACAGACTGAACTGGAACGGGCGGCCAAGACTTCGGTGGCTTTGGACAAGTTGGTGGCGAAGCATCGCTTGGGCTCTATGGCGTATTACTATGAAGGCTCGGGCGAGTATGAGAACATCGTGACCTCGGTGATCGCGGGAAACACTTTGCTGACGGGCAGGAACGTCCCGATTGCAGGCGAGTGCGAGATCAAGAACGTGCAGGCGATGAAAATTATGGATCTGTTTGGAGTGGGGGGCTCGTTCTCTGAATTTTATCTTTCGGACTTCGTGGATGATGTGCTTTACCTCGGGCACGATGGTCCGGCCCATTTCGCGATCGCCGAAGGCCGTGTAAGTCTGGTGCCACTACCGGTCTACCATGGTAAGCCAGGCAAGGGGCTTTCGATACAGATGACGGTGCAGCATGGGCCGGTGACCTTGCTCTCTGTTGTGCAGAGGGGGGATGGTTCTGTCTTGTTGCAGGTGGCGGAAGGGGAGTCGGTGGAAGGGCCGATTTTGCAGATTGGGAATACGAACAGCCGCTATCGTTTCAGCATCGGAGCAAAAGGCTTTATGAACGATTGGTCGAAGGGCGGCCCCGCGCATCACTGCGCGATCGGGGTGGGGCATATAGCTTCGAAAGTAGAAAAGCTGGGGAGCTTGCTGGGGATTGAAGTGAACCGGGTTTGCTAGTTGGTCTACTTTGGTAATTCTGGCTCTAAGCAGACGTTCGATAACTCAGAGGGGGCGAGTTTGGATCAAAAAGATCCCGCCATTGGTGTTAACTGATGTCGAATGGTGTAAATACGACCAATTGGAGATCTTTTGAAATTGATTTTTTTCACATTCTAAGTTATTCTTTTAAAGTAACTTAGGTGGTGGGAGATCCGAGACTCGAACTCGGGACCTCTACCATGTCAAGGTAGCGCTCTAACCAACTGAGCTAATCCCCCATTTCGATTGGCGTGGGTCACGCCGAAATTTGAAGGTCCGGAACATGCGATTGTTCGAATTCTTGGGCAAGAACAAATTTCGCTAAATTTCAGGCGTGATTTTCGGGGGTAGGACAGCCAATTTCCTAGGTGTCCCTTTAGTCTGTCGCCATGTTGCAATATCTGAAAATCGCCAATCTTGCCCTTCTTGAATCCGCTTCCATCGAATTTGATTCGGGATTTACCGTCGTAACGGGTGAGACTGGCGCCGGGAAAAGCGTGCTCCTGGGGGCCTTGAGTCTGCTCTCTGGGGCTCGCACGGACAAGTCAGTCATTCGCTCTGGAACGGAGCAATGCGAGGTAGAAGCGGCTCTCTGGTTTGAGGATTCGACGGAGGTCGACGTGATGTTGGCGGAAATGGACCTGCCTCTATGTGAGGAGGGAATGCTGGTGCTGAAGCGGTCATTGCATGTCTCAAAGGCTTCGCGGATTTCTATCAACGGGAGCTTCGCGACCTTGTCGAATTTACAGGCGCTTGGGGAAACGTGGATCGACTTCCATGGACCGGGCGAACCGCAGCGGCTTTTGAAGAGCGAGTGCCAGCTGGAGCTGATCGACCTATATGGTGGATTGGAAAAAGAGGCAGGTGCCTACAAAAGCCGATACGCCGCTTGGAGAGACGTGCTGAACGAGATTGAGGAGCTGCAAGGAGCCTCTCAGCTGGAGCCAGATCAGATCGATTTCATTCAGACGCAGCTGCGGATGATCGACTCGCTGGAGCTTTCTGAGGAGACGATCGAGCAACTGGAGCAGGATTTTAATCGAGTCTCCGGTGCTCAGGAGCTTCTCGAGCTGACAGGCGAACTTGGGCAGGGGCTCAGTGGTGATGAAGGAGCTTTGAATGTGCTGTCGGCTTTGTCTCGAGCGGCTGAGCAGGCGGCAGAGTTGGATCCGAGTCTTTCGAGTTTGGCGGAGCGCCTGAATGGTTTAATTATCGAGACTCAGGAGCTTGGTTCGGAATACGAACAGTTGGGATCGTCGCTGGAGTTTGAGCCTGAGTATGCCCAGGAGGTGACGCAGAAAATGAATGATTGGCAGGATCTACGGCGGAAGTATGGCCGCGAGGTTTCTGCGGTTTTAGCTGCTCGTGACGAGATGGCGAATCGCTTGGATTCGCAGGGGGATATTCAGGGGAGTTTGGAGCGGTTGAATGCTGAGGCTGACAAGATAGAAGCTGAACTCAAAGGTCTTGCAGCTCGACTGACCCAGAAACGATTGAAAGCAGGCCAAGGACTGGCGAAAAAGGCGGAGAAGATGCTGCTCGAGCTTGGTTTTAAGAAAGGGCGTTTCGGTATCCAAATGCTGGAGCAAAGCGGGCTTCGCGGGCATGGCGACAGTTTGCCGGATCTACAATTTTCGCCGAACGTGGGAGAGCCGATGAAGGCTCTTACGGAGGTGGCTTCGAGCGGGGAGCTTGCTCGTGTGATGTTGGCCTTGAAGACGATTTTGGCAGATGTGGATAGCGTGCCAGTTTTGGTGTTCGATGAAGTCGATGCGAATGTAGGCGGAGAAATCGGCCGTATCGTGGGGCAGAAGCTGAAAGGCATCGGCGACAATCATCAGGTCATCTGTATCACGCACTTGCCTCAAGTCGCCGCTCTTGGAAAGCAGCATTTCCTCGTCGAGAAAGATCAAAGCGGGGATCGTGCTGCGGTGAAGATTCGGAGAATGGATACGGAGTCAGAGCAGCGTGTTGAGGAACTGGCTCGTATGTTAGGAGATCGGCAGGCCAAATCGGCTTTGTCGCATGCTCGCGAATTGCTCGCTCTTTAGCGGATGGAGCTGAAGGGAAAAACAGCCTTGGTGACGGGCGCGAGTCGTGGGATCGGTCGTGCTATGGCGGAGGCACTCGTCGCGAATGGAGCAAGTGTGCTCGGAACCTCTCGTGATGCGGGGCAGGTGAATTGGCCGAATGGAGTTGAGGGAGTCAGTCTCGATGTTTCTTCAGCTACGGCTGTGGAAGAGAGTTGGCGAGCGGCGGGTCTGGACAATCGCGGGATCGATATCGTGATAAACAACGCTGGGGAGGGTGTGTTCGGAGCATTTGCTGAGATCGATTTCGAAGAGTGGGAACAGCAGGTTGGATTGATGTTGCTAGGGGCGATGAAGATTTCGCAGTTGGCGTTGAAACTCTGGTCCCGCGAGCGACCGGGGACGCTGGTTAACGTAGGTTCGCTTGCGAGTGAGTTCCCAATCCCGTTCATGAGCGGTTACAATGCCGCTAAGGCCGGCTTGGCGGCATTTACGGAGTCGTTGCAGATGGAGACCTCGCCAGAGGTGGTCACCGTCCTGGAACTGCGACTCGGTGACATCTCCACTGGATTCAACGAGAGCATACGTGGGAATCCTCAGGATGAGAGGCAGGGACGCGTATGGGAGCTGATGTGCAAGCATGTGGAGGAGGGGCCTGTCCCCGCTTATGTCGCTGCTAAATTGTTGGGCTGTCTCTTACAAAAGCGGGAAGGAGTGGTGAGAGTCGGTGGATTGTTTCAATCTCGTATCGCACCATTATTCAAAAGATTGGTCTCGCATTCTGTAAAATTAATCGTAAATCGATCGTACTATAACTTAGGTAGAGACTGAGAGTGGAGGGTTTACGCATACTCGTTTTAACATCCAGCACCGGCGGCGGTCACGACGCTCGGGCAACGGCATTCCGACGCTGGGTACGAGAACTCTACGGATGGCAGGTGGATGTTCGGGTTGAGAGCATGCTCGAAGACAGTTCTCGGGTAGCCCGTTTCGGCGTCAATTTCTACAACTTCATCCAGCGGCACGCTCCGTGGTTTCATCACCCGTACTACTTGTTGATCGAAGGGCTTAGCTTCTTGAACAAGAAGAGTGTGACCTTGGGGAACAAGTACTACAGCAGCGTGCTTAAGAGCTATCGTCCTCATCTGGTTTTCAGCGTTCACGACTGTCTGAATCGAGGTTACTTTCAAGAGGCTCGCAAGGTACTGGGCGGGAAGGTCCGTTGCGCGACTTATTGTTCTGAGTTTTCCGGCGGCTATGGGTACAGCCGTAATTGGGTGGAGCCTACCGTGGATTTGTACGTCTCGCGGACGGAGACAGCCAAGGACTATGCGGTCAAGAAACTCGGCTTGGATGCGGAGAAGATTGCGGTACGCGGCCAGTTTTTGATGCCGCGCATTTATCGCGAAGTGCTTACTCCCATCGAGCGGCATCGGTTTATCACGGAACGATTGGGTCTGCGTTCGGATCGGCGAATCGTCTTTTTGACTACGGGTGGAGCAGGAGCGAATAATCACATCGCTCTTCTCGACGTGCTCAAGCATCACAAGGAGAAGTACCAGGCGGTGGTGGTCTGTGGACGAAACCAGAAGGCGTTTTTGGAAGCGACTCGCTGGAAGGAGAAAAATCCGGATTTCAGCTGTAATATCACTGGCTACACGAACGAGATCCACCTGTATATGCAGGCTGCGGACTTTGTGGTGACTCGAGGCGGGACGACGACTTGCGCTGAGGCTTTGCACTTCGAGTGTCCGATCGTGTTCAACGGATTTGGTGGAGTCATGCCTCAGGAGAAGCTGACCGTGAAGTATTTCATGCAGGACGATGCTGCGGTGAAAATCAGCAAGCCTGAGGACTTCGAAGCGCTTTTGGCGGACTGGTTTCGTTCATCAGGGAAGTTCTGCGAGTTGAAGCGTCGTTTCTCGAAGATGCGGTTTTCGGATGATCCGCGCGATACGATCCGTTTGCTTGTCGATTTGGCTCGTGAAACGGCGACTGAAAAGGAACGTCCGGTTTTAAAGGTTGTAGGAGAGTAGGGAGCGCGTAGTTTGCCTGCTTTTCCGGCATGCGTATCCTCTATGTAACGACAAGCTTTCCCGTCTATTCGGAGACCTTCCTCCAGAGGGAAGCCCGTGCGATGATAAAAGCGGGTGTGGAGCTTGAGATCGTTTCGTTGCATGGCGGAAAGGACGATTTCGAGGGGCACCCTGTCCGGATGTTTAGCAAGCTTGAGCTCTTCAGGCTGTTCTATCTTTTGCCGTGGGCTGCTTGGCGAAAGGGGGCGAAGCTGTTGGAGATCGTCCAGGAGTTTAATGTTCGGAAGCCGGCTTCGTTTTTGAATATGGCAGAGAACCTTCTCGGGTTTGGGGCTGCGATTGTCATGGAGAAGAGAATACGGCGACTCTCGCCTGATTTGGTTCATTGCGTTTGGGCGAGCGCACCTGCGGCCTTTGGAATGATGGCGGAAGCGTTGACTGGGTGTCGCTTCTCAACCGGGGCTCATGCTTACGACATTTTCGAGTACGGAGGCGATTGGTTGCTGCGAATGAAACTCCGTCGAGCGGCTTTGGTTCATGTTTCGACGGATGTCGCGAGGAATCGGATACGCTCTCTGTGCGAGGAAGAAAAGGTGAAGCTGATCCGCAGAGGGTTGAGTGCATTGCCGAAGCTTCGAACACCTCGGGAGGTGTGCGAATGTTTGCAGATCGTTTGCGTGGCTCGTCTGGTGGAGAAAAAGGGTTTTCCGTATCAGTTGGAAATCTACCGGCAGCTTAAGGCAGCAGGAATCGCCTTTGAAGCGAGAATCATCGGCGATGGACCGATGGAGGAGGAGATTCGCGGGTGGGTCGGCGAGCTGGGATTGGCGGACTGTGTAAGCTTGATGGGGCGTTTGAGCGAGCGGGAGGTTTTGGATGAGTTGCAAAAGACGGACCTGCTCTTTCACACCGGAGTTGTGGCTGCGAGCGGGGATCGGGATGGCTTGCCGAATGTCGTTCCAGAAGCGATGGCGAGTGGTGCTGTGGTAATGGGGTCGCCTGTTTCTGGTGTCGTCGAAGCGATCGAAGATGGGGTGACTGGTTTTTTGTGTCCGCCATGGGAGCCTGAGCGGTGGGTCGAACGTTGCGAGGCTTTGCAACGCGATTTTCAGCTGAGGCTTCGTCTTTCGCTTGCGGCTCGTGAGTGGGTCGAACGGGAATTCGTGGCTGATAAGAATACCGGGTACCTTCTTGAGTGTTTGGAAAGGGCCCGTGGAGGATGACGCGGAGCGATTCTCTTCGATTTTGCAGGAGTAGCTCAATTTCGTCTGGTTCGCTCAACTGAACGTGGAGTAGACGAAGTAGGTGCTTGTCGTGAACAAGTATCTTTTTCCAAGCCTTTTGTGTCTGTTCGGTTTTGTCTCGCAGGTGGCAGGTGACGACCTGACTCCATTGAGCGACGAATTTGAAGACGCTGCCAGTTTGAGCGAGTGGTCTCGGATCTACCAGACGGAGGGCTGGGGAGCGGATCAGATGGAATCGGTGGATATCGGACAAAGCCGAGAAGGTCACCTGACGGTGGTGCCGCGGACGAGCTCCTGGTATCGGGATTTTCGGGGGATTCTAATGTATAAGTTGGTCGAAGGGGATTTTGTGGTGACGATGAGTGTGGAGCCACGAAACAGGGCTGGAGATGCTGCTCCGGCTGCCTCTTATTCGCTCGCTGGCATCATGGCCCGAGCTCCGCGAGAGAGCGTTACAGAACCAGCGGAGTGGACGAGAGGCGGTGAGAACTACGTCTTTCTTTCATTGGGTACGGCCAACGATCCGGGGAGTTATCAGTTCGAAGTGAAGACGACGCGTCAAAGCGTATCCAGTTTGGGGATCGACGAAGGAGCGGCGAGCGCGCTTATCCAAGTCGCTCGCGTAGGGGATGTCTTTTTGGTTTTGAGACAATTGGAAGGCGGCGAATGGGAGGTCCATAGGCGCTATGAGCGTCCTGACATGCCGGATACGTTGCAGGTTGGGATCACAGCCTATACCGATTGGGAGTCCATTTCCAATATGGATGCGTTCGATCACAACCGGACGGTGGTTGAGGGGGGCTCACCTGACTTGAGCGCGGCGGTGGATTACTTTCGTTTTCGACGTCCTCGTATTCCTTCGTGGCTGGAAGGGGCGGACTTTATGGATTCGACGGAGGTTAGCGATGAGCGAGTGGTGGAGCTATTTGCAAATCGCTCGAATAGAGATCCCTCGGCTCCGCCGGAGTTTGACTTGGAGATCTTGAGCCGCCGCCACTTGCCAGGCGAAGGGATCCAGCTAGAGGTGGCGTCGGTACCGGGCTATTTCTACCGGGTCGAGAGTAGCGGCAATCTGGAGAATTGGGTTACGGTCGACGAACGGGAAGCAGTTTCTGACTCGGTCTTGTTTACGGTGCCAGAGAGGTCGGCAGCAGCGATGTATTTGCGGGTCGTTGAGGAATAGCTGCTTGATCGCCGGGAAAGTAATTAAGGTAGAAGCTTGAGAGAATTTGTGTCTGACTCATTATTAAAGGTCAGAATCTTTCTCTTGCTCATACATTTATGTCCGGCCGCCTCTTATTCGATATCACCAAAGCCAGCAAGCAGTCCCATTATTCGGGAGTGCTGCGCGTTTCTAAGTGCTTGAAGGAGCGTCTGCAGCAAGTGCTTGGAGATGAGCTGATTGAGGTTGTTTGGAGCGATCGGAAACAGACCTTTAGAGCTCCATCAATCGGCAAAAGTTTCGTTTTGGAGCCGGAGGATGTGCTCTTGACGGCAGAGCTTTTCAACGAGTACGAGCGACCAGGGATCGAGGCCTTTCTCAGCTCTTCTGCGTGCCGAGCGTTTGCGATTTTTCACGACGCGATTCCGCTGCGTTTCCCGGAATTCACTTGGCCGCACAGCGTGCAGCGTCATCCGAGCTACATGAAGATGCTGAGTCTTTTCGATGGGGTTTTTGGGGTGTCGCAGCACAGCTCGATCGTTTTGGAGGAGTATTGGGAGTGGCTTGGCTACGAATACTCACCTTCTGTGAAGTCGATTCAGTTAGGCGCGGACGGGTTGTTTGCTGATCCGATGATTCCCGAAAGCCACGAAAGCGAAGGTTTCGATGTGTTGATGCTAGGAATTGTCGAGAAACGTAAAGGGCAGGATTTGGCTCTCGATGCGTGCAGTCGACTTTGGGATGACGGGCTGGAGTTCAATCTACATGTGGTTGGGCGAGCTAATCCGTATTTTGGCAAAGACATTGAAAAGCGGATGAAGCGGATGGCTAAGGCGGGCCGAAGCATCAAGTTGCACGGACATGTCGAGGATTACGAATTGAAGCGATTGATCCCTCAGATGGATTTGCTTCTGTTCGCGTCGCGTGCGGAGGGCTGTGGTCTGCCGGTTTTGGAGTCGCTCTGGAGTGGGTTGCCTGTATTGAGTAGCAAACTACAACCAGTTCGGGAAAACTCACGGTTTGGAGGTTGTACCTTTTTTGAATCGGAAGACGTAGAGGATCTCGCTTTGAAGTTGCGGCGATTGATTGATAATCGAAATTTGGTGAGCGACCTTAGGTGCGGTATCCATACGAAAATGTTGCCGACTTGGAGCGACACGGCTCGGGAGATTCTGGATACGATAGGAGTTGAGCGAACAGAGTTTGCTAAGGGCTCCTAGAAAATTGAATACAAAAAAGCCGGTTCGCTTCAGTGAAGGGAACCGGCTTTGAAATTATTGATTCGTTAGCCCTCGGCCTGCAGGCGGGCGTATTCGGCGTAGCGTTGTTTTTCCTCGATGATGAACACGCGCCACTGTTTGCTTTGCTCAGCGATCTTGGGGTGGTCTTTCGCTTTTTCGAGAGCGGTGAGGGCGTCGTCGAAGCGTTTGATTTGGAAGTTTGCCATGGCCAGCATCATGATAGCGTTTTCCTGCTGTTTAACGCCTCTTTTGATGGCCGCTTCCAAGGCTTCGATTGCTTGCTCGTATTCCTCGCTATCGAGATGCATCTGAGCTCGATAGAGATCGTGTTCACCGGTTTCGGATTTCTCGCCGGCGCTCTTAAAGGCCCCCTTGGCTTCGTCGATTTCTTGAGATTTGTACCATGCTTCGGCGAGTAGGCGGTAGTTCTTCTCGGTTGGCTCGATTTGCTTTTTTTCCAATGCACGAGCGAGCAGGTCGGCGGCTTTGACGGGGATGCCTTCGTAGAGATAAAGCTTGGCTAAGCGAAGGATGTCTCGTGATTCGGATACGTAGCCTTGCTCGTAAGCGAGACGTAGAACCGCGAGGGACTTGCCCTGCTGCTCCTTGCTCAGGTACATGTTGGCCAGGTAGTTCCAGTACTTCTTTTCGCTTGGAAACAGGCTGATGACCTCCTCGAGGATCGGTATGCAGGCATCGATGCGTCCGCTATTGAAGTTGAGCGCGATCCAGAGGTCGTACCAAGCTAAGCGAGGCTCCTCAGTTGAGCGGATTGCTCGTTCAACGTAGTGGAGGGCGGAGGGGTAATCCTGCAGGCGCGAGTAAGCGGTGGCCATTGTGATGAGTACCTCGGCTCGCGGTTCGTCCTCGTTTTCGATCCATTGCTCCAGGTAGCCGATGCCTTTTTCGTCGTGTTCCTCGCTGATGTAGAGCTGGCCTGTGGAGAGGCGGAGTTGCTGGTTGCTACGCTCGCCGAGGATTTCAAGCAAAAGGGCTTGCTCGAAGGACTGAGCGGCTTCCAGGTACATCTCGACGGTCGCTAGGACCTCGCCTTTCGCCTGAGCGATGACTGCGGTGTCGTAGTCGGTCATTTTGAACTCCTGGACACGGTTGAGGTAGGTGAGGGCTTCGTCGTGTTGCTCCGCCTCCATCATCTTCTGTACGCGTTCGATGTACTTGTAGGTGCGTTCTGAGATGGCTTGAGCGTTGAGAATGGCAGGGAGCAGGGTGCTCGCGAGCCCGAGTAGTAAAGTGAATTTTGATAACGTTCGCATGGTCTCAAAATGGGCGAGTTATTCGTCGCCGAATGTGAAGTCTAGCCGGACGGAGATATCGTAATCCGCAGTGGGTACGCCGTCTACGACCAGAGGATCGTATTTCCAGCGGAGCACGGCTCTTTTAGCGGCTGTTTCGAAGTAGCGGCGTGGTTCGGCCTCGACGATTCTGACATTGGTTACCGTTCCTTTGTCGGTGATATCGATCATCAGCTTCACGTAGCCTTCGATGCCTTCTTGACGAGCTTTCATCGGGTACTCCGGTTCGATGCGGAATTTGGGCAGGCGTTCGCGGTCACCTTGAGCGACGGTGCCTTGGAAGTTTGAAATGAAGGCTCCGCCTCCTACGCCAGCAGCTGGAAGATCAATATTCGGCATATCGATGTCCATTGGCTCGTTGGTCGGTTTCTCCATATCGGAAACGGTCATGGAGGGAGGTGGGGGCGGTTTCTTGGGTGGGGGCGGTTTTTGCGGAATCTCGCGTTCCTTGAACTTGGGTGGTTCGGCGCGTTTTAGGCGTACGAACTCGATGGAACCGGGGTCTTCGAAATCCTTTTTGCTAAAGCCGGAGGACTCGATGAGGTTCAGCATGAGTATCCAGAGGCCGACGGAAATTCCGCCGCCGATGGTACCGAAAACCAAGAATTTGATGAAAGGTTTGATGCTTCCCATTGAGCTACTGCTGTTCGGCGGCGACAGAGACGACCGCGCCGGCGAGGCGGGCCTGGTCCATCACCTCGATGAACACGCCGGTTTTTGAACCCTTGTCGGCCACGATGACGACTTGGCCTTCCGGGTTTTCGGCGAGCGAGCGTTCGACGTTGGCCCGCACGGCGCGGATGTCGATTTGCTGCTTGTTCATGTAGATTTCACCGGTTTCGCGGATACCGATCAGGATATTTCCGCGTTCCTTCTTTTCTGCGGTGGCGGCAGACGGGCGGTTTACTTCGATGCCGGTCTCTTTGACGAAGGAGGTGGTGACGATGAAAAAGATGAGCATGATGAAAACGACATCGAGCATCGGGGTGATGTTGATATCGGTTTCCTCACGTGAGCGACGGTGTCTTCTTGCCATTTTTTGAAATTAAACTTCGTGGCTTAAATTGTCTTCGAGGTATTCGATCGCTTTCTTGGATCGCTCCTCGAGTCGGGAGATAAAAAAGAGTCCTGAAATGGCGACGACAAGGCCGGCCATGGTTGGGATGGTGGCCATCGATATGCCGCCAGCCATTTCGCGAGCGCTGCCTGTGCCGATGATAGCCATGACTTCGAATACCTTGATCATGCCGATGACGGTTCCCAGGATTCCCATGAGAGGGCAGAGGGCCACCAGACTTTTGATGATGTTAAGGTATTTCGTCTGGGCGATCGATACTTCGGCAAGTCGTGCGAGGCGGATCTTGCCAGCTTTCCAGGAGCGTTTGTCGTTCCGCTGATTCCAGGCTTCGATGGTCTGCTTCATCAGCTTCGGGTTTACGAAGAGGAAGAAGTACCATCGCTCCGCAAGCAGGCTCCACTGCAGGATGCTAACGAATAGCAGCGCCCGCAGGACGGGACCTCCTCGATCGAGGAAGGAGAAGAAGGAATCTGTAAGATCGTAGAGCATGGAATGTATCCAGATCTTGGATTTTACTTGCGGTGCTTTTCGGATTGTTCCGCCATCAGACCTGCGGAGCGTTCGTCGAGAAGCTGAACGATTTGGTCGCTCTTGCCTGATAGCACGCTGTGTAGGAGCACCAATGGGATCGCCACGACCAGACCTAGTACGGTGGTCATGAGGGCTTGGGAGATACCGCCAGCCATAATCTTGGGATCGCCGGTACCGAAGAGGGTGATGTCTTGGAAGGTCTGGATCATGCCGATAACCGTACCGAGAAGTCCCATGAGTGGGGCGATTGCGGCGAGAATCTTGATGGTTGGCAGACCGCGTTCGAAGTTTGGAGTCTCCTTGAGGATGGCTTCGTCGAGCTTCAGCTCGAGTGTCTCAATGTCCGACTCTTCGTAACGTTTGTAGACCGACATGACGCGGCCGAGAGCGTTGTTCTCGGATGGTGTCTCCGACTTGAGCTGGCTCTTGATCTTGAAATTGGAGAAGGTGAGCATGAAGAAGCGGATGATCGCTATGATCAGGCCAAATACGCCGATGCCGATGATGACGTAACCAACGAGCTTACCTTGTTGGATCTTTTCCTTGAGGTCTGGAGCTCGGGTGAGAGAGCTGAGGATGGTGCCGCCAGAGGGGTCTACGATCATGGGGGCGTAGTCCTTGTTGGTCGCGGAGAAGTTGTTCGCCATGTCGAGGTAGCGAGAGGGTGGTTGGCGGGCCATTTCGTAGAGGCTGTTTTCTCCTGAAAGAAACGAGAGGTATTTGCCTTCTGAAATCGCGTTGAAGGTACCGATTCGGATGACTTCTTGCGTTTGGTCTTCGCCATTAGGAGTGAGGACATTCGTTTCGTATTTGGCTACACGTCCGGACTCTACGACTTCTTGGAAGAGCTCGTACCAGAGGCGTTCGAGTTCTTCGATAGAAGGGAGTTCCTTGCGTTCGGCTAGGTTTGAAACGAACTCGGTCCGACCGGGGATTTGGCTGGAGACGAGGGAGTTTTGGAAAACGGCTCGCGCGTCGCCTGATACTTGGCGGACGGTACCAAATATTTCGCCAATGTTGCCCATCTCCATTTTGAGCTGGGTTTCCATGTTGGCGAGGGTCTTCTCGTTTTCATCGAACGCGGTACGGAGGTCGTTGCTGCGTTTTTCTTGGCGAGCGAGCTCGGCTTTTGCCTGAGCGAGCAACTCGGCTTGGCGATTCATATCGGCGAGGAACTCGGCCTCGCGTTCGGCGTTGGCCTTTTGCTCTTCAGCGCGTTGCGTGCGGATCTGTTCGAGCAGCTCGATGAGTGGAGCTGAGGGGGATCCGGCTTCGGCTGTGGAAGGCGTTTGGGCGATGGCTTGGCTCGCGAAGGCGAGCGATAGGATTGCGATGAAAGACTTCATTTTTAGAGTTCCTCAGCAGCGGAGATTGGAAGGCGGGTGAGGGCGGGCGCGGCTTGTTTTCGAGCGATGGCCATGGCCTTGTCGATGGAGCTATTGTAGCCGTTATCGAGGATTTCCCACTGGCGTGTAGCGGGGTTCCAGAGGCCGGTTTCCGCTTTGTCGAGGGTTTGGTAGTAGAGGCCTATGCGTCCGAATCGGAGGAAGTCCACAGTGCGTGAAGTACCGTTTAGAGCGAGCTCGCCTTGATAGACTTCGATGTTGCGGCCGTAGTCCATTTCAATTTGGTAGGCTTCGAGGATACGGCGGTATTTTTCGGAGTCTGTGAACTGGGAAGAGTCCATCATCGACGCGAGGTTGGCGATGCGGGCTGCTCTCTCTTCCGGAAGGAAGGGGGCGTCCGCTTTTACAAAGGCATCGAGCTTGGCGATCATCTTTTGCATGAGCGGGACGATGCCGCGCTTGGTGTCTTCGAGGTGATCGAGCTGAACTGTGAGGGAGTCCATTTCCTCTTGTTGGGAGTCGACGACTTTCTGCATCTGCGCGTTGTAGATCTCGAGGTTCTCGATCTCGCGTAGGGCGAGTCGATATTCGTCGAGGAGCGTGCGAGTCTTTTCCGAGTATTGGTCGACTACGGTTTGGGAGGCGTTGCTGGCTCGGTTGGTCGATTCCTGAAGGGAGACGGAGTCGCGGAGTGTCTTTGCGGTGTCGTCCGACTGGGAATATGCGGCGCTGGTGGCGCCTAGGAGCAACAGAGTAGCGGCGACTCTGAATCGGCGGCTAGTTGTCATCAGTTTCTTATAATACAACATTGTGCGTGCAGATGTGCGATTGTGGGGAGCAAGCTCGGCGCGTCTGGGCGTTTAGAGCTTGGTCCAAGGTTTTATGAATTTTTCTATTTTTTCGAATTCCTCGATGCGATTCTCTTCTTTTCTAAAGCCGTGCCCTTCGTCTGTTTTTACCAGCCATTCATGTTTTTTACCATGTTTCTTCATAGCGGCGCGTAGCATGCGGGCTTGAGCGATGGAGACGCGGGGGTCTCTTACGCCGTGAATGATAAAGATCGGGTCATCGATGTTCTCGATGTAATTGATAGGGGAGTGTTTTTCCAGCAGTTCACGGTCTTCTTTTGTGTGACCAATGGTGCGGTGGTAAAAGTCTACTGCTTCGTCGCGATCCCTCTCTTTGTAGAACTCGATTTGCTCGTAGAGATCTACAACTCCGACTACGTTGATACCGAAACTATACAGTTCGGGGAACTGAGTGACTTGAGACATGACGGTGTAACCGCCGTAGCTGCCTCCGTAGATCCCAACTCGCTTCTCGTCGATATTGGCGTTTTCGAGAGCCCATTTCAATCCGTCGACCACGTCGTACTGCATTTCCTCGCCCCATTTCTTGTTGCCGGCATTAAGGTGCTCTAATCCGTAGCCCTCTGAGCAGCGGAAGTTCATTTGCAGAACGGCAAAGCCTCGGCTAGCGAAGAATTGTATGGAGGGATCGAAACCCCAATTGTCGCGGGCCCAGGGACCTCCATGTGGGTAGACTATCAGGCCACACTTTTTCTTCGGATTGTAGTCTTTCGGAAGGGTGAAGTAGCCGTGGATGGTCAAGCCGTCACGCGCTTGGTAGGTGATCGGCTGAGTATTGGCCATTGTCTCAGGTTTCTGCCATTTACGGCTGAATCCGAGTGGGGTTCTTTGGAGGGAGCCGTTCTCTATTGAGAATAGAGTGTAGAAGACCGGTTGGACGTCAGAGAACGAGGCTACGACGAACTTACTTTCGTCGTCAGGCATGCTGTTGATCAAGTTGATCGTGTCGGGCAAGGTGTTGTCGATGATCTCCTGGATGACCTCCTTCTCTTCATCGAACCATTTGGTGGTGGCTTTCTCCTTTGAATAACGGACTCCGATCGGAGCTTTTCGGTAATCGGAGTAGATCAGGCCTGAGGAGTCATACTCGTCGTCTTCGAATATGAGGGAACCGATCTCACGTTTCTCGAGATCGTATTTGTAGATGCCTCGCTTGTCGGTGGTGAGATTTGAAGCGATGTAGAGCGTCTTGCCATCGTGATCGAATGCTGCTGGCAGCCAATTGGGGCTGTTTTTCGGAAAGGTGGCTAGTTTCTCCCAATCTGCCTTCTCGTTTTCTCTGTAAATGATGCTGTCTGTCTTAGAGGCTTGGTCGGACACTATTCCGATGCGGACATTGCCTTCCTGGTCTGTCATCCATCCAACCACTTTTCCTGGGTTCGAGAGAACGATCTTTTTGCGTTGCTCCTTCTGAATGTTCATCAGGTAGACGTCCGGGTAGTCCTGATGCTTGTCGTTGCTGGAAACGAGAATGTGGTCTGGGTCGTCTTCGAGCAGATCGATGATGGAGGTGATCCGAAGTTTGATTTTGGACTGTGACTGGACTGTGGGTACGAGAATCTGCGGATTGCCCCCGTCCTTATCGATGGCAAACATGCCAAAGGTCTCGTTGCCGTCCTCATCCATTCGGTAGATGATGCGGTCGTTGCTGGCCCACACGATACCGCCAACGTTATTGCGTTTCATCTCTGTCAGGCGACGTGGCTGTCCGGTCTCTAGATTGAATACAAAGAGGTTGTATCGGTCTTCCCATTCGCCGAGGGCTGCTACGTGAGTGCCGTCAGGCGATATCTGGAAGCCGACGAATTCTGAGTTTCGAAAAAGGTCTTCAACGGGAATGGGCTTTGAAAAAGCGAGGAATGGGATTGCGATGAAAGCGATGATGTGGGCGCGCAGCATGGTCTCGAATCAGTAATTTGGGAGTTGCCTATTTGTGCTTAAGTTTGCCGCAGGTTGCGTATGTTGTTGTTACTCGTGATTTTGGCCGAGAAGGGCTCACAAGAAAAGAACCTCGCCGCCGCGATACGACAGCGAGGTTCCCGTTAAGTTGCTTTAAGTCGGCAAGGTTCGACTAGAAATCACGCTCGAAACGGAGGAAGAAGAAGCGAGGCTCCCATGGATAAACTCCGGAGAGGTATCCGCCGTTTGTTTGAGTGATGTCGCGTGGTGGCTCTTCGTCGAGGAGGTTGCGAATACCGAAGGTGATCTTGGTATCCCAGTAACCTGAGTAGCTGACTTGCGGATTGAAGATGAAGTGGCTTCCGAGGTCGGGAGCTGGCCAAGTAGCGTAATCCAAACCACTTACGTAAGTGGTGTAGAGCGATGCTGCCCAGTCTTCGCGTCTCCAAGCGATGGTACCTGCGGCACGCCACTTTGGAGCGAGGCCATTCCATTCACCAACGAGGTTACCTTGGTCGTCACGCTCGCCAGTTGTCTGGTCGATGGTGACGGTGCGGTTTTCGAAGAGAACGGTTGAGGATACTTGGAAGCGGAAGTCGCCGTGGTTTTCAGTTTCCCAGAGGTAGCGGAAGTCGAGGTCCATACCTTCGTAGGTGTACTCGTCTGCATTGTAGAAGGGACGAGTGATCTGCTCGATAACGCCGACTGTGTATGGATCACCAGTGATTGGGTCCACATCGCCAGGGATGAGCGGCTGACGGATTACGC
This sequence comes from Pelagicoccus mobilis, assembly GCF_016595505.1. Taxonomy (GTDB): domain Bacteria; phylum Verrucomicrobiota; class Verrucomicrobiia; order Opitutales; family Opitutaceae; genus Pelagicoccus; species Pelagicoccus mobilis. The sequence goes on along the minus strand of NZ_JAENIL010000002.1, from coordinate 56,295 downwards.
GGCCGCCTGCGAAGTTTGGATTGAGCTCGTTCGCTAGGATGGTGTCCGCGCTTGATTGCGTGAGGAGGTTCTCCTGGTCGAACTTGAAGTAGTCGATACCGATTTCGAAGTTGTCGAGCTTGTCCCATAGTTTGCCGGCCTCGATGACGACACCAGCGTAGTCGACGTCGGTTTCCTCTGGATCGAGGATCGGGTTACCTGGAGTGAGCTGCTTCATTTGCTCTGGGGCGTCGTTCGGACGAAGCGGGTCGACCTTACCGCCGGAAGTGAAGGTTACCTGACCTTGCGAGTAGAGTGCTGCTAGGTCTGGAGCCTTGAATGCTTCTGAGTGGGAGGCACGAACGAGTAGCCAATCGAGCGGACGCCATTTCGCGCCGATCTTTGGCTTGGTTGTGGTACCGAAGTCGCTGTAGTCCTCGTGGCGAGCAGCGATTTGGATGTCGATTGTCTCGTGGACTGGGATATCCATTTCGGCGTAGAGAGAGACGACGTTACGGTCGCCCTCAGTGCCGAAGCCTTCTGAACCACCGATGATGTTGCCTGTGGCGTTTTCGATCGTGCGAGTGTCAGACAGGGAGCTCTTGCGGAACTCAACACCCGCAGCCAAAGAGGCAGCTCCGGCTGGCATGTCGAAGAGTTCGCCAGCGGCGCTAGCGGACGCTTGGAACATGTTGAACTGCGAACGTGTTGGGTTGGTGCCAGTGTAGTAGGTGCCGACCCAATCGGTCTCTGGTCCGAACGGATTGGAGAACTCAGTGATACCGGTGCTTGGGTTTACAACGCCACGGAGCGACTCTTGGAGACGGCTTTCGAAGGCTGTACCTGGGTTTGCATTCTCGTAGGAGCTTTGTGAATACGTTAGGTACGCATCCCACTCCCAAGTGAATCCGAGTTCGCCGCGAAGGCCACCAACCATACGAGGATAGTTGACTACGACGTCGTTCTGACGCTTGGCGCCGCTATTCAAACGCCAACCGGTGATCTGGATGTCTTGGTTGTACGGGTTGTTTGGATTCTCAACCGGCATAACCATGGCCCCAGGAACGTTTCTCAGGATTACCTCTTGGTCGTTGTATGGGTTAAGTGTGTTGCCAATGGCGAGAACGCGATCGCCGTCGGTGATCAGTCCATCTGGGTCACCTACGGAATCGTATCCAATTCCGAGTGGAATGCGCATTTGGCCGTCTCCCTTATCCGCAGTCGAATAAGGAGCTGCTGCTGCGTAGTTGTAGATGTCGATGTGACGGTAGGAGAGATCTGCGTACGCTGTGATCGTATCGGAAACCTCGTGCTCGATGTGAGTGTAGAAACCGTAGTTCTTCAACTCGGGGAAGAGGAGAATATCTTCCTGATAGTTGTAGAAACCGTGTCCGGTGACGTTGCTCGGAGGCACCGCGTTCGCTGGGTCTTGATTTTGACTGAGCGATGGGAAGGTGAGGGTCCGGCCTGATGCGGGGTCGACGAAACGACCTGGGTAAGGACGAGAGGATCTCCAGTCGACACCGTCGATTCTTTCGCCTGCGTCATCAAATGTGAACCAGGGACCGTCACGCTTGTCGAGTGGACGAGTGTCGGCGTCGCGAGTGAAAGGAAGATCGCGGGTGTTAACCGAGTTGCGAGTGTAGAAATCGATCGTCGTGACCATGCTGGTCTTGGCGCTCGAAGTACCTGTGATGAAGAAGATCTTCTGCTCGGCGCTGTCGTGTCCTTCTGTGTTGCCGTAGTAAGCTTGGGCAGACATGCCTTCGAAGTCTTTGGCGAGCTCGATGTTGATAACACCGGCAACCGCGTCGGAACCGTAGATTGCAGAGCCACCGTCCTTCAGGATTTGGATTTCCTCAATCGCGTCCACTGGAAGCGAATTGAAATCGAATACGGATTGGAAGCCGTTGAATCCAGGTTGGGAGAAAGGAACGGCACGTACCCCATTTATGAGTACAAGCGTGTTTCCGTTGCCCAAGCCGCGGAGGTTGAAGGAGGAGGCACCAGGAGTGAAGCTGTTGGAAGCGTCGTCTGGTGTGAGTGATTGGCCGCTATTGAAAGGAACCGCACGAAGTGCGTCACCCACAGTAGAGAAGCCAGTGTTCTCCAGATCTTCCGCAGTCATGCGAGTTACTGGAGCGATCGGTTCTGCATCGATACGGCTGATACGCGAGCCGACGATGCGGATTTTCTCTTCTTCTTGATCGTCTTCGCTTTGTGCGAAGAGAGGAGCTGCGAGAAGAGATAGTGCAGCAGATCCGAGCAGTGCCTTTTTGGATACAGCACAGCCACGGAGTACGTTTAGGTACTTCATATGTTTATACAGGTCTCAGTTCAGTTTGAATCTAGAATCTGACTCAGCATGACAGATCTAGAGATTAGTTTGAAAATAAGCAGCTAGCATCACCCGCGCCTCTAGTCAACTTGCGCTCTTCAAATGAGGGTAAAATGCTCGTTATTTCAACAAACTATTAGTTTTTTTTATGGTGCATTCTTTTGCGCCTTATCGTTTGCTACTAGCGTAGCGTATCGCAGCCTCGATTATCTGGAAATCCTCCTCGGTGTGTCGGGCGGAAATGGCTGTTCTCACCAGGTCTTTTCCTGGGGGAACGCCGGGAGCGGTGGATATGATGGAGAAAACGCCTTTCTCCCATAGGTGCTTCCAAAAGTAGTATGCTTTTTCTCGGGTGCCTAAAACGATCGGGATGGCGGGAGTTTCGCTCTCCCAGGTATCCAGTCCGAGCTCGTCGAGTAGCGCTTTGTAGCGACGAGTGTTTTCCCAAAGCTTCTGATTCCACTCCGGTTCCTCTTGCATGACTTTGAGCGCCGCTCGAGCGCAGGCGGCCTGAGAGGGGCTGATGGCCGCGGAGAAGATCGACTGCTTGCAGTGAGTACGCATGTATTCGATACAGGCTTTGCTGCCGGCTACGAACCCACCCGTGCTGGCGAGCGATTTGGAGAGGCTGCCTGCGATGATGTCGATCTTGTCGGTGAGACCAAAGTGGTTGGCTGTCCCGCGTCCTTGATTTCCCAATACGCCAAGACCGTGCGCGTCATCTAGAGAGACGAAGCAGTTGTAGCGCTCTGCGAGTTCGCAGATTTCGGGAAGAGCTCCGATGTGGCCTTCCATGGAGTAGATTCCTTCGACGGAAATCAGTTTTGGGGTCTCGGCTTCGAGTTGCTCAAGAACGCTGGCAAGGTGTGCCGGCTTGTTGTGGCTGAACCTTTCCACGCTCGCCATGGAGAGGCGGATCCCGTCCCAAAGGCTGGAGTGGAGGTTCTTGTCGGCGAGGACGATGTCTCCTCGCTGGGCGAATCCGGTGATGGATGCCATGCACGCGAGATAGCCTGCGGCAAAAACGTGGCAGGCTTCCTTGCCCAAGAATTCGGCGAGTTCCTCTTCGAGTTCACGATGAAAGCCGCGACCTCCGTTTGCAGAGCGGGCGCCCATGGTGCCGCTACCCCATTTTTCGAGGGCTTTTTTTCCGGCCTCGACGACCTTAGGATGTTGGGAGAGACCTAAATACTCGTTGCTAGCGAGCATAACGAGCTCTTTGCCATCGATTGTGATCCGCGTACCGGATTGGGATTCGGCGATTCGGTAGTACAGGTCGTACTTTTGGCGGAGTTTTGTGAAGTTGTCCTTATCGCAGCGTTCGGCGATTGGATTGCGAGACTTGGACTGGAAGAAGTTGCGGATCATTTAGGGAGTTGAACAAGCCGAGGAGATTGCGCGGGAAGATCGATTTGAGAAGGCAATTCTCTCTGGTCACGTTAAGTGCCAGACGAACGGGGGCGGGGATAAGACCTTTGAATTTTATTTTGTAACGTTACAAAATAGATTTCAAAGCGGATACAGGGATCGGAGCGGCTAGGTTGGGAAGATGAGTCTGCTTAGCGCTTTGCAGGCGAGGGAAGGGTTTATCCTCCACCAAAAACGGGCGTAGCGGCGAAAGTACTCACGGGCCCATTCCTGTTCTCCGAAGGGCTTGGCGAAAGCGCTCCAGCGTTCGCGGAAGATCTTGGTGTTGTTGTCGTTGTGAAGGTTTCGGCCCGGCGAAACGCTGATGTGGTGGCGAATGACGCTGTCGAGGGCTACGTAGATTCGGTAGCCTCGGGATTTGAGTTTCATGCACAGGTCCACATCTTCGCAGCCATTCCGGTAGGAAGTGTCGAATCCGCCAATCTCTGCGAAGGTTTCTTTGCGTATGGCAAGGCAGGCGGCGGTCGCGGCGTTTCGCTCGATGATTTTGCCTCGCGGAGGATTTGCTCGGTTTTTGTGGGCGTGGGTGGGGAGGCCCTCGAGATCGAAGTAGATACCTGCGTGGTCGACTAAGCCGCTTTTGAAGTTTCGCTGCACGTTGCCAACGGCTCCTGCTTGGGGTTCGTTTTCCAACGCGGTTACCACAGGGGCGAGCCAATCGGGTGAAAACTCTAGGTCGTTGTTTATAAAAACAAGAATTTCGCCGGATGCCGACTCGGCGGCTCGGTTGTTTGAAATCGCGAAGCCTTGATTCTCGCTGTTATTCAGGAGTCTGAAGTTCTCTCGTTCTTTGAGAGTGTCGATGTAGTCGCTCGTGCCATCACTCGATGCATCGTCTATTAGCACCACCTCTTTGTCGGATAGGTCCACTGTGGCCTCGAGGCTCTCGAGCATGGCTTTCGTGAGCGGAAGGCAATTGTGCAACGCCGAGATGAAGCTGATGCGGACTGGTGGATTAGAGCCCAAGCGTTAGTTGAGTCGATTTTCCAAGTAACTAGCCAAACCGACTAGGAAGTCTGTTTCACCCGGGAGGGTGGAGCAGATCTCAATCGCTTTTTGAGTGCGGGAGGCTGCGAACTCGCGTGACTTCTCCAAGCCGTGAAGCTTGACGTAAGTTGTCTTGTCGAGTTCGGCGTCGGAGCCGATACTTTTGCCCATGGTGGCTTCGTCGCTCGTCGCGTCCAGGATGTCGTCGATGATCTGGAATGCGATACCGATCTCGCGCCCGTAGGCTCGCAAGGCGTCAATTTGCTCCTGATTTGCGCCTCCGATGACACCGCCCATTACGAGACTGCATTCGATGAGGGCGGAGGTCTTGTTCAGGTGAATGAAATTCAGAGTGTCTTCGGATAGGGGAGCTCCTTCGCCGAGGATATCTTCCATTTGCCCACCGATTAGTTTTTCGCTACCGGCGGTTTCTCCCAGCTCCCCAACGAGTTTTGCGCAGACTTCCGGTTGATCCGAGTAGTGACGAGCTAGGAGCTGAAATGCATAGGTGAGAAGGGCATCGCCCGCGAGGACGGCAGTCGCCTCATCGAATTGCTTGTGGCTTGTGGGGGAGCCGCGACGGAGGTCTGCATTGTCGATCGAGGGGAGGTCGTCGTGGATGAGCGAATAGGTATGAAGGCTCTCGACAGCTATCGCTGCAGGCATTGCATCCGAAGTGTTCTCGAAGAGTTCGCTTGCCGCGAGAACGAGTACAGGGCGTAGGCGCTTCCCTCCGGCCCTCATGCTATAGAGCATCGCATCGTGGATACGGCTGGGGCGCGTTCCCTCAGCGGGTAGGTATTGATCCACAGCGGACTCAATTTCGCTTTGGTAGGTTCGTAATTTCTCTTTGAACTCGATCATAAATGCGCGTATTGCAGACAGTTAAAGAACCAGAGCATCCTCAATGCCCACAATCGAGCAAGTATCTAAACAGGTCTTTTCAGACAATAATTGGCTTAAGAAGTGCGCCATTGGCGGTGTCGTGAGCCTCATCCCGATCGTGAACATTTTTGCGCTGGGTTATCTCTACCGGATTTTTATGCAAGGTCGCACCGAAAAGACGATCAGTCTTCCGGAGTGGGACGACCTCAAGACGCTGTTTATCGACGGTCTTCGATTCCTCGTCGTGGGGCTCATTTTCGCTGGCTTGCCGATCGGGCTTGTGACCCTTTGCGCGGAATTCGCCTTCGATGGTATGATCGCACGGATCCCTGTGATTCCGGTTTTGTTCTTAGCGGGGCCTGTGATGAGCGCTGCACTCTATTTGTATTCAGTGAAGCAAGACATAGCCGACTGTTTTAATATCGATGCCTTGTCTGTCATGCTGCGCAAAACCGCGATCAACTACACGGTGCCAACTTTGGCTTACCTTGGTTTGTGTTTGCTCGGACTCGTTTTGCTCCCGTTTCCATTTTTCTTCGGGGGCGTATTTTACTTTTACCTGATGGGATTCGCCTTCCGTGATTTGGAAAATCGAGCGCGTAAGTAACAAATTTTCAGCTTAGAACGTATGAAGAAAATGAAACCGAAGGAGCCAAAGCTCCTAACGCTGATTCTAACAGCCACTTCTGGTGTGGTTCTGGGCGGATTGCTTGGTATTTCTGTGCTCTTGTCTCGCTCACCTGTCACGGTGACTACGGTTCCTGAGGAGGACGAGTATACGAAGGTTGGCGATTATAATACGTACTTCACTCCGGGAAGAGTCGATGCAGGTGAGTCTGCAAATCTTCGAAGTGGGACAAGCCGCATTAAACGTCGCACGAATGGACCGGTTTCTTTTAGCGAGGCTGAGGTCAACCGCTTTTTCAAGAACATCAAATTTGGCGACCCCGTCGTGGAGGAAGGGGGGAAGAAACCTGCGAATATTGGACCGTTTAATGTCCGTATCAGCGGCGATCAAATTTACGCGACTCTCAAGATTACTGTAGACCCGGAGGGAAGCCCGTTTGAAGTGCTCGTGCTTGCTGATCTCGGGTTTGAGAACAGCGACGCTGGGCCGGAGCTGGTTGTTAATAGTCTTCGCGTGAATTCCCTTCCTATTCCTGGTTTTGCTGGACTTGTTACCTCGATGATCGAGTCGAAAGTCGCTGAAACCCCGTGGCCGGAAGACATCCTGGAGATGTGGCAGAATATCAAGAGCATCGAAGTGGAATCGGGTAAGTTGATTACCGAAGTTGGCCTTCGTCGCGCCTAGTTTCTGGATACGTCTTGCTCTAGTGCTGAGCCTTTGGGGTAAAGGCTTGCTGTTCGGTTCCAAGCAAGGAATATGCCTTGCTGATGGCTAAGCTTGTTAAACGTATCGGACTCGTATCCGCGTTCACCATGATCTCGCGCGTAGTGGGATTGCTGCGCGATATGATGACGAGCTATATGCTTGGTACTACCGTATGGAACTCCGCCTTCATAACAGCGTTTACCCTGCCAAATTTGTTCCGTCGTTTGCTGGGAGAGGGGGCGTTGACGGCTGCCTTGATGCCGAATCTGAGCGAAGAGCTAGAGGAAAACGGGCGGACTGCGGTACACGTTTTGGTAAACAAGATTCTAAGCTGGCTTGTTGTGATCTGCCTTGGAATCACGCTTTTGGCCTTCGTTGGTTTGGAAGTGCTTCAGCATTTGAGTGTATCCGAAAAATGGGTTATCGCTGCTAAGCTCGGTCAAATCGTTTTCCCTTATGTATTGTTGATCTGTGTCGCTGCGATCTTGTCGGCGGCCTTGAATCTGTTCTCTCGTTTTGGCATTCCAGCTCTGACTTCCGTTTGGTTGAACACGAGTATCGTAATTGCGTTAGGGATTGCCGGGTGGCATCTAGGCGCTGATCTCGAGACGAAGACGTATTGGCTTTGCGGGGGAGTTATGGTCGGCGGGACGCTGCAAATGCTAGCTCCGGCTGTTGCTTTAACCAAAGAAGGTTGGAGGCCACGGATTGACTTCTCGGTTTCGCCACGCGTGAGAGAGGTCGCGTTCCTTACCGTTCCTGGAATTCTCGGGGCCGCCGTTTTCCAGATCAACATCATGGTTAGTCGCGGATTGGCGCTCGCAGTTGATGACTCGGCCGCGTCCCTTCTGTATTATGCTAATCGTTTGGTTGAGCTTCCGGTTGGCGTGTTTGCGATCGCTATCTCCACAGTTGTTTTTCCGAGTCTAACTGCAGCGATTGCTGGCAATCGGCTGGGGGAGTTTTCCGAGACTTACCGAAAAGGAATCTTGCTTTGCCTCTTGATGGCAGTGCCTTCGGCGATCGGTTTGTCGGTTTTGGCGCCGGAGATCATCGGACTATTATTTGAGCGAGGAGAGTTCGCGAGCAGCGATACTGCAGGAGCTGTTCCACTGGTAATCGTATTCGCTATTGGCATGCCGTTCTATTCGTTCGTTTCGGTAGAAACTCGAGCGTTCTATTCGTTGAAAGATACTAGAACCCCTGTTCGGGCTGCGGTTGTAGCGTTTATCGTGAATGTGGTGTTGAGTGTCATGCTGATGAAACCGTACGGCGCTGTTGGATTAGCCATCGCGACCAATACGGCCGCCATTGTTCAAACCGTGATTCTTCATGTTGCACTTAGTCGCAAAAATGTGGATACGAGTTTGCGGAGTCTGATTCCGGATGTCTCACGCATCGCGGTGGCTGCAGTATTAATGGGGCTATTGGTGATTGCTGCTTCAGGCTGGTTGGCGACCCGATGTGGAGAGGGTTCGCTTGGTGGCTTGCTGATCGTCTTTGGTTCAATTGGCGTTGGAGTTGCGGCGTATTTTGGAGTTCTTCTACTCTCTGGAGCTAAGCTCAAGCAGCTGCTAAAATAGACGATTGCGATTCCTCGGGGGCGTGTTGTAGTTCTCCGCCCTTATGGCACGCACATCCAAGAAACGGCAATTGGCAACAAAAGCGCTTCTCGACAAACTGGGGAAAGGAAAGGTCAAGCTTGAGGGCGACCAGAAGTACATGGCGTCCTTCGACAGCCTCAAACTTGCGTTCGCTTATGATGCTTTAGTCATTGCACGATCGGAGAAGGATGTGGGAGTTACCCTGAAGCTAGCTAACGAGCACGGTGTGCCAGTGACCACGAGAGGAGCGGGGACTTCCTTGACCGGGTCTGCGGCACCGGCAAAAGGAGGCTGGGTTTTGGATGTGTCGAAGATGAATCGCATCAAGATCGAGAAGACCAAGTCTATGGCGATCGTTGGCCCGGGTGCGGTTGTAGGGCAGATTCAGGCAGCGGCAGAAGAGCTGGGACTGTTTTATCCACCCGATCCATCATCCCTCAAATACAGTACTATCGGTGGAAACATCGCATGTAATGCGGGCGGGATGCGTTGTGCGAAGTATGGCGTGACTCGTGATTTTGTATTAGCTCTCGAGGGTTACTTACCGACTGGAGAGAAGGTGTCTTGGGGTGGTGAATACAAGAAGTTTGCGACTGGGTACAACATCCGCGACTTGTGGGTTGGAAGTGAAGGTACACTTGGTGTCGTGACGAAGGCCGTCCTGCGCTTGCTGCCCAAGCCAGAGAAAAAGTGGACGATCCTTGTGGCGTTTGATTCCGACATTAAGGCGCTGGAGGCGGTCCAAAAATTGTTGGGAGAGGGACAGAATCCCTCGATTTTGGAATTTTTGGACCAGAACTCAGTCTACTGCGCTGAAGAGATCGCTGGTGTTAAGCTCTTTGAAGGTTTGTCGCTGAAGCCGCTGTTGCTGGTAGAGTTTGATGGAAATGCGGCCCAGTTGCGTGCCGACAAAAAGAGAGCGCTCGCGTGGGCGACTGAAAATGGCTTGGCCTACCGTGAGGCGAAGACTGAGAAGGAGACGGAAGTTCTTTGGTCAGCTCGACGTGCGTGCTCGCCAGCGATGTTCTCGATGGGTGATTCAAAGATAAACGAGGATATTGTAGTGCCGCTGGAGAGTCAGGCGAAGTTTGCTCGCTTCTTGAAGCAAATGCAGAAGAAGTGGAAGATCAACGCTCCCACTTTCGGGCATGCTGCGGATGGCAATTTTCACGTGAACATCATGTACACCCGAAGTGATAAGGAGGAGTGCAAACGTGCGAAGTGTGCGGTCGCTGACTTGATGAAGAAGGTTTGTCAGCTCGGTGGTACGATATCCGGCGAGCATGGGATCGGCCTCGCGAAGACTCCGTTTATGACGGTGGCGCGTAACGAGGCGGAAATGGGAGCGATGAAAGCGATCAAGAAAGCCCTCGATCCGAAGGGGATTTTGAATCCCGGCAAGATTTTCCAAGAATACGAAGTCTGGGATAAGACGCTCGAGAAGGTGAAGCTCCCGTGGGACAAGAAACCGATCGTGAGGGGGTAGCGAGAAACATGACCTTGAGGAGGGGAATCACCGTGAAAAATGTAACGTTGCATTTTTCACGGTGGAGCTTTGTTGTTTGAGTGGTCGCGGGCTGAAGCACCGCGCTACGAAAAACGGCCACTCTGCTAGAGTGGCCGTTTCGTGTTTTAAATGCGATTTGTCTAGGCTCCTGCCTTCACTTCCGCGTAGGCCCAGTCGAGCCATGGGAGAAGGGCTTCGATGTCAGCGGTGTCGACAGTCGCTCCGCCCCAGATGCGGAATCCTGTTGGCGCGTCGCGGTAAGCTCCGAAGTCGAAACCAATGCCTTCGGCGTCGAGGATTGAGACAACCTTCTTCGCTGCTGCCGCTTGTTCCTCGTCGGAAAGCGCGGTGAACCAGCTGTCTGTGATTTTCAGGCAGATCGAAGTGTTTGAGCGGATGGCTTTGTCCTCTGCGAGGAAGCCGATCCAGTCGCTCTTTTCTACCCATGCCTCGATTGCCGCTAGGTTGGCGTCGGAACGCTTAACCAAGGCATCGAGCCCGCCGATTTCTTCAGCCCACTTGAGACCGTCGAGCGCGTCTTCCACACAGAGCATGGAAACAGTGTTGATGGTTGCTCCGGTGAAGATGCCGCTGATGAGCTTACCGCCTTTAGTGAGACGGAAGATCTTTGGAAGCGGCCAAGCTGGAGTGTAGGATTCGAGGCGTTCTATTGCGCGTGGGCTGAGGATCAGCATGCCGTGAGCAGCCTCGCCGCCCATGACCTTCTGCCAAGAGTAGGTCACAACATCGAGTTTTTCCCATGGTAGTTCCATGGCAAATACGGCTGAAGTCGCGTCACAGATTGTTAGACCTTCGCGATCGTCTGGAATCCAGTCTCCGTTTGGAACCTTGGCTCCGGAGGTGGTACCGTTCCAGGTGAAGACAACGTCGTTGTCGAAGTTGACTTGGCTGAGATCAGGGATTTCGCCGTAGGGCGCCTCGAGCTTGCGAGAGTTGTCGAGCTTGAGCTGCTTAACGACGTCGGTCACCCAACCGGAACCGAATGATTCCCATGCGAGCATGTCGACACCACGAGCACCGAGCAATGACCAGAGAGCCATCTCGACGGCGCCTGTGTCAGATGCTGGGACGATACCGCAGACGTAGCCTTCCGGGAGGTTGAGAAGCTGCTTGGAGCGATCGATTACTTCCTGGATGCGGGCCTTGGCGTTCTTGGCGCGATGGGATCGGCCGACTAATGCGTTTTCGAGGGCGGAGAGGCTCCAGCCCGGACGCTTCGAGCAGGGGCCCGATGAGAAGTAAGGACGATTCGGTTTATTGGCGGGTTTCATTCGCGTGTTCGATTAAAGGAGCGAGGTGTGTAAGCGGGGAGTATGTGGCTGTCAATCGCAGGGCTGCTCAGGGTATAAAAAGCCTTTGACCTAACGGTTAGCTGAGGAAATACAGGAGCTACATGAAAAAGCTCTTCTCGAAACTAAGGCTCCTGGATAAAAAGCGTCGTATTAAAAAATCAGCGAAGGAGTTGGAGGTGGATAAGTTCGAGACGGTGGAAGACCTTTTCACCAGCTATTACGAAAACAACACTTGGTCGGGTGGAGGCGAGGAGACGCGCTCTGGCTCTGGTTCGACTCTCAAGAAAACGGCCTTGTTGCGAGACGAGTTGCCTGCGTTTCTAGCGAAGCACAATTTCACGCGAATGCTCGATGCTCCTTGTGGCGACTACAATTGGTTCAGGGAAATCAAGCGGCCAGGAGTGACGTATATCGGTGGCGATATCGTAAAGGAAATGGTTGAGAAAAACCAGGCGTCCTACGGAGACGAGTCCACGTCGTTTATTCACTTCGACATCGTTTCGGGCGAGCCGCCGGAAGTTGATGTCTGGTTTTGTCGGGACGTGCTTCTGCATTTCTCGTACGACTTGATATTCTCTTTCCTCGAGAATTTCGTGAAGAGTGGCGTTCCTTATCTGCTCGTGAGCAACTACCACGAGTTCGAGGAGAATATCGATATACCCACAGGAACGGGCCGTCCGTTGAATCTTCAGGTCGAGCCCTTTAATTTGCCGGAGCCGAAAGACTACATCGACGATGACGTCGCGGGACGCCGCCCTAAGCGGATGGCGCTTTGGGCGCGTGAGACAGTCGCGGAAGCTCTAGAGAAATCGGGAAAGCTCAGCTAAGGCGGCCGATCTGTGAGAAATCGAGGCGTGAGTAACTGATGTTACCTGCCTTGAGCGTTTCTCTGTCGGTAGGTGTGGCTGCTTTGTTCTCGCCGAGTTCGCGGTAGATGAATTTGTAGGCGTTGCCGGTTTGGGCGAAAAAGCTACCTGCTTCGGTGCGGGCGGGATTTGAGTGCACTATTTCTGTTTCCTCGCTGATAGCGGCGGAAGGGAAGTTGAGTTTATGAACGACGCCGTAGGAGGGCTCGTTTGATCCAAGGGTGCGCTCGGCGAATTCGGCTAGGATTTCGGCGGCGAGTTTGGCTTTCGTTCCGAGCTTTTTGCCGAGGGCTTGGGGGTTGTCTTTGAGGCGATCGTAGTCGTCTCGGTCGAGACCTAGGGAAGCGGCGAATGATGGGATGTCGTGGAGCGCGCCCTCGAGGGCAGCACCGACGGTGCCCGAAGAAAGAATGTAGGCGAGGCCGGCGTTGTGGCCGACGTTGATGCCGGATACGACAGCGAGCGGCTTCTCTTGGAGTAGGTGGCCGAGAGCGAGGTTTACGCAGTCAGCGGGGGAGCCGGAGATCGAGTAGGCTTCGCAGGGGAGATCTTTGCGCTCGATGACGTCTACTTCCTTGAAGCGGCTCATGCATTTGCCAACCCAGCTTTGCTCGTATTGAGGGGCTGCGACTACGACTTCGCCAAGTCGTTGGAAGCTGGATACGAGAGCTTGAAGGAGGGGAGAATCGATTCCGTCGTCGTTTACGATCAGGATTTTTTTCATGAGGTTGGTTAGGCCTTAGTTGTTTAGGCTGTAGGTAGGAATGTGGCCATCGGGGGCGATGGCCGCTACCATAAAAAAAGCGTCCAAGGCTTGGGGCCTTGGACGCTGTATTCAAAGGGAGGTTACGACTCGGCCTTTTCCTCTTCGCTGGACTCTTCAGCTGCTGCTTCTGGAGCTTCGGGCTCTTCTTCGGAAGCAGGGGCTTCCTCTTCTGGAGCGGCTTCAGCCTCTGCGGCTGCTTGCTTAGCTGCCTTGCGAGCTTCGAGTTCTTCGAGAGCTGCCTTGCGGGAGAGGCGAACGCGTCCACGCTCGTCGACGCCGAGGCACTTGACTACCATTTCGTCGCCAGCCTTGCAGACGTCTTCGGTCTTGCGGACGCGGAAGTCTGCGAGCTCGGAGATGTGTACGAGACCTTCTTGGCCAGGGAGTACTTCGACGAAGCAGCCGAATTCCTTGGTGGCCTTGACGATGCCGCGGTAGATCTTGCCTTCTTCGATTTCGCCGCAGACGAGGTCGACTTCGTGAAGGGCACGCTTCATGGACTCTTCGCTTGTTGCGTAGACGTTCACGCGGCCGGAGTTGTCCTCGTTGATGTCGATCTGAGCACCAGTGATTTCAACGATGCGGCGGATGTTCTTACCACCTGGACCGATGAGGGCACCGATCTTTTCTGGGTTGATTTGAACAGTCGTGATGCGTGGAGCAGTCGCTGCAACTTCTTCACGAGGAGCGTCGATCGCTTCTGCCATGTTGGCGAGGATTTCGAGGCGAGCTTCGCGAGACTGAGCTACGGATGCCTTAACGATGTCGAATGGGAGACCGTTGATCTTAAGGTCTAGCTGGAAACCGGTGATACCGTTCTTGGTACCAGCGATCTTGAAGTCCATGTCACCGAAGTGGTCTTCTTCACCGAGGATGTCGGTGAGGATGTGGTGCTTGCCTGGCTTGCCGTTTTCGTCGAACTCGGAGACGAGACCAACGGAGATACCGGCAACTGGATCGGTGATTGGTACACCTGCATCCATGAGGGAGAGACAGCCGCCACAGATGGAAGCCATGGAAGTCGAACCATTGGACGCCATGATCTCGGAGCTGATGCGGATCGAGTATGGGAATACGTCTTCGGATGGAACGACTGGGAGGAGCGAACGCTCAGCGAGTGCACCGTGTCCGATCTCGCGGCGACCTGGGCTGCCGAAGCGGCCTGTCTCACCAACGGAGAATGGAGGGAAGTTGTAGTGCAGCATGAAGGACTTCTGAGTCGGGCCGCCAGTGATGGCGTCGAGGCTCTGTGCTTCGTTTGCAGGGCCGAGAGTTGTGAGGACGAGACCTTGAGTTTCGCCACGAGAGAAGAGGGCGGAACCGTGTACGCGAGGTACTACGCCGACCTTTGACTTCAGCTCACGGAGTTCGTTTGGCTTACGGCCACCGGAGCGGACGCCCTTTTCGAGGATAGAGCTGCGGTATGTGTGCTCGAGCAGCTCTTCCATTGCCATGTTGAGCTGAGCTGGGTTGTAGTCGTCGCCGTACTTCTCTTGGAGAGTGCCTTCGGCGAGGCCCTTGAGCTCGTCGATCTTCTCGTTGCGCTCTTGCTTGTCGCCTGCGGCACAGGCTTCGCCGATACGGTCACCAACGAGCTTGTTAACGATTTGGCGAACTTCGTCGTCGAGAACGCAGAGTGGGAAAGTCTTCTTTTCCTTACCGGCCTCTTCACGGAGCTGAGTGATGCCAGCGATGATTGGCTGGATGGCTTCGTGAGCGAACTCGAGGGCTTCGAGGAAACGCTCTTCTGAGATCTGATCCGCAGAACCTTCGATCATGAGCATTTCTTCCTTCGTACCAACGTAGATGAGGTCGAGGTCGGAAGCGTATTGCTCTTCGATGGTTGGGTTGGCGACGAAGTTGCCGTCGATCTGGCCGACGCGAACGGCACCGATTGGGCCGTTCCAAGGGATGTCGGAGATGGCGAGGGCAGCGGATGCGCCGTTCACCATGAGGATGTCCGCGTCGTTTACTTGGTCAGCGGAGAGAAGGAAACCGATGATCTGTACTTCGTTGAGGAAGCCCTTCGGGAAGAGTGGACGGCAAGGACGGTCACAGAGGCGGGAAGTGAGGATTTCCTTTTCGGAAGGACGGCCTTCGCGTTTGAAGTAACCACCTGGGATACGGCCTGCGGCAGTGTACTTTTCGCGGTAGTCAACGGTGAGTGGGAACCAGTCTTGGCCTTCGCGGATTGTCTTGGCGACAGTTGCGGAAACGAAGAGGGAGGTTTCGCCGGTTGAGACAGTCACGGCGCCGGAGGCGAGGTTTGCCACGTCGCCTGTGGAGAATGTGATGTCGAGGTCGTCTACAGTGATGCTATGTTTCTGTATCATGTATTTACTTACGTCTTTTTTGTCGACGGCTCGGCGAACGGGATCGGTCTAAATTCTGAAGAGATTTCGGGATGTGGCGACCTGCTTTGAAGCGAGGCGCGACATGCGGAAATTTCCCCAGACGGATCGGGTTCTACCGGGTCGTCGCGTGTGTTTTGTTTTTAGTTAGTTGGAAATTTGAAAACTGAAAAAGCCCGCGAATCGAAATTCGCAGGCTTGAAAGGGGATCATCACAGCTGAGTTTGCAATGCGTGACCGTTCGTTTGAGTCCTCGTGAGGATCCGCGACTATTTGCGGAGGTTGAGGCGCTGGAGAAGCTCGTTGTACTTCTCGAGGTCGTTCTTCTTGAGGTAGTTTAGAAGCTTACGACGGCGAGCGGCGAGGGCGAGGAGACCACGGCGTGTGTGGAAGTCCTTGCGGTTGGAGCGAAGGTGCTCAGTGAGGTGGTTGATACGAGCCGAGAGAAGGGCGATTTGAACGTCTGCAGAACCGGTGTCTGAGTCGTGTGTCTTGAAGTCGCCAATGATCTTGGCCTTATCTACTGCTTTGCTGTTTGCCATTTTAGTGTTCGTTTTTCGAATTTGCACGGAAGGACGGACGAGCAGTTTGGCTGGTCCCTAGCCAAGGTTTCGCTGGGCTAGACGCTGACACCTCAAGTGAGGTGCTCCCGCGGAGACGAACGGTGTAGCCGCTAGACTCTTGCGTGAAAGCGGTCTAAAAGAGAGTAAATCCCTCTCGGCGCAATAACAAAATGCAGGGAGAGTGGTGTAGGCTTCGAAATCCAGATGAGCTACTCGATGGAGCCGTTCTCAAGCCGATTCAGCTTCGCCTCGAAATCGCCGAAAGTGAAAGGTTTTTCGAGGAAGCAGGAGTCGGGTGAGGTCTTTTGCGAGTGCACCTGGGCATCGAAAGGGTTGCCCGACATGACGAGGAAGCGATTGCATGCTCCTGACTTGCGTGCGTGCTCGATAACAGCGTCTCCACTTGCCTTGGGCATAAGAAGATCGGTCACGATCAGGTCGAAGGGGGTTGAGGGATCCTCGTCGAGGAGCTGCAGAGCATCAGCTCCATTGGGAGCTTCTTTTACTATGTAGCCAAGCTCGTTGAGGTAGCCGGCCACGAGTTCTCTGATGAGGGTGTCGTCTTCGGCTAGGAGGGCTGTGAGAGTATTTGAGGAGGCGTTATGTTGGGGAGTCACTTAGCCAAGGGAGAATCGGTTGTTGTTTGGGGTTCGATTTAGAAGTAATGCATTCGCATCGCGTAGCGCATGAGATCCTGAGGGCTATCTAAGTGAAGCTTAGCTTTAATTCTAGAACGATGGGATTCTATCGTCTTTACGCTAATTTGCAGCGCCTGAGCTATCTCTTTATTGTTTTTTGACAGACCGATTTGCTCGACGATGAGGAGCTCGCGGTCGGAAAGGTTGTGGAAGGAGGCGTTGGCTTCGGGGGAGGACGGATTTGCCAAGCGGTTGATCATGAGGGATTTTACGTTTTCGCTGACGTAGAGTTCTCCTTCGGATACGGTTTCGATCGCCTGTTTGAGGTCGGTGAGTGAAGCCGATTTCATAATGAAGCCTCTTGCGCCTGCTTTGAGGCAGCGGTCGGCGTAGATACACTCATCGTAGGTGCTGAGAACGAGTATCGGGGTCTCGGGGTAGAGGTTTTTTAGATCTCGTACGGCGGAAATTCCCTGGGGTCTGGTGGAGGTGATCTCTATGATGGCGAGATCTACGGACTCGGGGAGATTGGGATCGTTCGAGGTGCGTGCTGAGTAGGCGAGCGCATACTGGGGATTGTCGTTGAGAAAGGCGTCTAGGCCTGCGTGGCAAACCGGTTGCTCGTCGATGTAGAGGACTTGCTTGAGGGGGGATGCTAAAATCATGTCGTGTTCGTTAAGTGACGACAGATTAGCATCTTGCGTATCTCTTTTACAATCGGGCGACGTCTGGAGCGAGACTGGCAAAAAGGAGTGAGTAATTTACTTCTCCGACGGCGATTCTCTGAATGGGCCCCTGAGCGCTTTGGGCTACGGGGAGCTTTGTGGGCACAGAAAAGGCGACTTCGATTGGAAGTCGCCTTGGAAAGTCTATTCTTGGGGGAACCTTAGTTCTCCTGCTGATCGACCCACTGGACCGAGAATTGGACGAGCTCGGTGGCATTGCGAAGATTGAGTTTTTCTTTCACGTGAGCTCGGTGTGATTCGATGGTTTTCACAGACAGGTGAAGGCTTTCGGCGATCTCGCGAGTAGAAAGGCCACGACCGATGAGTTGGACTACTTCGAGCTCGCGGTCGGTGAGGCGGTCGACTGGGGAGGCAGAGGCGTTGCTGGGGCCGTTTACAATCTGGTGTAGGACTTGATCAGCTACACGAGGGCTGACGTAGATCTCGCCTTTCAAGATTTTGCGAATGGCGTCTACTATTTTGTCAGAAGATTCCTTCTTCATGACGTAGGCCTTTGCTCCAGCGCGAAGGGCACGCTGAGCGTAGATAGACTCGTCATGCATCGAGAAGACGAGGATGGGCAGCTTCTCGTGGATGGCCTTGACGTTTTTGATGAGCTCGAGGCCGTTGTTGCCCTGCAAGGAGATATCAACGATGACCACGTCTGGATTCGTGTTGTCGATGCCGCGCATCGCGCTTGAGGAGTCTTCTGCTTCGCCGCAGACTTCGAGGTCCTCTTGCCCACCGATAATCTGGGTCAAGCCTTGGCGTACGAGTGGATGATCGTCTACGATGAATACTCTGGTGGACATGGATTTTTGTAGCTCGGTTGTAGGGGGCAGATCAGGTTTTACTTAAATGCTTAACTTTTATGAAGCTGCTTTGCAAGCAAGCATATTTAGTTGAAGCTAAAGCTCTTAAAATTACATCGGAGAGCTGTCCCTTATCTTAAATCTTGGACAATCTTATTAGAATTGGATCGTGGTGGATAGGGTAAATTGGGTGGAATCGTAGTCGCTGATGGCGTTGTTCGATGACGAGTCACGGTGGTCGATGCTGAAGGAAGCGAACCAATTCGATCGAATGCTGTAGTTTGCTCCGAACGAGAAGCGGAAGACATCGTCGTTGCGGGAATTTATATCGTAGATGTAGTCGTTGCTTTCGAATGCTATGGCACTGACGAACGAAAGCTTCTGTTTGGGGGTGTAGTCTAGAGAGAGTTCGAAAGTGCTGCTTTCAACTGTTTGGTCGTCATCGGTGATGTCGAGATTCCGGTTGTAAGTAAGAGCTACGTTGGTTTTGGGATTGAACGGGTAGGCGAGGCGACCGTTCAGAGTTAGGCGATTTTCATCTCCGGAGTTCGTGTTTGAGTTCGAAGAATCGACTCCTGTTGAAGTGAATCCGAATGAGAGGTCTGCGTCTAGTTTGGGGAATAGTCTTTCCGGGAGAATTTGCCCAGTAATTCCGAAATTCAGGCCGTCGTCGGTATCGTCGATACCTTCATTCTGCTGGTTGCTATTGGTTTTGCGCTCTTGGATTACGTATTCTGCGTAAAGTCCGATTCTACCTCTGATGAAATCTCGAGAGTGGAGTCCTGCTGCGAACAAAGTCGTCTTGTGATCGTTCGAAGAGATTCTCTCGATTCCATTGCTAGAGCGATCCTGATAGGAGATTCGTGATCGGAAGCTCAATTTACGTTGAAGGAGATAATCGATGTAAGCGTTGGCTGAGAAGTCTTCCGAATCTAGGTTTTGGTTGGTGAAGTAACTTGCCTGAACGCCGTCGAAATAGCTGATTCCCCAGTCGCCGGATAGCTTCGGTCCGTTTCCGAATGGCATCTCTCCATTCAGGCTGAAGCTGATCGAGTCTGAATCTAGAGCGTCGTTGTCTTCGTAACGACTCATCGGGAAGCTTAGGCTGGAGCTCAAAGCCATCCGGTTTGACTCGCGAGCCCAGTTGAAGGCGGGTGTGAATCGGAAAATCGTGTCTGAGGAGCTTGTGGCGTTGGGACTTGCGCGATCCGTTTCTGTTACTTCAACCGTTCCGAGAATCGTCAGATCGCCTCCGGCGACGCGGGGTCCGGCTTGGGTAATCGTTGTGGCGAAGGCGGCGATTCCGCTTAAGACGCAGATTAGGAGTTTGGTGGATCGGATCATTTTGAGAGAGGAGTTGCTGTAAGCAAATGCGGGACAAAGCCTTGGATTACAAGCTTGGGTCTAGGTTTGTAGATTTCGTTGATCGGCTATAAAAAGAGAATCTGCAGTCCAGTGGAAAGAATCCCGATCAAAGCGCCAAAAACGCCGCCCCAAACGACGAGCCAACCGAGGTGTTCCCGGATGAGGTCAGAGAGGATTTCTTTGACTTGGGTAGCGGTTAATTCGTCGAGTTTGCCACGCACGAGGCCTTCGATCAGCGGCTGGACTTTTTCAAAGGAGGAGTGCGAGTGGCTAATGTCGAGGGAGGCCACGATTTGTTTTAATCGAGCTCTAAACTCGTCCTTGAAGGGATCTCTTAGGGGCTCGAGCACTTTTGTCCCGCCGAACATGGAAAGCATGCCGCCGAATTTCGAATCGGAAACCACCTTCAGAAAACCTTCGAAGAGCTCGTCCATATCGATATTTCTCTCGATTGCTTCCGCATCGATACCCTGGTGCAGGGCGGTGTCGGCGAACTTCATGAAGTTTTCCTCGGTGAAGAAGCTTTCCATCACCAGTTTATGGATCGCGCTCTTAAATTCCTCGAAACGGGCGGCGATGACTCCTGATCCGTATAGTCCGGGGACTTTCTCGAAGAGCATGTGAACGGCGATCCAGTTCGTGATCGCTCCTGCGAGGGCGAAAATTCCGGCGTTGAGGACGAAGGGGCGAAGTTCTGATTCTGGCAGGATTGCTCCAATTAGCAGGAGCAGGGTCGCGGCAATATTTGTGGCGATGCTTTTGTTCATTCTGAAAATCGGCTTTAGGAAGCTGGTGCTTTCGAATCGGTATCAGGGGAGCTTCCTTCTTTTTCAAGTTTTCGAATGGGAAGCCACTCGAGGACTTTCTGAATCTGTACATCCCAGTAGGACCAAACGTGTTCTCCCGGACCTTCTTCGTAGGTGAGAGGAAGGCCGATTTTCTGGCTGTGCGAAAGGAAGCTTTGGTTTGCGAGGTAAAGATAGTCTTCCGTTCCGCAGCATTGGTAGAGCTTCGGGAGGGAGACTCCTTCCTTTTTTCGCTCAGATGCTAGATGGAGCAGATCGTCCTCGCTTGCTTCAACGTTTTGATCTGGACCGAAGATATGTGGCCATTCTGGGAAGAGTTCGTCCTTTTGGTGAACGAGGCTGGCGAGGTCGAGAGCACCGGATAGACTAGCGGCTGCAGCGTATTGTTCGGGATGAGTCAGAGCGAGCTTGAAGGCTCCATACCCTCCCATCGAGAGGCCTGCGACGAAGGTATCCGAGGGGCTCTTCGAGATTTGCAGATAGGTTTTGCACAATTCAGGGAGTTCGTGGGCAACGTAGTCAAAATATCGATACCCTGAGTATGTATTGCGATAAAAGCTCCGGTGTACGGCGGGCATGACGATAGTGAGATCGTACTCTTCGGCGTAGCGTTCGATGGAGCTCTTTCGGAGCCAGGCGCTGTGGTTGTCTGAGAGTCCATGCAGCAGGTAGAGCACCGGGCTTTTGTGATCGCTGCCTAATTGCTTTTTGCTTCGTTGGCTGAAAACGACGTTTACCTCTGAAGCGAGGCTCAGTGTCTCTGAAAAGAACTCAAAATTCATCAAGGCCATGACGGGACGCTAGGGGCGTAGTTCGAGAGATCAATGGCGTATCTTTGATTCTTGATCTGGGCGAATGCTGTTTTGAGGAGTGGTGCCGATGGAGGTGGTTGTTTCGTGGAAGCGGCGTATACGTAGTCTTAGGTTCTTTCGTTCATTCGATATGTTGAAAGACTCTATTCCAAATTCCTCCTGCGGGACGTATATATAGTGGTGTTTCGACCGATTCGTTGTCGGCACAAAGGCGTACTCATGCAGAATCCATTCCCAATCACACAGGCGCGAGGGCGGCCGCTTCCTTCCGATTCAGACTGGAGGGGGGCGTTTCTCTCTTGCATAGAGGCTTTTCCTACACCCACCGATAAGAGTCGTGCTCTTTACTTCTACACACAGGACCAATACGCGGACTTGGATGGAGCGGCTAGTTTGATCAGGAAGGATCCTTTTTTGTCGGTCGAAGTGGTTCGCAGCTCCAATTCCGCAGTCTATGGTTCGCGCGGCGCGGATTCATTGGAGGATGCTGTGAATGCGATTGGGTTGGAGCGTTTGGGACGCATCGCTCTGAGGATTTGGCTGAAGAATGTGATTCCGCAGAGCTTGGCGACTTACTTTCTGTCGGGCAGTTCGTTTGTGAACCGTTCCTTGGCGAGCGGCGCTGCGATGCGCTATCTGTATCAAGGCGAAACGGAGCAGGCCGAGACAGCTTACGCGATCGGGCTTTTGCATTCGATCGGGAAAATCGTCGTGAATGAAGCGGTGAAGCAAAGCAAAATGAAGGATCTTTGTTTCGAAGAGAAAACGCTTCGCCGTTTGGCTGAGGCTGAGCGGGCAGAATTCGGCATGACTCATGCGGAGGTAGGAAGCTATGCGCTCAAGTCTTGGGGCTTTTCCGAGAGTGTTTACGCTCCGATTGGTGTTCAGTTCTCCAAGAACAAGGGCGAGGATTCTGACGACTGGGCGCAAAGCTTGGCAGTGTCTCGTTTCGTGGCGGACCGAGTGATCGACTCGATCCGCGGAAATCCGGATCCGATGCGTAGCGAAGCGGCGTCTCGTTATCGAGGAATTCGGTTAGGCGATGTCTTCGAATCTACGCTTGCTGTGGTAGAAGCGGAGATGATTGAAGAGCTGAACTAGTCCTCTTCTGAATACGAGTCGAGGGGGAGGCAGGAGCAAACAAGGTTCCGGTCTCCATAGACGTTGTCTACTCGACTGACTGGAGGCCAGTATTTGTATTCACGTGTCCAAGACGCGGGAAATGCAGCTTGCTCTCGTGAGTACGGGTGGCTCCACTCGGATGCTGTTACTGACTGGCTGGTGTGCGGCGCGTGCTTCAGAGGGTTGTCATCCTGAGGCCATTCTCCGGAGGCGATTTGAAGCATCTCGGATTTTATGGCGATGAGAGCGTCGCAGAGGCGGTCGAGCTCGGCTTTCGATTCGCTTTCGGTTGGCTCGATCATCATGGTGCCTGGAACGGGCCAGGACATGGTGGGGGCGTGGAAACCGTAGTCCATTAGTCTCTTCGCGACATCTTCGACCTCGACTCCCGCTTGTTCTTTCCAGTCGCGGAAATCGATGATGAACTCGTGAGCGACGAGGCCGCTTTCACCGCGGTAGACGATTTTGAAATCCTTTTCGAGACGCTTGGCCATGTAGTTGGCGTTGAGAATCGCGATTTTCGTGGCGTCTGTGATGCCGTCCGCTCCCATCATGCGGATGTAAGCCCAAGAGATTGGCAGAATGCTGGCGCTGCCGTAGGGCGCTGCAGAGATGGCCCCGATCCGTTGATCTCCTTGGATTGAGTCGCTCAGCTTGTGTCCGGGAAGGAACGGAGCCAGGTGTTCCGCTACGCAAATCGGGCCGATGCCCGGTCCACCTCCGCCGTGAGGAATGCAGAACGTTTTGTGGAGATTAAGGTGGCAAACGTCGGCGCCGATTTCGCCTGGGCTGGTGAGACCGCACTGGGCGTTCATATTAGCTCCATCCATGTAAACTTGGCCGCCGTTGTCGTGAATAATTTGGCAAATCTCTCGTATCGATGATTCGAATACTCCATGTGTGGATGGGTAGGTGATCATCAGGGCGGAAAGCTTTTCCGCGTGTTGTTCGGCTTTCGCTTTTAGGTTTTCGACGTCGATGTTGCCTTGCTCGTCACAGGCGACGGTGACGACTTTCAGTCCAGCCATGGCGGCTGATGCTGGATTTGTGCCGTGAGCGGAGATTGGGATGAGGCAGACGTTTCTGTCAGTGTCGCCTCGGCTCAAGTGGTAGGCTCGAATGGCGAGCAGACCGGCGTACTCGCCTTGGGATCCCGCGTTGGGTTGTAGCGAGGTGGAGTGGAATCCGGTGATCTCTGAAAGCCAATTCTCGAGCTGTTCGATTAGCTGAAGGTAACCGACTGCCTGGCTTTTAGGAGCGAATGGATGGATGTTTGAGAATTCTGGCCATGTTATGGGGAGCATCTCGGCAGCTGCATTGAGCTTCATTGTGCAGGAGCCGAGCGGGATCATCGAAGTGGTGAGCGAGAGATCCCTGTTTTCGAGGCGCTTGAGATAGCGCAGCATCTCGGTTTCTGTGTGGTACGAGTTGAAGACTTCGTGTGTCAGGAAATCTGATACGCGTACTAGTTCTTGCTCGGTTGGGCTGTTGGCTTGGGTGGCTTGGGATTCGAGTTCTGCAGGAGGCAGGACAACTCCGAAAACTGCAAGTAGGGCACTTAATTCTTCAGGAGAAGTTGTCTCGTCGAGGGAGAAGCCGAGGGAGGTTTCTGAAATCTTGCGAAGGTTGATGCCGGCATTTTCAGCGGAAGCTTGGATTTCTGAAATCTTCGCCGCGTCTGATTCGACGGTGACTGTGTCAAACCGTGTTCCTGCTTGTATTTGGTATCCAGCGTTTGTGAGCGCGTTGGCACTTAGTTTTGTTAGCAGCTGAATTCTGGCTGCAATGTCCCGTAGCCCTTGTGGTCCGTGGTATACCGCGTAGGCGGCCGCGATGTTTGCGAGGAGCGCTTGGGCTGTGCAAATGTTGCTCGTCGCTTTATCGCGGCGAATGTGCTGCTCGCGGGTTTGCAGAGCGAGGCGAAGCGCGGGGTTGCCTGAGCGATCTTTGGATACGCCGATGAGACGGCCGGGGATTTTGCGTTTGTAGGCGTCTCGTGTGGCGAAGAAGGCTGCGTGTGGTCCGCCAAAGCCCATGGGGACTCCGAGGCGTTGAGCGCTCCCAATCGCTACGTCGGCACCAAGTTCGGCGGGGGATTTGAAAAGCGTGAGAGCGAGCAGATCGGTGGCCACGATGGTGATCACTTTTTTGCTTTTCGCTTGTTCGGAGATCGCGGAGAAATCTTTGGCGAGTCCGTTCGCGTCTGGATACTGTAACAAGACTGCGAATACGCCCTCGAGATCGAATGGCTGACTAAAATCTACGATTTCCGTGTCGATGCCGAGCGGTTCGGCTCGAGCGATTGTGACCTCTATTGTTTGTGGGTAGCAGTCTTTAGAAATGAGGATTTTCTGTTTTTTTCCGGAGCGTCCAACTTGGGAAAATGCGAGCCCCATCGCTTCAGCTGCGGCGGTTCCTTCGTCGAGGAGGGAAGCGTTGGAGATTTCCAATCCTGTCAGGTCGGAGACCATGGTTTGAAAATTGAGGAGGCCCTCCATACGGCCTTGGGAAATCTCTGCTTGGTAAGGGGTGTATTGGGTGTACCAGCCTGGGTTTTCGAGGATGTTTCGCTGGATGACAGGGGGAGTGATCGTCGGGAAGTAGCCGAGACCGATGTAGGATTTGTTTACCTTGTTTTGGCCAGCGATGCCTTTCAGTTCGGCGAGCATGTCGTGTTCGCCGATGGGGGCTGGAAGTTGATCGAGCGAATCGATCCGGATGGACGCGGGTACCGCTTGATCGACGAGTTCGTCTACTGAATCGAAGCCTACCGTTTGGGCTAGCTCGTCGGCTTGTTCGCCTACTGCGCCGAGGTGGCGTGGCGCGAATTGGTCGAGCTTTGCGAGCGGGCTGATGTTTGTCGTTTTCTGCGGATTGGCCTCGGTGCTGGTTGGCATGGGCGGGAGAGTAGAAAAGGACGGGTGCAAATCAATGCGACATTTTGGAAAATTCGAGGAGTGGAGGGAATCGCTCGCTGTTGGAGAATTTTGTTGTTTTGCGAGTCTGAGGTTGTCTTTGGCGGAGAAGGTCGCTGCTAGCTATTTTATGACTAAGAAAGAGCGAGCTGCCTACGTGGATGCGGAGTTGGAGAGACGTTATCCAAATCCACCCATTCCGTTGGACCATAAGGATGCGTATACCTTGCTGGTAGCAGTGTTGTTGTCGGCTCAATGCACGGACGAACGGGTGAACAAGGTGACGCCTGATCTTTGGAAGTTGGCGGATGAACCGGAGGGGATGCGAAAGATCCCGGTCGACGAGATCCGTGAGGTTATTCGGCCCTGTGGGTTGTCACCGCGTAAGTCCCAGGCGATACGGGATCTGTCTGAAATCTTGGTGGTGGAGCATGGGAGCGAAGTGCCGGCGAGTTTCGAGGCGCTCGAGGCCCTGCCAGGTGTGGGACATAAGACGGCATCTGTGGTAATGTCTCAGGCGTTTGGCCATCCCAGTTTCCCTGTGGATACTCATATTCACCGCTTGGCTCAGCGTTGGGGGCTTACAAACGGGAAGAATGTAGCTCAAACCGAGGCGGATTGTAAGCGACTCTTTCCAAAGGAGCGGTGGAATCACCTTCACTTGCAAATCATCTACTATGGGCGGGAGCACTGCACGGCACGTGGTTGCGATGGGACTGTTTGCCCGATTTGTACGACGCTTTATCCAGATCGGAAACGTGCTAAGGTGACGAAGAAGGCTTAGGCGAAATTTCAAGCGCTGCGATTTGGGGACGAAAAAGCCCCAACCGTTTCTGGTTGGGGCGTGAAGGAAATTAAGATTGCTCTATTGACCTGCGGCGACCGGAAGGAGGATGCTGCTTTGTCCGCCAGGTACTGCGTCGGCGAGGCTGTTGGTTGATGTCCCGTCGCTCACGTTGATCAGTTTGCTATCGATGGTGTCGAACCAGCTAACGTTTCCGCCTAGGAACGCGATGTGACCGCCGTCGGTGCCATAAGGGTCTGTTGCTGCCCAAGTCGCATCTGTCAGCGATGACTTTCTGGTGAAGACGACTGGTGTGGTCGCGCTGTCTGACGTTCTTAGGCCTGTGACGTAGGAGTATGATAAGTCCTCAGGAGCGTAGCCTGATCCGGCTGCATATACGATGTTGGCTGGGTCTGTGTCGTCTTCCGTGAAGAGGGCGCCTGATCCGTTGCCGCGGCTTGCATCATTCGCGCTAACCCAGTTCGCAGGGTCAGTCAGTTCTCCACCGTAGGCGAGGATTGATGCGATGTCCACCAAGTCGGCAGTACCTGTGGTGACTCCATTCGTGCCAAGAACTTGGTCGGCTCCCACGAGGCGTTCGCCGTTTTGGGCTGCGAACATCTGGGAGGCTTGAACGATATTTCTCAGGTCGTTCGAGTCGCTCGTCTTTTTGGCGAGTGTGCGGAATTGACCGACAGTCGGGAAGATGATCGCGCCGAGGATTGCGAGGATCGCAATGACGGTCAGGAGTTCGATGAGCGTGAAGCCCTTCTTGGTGTCGCTTGGCTTTAACATGGCTGAAATACGTGGGTTTTGGGTCGAATTGAATAACAGGCCGCAATCGCCCATTAAGCTTTTACATAAGCGTTACACTTGGATTTCTTCAAGTTAAGACAGGCTCTGTGGGGGATCAGCGGATTTACTATGATGACGGGATTGGAAAATACATTACGGGTCTCTAAGGGAAAAGCTGATACGTAAGGGGCTTCACGCTCTGTTACGGCGGGTTGGGTTGTTAATCGTCTAGGGGGAACTTGCGGTGGTCTGGGACTGCGAACAGGGCATCGTTTCACTATTTATTTGCCAGTGCACGAAGGGCTTACACTTATACGCGAGGTATGAAGATCTATCTGGACGGAGAATTTGTAGAGAAGGACGAGGCAAAGATTTCGGTGTTCGATCACGGGCTTTTGTATGGTGACGGCATTTTTGAGGGGATTCGCATCTACCAGAATTGTGTCTACCGTCTCGATGAGCACTTGGAGCGCTTGGAGTATTCGGCGAAAGCGATCGTTTTGGACATGCCTTGGACTCGGGACGAGTTGTCGGAACTCGTCTGTGAGTCGTGTCGCGTCAATGGCTTGAGTGACGGTTATATTCGACTGATCGTCACTCGTGGCCCGGGCAGTTTGGGGCTTTCGCCGAGCTCGTGCCCGAAGCCGTCTTTGATCATCATCGCGGACAAAATCGCCCTCTACCCGGAGGAGTGCTATACGGAGGGGCTTAAGATCGTGACGGTGCCGACCCGGCGTACCAATTCGGCGGCCCTGAACCCTGGAGTGAAATCCCTGAACTACCTCAACAACGTGATGGCTAAGGTCGAGGCGGCTCAAGCGGGTGCGTTGGAGGCGATCATGCTCAATGACCAAGGCAACGTGGCGGAGTGTACGGGAGACAATTTGTTCATCGTTCACAAGGGAGTCATTTTTACTCCGCATGCCTCAAATGGGGCGTTGCGCGGGATTACTCGCCAAGCGGTCATGGATATCGCTACCTCGCAAGGCTATGAAGTAAAGGAGGTAAACCTGACCCGTTACGAGATTTGGAATGCCGACGAGTGTTTCCTCACGGGAACGGCTGCGGAGCTGATTCCGGTGGTTGGATTGGATTCGAGAAAGATCGGAACTGGATCCCCCGGTCCGGTGACCAAAAAGTTGCACGCTGCCTTTCACGAGGAAGTGAGCACTCACGGAACTCTGATCTAGGAGGCTGCTCGCCAGCCTGATTGAGGGCTTTTGCAGGCAAGAAGGGCGAATTATCGTAAAATAAGCGGAAATCGCTCGTGACGCTTTGAGCTTGAGCGATTCGTCTTCAATAATGTTGGACAGTACGCATACGGTCCGGCAAACATGGCATGGCGTTTGCATTGTCAGGCCCGTGCCAGAGCCTACGGCGCAAATTGCCTAGTTTAACCAATCCCAACAAATTTTTAGAACCTAATGGCGAAGCCACTGAAATGCGATGTCTGCAGCGAACCTGCTACTGTTCACCTGACGCAGATCATCAACAATCAGATCCACAAAATCGATCTTTGCGAGAATTGCGCGGAACAGAAGGGGATTACGGATCCTTCCGGCTATTCGCTCGCTGATCTGCTCGTAAAACCAGAGTCGAACCAAGGAGCGGAGACCTCGGCCTTGTCGTGTCCGGAGTGTGGTTGCACGCAGCGTGAATTTAAGAAGTCGGGGCGTCTCGGCTGTGCGGTCTGCTACGAGACCTTTGAAACCGTCGTTTCGCCTGCATTGCTGAACATGCACAAGGGCGATTCTCACAAGGGGAAGGTTCCGCAACGGGCTCTCGAAAGAGCGACGTTCATGGACCGCCTCGGAAGCTTGGAGAACGACCTGAAGGAAGCGATTTCGAGCGAGCGTTACGAAGACGCTGCCCGGATGCGGGACGAGATCATTGAACTTAAAAAGGCGATGGAAGCCGCAGCCCTCGAGGATTAGGCTAGATGTTGATAAAAAGCATATTTGGCGGGAAATCCGAAGTAACCGAGTCGGGCTCGAAGAAGTGTCCGGTGGTTTTGATGACCCGTATCCGTTTGGCTCGAAATTTGGCGGATACGCCTTTCCCCGGGTGGGCCAAAGAGACACGTCGCAAGGAGGTTCTTGAGACATGTTTGCCCTCCGTGGCCTCTCTTTCGCAGATGAAGCGGGGGATTTCCGCGGAAATTGAATCGCTCTCCGACCTTGAGCGACAGATTTTGGTCGAGCGTCATCTGATTAGTCGCGAGCTTTCGGGCCATGCGGATGCGGCTGGGGTAGTGATCAGCAAGGATCAATCGATCTCTGTGATGATCAACGAAGAGGACCACTTGCGAATCCAGGTCATCAAATCTGGCTATCGATTCAAGAGCGTCTGGAATGCGGCGGATGCGATCGACACGGCGCTCGAGGAGCAGCTCGATTTCGCGTTTTCATCCAAGTTGGGTTACTTGACGGCTTGCCCGACCAATGTGGGTACGGGCATGCGGGCTTCCACCATGATGCACCTGCCGGCTCTCGTCATTTCCAACCAGATGGAGAAGGTCGTTCGGGCCGTGAACCAGTTGGGAATCGCGGTGCGTGGCTTGTTTGGAGAGGGCTCGGACGCAAGCGGCAGTATTTTCCAGATTTCCAATCAAACGACTCTTGGTGAATCGGAGGAAGAAATTGTGAAACGACTTTCTTCGGTGCTTCGTACTATTATCGACCAAGAGATGAACGCCCGGGAGAAGATATTGGAGAAGGACCCTAATAAGCTCTACGACAAGATCGGCCGAGCTTACGGTATCTTGCAGAACAGCCATCTCCTTACCTCGTCCGAGTGCATGAATCTCGCTTCGCTTGTGCGTTTTGGTGTGGACCTAGAGATGTTCCCGGAAAAGACGCGCAACATCGTGGATCGGATGTTCATCGAGTGTCAGCCGGGACACGTCCAATACCACGCCGGCCAAGAGATCGACTCTAACGCTCGCGATGCGTTTCGAGCTGAATATATGCGTAAGCAGTTCGAAAACGTTTCACGCCCCATTTTTAACCTTCACGAAACGTCCACCGAGGACGATACCCCAAAACCAGATTCTGAACCGGAGACAGACTAACGCTTTATGGAACCAATGAACAATTTCACTCCTCGCGCTCAGCAAGTTCTTGCTTTGGCGCGCAAGGAGGCAGACCGCTTTCACCACAATTACGTCGGCACCGAGCACATTTTGCTCGGCTTAATCAAACTTGGGCAAGGCGTGGCGGTGAGTGTGCTGCAAAAGATGGGTCTCGATCTTGAGACTGTACGCAGTGCCGTTGAAAAGCAGGTTGGTTCTGGACCGGAAGGCAAGGCCGCAGGAAGCATCCCCTACACGCCGCGCGTCAAGAAGGTGCTCGCTCTCGCTGGAAAGGAAGCGAAGGCGCTCAATCACAGCTATGTCGGCACCGAGCACATCCTTTTGGGACTCCTTCGGGAGGGTGAAGGCGTCGCAGCTCGAGTACTCAAGTCTCTCGACGTCGATATCGAACGCACTCGCAACGAGATTCTTCGCGAGCTCGATCCCCAATTTTCTGGAGAAACGGAAGAGGCTGTTTCTCCGGGCCGCAGTCAAAGTCCGGAAGAGAAGAAGGAGGCGAAGACTCCTGCTTTGAAGGCTTTTGGTCGCGACCTCACTGAACTCGCTCGCAAGGGAGAACTCGACCCGGTCATTGGCCGTAAGAACGAGATTCGCCGCGTTATCCAAATCCTGTGTCGCCGAACCAAGAACAATCCGGTTCTCATCGGAGAAGCGGGTGTGGGTAAGACGGCGATTGTTGAAGGGCTCGCTCTCGAGATCGCCAGCGGTGTCGTTCCTGAGATTCTCGTCGATAAGCGCGTGGTCACGCTCGATCTCGCTCTGATGGTGGCTGGAACGAAGTATCGTGGTCAGTTCGAGGAACGCATCAAAGCGGTGATGGACGAGATCAAACGTGCCGGAAACGTGATCATCTTCATCGACGAGCTCCATACCATCGTAGGCGCAGGTGCCGCAGAAGGTGCGATGGATGCGTCGAATATCTTTAAACCAGCGCTCTCTCGTGGCGAGTTGCAGTGTATCGGCGCGACAACGCTTAACGAGTACCGCAAGTTCATCGAGAAGGACAGCGCACTCGACCGTCGTTTCCAGAGCGTGAAGGTGGAAGCTCCAAGTATCGAGGACACTGTTCTTATCTTGAAGGGTATCCGCGGCAAGTACGAGGAGCACCACAAGGCTGTATTCACAGATGAATCACTTGTAGCTGCTGCTAAGCTTTCTGAGCGCTACATCACTTCACGTTTCTTGCCGGACAAGGCGATCGACGTGATGGACGAAGCCGGAGCTCGAGCGCGTATCCAATCTTTGAATCGTCCTCCTGAAATCGAAACCCTTGCCAAGGACATCGATGAGGTTTGTGGCAAGAAGGAAGACGCTATCAGCAAGCAACACTTTGAAGAAGCGGCGAAGTTCCGCGACGAAGAGAAGCGTCTCCGCAAGCAGCAGGAGGACGTGCTTGAGGCTTGGAAGACTAGCCGTGAGGAGAATCGCATTACCATCGACGAGGACGACATGTTGAAGGTTGTCTCGGATTGGACTGGCGTTCCTCTGCAACGTCTCGAAAAGAAGGAAACCGAGCGTCTCCTGCAGCTCGAGAAGGAGCTTCAGGAAATCGTTATCGGCCAGGACGAAGCGTGTGTGGCAATCTCCAAGGCCTTGCGCCGCAGCCGGGCTGACCTTAAGGATCCAAATCGTCCGATCGGTTCGTTCATGTTCCTCGGCCCGACTGGCGTTGGTAAGACTTTCCTCGCTCGCACGCTTGCCGAGAAAATGTTTGGCGATCGCGATGCGATCATCCAGGTCGACATGTCGGAATACATGGAGAAATTCTCGGTCTCCCGCATGATCGGATCTCCTCCTGGTTACGTGGGGCACGAGGAAGGTGGTCAGCTTTCCGAGCAGGTTCGTCGTAAGCCGTACTCGTTGGTGCTTTTCGACGAAATTGAGAAGGCTCACCCGGATGTTGTGCAGATCATGCTACAGATCTTCGAAGAAGGCCACCTGACTGATAGTCTTGGCCGAATCATCGATTTCCGCAATACGATCATCATCATGACCACTAATGTGGGAGCGAGCGTGATCCAAAAGCAGACTACTATGGGTTTCGGCGCGGCGACTTCCATGTCGGATGATTTCGAAGGGATCAAATCGAAGGTTATGGACGAGGCGAAGAAGGCGTTTAAACCTGAGTTCCTCAACCGTATCAACGACCTGATCGTTTTCCACAGCCTTGCTCGCAAGGATCTCGTCAAGATCGTGGATCTCGAAATCGCCAAGCTGCAAAAGCGTCTGGTTGAAAAGGAAATCAAGATCACCCTCGACGAGGATGCGAAGGAACTGCTCATCGACGAAGGCTATGACGAAAAGTACGGTGCGCGTCCGCTTCGTCGTTCTATTGAGCGTTTCCTTGAAGATCCTCTCGCGGAAGCCCTTCTGGGCGGTCAAGTGGAGGAAGGGGACAATATCCTCGTCATTCGCGACGGCAAGGAGCTGAAGTTCACCAAAGCAGCTGATAGCGAGACTGAAGAAGTCCCATCTGAATCAGAGAAGTAGTTCAGCTTCATTTACTTCAATTTAAACGAAAGATCGTAGACTCCTCTGGGGCTACGGTCTTTTTTTTGAATACACGCGGGCACCTTGCTTCGTAGTCATAGGAGTGGATGTGAGTCGACGGTAAATGGCTCGGAGCATCCAAGGGGTGACGAGGTAGAATCAACGATGAAGACAGCAGGTATCGCGAAGATCGGACTCATACTCCTCCTAGTCGGAGTGGGTTTCTGGTGGGCGATCGACGACCGTGAGAAGGTTGAGGGGGGCGAAAAAACAAGGTTGGCTCACGGGGCGCAGGTTGAGGAGATGCTCTTTGAAGAAACGTTGGCTCTCGATTCAATCGTTGTTTCTGTGACTTTCGAAGAGGCGTCGACTATTCCAGCCCTAGAATTGAATGGGTGGACCGAGCGGTATCCGAATGGCGAGATCGCGGAGTCTCGCTTGAAGTCCCTCGGAGGGGGACGGTTTCGTTTGCAACATTTGCTAGAAACGGGCTCGGAGAGTATTCCATGGGTTCTGTGGGAGGAGAAACTTGTGCGAGAACCGAGCGGTGATTTCAGCCACTTTGGTTCGGTGGCTCACATGGGGAACGTTTTCCTGATCGATGCTCGAGAGGAGTTGGTTCCGGCATCGGCTTTGGACGCGTTTGTTTCTGAATTCGGTTTGTTTGTTGAGCGACGGTCACGGGTCGCAGACTATGTTTGCTTGGGGTTCAGCGATCCTAAGTTGGGTAAACTTGAAACTATGGTCGACGCTTTTCAGGACCAATTCCCTGGGGCTCTCGTGGAGTTTGATACCTTGAGTTATCCCAGCTCGACTCCTAATGATTGGGATGGTTCACGTATGTGGGGGTTGGATACTATTAGAGCTCGGGATGCGTGGACATTCGAGAAGGGGAGCTCGGATACCGATGTCGTGATTGCTATCATCGATACTGGGATGCAGAGGAATCATTTCGATATCGTCGATAATCTCTTCATTAACCCGAACGATAGCACCATCAACGCTCAGGATAATGACGGCAACGGATTGGTGGATGACGTGAGTGGTTGGGATTTTTATAACGACGACTCCGAGCCGAACGATGATGATGGGCACGGAACGCACGTAGGAGGGATCGCTGGTGCGAAGGGGAACAATGGTAGTGGCGCGGTTGGCGTAAACTGGGGAGTGAAGCTTTTGCCTCTCAAAGTCGGAGATGCGGAGGGATTGAGGACTTCGTCGATTAATGATGCTCTTGCGTATGTGCGCCGTCTTAAGAACGCGGGTATCAACATTGTTGCTACAAATAATTCTTATGGTTCGGGCGGGGCGAACACTTCGACGAGGAACGAGATTTCGCTGCACGAAGAATTGGGGATCTTGTTTGTCGCGGCTGCAGGTAATGACGGACGAAATATGGACATCGCTCTTGATGCTCGTGGATTTCCTGCAGGTTATACGCTGGATAACATCATTTCCGTGGCGAACTCGCGACAGGATGATTCTTTGAATGGCTCCTCGAACTACGGAACGACCAGTGTTGACCTGTCCGCTCCGGGAAGTGAGATATACGCTCCGTATCCGGATAATTCGTACGCCTTTCTGTCTGGGACCTCGATGGCTTCTCCGATGGTTGCAGGCGCGGTAGGGCTTCTTGCTCAAGCTGAACCCGACCTTACGGCGAGCCAGATAAAGTCGCGTTTGCTTGATACGGGAGATCCTGTCCCGTCTCAACTAATGAGCACGGTGTCTGGTCGTCGACTGAATCTGCTAGCGGCTTTGAAGCCGGAAATGAGCGGGCACGAGATCAGCGTGAGTAACGTCTCCGATTTTGTTGTGTTGTTTGACGATTTGGAGGGGGATGCGGAGTTTCAGGTTGCGGCTCACGATGACGCTCGTGTGACAGCTAGCGTTGTTTTTGGCCCGGGAGTTGGCAGGATCGAGCCACTTGGCAATCGTGTCTTTCGCTTTGTGCCGACTGGCTTTGGCCAAGCCAAGGTCCGTTTCGTCTCTTCGCTGCTTGGCGTTTCGAAGTCGATCGAGAAGACGATTGTTGTGGGGGATAAGAGTCCAGTTAGCGATGGCTTGATTCATCATTTCTCGTTCGACGGTTCGGGTGCTGTTGTCGAGGACCTAGCGGGCCAGTCCGATGGTACGGTGGTTGGCGCGACTCGTGAGAACAGTGAGTTCGGTAGAAGCATGCGTTTCGACTCCGTATCCGAGAATGTGAGCTTCAATGGTCAATTCAGCGAGCTCGTCACGATCACCGCGTTGATCCGTTCCGATCGTATGACCGCGAGTCCGCACCCGCGAATTGTGAACATGCCCTTCTACTACCTCTATATTTCATCTGGGTCGGGACCGAATGTGCCTGATGGAAATAGGGAAACGTTGAAATTCTATTCGGACTTCACTGAGTTCGGTGTTTGGAATGCTCCGCCAACATCGATCCGAGATGGCCAGTGGTATTTTGTCGCCGCGACTTATGACAGTAAGAGTGTGTTGAATACGCCTAAGCTGTTTATCAATGGGGAGAGACTTATTGCTCGAATGCAGCAAGAGCCGAAGGGAACTATCAATCAAAGTGCGGCATTGTCCTATCTTGGAAACAACGGGGAAGGGGCACGCGCTTTTGACGGCTTGATGGCTGACATTCGTATCTACGATCGCGAGTTGAGTCCCATCGAGATCAGCGATTTGGGCGCCTCTTTAGTGCAGGATAAATGGGATTCAGTTGAGCTTCTGGGCCCGCATATCGTGGGGCTTGGGGCGGTATCGGATTTCACGAGTGTCGACAATAGCGATCTAGGATTGCCCGTGACTGCTCGCTGGCATGTGGCGGGGGATAGCGATTATGAGATCGTATCGGAAAATGGATCGGAGGGGCGCATCAAGTTCAACGAAGCGGGTCGCTTCGACTTGGTGGCGCAGGTTTCTGACGGAGTAGCGACTCGCGTATTCGTTAAGCAAGTCGATGTCTCGGATGGAGAAGTCACTTCCGGACGTTATCATGGGACTACGGAATCTGGAGGGATTGTTTGGCTCGAGGTTGAAGAAGGGTTGGAGACAGGGTTTGTAAGTATCTTTGATCCGGATACGGGATACTATCGTATTCGAGAAGCGGTTACGATCGACGATTCAGGTTCATTCCGATCGCTAGAGGGATCGGTTGGGCGGATATCTGGTACGGCTCTCTCGGGCTTGGTAGGAGTCGTGCCGGGGTACGGGATCGAGTTTAGCGGACAGTTCCAAACGAGCCCTAGTTCTGAGACCTTGTTCGCGGGACAGTATTTAGGCGGCGTTTTGGGCCGCGGGGGCGATGCGATCGATTTGGAGATTTTGAATGACGGTCGTGCCTATTTGCTGCGAACCGGTCCGTTTGCCGATATAGCTTGGGGTGCGATAGATGATGAAGAAGGTCGCCTTAGTGTCACGTCCGCTCGCGGACTTGAAGTGTCGCTGGAGGTATCGCTCGAAGGAGACTCGGTTGCCGGTGATTGGGGAGTTGAACGCTTTTTTATGAAGACGAAGGGAGTGGTCTCGGAAGGCGTCTTGATGGCTGGTCTAGCGGGTGGGCAACCTGCCGGAAGCGGTCTGAGCGGACTCTATTCTGAGTTTGTTTCGCCGGGCCAAGAGGCGAGCGGGAATTTGGTCGGTGGCGGTTTTGCTGGCGTCGGATCTGAGTTTGAAGGAGGTGGCCCCTTGGTTCTGCTCGCTGCTGATGGTAAGGCTTATCAGGTCATTGCAGCCGCGGATCAGGATATTGCGGAAGCGATTGGCGAAACAATCGAAACGTTTGAGGTGGATCTAGCTGTGGCTGAGATTGATGCGGTCCGCATTCAAGCTCCTGTTTCGGAGGCGACGGTTTCTGCGGTTGCTTTCTCGGTGACTGGAGCAGAGCCGCTTGAAGTGCTTTTGAGGGGGATCGTCCCTTCGTTCAACCTGGAAGAGGGGATTGATCCGGCGATCAAGCTGTATGGATTTTCAGAGACTGGTATCGCTGAGCTTTCTTCGAACGATGATTGGGCGGAGGGGATGCTGTTCACTGGGATTAATGAGTCTTCGCAGGGAGCGTTTCTGGGCTTGGTGCAGAGTTTCGAGGAGCTTGGCCTGCCTGAGTTGGATTTGTTGTCCTCGGACGCGGCCCTGCGGGTTTGGCTAGAACCGGGGCGGTATCTGCTTGTTGTCGAGGGGACGGACAGCGGTGATGGCGCTGGGCTAATCGAGCTGTTTAGGCTCTGATCAGAGTCTGCACGGCGGGGTTGCATTCTGCGAAACTAGTTCTATGGGTTTCGCTGCATGTTCGTAGATGAAACTAGAATCATTGCCCAAGCGGGTGACGGCGGGAATGGCTGTATCAGCTTCCGTCGGGAGAAGTACGAGGCCTTTGGCGGCCCCAACGGAGGGGACGGCGGCAAAGGTGGCGACGTGATTCTCGAGGGCACGAACAACGAGAACAACCTGATCAAGTTCCGTTTCCAGCAGCATTGGAAGGCGGAGAAAGGGCAGGGCGGCATGGGCTCAGATCGGATCGGTCGTAGCGGTAAGGACGCTGTTCTTTTGGTTCCCTTGGGGACGATCGTGACTGACTTGGCTACCGATCAGATTGTTGCGGAAATAATGGAAGTCGGGCAACGGGTTCGAATTCTAAAGGGTGGCAATGGAGGTTGGGGCAACGCCAAGTTCAAGAGCTCCATCAATAGAGCTCCTCGTCGTGCCAATCCCGGTGACCCCGGTGAAACAGGCGAGTTTAAGCTAATTCTGAAGAGTATCGCGGATGTCGGCTTGGTGGGGTACCCGAACGCGGGTAAGTCGACTTTGACGAACATGATCACCAACGCTCGCCCGAAAATGGCTCCGTACCCGTTTACGACTCTGCATCCCGGTATTGGGGTGATCGAGTACCCGAGTCGCTACGAACGCCTGCAAATGGCTGATA
Source organism: Pelagicoccus mobilis (assembly GCF_016595505.1). Taxonomy (GTDB): domain Bacteria; phylum Verrucomicrobiota; class Verrucomicrobiia; order Opitutales; family Opitutaceae; genus Pelagicoccus; species Pelagicoccus mobilis. The sequence goes on along the minus strand of NZ_JAENIL010000002.1, from coordinate 19,102 downwards.
TTCCGGGGATTATCGAAGGCGCAAGTGAAAATCGTGGTTTGGGGCATCGTTTTCTGCGTCATATCGAGCGTTGTTTCGTTCTTTCGTTTATCATTGATATGTCCGGTATCGACGGGCGTGCCCCTTGGGATGATTACTCCCAGTTGATCAATGAGTTAGGGGCATACGACGCGTCTCTTCTAGACAAGCCGCGGGTGGTTCTCGCCAACAAGATGGACGAAGAGATCGCGGAGGAGAACCTCAAGGAGTTCCGTAAGCGTCACGACGTGACAGTGCAGCCAATCTCCTGTTTGACCGAGGAAGGGCTAGAAGAATACAAGGAAGTTCTCTGGGAAAAGGTGGCAGAAGCTAAAGCTAGTGAAAAAGAATCCGAAGCAGTTGATAGCGAATCCGCGAACGACGACTCGGATATCACTAGTTAACAGTTTCTCCCACCTATCAATGGCCAGTCTAAAGCCACTCATTATGCGTGCCAACCGCCTGCTCGGAGCGAGTCTGGTGGAGCGTGGCCTCGTTACAATCGAGGACCTCGACGCCGCGAACGAGCGCTTCCTGGAGCTTCTCTCGAATGCTTCCGGCGAGCTGCGCTTGAGTCTGCTTTCGATTCTGCTCAACGAGAAACAAAGCCTGCAAGAAATGGCTTTGATGGAACATCTCGTTGAAGAGGAAGGGCTTGGCATTATTGATGTTCGTAACATGGAGGTGCCGGAAGAGCTGGCGTCTACCTGCGAGAAGTCCGAGTGCTGGGCCACTTGGACCGTACCTTTCGACTTAGTGGAAGACACGCGCTACTTGGCGACTGCTTACTACATGAGTCCAGCCGTTCGCACTTATTGGGAGCAAAAGATTCCGGGCAATATCGTCTGGTTTGCGGCTCCCTTGGAGACGATTTCGGACTACCTGGAAACGTTAGAAGCAGAGGAGGCCAAGGCGGCGATGGCTGCCAGCTAAGTCATAGATGGCACTCGGTCGCTTACAGTCAGGCATCGTTGACCACCTGCACGAGCTCAAGTATCTCGATGCGGAGCAGGCGGATTCGGTCAAATCGCATCCGGACGAGTTGAATGGTAACGCTTTCGACGACCTTCTCCTCGTCGATTACCGGATTTCTTCCCACCAATTGAATGTCGCCAAGGCGAAGACCTATGGGGTGTCGCCGATCAACGTTAAGAACGTAGCGATCAACAAGGGGACTTGGGAGCTGCTGGACCAGGAGTTTTGCGAAAAGAACCAAGTAGTGCCGGTCAGCACGTATGGACGCTACATCGCGGTTGCTCTGGCCAATCCCTTTGAGCTGACGGTTACTTCTCGAATTTCGGAAATCAGTAAGAAGACGGTCGTCGCCTTGCTGGCTCCGGAGAGCGATATCAAAGAGATCCTCAAGCAGGATCAGCAGGTCGAGGAAACCCATTTTGAAGATGTGGTCGAAGCGGTCGGCATGGAGTTCGACGAAGGCGAGATGGAGGAGGTCGAAGAGGGGCTCGATGACGAAGAGTCTGCTCCGATCATCCAGCTAGCCAACCGCATTATCGAAGACGCCTATTTTGCGGGTACTTCAGATATCCATATTGAACCCCGGGAGAAAGAGCTCGTCGTTCGCTACCGTATTGACGGGGTTTGCCAGGAGAAGCTGAAGTTGCCGCCAAAGGTATCGGGCTCGCTTGTCGCTCGTCTTAAGATCATGTCGAACCTGGACATTGCGGAGCGTCGTTTGCCGCAGGACGGGCGTATCGTCTTCAAGCAGTTCACGAAGAAGAATGTCGATATTGACCTTCGTGTTTCAACTGCCCCGCTTAATCACGGCGAAGGGGTGGTGATGCGTATTCTCGACAAGCAGAAGTCGACTTTGCCGATGCCGGCTCTCGGATTTTCCGATGAGAACCTCAACAGGTACCGTGAGGTGATTACTCAGCCTTACGGCATGATTTTGCATTGCGGTCCGACAGGCTCGGGTAAGTCGATGACCTTGTACTCGGCTCTGAATGAGATCAACGATCCTGGCTTGGTCGTGAGAACGGCGGAAGATCCGATCGAGTACACCTTGAACGGCATCAATCAGATGCAGATGAATCGCCAGATTGGTCTGACGTTTGCGAGCGCTTTGCGTGCCTTCTTGCGTCAGGATCCGGACATCATTTTGGTGGGGGAAATTCGTGACCAGGAAACGGCGAACATCGCAGTGGAAGCGGCTCTTACAGGTCACTTGTTGATCAGTACGCTCCATACCAATGATGCTCCCGGCACGGTGGCTCGTCTCACCGACATGGGGATCGAGCCGTTTATGATATCCTCGTCGTTGCTTTGCGTTTGCGCTCAGCGTTTGATGCGACGCGTCTGTAAGACCTGCCGTATTCAATACGAGCCGGAGGGGCGCGAGCGTGAGATTCTGGAGAATGGTATTGGCTGGACGGGGCCGATTTTCAAACACAACCCGAAAGGCTGTCCTCGCTGCAACAATACAGGATACAAGGGACGTGTCGGTATCCATGAACTCATGACGAGCAGCGAGCAGTTGATTGAAGATATCAACAAGGGACGCGAAACGGCTGATATCAAGCGTACCGCTGTCAAGAATGGCATGAAGACACTCCATCAGGACAGTCTGCTTAAGGTCAAGGACGGCATATCTACCCTTGCTGAGGCTCTGTCGACTGTCCCGGTGGATATGTTCTAGGGCCTTGCCTGTTTCGTCGGATTGCCTGTAGCCTCGCCGCAATGAAACGTTTACCCCTTCTCGGTCTTGTAGCGCTTGCTTTTCTGACTGCCTGTGGCCCCGGTCCTGAGCCGGATGTATTGCTAGGGGAGGATAAGGCGGCTTCCGTCGTTTCGACCTTTCTCTCTGCAGTGCAGAGCAAAGATGATAAAAAGGCGAAAGCCCTTACTCACAGCCGTCCGGATTCGATCATCGGTGACTTGGAGGCATGTCGCGGCTACTTTTTTGAGAGACGGCCCACTGGTAAGAAACTACTCGAAATCGGCCATGAAGATTACGGAGGCGAGTGGCATATCTATGTCGATTACCAGCTCAACTATTACGGCAATCAGATCAAGCAGCTCCACTTCGTCCTAGCTCCCGGAGAAATACCGAAAGTACGGGGCGTTACTCCGATTAAGCCAGGGCAGCGTTAAGCTGAGCGGGCTAATCCTTTTTGAGTGATTTGGCAGCAGCGACCAAGAGATCTCCGGGGATGCGTTCCCGGTAGTTCGGGTTGACGTAAGAGAATGCGATCTGGTTGTTTGGGGTGACAATAAATACGGAGGGAACCGGTAGCTTTCTGTCTTTCTTGCCCTTGGGGTGGAAATCGATTCCGAATCCTTCCATTGCAGAGTATCCACTGTCGGAATACACGGCGTAGTTGAGTTCGCCGTCCTTTTCAATAGTGGCAATTTTTTCGGGAGCGTCTGGGCTTATGCCGATGATCTGGTACCCGAGTCCCAGGAATTCTGATTCCCGCTCAGCGAGCTCCTGCATTTGCAGACTGCAATAGGGGCACCAGCCGCCACGGTAGAATACGATGATGCTATGCTTGTCTTTAAGGAGTGCAGGCAGGGAGTGTTCGGCTCCTGATTCGTCAAAAAGCGTAGCTTGGGGTGTGTCGCTTCCAATAAGGACTGGAGTGACCTCTTCAGCTTTGCGAGCGTGTAGAGTTGTGAGAGAGAGGGCGAGGGCGAATAGAGCGATGAAATGCTTCATGCAAAGGTAACGTTTGATCACGCCGAGTATTGCGGCGAACTGCGCTACTTTGTCTGGGAGAAGGGAGGTTTGGTGGGGAATCCAATCCAGCCGATTATTTTTTCCCAAAGCGATGGGGGCTTCGTCCAGACGGTGCCGCTTCGTCGATCACGAATACTCCATGGGTCGACTGGTGAGCCATGCGGCTCGAGTTCGAGATCGACCTCGGCTACGGCGTTGTATTTCGGGTGCTTGCCTGTTCTAGCTGAGCCTGTAATTAGGGATTTGTTTTTTACGGCGGACTGGAGGATGAGTTTCTTGTAGCGTTTGAGCCATTTGGGAGCGGTTACCTGCACCCGAATTTGCGCTTTTTGCTGTAGGTTGAAGGTTTCTGTGATTCTCTTCTGCCCTTGGCAGGTTTTGCAGGAGCCGACGAAACCATTGCTACAGCTAGTACAACGTGACTTACCCTTGCCTCCGCATTGGCTGCAACTGCCAGTTTTGGTAGAGGAACCCCATTGGGTCGTCGTGTACGCTTTCTGTACGGTACCGTGATTTCCAGGACAGGGTACTTGGGTCACGCCCATTCCGTCTGAGGACGCTCTGGAGACGTAACCGCTGCCATTGCAAAGCGGGCAGTTTGGAGCTGCGGAGTAGGTGGTTTGAGTACGCGCAGTAGGGCTGTTGTAGGTTCTTGTTCCTTTTCCGCCACAGCCGGAGCAGTGGATCCACCCGCTACCGCCGCATTTTTGGCATTTCGCTTTTCCGGAACCGCTACAACTGCCGCATCTCTTGTGTTTGATCCGTAGCGGGGCCTTTTCGCGGAGTTCTAAAATCGAGCCCTCTAGATAGCGGTGTCTGGTGAAAAATTCGCTTTGTTCAAGTTGAGGAGTAACCCAATTGATGAATCCTTTTTTGAGAGACCAGCTGAGTTCACCTTGGTTGTGTTCCTTCGTGGCTGTGCCTGGTGTTATCGATCGGGACTCTTCATAGACGATTTTGATGTTTGCTGTGAATCTGATCTTTGCGGGGACAGGCATTGTATTAAAATTTTCAGGACTTGAGGCAGTCGAGACGCTGGGCGATCTCCATGAACTTGTAGATTAGGTTTGCTACGAGGAAGTCGGGTGCGTGCTGGCCGGGTTGAGGGGCAAGCTCTACGAAATCTGCACCAAGTAGTTTTCTTCCTTTGAGAGCACGTTCCAGGCCATCGATAGCTTGATACCAATTGAGCCCGCCGGGAACAGGCGTTCCTGTTGAGGGCATGATAGAGGGGTCGAGTCCGTCGACGTCGAACGTTATGAATACGTGCTCCGGAAAGTCTTCTGGGAGGAGTTGCTCAGGATAGCCTTTCCAATAGAGCTCGGCTGCGTCCAGGTGGGTGACTCCACGTTCAGCACGGCAATCGACTTCTTCTTTGCAGAGTGCTCGGACTCCGATTTGGTGCAGTGGCACACCGAGGTCAGTGCAGCGTTCCATGACGCTTGCGTGACTGTATAAGTTTCCTTGATACGCGTAGCGTAGGTCCGCATGGGCGTCGAATTGAATGATTCCAAATGGGATATCGAGTTCTTCGCAGGCTTGGATGGGACCAAGGGTCATGGCATGCTCGCCTCCGAGGAGGATCGGACACTTGCCTAGATTCAGAGCGCCGCGGGTGGCTACTTTGATGTTTTCAACAACGGTAGAGGCTGGCGCATCGCAATCTACAGGTTCGGCTGTGTAGATTCCGGCGTCGCCTGGGAAGGAGCCGTCGAGGTAGTGTTCGAGTTGGACGGAGGCATGAAGGATGGCGTTGGGGCCGTTAGCGGTTCCGCCTTCGTAAGAGACGCTGGTTTCCCAGGGGACTGGGATAATGTGGAAAGCGGCGTCGTACTTGTTGGAGGGTTGGATGTCGTCCGAGTGGAACGCGGGGGGATTGGCGTAAGGGTTCGTGGAGGGCATAGGTCGAGTCTTTGGATTTAAGAGAGTCGGTCGCGGTAGTCTTTGTATTCGAAATTTCTGACGATGGTGAGTTTCTCGGTTTCTGGATCCCAGGTCGCGATCGCGGGGTGCTTGATTCCGTTGAAGGTCGAGGTCTTCACCATCGTGTAGTGAGCCATGTCGAGGAAGTGGAGTCGGTCGCCGGGGACGAGTGGTTTGTCGAAGGAGTAGTGCCCGATCATGTCTCCGGCTAAGCAGGATAGGCCGCCAAGGCTGTAGGTGTGTGGCTTTACGTTGGGCTCGGCCGCGTCCACTATCTCAGGGCGGTAGGGCATCTCTAAGACATCGGGCATGTGGCACGTTGCCGACAAGTCTAGGACTGCTATGGGGGGAGCCTCTTCAATGGTATCGAGCACGGTTGCTACGAGCACGCCTGTGTTGATAGCCATCGCTTCGCCCGGTTCGAGGTAGACGTCGAGATGCGTGTATCGGGATTTGAAGTCTTTGAGAAGCTTGACTAGGCGAGGGACGTCGTAGGTGGGGCTCGTAATGTGGTGCCCACCTCCGAAGTTCACCCATTTCATCTGTGGAAGAAGGTCTCCGAACTTCTCCTCGAAGTGTGGGAGTGTTCGTTCAAGTGTATCCGAATTTTGCTCACACATTGTATGGAAGTGTAAGCCTTCTACCTCACTAAGATCTTGGCCCTCGAGTGCGGAGCGGCGGATGCCGAGTCGCGAACCTGCTACGCAGGGATTGTAGATATCTACTTCGACCTCGCTGTACTCTGGATTGACCCGTAATCCGCAAGATACAGAGCGAGCGTGAGCCTTAACTGCGGGTAGGTGCTTCCGGAACTGGGTGAGCGAGTTGAAGGAAATGTGGTGGGCGCAGGAGAGAACTTCTTGCAGGTCGACATCGGTAAATGCGGGTGCGAAGCAGTGAACCTCTTTGCCAAACTCCTCCGCTCCAAGTTGAGCTTCCCAAGGTCCGCTCGCGCACACGCCAGCGACGTAGTCTCTCATGATTGGAAAAACGCTATGCATCGCGAAACCTTTGAGAGCGGCTAGAATCTTGCAGCCTGTCAGGTCTTGGACCGATTTGATGACCTCAAGGTTGGAGCGGAGTCGCTTCAGGTCGACCACGTAGGCTGGCGAGGGAGTGTCCTCGGGAAGTCCGGGATCGTAGTGGATAATGTGGTCCATGTGGTTAAATCCTAATCTTGCTCTTAATCCTCCTCGTAATCTCCCTCCTCGTATCCGTAAGAGTTTTGTTCCTCTGATACGAGGAATGAATCGAAGCGTTTGAGGAGACCATAGATCAAATTTACAATCTCAGTTAGAAGGTCTTTCCCAGACTTTACCTGATCTGCTTCTTTGTACTTTTGAGCTACCAAGACATCCAAGCATGCCGCACACTCTAAGGCTGATCCGTGAGCAACCTGAAAGAACCGGCAACGGTCTTTATCAGAAAATTTTCCGTTTCCCTCGGCTATGTTCAGCGGGATGCTCATAGATGCCCGTTCGAATTGGTTTCGAATATTATAGGATCCTGAAGGGAGAGAATCGAGGAGCTCCTTGGTCCATCCAACGAAATGGATCGATTTCTGGTAGACGATTAGCTTCTCGTGGGAGAAGGGCATGGGATAAGGAGGAGGATTAGGATTAAGAGGAAGATTAAGATTAGGATTTTAAACCAGCGGAGTTGGTTTAGCGTCGAGCCATTGTTCGGTCCAGGGGAGGCCTTGGACGTTTAGTTGCTCCATGAAGGGGTCGGGGTCGAATTGCTCCATGTTGAAGACGCCTTTTCCTCGCCAGGTGTCGGTGAGCATCATCTTGGCGCCGATCATGGCCGGAACGCCTGTGGTGTAGCTGATAGCTTGCGAGTTGACCTCCTCAAAGCACTTTTCGTGATCGCAGATATTGTAGAGGTAGTAGTGTTTGTTTTCGCCTCCTTTGTGACCATCCGCGACGATGCCGATGCAGGTGCGGCCCTTGGTTGACTCGCCGAGCGAGCCGGGGTCGGGAAGGACGGCTTTGAGGAATTGAAGGGGGATGATTTCCTGCCCGTTGTAGATCACGGGATCGATGCGGGTCATGCCTACATTCTCGAGAACCTTAAGGTGAGTGAGGTACTGCTGACCAAACGTCATCCAGAAACGCATACGCTTGATGTCTGGGAAGTGTTTGGTGAGGGACTCCATTTCCTCGTGGTACATGAGATACATGTCTTTCTCGCCGATTCCTTCTGGGAAATCGAAGACGCGGTGCTCGGAGAGTGGAGGCGTTTCTTTCCACTCGCCCTCTTGGAAGAAGCGTCCGTTGGCGGTGACTTCGCGTATGTTGATCTCTGGGTTGAAGTTGGTGGCGAAGTGTTTGCCGTGGTCGCCTGCGTTACAATCGATGATGTCGAGGGTGTCGATAGTGTCGAAGTGATGCTTCTTGGCATAAGCGGTAAAGACATTGGTCACGCCGGGGTCGAAGCCGGAACCGAGCAAGGCCATGATGCCTGCGTCCTTAAATCGCTCCTGATAGGCCCACTGCCAACTGTACTCGAATTTCGCTTCGTCGCGCGGCTCATAGTTGGCAGTATCCAAATAGTCGGTACCTGTCTCGAGACAGGCATCCATGATTGCTAGATCCTGGTAGGGCAGGGCGACGTTGAGGACGAGATCGGGTTGGAAGTCTTTGATGAGGGCGACTGTCTCGGCGGTATTGTCTGCGTCGACTTGGGCGGTGTGGACTTCGCTCTCTATCTGGGCGGCTATCTTGTCGCAGCTACTCTTGCGGCGGCTGGCGAGGAGGATTTCACCAAATACGTCGCGATTCATGGCGCACTTGTGAGTTACGACGCTGCCGACTCCGCCGGCTCCGATGATAAGGACTTTTTTGCTCATGGTTGAATAGAGGAAAGATTTAGCTTGTCCCAAGTATTGAGACGGAAAGTAGCCCCGTTTTCGTAGAATGAGCGTTAGGGTTCAAGCGCATTTCAGGTGGGGAATGGTTTACAGGGAATTGACTGGGGACTTGGGCATTTGGGGGAGATTCTCTAGGCCTTGCTGCGAGCCTTAAGGTGCCCTTTGGGGGAGAAACGAACGCCTGACTCTATTTACTCTAATCCTAGGGAAATGCTAGAATGCGGATGTAACTAATGATCCGGATCGCAATCGGATCTCGTATGAGAACTAACGAAAGGAACAGGTATGGATTTCCCTCCCATAATCCGACTCATCAGCTCGACGTTTGATGCGTTAATGAAGAAGGAATCTGCTCAACCTCAGAAAACGGCAGCGGAGGCACCCAAGGCGGTAGCAAACGCTCCGGGTATGGGTGATCCAGAGACTTTAGGGGTCGGGTCTGGCGCTACGAGTGGAACGAACCGTATCGGTTCGATATTGGATACTGTAGCTTAGGGAGCGTTTTGCGCTTTGCCTTTATTCTGGGGTCGTCGGCGATTATTGCTGGCGGCCCTTTAGGTATTTACGACTTAGAAACGCTAGTCCCGTTGGAGAGGGCTTGCTCGATCGATTCTTTGAGTTTGGGGCGTTCGAGTGGCTTAGTCAAAAAGCCGCACATGCCGGCCTCGGTTGCGACTTCTCTGTCTAGGTCGGATGATTTAGCTGTCACTGCGATGATCGGCGGTGTTTTCTCGCCTAGCTGATCGAGCATGCGTTTGGTGCATTGGATCCCGTCCATCTCTGGCATCTGAATATCCATCAGAATGACTTGGTAGGACTTTTTGGCCGCGATTTTTAGAGCGTGCTCTCCATTGTTGGCGATATCGCAGCTATAGCCGATGCGGCGAAGCATCATGGCGGTAACTTGTTGGTTGATGGGGTTGTCTTCTACAAGGAGTACGTCCTTTTCGCCTGTGGACACAGAACTGGGGCGCGGGAGTTCTTGTTTGGGTGTTAGGTTCGCGATTGGGGCATTGTAGACAGGCTGTATTACCGAGGTGCGGTATTGTTCGACTTGTTCTGGGGTGGCTGGGTTTAGGAGAATCGAGAAGGAGAACGTGGAGCCTTGTCCTAGTTGGCTGGATACGCCGATGTCGCCATCCATGAGATTTACGAGGCGTTTGCTAATGGCGAGGCCGAGGCCGGTGCCTCCGTACTTGCGAGTATTTGACGAGTCAATCTGGCTGAAGGCTTTGAAAAGGATGTCCATCTTTTCAGGTTCGATGCCGACACCGGTGTCCTTGACTGTGAAGAAGAGTTTCGAACGGTTTTCGCTTTCGGCTTTGACTCGAAGACTGATGGTGATGAGCCCGTGCTGAGTGAATTTTCGGGCGTTGCCGACAAGATTGATGAGGACTTGTTTTAGGCGGACCGGATCTCCGATAGCAACCTCGGGTATGCCTTCTTCGACCTCAGTTTTAAGGGATATGTTCTTTTCGTCGCAGGAACGTACGAAAAGGTTGAATACGTCTTTTACCGTCTGGGTAGGCGAGAAAGGAATTTGTTCGAGTACGATCTTGCCGGCTTCGATTTTTGAGAAATCAAGGATGTCCGAAATTATCGCCACGAGGGACTGGCCGCTGGAGTGTATGGATTGCAGCATCTCGAACTGCTCCTTTTCGAGCGAGGTTCCGAGCAGATTATCGGCCATGCCGATTATGCAATTCATCGGGGTGCGGATTTCGTGGCTCACCATGGCGAGGAACTCGCTTTTCACCAGGTTCGCTTTTTCCGCTTTTTTCTTGAGCTCGCGTTCGCTGAGGAAGGCTCCGTGCAGTTGTATGTTTTTGTCTCTGAGAGCTTTTGTTTGAAGAACGACCTTGTCCTCTAGTTGTCGTTGGCGGCGAAGTAGCTTTAGGTGGCGAATCTTCAGGAGGAGCCAAATCGCGGCCAGAGCTAGCGTAGAGTAGGCAACGTAGGCGGGAAGTGTGCGATAGATTGGTGGAATAACCGTTATTGGAAGGGTGGTCGCTTCGCTTTCGATGCTATCGGCGAATATGGCTTTTACTTCGAAGGTGTAGTTGCCGGATGGGATGCGATCTAGGACGATGTGGGCATTCGCTATGGAGTCACTCCACTGTTCATTGTATCCGGATAGGCGGTACTGGTATTTGATGCCTCCTGCTCCGAGGTAGTTGGGCGTGCTTAGGTCTATCTGCAGGCTGTCTTGATCTGAGTTGAGAGTTTCTGGGAACGTCAGATCAGTACGTGCGAAGTGATATAGGATCTTGTCTTCTGAAAGGCTGTGGATCGCGTTTATTTGAGGTTTTGAAAACGGGACCCGTTCCAGTGTGTTGCCGTTATCGATTCGGGTTAGGGTTTTCTTGCTGGTGAGCCATGCTATGTCGTTCTCGAAAGTGATATCGTCGATCTGGAGCCGACCTAGATGCTGAAGAACTGAGTTGTCTTCGAGGTAGCTGCCGTCTGGCTGTTTTCGCATGACGACGGGGTTCTCGTTGGCGAGCACCCAGAAGTCTCCATTTGGCGCGAAAGCTGGCCGAGTGAGCTTCTTGACTTTGCCCGGGATAATATCTGCGATTTCGGTAGCGATATCGAAGCGATTTGTCCCTTGGTTAAAGCGCAGTGGTCCCTTGCGGCTGGAAAAAAGGACTTCGTTGCCGTTCTGCCAGATCGGGATCCACTGTTCTGTTGTGAGTCCGTCTCTGTCGCTGTATTCTTGGTATGAATACGCTCCGTTTGTAGGGTGTATGCGGCCTACGTTTGATATGCCTCGCTCGAGCCAAATATTGCCTTGTTTGTCGTCGAGAATCTTGTTCGCCAATCCAAGAGAAGGGATTTTTTGAACGATGGTCAGGCGATCGTTCTCTAGCTCAGTGATGTAGTTGAATTGCGAGTTGGATAGTACGAAACGGTTCTGGGGTCCGAAGCGCATTTTATGAATGCGGTAAATGTAGGGAATATCCAAAAGAAACTCAGGGGGCTTGCCTGCTCGTAGTCTATAGACCCCTTGATCGGTGGATACGATGAGTTGCCCGTTGTACCCGATCATCTCGTACACAGTTTGCTGCGCTAGATGTTCAAAATCGCGGAATTTCGTGAATTTGCCAGACTCCGAGTATTGAGCGAGGTGGAGGTTGCTGCTGGACCGGATCATTAGGTCTTTGCCAAGTCGAGCGTGGTCGAAGTACTGGAGTGCAACCTTGTGTCTTTGATCGAAGTAGGTGATCGGGTAAGGAGGGGTTATTTGTGCTACTCCGTCGGAGAGAGTCACCCACAGGCTCTTGTCTGGAGCGACGGCTATTTTTCCAGTATCGAGAAACCGGTGGTCCAATGTCTGGTCCAGACGCATGATCATTTGGCCTTGCCGATTGATCAGTACGAGTCCGAACTCGAAGAGGCTGATAGCGAAGGTCTCGTCGTCGAGAATCTCCATATCGTTGGACCAAAGACTCTCTCCGAGCGATTCTAGGTCATCGTCCAGGTCCTCGAATGTTTGGCCGTCGAAAAGGATAAGGCTGTGGTCGGTATGGAAGAGGGCTATCCGATCGTCGAACCACGGGGTCGTTTGCATTATTCTTCCTCGTTCGAGGTCGAAGGGCAGTTCAGATGGGAAGGGGACTATTTCGTCTCCCTCGATTTGGCTAAGGCCGCTTTTGCTGGTGATGAATACTGTCCCATCTATTTCAAAAAGCGTGTCTATGTTTTGCTCGTTCCAGGTTCGCGTTCCGTGCTCCGGATGCCATCGGACGAGGGAGTTGAGGCCTTTGAAAAAGACATAGCCTTGAGCGAAGGCGATTTGGTCGAAGTATTCGATGGAGGCCTTGCGGCGGGTTTCTTCATCCGAGAAAAATTCGACCACGTATTTGCCTTGGTCGTTGACGACTAGCTTTCCCCAATAGCCGAGGCCGCTAGCGTAGAGCACTCCGTCGGGGCCGAGGGAAATATGGTTTAGGTCTTCGTTGGAGCGTTCGACGGGGATACTGATCCGGTTCCACTGGGTGCCGTCGTAGGCGGAGAGTTCTCCCTCGCTCGAGTAGAGAATCCTGCCGTTGGTATCTATGGTGACGAACCGGCTTCCGAGGGTGGTTCCGATTTCCTGTGTTGTATGTATCCGAAAGTTGGGATACCCGAGTTCAGTTCGTTCAGCATCTGGTGACTGTCCTAGGGTGAACGCAGTTAGGAAACTGATCAGGATTGTTGCGAGAGACAGCGCCACCTTGGGTCCAAAACGGTGTGATTGGATTTGGGTGAGGCGTTGTGGAAGCATCTGTATGGCGGAAAATTCGGTCGTCTAGTTAGCATCCTATCGGGAAGCTGGGGGATTGCGAGCCGATGGGTATTTTGACGCCTTATTAACTGCCGGATCTCCGCCGCCGAGCAAGAGAAAATACGTACTCCACTCTTAGGAGTATTCTATTAGGTGAGCTTCGGTTGGGCGGGACCTATTCGAGCCCTAGCTTTTTGAGCTTCGGGGTGATGACTGCTCTGCAGTACGGGTAGCTCTTGTTGAGGTCGTAGTACTCTTGATGGTAGTCTTCGGCTACGTAGAAGGTGCTCGCTGCGGTTATTTCCGTGACGATTGGATCGGCGAACTTGCCGGATGCGTTCGCCTCGTCGCGGGACGTTTCGGCGATTTTTCGCTGCTCTTCATTTTCGTAGAAGATTGCGGAGCGGTACTGCGTGCCGACATCGGCTCCCTGGCGATTGAGAGTCGTGGGGTCGTGAGCTTCCCAGAAAAAATCTATAAGCGTCTTTGCGTCTGTCTTACTCGGGTCGAATGTCAGCTGCACGACCTCGGCGTGGCCGGTTCTCCCGGTGACGACTTGTTTGTAGCTAGGATTCGCTACATCGCCTCCCATGTATCCGCTTACGGCGTCGACTACGCCGTCGAGTCGCTGGTAGACCGCTTCGACGCACCAGAAGCATCCGGCTCCGAAGGTTATGGTTTCGAGGTTTTGTTCTTTTGCGTCGGTGAGCATGCTTGATTGTAGAAAAAGGAGGATGCCGAGGGTTAGTGCGAGTCGTTTTCTCATAATGGATTGGGGCTGTATGCTGTTGGGAAAAGAGCATTTACAGAGCCTTCTTATTCCATGCAAACGATTCGGGGCGGAATTTCATTGCCACAATTTCCGTCTCCGCAAGTCTCACCGATCCCCAAAAATCGCCAACAAAGTATCGGCTGTTTCACTACATGAATTTGCAACGTATCTCACTCGAAGAAATTGACATCTACGCAGGCACGCAGACGCGTGTGGCGACTAACGACGAAGCGGTCTCCGGCTATGCCGAGGACATGAAGCAAGGGGACAGATTCCCTCCGATCGTGCTTTTTTTCGACGGATCGAAGTACTACCTCGCCGATGGTTTTCACCGCTTCTTGGCGGCTAAACGTATCGAAGAGAAGGACATAGAAGCTAATGTTTGCGAAGGATCGCGAACGGACGCTCTGATTGCCGCCCTAGGAGCGAATGCGACGAACGGGCTTTATCGTACGAATGCCGATAAGCGTCATGCGGTAGAGATCGCTTTGGAAGAGTGGACGGGTCACTCAAACGCTTATTTGGCTGATATCTGTAAGGTTTCCATCGAGCTCGTGCGCCGTGTTCGCAAGTCCATGGGCTTGGACAATCCGGACAAGGTGATCGGCAAGGATGGCAAGAGCTATCCGACTGGCATCGAACGTACGCCTCGTCACGGCGGCGAGGAGCGTGAGAAAAACGATGGAAGCTCTGGCGAGGGCGCTGGAGGCGGCGGCGGCGGGTCTGCTCCTTCCAAGAAGAACGCAAATTACTCAGACACTGCGGGTGGCACCCGTAACGAAATCGAGGAAGAGGCTCGCAAGATGATTCGCGACGGGGAGATGGATCCTCGTGAGCTCGATACTTTGCCGACTGCGATCCCCAACGACTATGCGGTGGCTGCGATTGGGATTCTGGATCGGATGAAGAAGGAAGATCCAAAATATCCTGCTGCTCTCGACCGGCTTGAAAAGTGGATCAATCAACGTCGAGCAGAGCTGCTCGTGGCTTCTGAGAAGGCTGAGTAAACGCAAGGTTTTCGCATTAACTTATGCAATGGGCTTGCGTTAAAGCAGGCTCGGAGGGTTATAGTGCGCACAAATGGAAGTGGTTATGCAGGAAGGTGAGACCAAGAAATGGGATATCCTAGGAATCGGGCTATCTATTCTTTGCGGGATCCATTGCTTGTCGGTGCCTTTTTTGATGGGCGTGCTTCCTATGCTTGGCCTCGATTTCATGGCCGACCACGGATTCGAGTGGGCGATGATGGGGATCATCTTCCTGGTCGCCGGCGTAACCTATTTCAACGGGTATCGTCGCCACCGTCGTGCCGGAGTTTGGGGATTCTTTGCGGTCGGCGTGCTCATTTTCGCGGTGATTCGCCCGATGCTCAGCCATGATCATGGGCATGACCATTTTCACGGTTTTGAGGCGCATCATATCGCTACGATTATTGGTGGCTCGGTATTTGTCCTAGGGCACTGGAAAAACTGGCACTGGCACAAGCCGAGCTGCAAGAAAGAGTGCTGTTCGGGGCATTAAGTCCTCGCTATTGGATGAGCCTGAAGGGGCCTTCGATAAAGGTCGATGGATTGGATCCCGCTTGATTATTGTATCGAAACTGAGCGATTGACTTTGTCGATCGCTCAAGCGGATGAGATCGATTTTGTGTGGGAAGCGACTCAGTATCCGGGCTTTAACGACGGGATGGTCTGGGGGACGCCGTCGAGCAAAGAGGAGCTGGAAGCCATCGTGGGGAATGTGGCCGAGCGGTGGAGTAGAGGGGATGGCTATCTCTTTACCTTTCACGACCAGGCTTCGGATAATCCGTTAGGGCGAATCGTGGTCGAGCAGCGCTGTTCCGGATGGAGTGTAGGCTTTTGGACACACCCGAAGTGGCAAGGGGCTGGGTATGCGAGCGAGGCTTTGGGCGGTGTTCTGAGGTTTTGTTTCGAGGTGTTGAAGCTCAAGCTTGTGACTGCCTGCCACGCTGAATGGAATCTCGCCAGCCGGAAGGTGTTGGAGCGAAATGGTTTCCGGTTTAAGGTGCGTATCGAAGAGGGCTTCGAAAAAAACGGAGAGTGGGTTGCTCAGGACACGCTTTCTCTTTCGCGTGACCAGTGGTTGGCAACCCGGTGACCTATTCGCGTCCCTCGAGGATGCGATCGACGATCTCACGGACTTCTCGAGCGATGTCTGGAGAGAGGTTTTCGCGGCGGATGCCGGCGTCGTCGGCCATTTGTTTGGCTTTTGCGAGCGCGGCGAAAAGCTCTTCGTCGGTTATATCTGTGCGAAACTCCAAATTTTCAATACCGTCTCCACGGCTTGAATCGAGAATGAAGGGTTCGAGGATGTCTTCGACGGCGGTGTCGGGTATCCTTTTTTCAAATACACCAAAGACGAAGCGGCGAATAGTCAGCATGGCCGATTCGCGTTGAGCGTCGGTAATGCTTGGGCGTTCGAGCGGATTGCCTTCGGCTTCGTAGTATTTGATCACGCTCAAGGCAGGGCTTTGCTCGAGGCTTTCGATGATTTGCATGAGCTCCTCGAAGGTGATGTCTCCTTCTTGAAAGCCTTCCGTGATGCGGTCTATCTCGCTTTTTAGGGCGGCTTGCTGGGCTTCTGGCAGACCTGAGTTTTCGATTTCCTCTACGATTTCCTTACGGATTTCGTTTGTGATTACAGTTTTGCCGGAGTTGATGAGCCAGAAGATTCCGCCTCCAATTAACAGAGCGACAAGAACGAGAAACCCAAGACAGCCTACGAAGAGGGGGCGCTTGTAGAAACTCTTCCGTTCGCGGCTGTGAGATGAAAGTGGGCTGGAGTCGGACATAAAGGTGGGCAAAGGCTATTTCTTCCACGGACCCGTTATTGCTAGGGTCTGGCCAGGAAGGTTTTGGATGTTTACGAATAAAGTGCTGCCGTCCGGTGAGAAGCAAGCCCCGGCGAGTTCGCTTTTTATGGAAACGTGAGCGATGTGGTAGAGCTCGCCTCGAGGCGTGACACCTACGATAGCGCTCGATTCGTTGTCGTCCTCACAGATTACGATATCACCCCATGGAGCGACGGTGAGGTTATCGCAGGCTTTCATGAGCTGGCTGTCGTCGGATTCGACGAAGAGCTCTAGGGTGCCGGGATTCCTCTTTTCCTCTTCGGCGCCTTCGAACTTACTGGGAGTGTACTTGAATATCTGGCCGAAACGATTTTTCCCTCCGTTGGTGCAAGCGAAGTAGATGCCGCCATTTCCGTAGACGATACCTTCTCCACGTGCGAAGCGGGCTGCTCCTTTCGAAAAGCCGCGGTAGCGCAGGTCGTCGTTGGGGGCGTCGATGTCTTCGAGGTCGATCCATTCCGTGGATACGGCTTTTTGGCGGGGGAATTCTGGTAGTTGTTCTTCAGGCCAGTTGCGGGTGTCTCGAGACGGTTGGCTGCTGATCGCCAGGGCTTGAAGTTTTCCGCCATTGAGCAGCTTACCCGGTTCGTTAGGAATATATCGGTAGAGCAAGCCGTCCCAGCGATCCTCGGTTAGATAGACGATGCCGGATTCTGGATCGACGGCGATCGCTTCGTGGTTGAAGCGTCCCATGCCTTTGATTGGAACGGGGATGGCGAGCCCCATGTTGGCGGTAGCAGGGACTTCGAAGCAGTAGCCGTGGTCTTTGTCCAGTTGCTCGTTTGCCCGGTCGACTGTCTCTTCGCAGGTTACCCAAGTGCCCCATGGGGTTGGGCCGCCTGAGCAGTTTCTCAGTGTGCCAGTAAGGCTGAGTGAGTGCTGTTCGAGGGTTTGTGTCTTAGTGTTGAATACGAGGGTGGAGGTTCCGCCGCCGCAAACTCCGGTGCCGCGGGCGGTATCGTATTGCTTGTCCAAATACTCTCGGGAGAGATCCTGTTGGTGAGCGAACGGTCCTTTTCTGAACTGCTTGGGGTCAAGCTCGTGGTTCCGAACTAGGATGACACGTTCTTCGTCGAGTGGAAAAGCAGCCATGCCATCGTGAGCTCCGGGAACGGAAAGGCCGTCGTCCATTCGTTCGCCGGTTTTTGAAAACGTGGTGTAGGTGAAGCCTTTGGGGAGTTTGAGGAGCTTGTTGGGGTCTTCCAGGAGTGGACCGTAGTCGATGGAGGAGCCTTTCCCGCATCCGGTCATGTATGACTGGAGGCCAAGGAAGCCTGCGGCGAGAGCGGTGTTTTTAAGAAAGGTGCGACGAGTTGTTTCGGATGACATCGTGGGTGGGTATACGGGGTGTATTTTGCGAGTCGAACGAAACTAAGTTACGATTGAGTGGCTAAAAGGCTCAATCTTTTTGAATGAACGGATCGATGACGCCAGACAACGCGGGCGGGAAAATGCCCTCGATGTAAACTCCCTCGTCTTGTGTTTCCTGGTGGCGGATGCCTCCAGAACTGTGAAGTTTGGAAATGACATCGTAGCGCTCGTGTGGGATGAGGAGCTCGGTCGACTTGTACTTCGCGTTCAGGTGGTGAGCGATGGCGGCCTTAAGTTCGGTGAGGCCTTCGCCGGTGTTGGCGCTGATGTAGAACGCGTCCTTGTGGGTGAACATGAAGCGTTCCTTGTCGCTCGGATCCTCAAGGGCGTCGATCTTGTTGAAAACGACGAGGGTCTCGTTTTTCGCGGCATCGATCTCCTTGAGCACTTCCATGGTCGTTTCGAAGTGCTTCTCGGCGTCAGGATTGGTGACGTCGATAACATGTATCAAAAGGTCGGCTACGACTGCTTCTTCGAGCGTGGCTTTGAAGGCTTCGACGAGACGGTGAGGAAGGCGGCGGACGAAACCGACGGTGTCGGTGACGAGGACGTGTTGGCTGTTGTCTAGTTCGAGGCGTCGCGTGGTCGGGTCTAGCGTGGCGAAGAGTTTGTCTTCAGCGAGCACGTCGGAGTCCGTCATCTTATTGAGCAGGGATGACTTACCGGCGTTTGTGTATCCAACAATGGCTACGGTTGGGACCGGTTTGCGGAGACGCTTGGCGCGTTGGACGTGCCGGTGCTGGATGACTTCCTTGAGCTCCTTCTTTACGACTGCGATGCGTTCGCGGACCATGCGCGAGTCGGCTTCGAGCTGGGTTTCACCTTGTCCGCGAGCTCCGGTGCCGCCACCGCGTTGGCGACTCAAGTGGGTCCAGGCTCGGCGGAGGCGAGGGAGTGAGTACTCCATGCGGGCGAGCTGGACTTGGAGAGCGGCTTCACGGGTGTGAGCGCGCTCGGAGAAAATATCGATGATGATCTCTTGGCGGTCGATGACCGCGATCTTGGCTTCCGCTTCCCAGTTACGCTGCTGGGCAGGCGTTAGCTCGTCGTCGAAGATGATGACGTCGGCCTTAATCTCTTTGGCATGGGCGATGATCTCCTGGACCTTGCCGGTGCCTAGAAGGAAGGCAGGGTGGGGCTTGCGGAGCTTAACGACGACGCGATCGACGGTTGGGATGTCGAGGTTGTCGGTGAGCTCGTCCAGTTCATCCAGCAGACGATCCGCGTCCTCGTAGCTCATGCGGGAGTCTTGGATGCCGACGAGTAGGGCCGCTTGTACTTTCTTTCTGTTTTCTTCGAGATCGAACATT